>NZ_LT853882.1:3137500-3737500 GCF_900183975.1 Xanthomonas fragariae
CGAAGGTAACACCGCCGCCGACGAAAATCGGAGCCGTCAGCGCGCCATGACGCGCACCTCCGCCCTTTTGCTTCTTCGACTTCTTGGTCGTGCCCGCAACTTCAGAACGCGTCTTCTGAGCCTTGGTACCAGCGCGACCGGCGTTGCGATAAGCGACGACGACCTGGTGAACAAGATCTTCGCTGAATTCGCGACCGAACACGGCATCGGAGACCGAGACCTTACTATTACTACCCGTGATAACGAGTTCCATCGTCATCTCTCCTTATGCCTTGCTCGCCGGACGGACGATCACGTCGCCACCAGCTGCGCCAGGCACGGCACCGCGGATAGCAATCAAACCACGCTCAACGTCGACCTTGACCACTTCCAGATTCTGAGTGCTTTGCTGCACGGCGCCCATGTGGCCCGACATCTTCTTACCCGGGAAAACGCGCCCCGGGGTTTGGCGCTGACCCAACGAACCCGGCGCGCGATGCGACAGCGAGTTACCGTGAGTTGCATCGCCCATACGGAAGTTGTAGCGCTTGATGGTGCCCTGGAAACCCTTACCCTTGGTGACGCCCTGGACGTCGACCTTCTGGCCGACCTCGAAGATGTCCGCCTTGATTTCGCCGCCTACGGCGAAGTCGCCGAGCTGCGCATCTTCAACACGGAATTCCCAAAGGCCGCGACCTGCTTCCACCTTTGCCTTGGAGAAGTGACCTGCAGCCGGCTTGTTGACCAGCGCGGCACGACGGGCGCCAACGGTAATCTGCACTGCGCTGTAGCCATCGACTTCGACGGTCTTGATCTGCGCGATGCGGTTCGGAGTTGCTTCGATCAGCGTGACCGGTACCGAGCGGCCATCTTCAGTGAAGACGCGGCTCATACCGGCCTTACGGCCCACGAAGCCCAACGAATATTTCTTCGTCATGGTCGTAGTCCTCAGGTCAGCTTGATCTGGACGTCGACACCAGCCGCGAGCTCGAGCTTCATCAGCGCGTCCACGGTCTTGTCGTTGGGGTCGACGATATCGAGCACACGCTTGAACGTGCGGGTTTCGTATTGGTCACGAGCATCCTTGTCGGCATGCGGGGATACGAGGATGGTGTAACGTTCGATCTTGGTCGGCAGCGGGATCGGGCCACGCACTTGCGCGCCGGTCCGCTTAGCCGTTTCGACGATCTCGCTGGCCGAACGGTCGATCAAACGATGATCGTACGCCTTCAACCGAATCCGGATCTTTTGTTCCGACATGACGGAAGCTTCCTTCGTTAAAAGAGCGACGGGCAAGGCCTCTGGGATACCTGCCCCTATATTCCTGACGTTGATGAAGTCGTCGTGCGTCCTGTCGACGAGGGCGTTTCCTCCGCCCAAAAACTGGGGCAGACCGGTAAACCGGCCTGCCCAGACGGGAAATTATAGTGCGCAACAAGAGCACCGTCAACAACATGTGAATTGCTGAACACTCTATGCAACGCGACCTTCCCGGTCCGGCGAACACGAGCGGCGTCCTGCCGTTCTTTTCGCTGTAACTCAGGGCCCTACCCAGGGACACCGAGCCGCGCATTATAGCGATGGGTTTTTACGGATGCAAGCACCTACCACTGCACATTTGCTGACGCATGGACACTTTCGCTCAACGACGGCAGGCCATAAAAAGGGCCGGCTTACGCCGACCCCTCCTTGCTACGCCGATGGCCCAAGCCGACGAACCGCAGTTGCTTACTTAAGGATCTTTGCAACCACGCCGGCGCCGACGGTACGACCGCCTTCACGAATTGCGAAACGCAGACCTTCGTCCATCGCGACCGGATTGATCAGGGTCACGACCATCTTCACGTTGTCGCCCGGCATCACCATCTCCACGCCTTCCGGCAGCTTGCAAGCGCCAGTGATGTCGGTGGTGCGGAAGAAGAACTGCGGACGGTAGCCATCGAAGAACGGTGTGTGACGGCCCCCCTCATCCTTGGAAAGTACGTAGACTTCGGCTTCAAACTCGGTGTGCGGCTTGATCGAACCCGGCTTGCACAGCACCTGCCCGCGCTCCAGGTCGTCACGCTTGGTGCCACGCAGCAGCAGACCGGCGTTGTCACCCGCCTGACCCTGGTCCAGCAGCTTGCGGAACATTTCCACGCCTGTGACCGTGGTCTTCTGCGTGGCGCGGATACCGACGATTTCGATTTCGTCGCCAACCTTGATGACGCCGCGCTCGATACGACCGGTCGCCACGGTGCCGCGGCCAGAGATCGAGAATACGTCTTCGACCGGCATTAGGAACGGACGATCAACGTCGCGAGTCGGCTCCGGGATGAAGGTGTCGAGGGCATCGACCAGCTTCAAAATCGCCGGCACGCCGATTTCGCTCTGATCGCCATCCAGTGCCAGACGCGCCGAACCGTGAATGATCGGAGTGTCGTCGCCTGGGAAGTCGTACTTGCTCAACAGCTCACGCACTTCCATTTCGACCAACTCAAGCAGCTCGGCGTCGTCGACCATGTCGGCCTTGTTCAGGAACACGACGATGTGCGGCACACCGACCTGACGCGAAAGCAGGATGTGCTCACGGGTCTGCGGCATCGGGCCGTCAGCAGCCGAACAGACCAAAATCGCACCGTCCATCTGCGCCGCACCAGTGATCATGTTCTTGACGTAGTCGGCGTGGCCGGGGCAGTCGACGTGCGCGTAGTGACGGTTCGGAGATTCGTATTCGACGTGTGCGGTCGAAATCGTGATGCCGCGCGCCTTCTCTTCCGGCGCCGCGTCGATCGCGTCGTACGCCTTAAACTCACCACCGAAACGCTCGGCACCGATCTTGGTCAGCGCAGCGGTCAACGTGGTCTTGCCATGGTCAACGTGACCGATGGTGCCGACGTTCACGTGCGGCTTGGTGCGCTCGAATTTAGTTTTTGCCATGACGTACTAACCTCTGATTGGAAAATTTCGTGAAGCAGCTGAGCGAACTCAGCTCTTCTTGGTGACGGAGTCGGCGATGTTGGTCGGTGCCTCTTCGTAGTGGTCGAATTCCATCGAGAACGTCGCACGACCCTGGCTCATAGAGCGCAGCGAAGTCGCGTAACCGAACATCTCGCCCAACGGAATCATCGCGTTGACGATCTTGCCCGACGGGCTGTCGCCCTGACCCTGCAACACGCCACGACGGCGGCTCACGTCGCCCATCACGTCACCCAGGTAATCCTCAGGGCTGACGATTTCGACCTTCATGATCGGCTCCAGCAGCACCGGGCTGGCTTTCGCGAAGCCCTGCTTGAACGCCATCGACGCGGCCAGCTTGAACGCCATTTCCGACGAGTCGACGTCATGGTACGAGCCGAACACCAGCTTGACCTTCACGCCCACCACCGGGAAGCCGGCGATCGGACCACTGGTGATCGTTTCGCGCAGACCCTTTTCGACCGAGGGGATGAATTCCTTCGGAATAATGCCGCCGGTAATATCGTTAATGAAGAGGAAGTCGTCCTTGACGCTGTCGTTTTTGCGATCTTCCTCGCTCATCGGCGACAACTCGATCACGACGTGAGCATACTGACCTTTACCACCGGACTGCTTGGCATGCTTGTAGTCAGACTTGACGTCGGACTTGCGGATCGTTTCACGGTACGCCACCTGCGGCTTGCCGACGTTGGCCTCGACATTGAACTCGCGGCGCATACGGTCGACGATGATGTCCAGGTGCAACTCACCCATGCCCGAAATGATGGTCTGGCCGGATTCTTCGTCGGTCTTGACGCGAAACGAGGGATCTTCCTGCGCCAAACGGCCCAGGGCCATACCCATCTTTTCCTGATCAGACTTGGTCTTCGGCTCCACCGCCATCGAGATCACCGGCTCCGGGAACACCATGCGCTCCAAGGTGATGAGGCGATCCTGCGCGCACAGCGTGTCGCCGGTGGTGACGTCCTTCAGACCTACGGCAGCGGCGATATCACCGGCACGCACTTCCTTGATCTCTTCGCGATTATTGGAATGCATCTGCAGGATGCGGCCCACCCGCTCTTTCTTCGACTTGACCGGGTTGTAGACCTGGTCGCCGGAGTTCAGCGTGCCCGAATAGACACGAAAGAACGTCAGCGAGCCCACGAACGGGTCGGTCATGATCTTGAACGCCAACGCCGAGAACGGCGCAGTATCGGTCGCAGGGCGAGTGTCCTCCTTCTCGTCTTCGTCGATACCCGCCACCGGCGGGCGGTCTGCCGGCGACGGCAGCAGTTGCACGACGCCGTCGAGCATGGCTTGCACGCCCTTGTTCTTGAACGCCGAACCACAGAATACCGGCACGATCTCGACTTTTAGGGTGCGCTCGCGCAGACCCAGCAATACCTCTTCTTCGGTCAGGTCGCCTTCGTTGAGGTACTTATCCATCAGGCCTTCGCTGGCTTCGGCAGCAGCTTCAACCATGAACGCACGCGCATCGGTCGCGATCTCGACCAGATTGGCCGGGATATCGCGATATTCGAAAGTGGTCCCCTGCGACGCGGTATCCCAATGGATCGCCTTCATCTTCAACAGGTCGACCACGCCCTCAAAGCCGTCTTCAGCGCCGATCGGCACCTGCATCGGCACGGCGTAGGCACCAAGACGAGCCTTCAGCTGCTCAACGACCTTGTCGAAGTTGGCACCGGTACGATCCATCTTGTTGACGAACGCCATCCGCGGTACGGAATACTTGTTGGCCTGACGCCACACGGTCTCGGACTGCGGCTGCACGCCACCGACGGCGCACAGCACGAACACCGCACCGTCGAGCACGCGCAAGGAGCGCTCCACTTCGATGGTGAAGTCGACGTGCCCGGGGGTATCGATAATGTTGAAGCGGTGCTGCGGCATGGACTTGTCCATACCCGACCAGAACGCGGTGGTCGCAGCAGAGGTGATCGTGATACCGCGTTCCTGCTCCTGCTCCATCCAGTCCATTACTGCAGCGCCGTCATGGACCTCGCCGATCTTGTGACTGACACCGGTGTAGAACAGGATGCGCTCGGAGGTGGTGGTCTTGCCGGCATCGATGTGAGCCATGATGCCGAAGTTACGGTAACGCTCGATAGGGGTGGTGCGGGCCACGGGGAGCCTCTCAATTTCTTGAATTTCGGATGGCCGAACGCCGCCTTTCGGCGGCCTTCGGATTGGATGCGACGCAAGATGCGTCGCAAACAGCACTCAGACAGTGCTGAAGGGCCCCGTTACCAAGGCCCCCGAGGTTACCAGCGGTAGTGTGCGAATGGCTTGTTTGCCTCCGCCATACGGTGCGTCTCTTCGCGCTTTTTGACCGCCCCGCCACGGCTTTCCGAGGCATCCAGCAGTTCTGCAGCGAGCTTGCGCGGCATGGTGTTCTCGCCACGCTTGCGCGCAGACTCGATCAACCAGCGCATTGCCAGCGCCATGCGACGGGAGGAGCGCACTTCGACGGGCACCTGATAGGTAGCACCACCAACGCGACGCGATTTAACTTCGACAGCCGGGGCCACGTTGTCCAGTGCTTTCTGCACCAGCTCGACGGCATTCGGATTCTTTTCGCCAATGACGTCCATCGCGCCATAGACAATTTTCTCAGCAACCGACTTCTTGCCACTTTGCATCACCATATTGATGAAGCGGGCAATGGTTTCGCTGCCATGCTTTGGATCAGGCAGGACGGTGCGCTGCGGAGTAGAACCTTTACGGGACATTGGAGTATTTCCTTAGCTCTTCGGGCGCTTGGCGCCGTACTTGGAACGGCCTTGACGACGCTTTGCGACGCCGGCGGCGTCCAGCGAACCACGGACGGTGTGATAGCGCACACCAGGAAGATCCTTGACGCGGCCACCGCGAATCAGGACCACGGAGTGCTCCTGCAGATTGTGGCCTTCACCACCGATGTAACTGATGACCTCTTCCTGATTCGTCAGACGCACTTTGGCGACTTTACGCAGGGCCGAGTTCGGCTTCTTCGGAGTAGTGGTATAGACGCGTGTGCAAACGCCACGGCGCTGCGGACACTTGTCCAGTGCCGGGGAGGCACTCTTGTAGGTGGTCGCTTGCCGAGGCTTGCGGACCAGCTGATTGATCGTCGTCATCAGTTGATTCTTCTGATTGAGAGGCCGAGACGGCCTTGCACGAAAACAAAGGCAGGCCGAAAAACGGCCCGCCGAGACAAAGAAGTATAGCTAGCAAGACAAAACTTCGTCAACTTCACGGAATCTGAAACCACTGACCCATCCGAAGGCCGGAAAACGGAGGGCCTCCCTGCCCTGCTTTTCGCTTGGCTTACGGCGGTCTTGCGACCGTCGCCGGAGCACTTAATCCTCGTCCGCGCCAGCGTCGGCCACAGTTGTGACCGGTTCGACCACCGTCGGTTTGCCCGACAGCGTTTCCATTTCCGAGTCGGTCAGACCCGAAGATTTGCGACGTCCGGCGTGGTACGTCAGACCGGTACCGGCCGGGATCAGCCGACCCACGATCACGTTTTCCTTCAGACCGCGCAGGTTGTCGCGGGTGCCGCGCACAGCAGCCTCGGTCAACACGCGGGTGGTCTCCTGGAACGACGCTGCAGAGATAAATGACTCAGTGGCCAGCGAGGCCTTGGTGATACCCAGCAGCACCGGATCGTACTTGGCCGGCAGTTCGTTGCGCTTTATGAGGCGGGCATTCTCCTCGATGACGCGCTGGCGCTCGACCTGCTCGCCGTTGAGGAATTTGCTGGTGCCTTGGTCGGTGATCTCAACCTTACGCAGCATCTGGCGCGTGATCACCTCGATGTGCTTGTCGTTGATCTTCACGCCCTGCAGGCGATACACGTCCTGGATCTCCTTGACCAGATACGCGGCTAACGGCTCGACACCCAGCAGACGCAGGATGTCCTGCGGGCTCGGCTCGCCGTCTACGACCGTTTCGCCCTTGGTCACGTGTTCGCCTTCGAACACGATGATCTGGCGGTACTTCGGGATCAGCTCTTCGTGTTCCGAACCATCGGTATCTTTGATGATTAGACGTTGCTTGCCCTTGGTGTCCTTGCCGAAGCTGATGATACCCGAGCGCTCGGCCAGGATCGCAGGATCCTTCGGCTTGCGTGCTTCGAACAAATCGGCAACACGCGGCAGACCGCCGGTGATGTCGCGAGTCTTGGACGCTTCCTGCTGGATCTTGGCAACCACGTCGCCCACGCCGACGGCAGCGCCGTCCTGCAGGTTGACAATGGAGCGCGGCGGCAACAGGTACTGAGCCGGCAGATCCGTGTTCGGAATCGTCAGATCATTGCCCTTGCCATCGACGATGCGCACGATTGGGCGCAGTTCCTTGGCATGTGCACCGCGACGCTTCGGGTCGGTGATTTCGCGCGAGGCTAGACCGGTCAGTTCGTCGGTCTTTTCGATGACGGTGACGCCGTCGACGAAGTCGATGAAGCGGATGAAACCGGCCACTTCCGACACGATCGGGTGGTTATGCGGATCCCAGTTGGCAACGCCCTGCCCGGCCTTGACCGCATCGCCGTCTTTGACGGTGATAGTGGCGCCGTACGGGAGCTTGTAACGCTCGCGCTCACGGCCATGGCCATCGAGCACGGACAGTTCGCCAGAACGCGAGACAGCGACCAGCGCACCACTGGCATGCGCCACCGACTTGAGGTTATTGAACTTCACCGAACCGGTCGTCTTGACCGTGATGTTGTCAACCGCAGCCGCACGCGATGCCGCACCACCGATGTGGAACGTACGCATGGTGAGCTGGGTACCTGGCTCACCGATCGACTGTGCGGCGATGACGCCGACCGCTTCACCGATGTTGACCTGGTGACCACGTGCAAGATCGCGACCGTAGCAACGTGCGCACACGCCGAACGACGACTCGCAGCTAATCGTCGAACGCACTTTCACCGACTGCACACTGGCCTCTTCCAATTTCGCCACCCACGCTTCATCGAGCAGCGTGTTACGGGTAACGATCGGCTCTTCATCGTTGCCGGGCAAGTATACGTCCTCGGCCACCACACGGCCCAGCACGCGCTCCTTCAACGGCTCGACCACGTCGCCGCCTTCCACGATCGGGGTCATGATCAACCCTTCGACGGTGCCGCAATCGACTTCGGTGATCACCACGTCCTGCGCCACGTCGACCAGACGACGGGTCAGGTAACCCGAGTTGGCAGTCTTCAGCGCGGTATCGGCCAGACCTTTACGGGCACCGTGGGTGGAGTTGAAGTACTCCTGCACGTTCAAGCCTTCGCGGAAGTTCGCCTTGATCGGCGTCTCGATGATCGAGCCGTCCGGACGCGCCATCAAGCCGCGCATACCGGCCAGCTGACGGATCTGCGCCTGACTACCACGGGCACCGGAGTCGGCCATGATGTAGAGCGAGTTCATCGACTTCTGGTCAATGGTCTCGCCCTTGGCGTTTTCCACCTTCTCGGTACCGATAGTGTCCATCATTGCCTTGGCGATGCGCTCACTGGTACGCGACCAGATGTCCACGACCTTGTTGTAACGCTCGCCAGCGGTAACCAGACCGGACTGATACTGCTCCTGGATTTCAAGCACTTCGGCTTCTGCCTCGGTGAGGATGCCCTTCTTCTCGTCCGGGATCAGCATGTCGTCGATGCCGATCGACACGCCTGCTCGGGTTGCGTAGGCATAGCCGGTGTACATCAGCTTGTCGGCGAACACGACGGTGTCCTTCAAGCCGAGCAGACGATAGCTGGAGTTGATCAGACGCGAGATGTTCTTCTTGGTCATCTCGGTGTTGGCAAGCTGAAACGGCAGACCTTCCGGCAGGATTTCGCTCAGCAGCGCTCGACCGACCGTGGTGTCCACGATCGAGGTACCGCTACTGCGCTTGCCGTCGGCTTCGACATCCACCTGGGTGATGCGGACCTTGACCTTGGCGTGCAGTTCCACCACGCGGTTGTCGTAGGCGCGCTTCACTTCACTGGTGTTGGCGAACACCATGCCCTCGCCCTTCTTGTTCTCGAGCGCGCGGCTCATGTAGTAAAGGCCCAACACCACGTCTTGCGACGGCACGATGATCGGCTCGCCGTTAGCCGGCGACAGGATGTTGTTGGTGGACATCATCAGCGCACGCGCTTCCAGCTGGGCTTCCAGCGAGAGCGGCACGTGGACAGCCATCTGGTCACCGTCGAAGTCGGCGTTGAATGCCGTACACACCAGCGGATGCAGCTGGATGGCCTTGCCTTCGATCAACACCGGCTCGAACGCCTGGATGCCCAAACGGTGCAGGGTCGGCGCACGGTTCAACAGCACCGGATGCTCGCGAATGACTTCTTCGAGGATGTCCCACACCTCAGCCTCTTCGCGCTCGACCAGCTTCTTGGCAGCCTTGATAGTGGTTGCTAGGCCGCGACGCTGCAGCTTGGCGAACACGAACGGCTTGAACAGCTCAAGCGCCATCTTCTTCGGCAGGCCGCACTGATGCAACTTGAGATACGGACCGACGGTGATGACCGAACGACCAGAGTAATCCACGCGCTTGCCGAGCAGGTTCTGACGGAACCGACCCTGCTTGCCCTTGATCATGTCGGCCAGCGACTTCAGTGGACGCTTGTTGGTGCCGGTGATGGCACGACCACGACGGCCGTTGTCCAGCAGCGCATCCACCGATTCCTGCAGCATGCGCTTTTCGTTGCGCACGATGATGTCCGGCGCATTGAGTTCGAGCAGACGACGCAGCCGGTTGTTGCGGTTGATCACGCGGCGGTAAAGATCGTTCAGATCCGAGGTCGCAAAGCGGCCGCCATCCAACGGCACCAGCGGACGCAGATCCGGCGGCAGCACCGGCAACACGGTCATGACCATCCACTCAGGGCGGTTGCCCGATTCCAGGAAGGCTTCGATCAGCTTGATGCGCTTGGTGAGGCGCTTAAGTTTGGTTTCCGAACCGGTGCTGGCGATTTCTTCGCGCAAACGGGTCACTTCCGACTGCAGATCGATCGATCGCAGCAGATCATAGACAGCCTCGGCACCCATCGCGGCGTCGAAATCGTCGTTGTACTCCTGACGTGCGGTCAGGTACTGCTCTTCGGTCAGCAGCTGGCGGCGCTCTAGCGGGGTCAGGCCAGGCTCGGTAACCACGTAGGCTTCGAAGTACAGCACGCGCTCGATGTCACGCAGGGTCATGTCCAGCATCAAACCGATACGCGAAGGAAGCGACTTGAGGAACCAGATATGCGCGACCGGCGAGGCCAGGTCGATATGACCCATGCGCTCACGACGCACCTTGGCCAAGGTGACTTCGGTCCCGCATTTTTCGCAGACCACACCGCGGTGCTTCATGCGCTTGTACTTGCCGCACAGGCATTCGTAGTCCTTGATCGGCCCGAAGATGGCGGCGCAGAAAAGGCCGTCACGCTCGGGCTTGAAGGTACGGTAGTTGATGGTTTCGGGCTTCTTCACTTCACCGTAAGACCACGAACGGATCAGGTCAGGCGAGGCCAGCGCGATCTTGATCGCGTCGAAATCCAGCGTCTGGCGCTGCTGGTTGAAGAGGTTGAGCAGGTCTTTCATTTGATGTCTCCGGGTCGGAGGAATTTCGTATCTGAGATGGGACGGAGAAAAGGCGTGTTTGGGACCGGGCACCAGGGACCGGGGATCCGGAAAGTCAAAAGCGCATGGCTTTCGACTTTCCGGTCCCGGGTTACCCTTCCCCAGTCCCGATGTCTCACTCTTCCAGTTCCATGTTGATCGCCAGCGAGCGGATTTCCTTCACCAACACGTTGAAGGATTCCGGCATGCCCGCGACCATCTCGTGCTCACCATCGACGATGTTCTTGTACATCTGGTTGCGGCCCTGCACGTCGTCGGACTTCACCGTCAGCATTTCCTGCAGGGTGTAGGCCGCGCCGTAGGCTTCCAGCGCCCAGACTTCCATCTCACCGAAGCGCTGACCACCGAACTGCGCCTTGCCGCCCAGCGGCTGCTGAGTGACGAGCGAGTACGGGCCAGTCGAGCGGGCATGCATCTTGTCGTCGACCAAGTGGTTCAACTTCAGATAGTGCATGTAGCCGACCGTGGTCTTGCGATCGAACGCTTCGCCGGTGCGACCGTCGTACAACTGGGTCTGACCGCTCTGCGGCAAGTCGGCCAGTTCCAACATGCGCTTGATTTCTGGTTCGCTGGCGCCGTCGAACACCGGGGTAGCCATCGGCACGCCATCGATAAGATTCTTGCCCAGGTTGAGCAGCTCCTCATCGCTGAACTGCGACAGGTCCACACGCTGTGCATTGATCGCGCTGTCGTGGTTGTAAATGTCGTCCAGGAACTTGCGCAGTTCGCTGACCGCGGCCTGGGCTTCCAGCATGCGCTGGATCTTGCGACCCAGGCCCTTGGCGGCCCAGCCCAGATGCACTTCCAGAATCTGGCCGATGTTCATACGCGACGGCACGCCAAGGGGGTTCAGCACGATGTCGACCGGCTCGCCTGTGGCCATGTAAGGCATGTCCTCGACCGGCACGACATTGGAGACCACACCCTTGTTGCCGTGGCGGCCCGCCATCTTGTCGCCCGGCTGGATGCGGCGCTTCACTGCCAGGAACACCTTGACCATCTTCAGCACGCCCGGTGCGAGGTCGTCACCCTGGGTGATCTTGCCGCGCTTGTCGGCAAAGCGTACTTCAAATTCCTTCTCGTGCGCCTGGATCTGCTTCTGCGCGCGCTCGATGGCATCGGCAGCGTCTTCGTCTTTCATGCGCAGCTGGAACCAATCGGACTTCTTCAGGCCGTCCAGATACGCGTCGGTGACGTTGTCGCCCTTCTTCAGGTTCGGACCGCCATTGGCGACCTTGCCCACGATCTGAGAGCGCAGACGTGCGTAGATGGCTGCTTCAAGGATGCGGAACTGGTCGTCGAAGTCCTTCTTGACGCGCTTGATTTCGGATTCTTCAATCTGACGCGCACGCTTGTCTTTCTCGATGCCGTCGCGGGTGAAGACCTGCACGTCGATGACGGTGCCGTCCATGCCTGGGGGAACACGCAGCGAGCTGTCCTTCACATCTGACGCCTTCTCACCGAAGATCGCACGCAGCAGCTTTTCTTCCGGCGTCAGCTGGCTTTCGCCCTTCGGCGTAACCTTGCCGACCATGATATCGCCCGCGCGCACTTCCGCACCGATGTACACCACGCCACTTTCGTCCAGACGGTTCAAGGCCTGCTCGGACACATTCGGGATGTCGGCGGAAATTTCCTCCGGCCCCAGCTTAGTGTCGCGTGCAACACAGGTCAGTTCTTCGATGTGGATCGTGGTGTAACGATCTTCTTCCACCACCCGCTCGGAAAGCAGGATGGAGTCTTCGAAGTTGTAGCCATTCCAGGGCATGAATGCGATCAGCATGTTCTGACCCAGCGCCAGCTCACCGATGTCGGTGGACGGGCCGTCGGCCAGCACGTCGCCGCGCGCAATCACGTCACCCACGTTTACCAGCGGACGCTGGTTGATGCAGGTGTTCTGGTTGGAACGGGTGTACTTGATCAGGTTGTAGATATCCACGCCGGCATCGGTACCGCCGCCGATTTCTGCCTCGTTGACCTTGACGACGATGCGGGCCGCGTCGATTTGCTCGATCACGCCGCCACGCAGGGCATTCACGGTCACGCCCGAGTCGCGCGCAACCGCACGTTCGATACCGGTACCCACCAACGGCTTCTGCGAACGCAGTGTCGGCACGGCCTGGCGCTGCATGTTGGCGCCCATCAGTGCGCGGTTCGCGTCATCGTGCTCAAGGAAGGGCACCAACGCCGCTGCTACCGACACGGTCTGCATCGGCGAGACGTCCATGAAGTGCACTTCGGCCGGCGGCTTCAGCAACGACTCGCCCTGGAACCGGCACGGCACGAACTGCTCGGTAAGCATGTTCTTGACGTCGGTCAGCGCGTTCGCCTGGGCGATCACGTACTCGTTTTCTTCGATCGCCGACAGGTATTCGACGTCGTCGGAGACCTTGCCGTCCAGTACCTTACGGTAAGGCGTCTCAAGGAAGCCGTACTGGTTGGTGCGGGCGAACACGGCCAGGGAGTTGATCAGGCCGATGTTCGGGCCTTCCGGGGTTTCGATGGTGCAGACGCGGCCGTAATGGGTCGGATGCACGTCGCGCACTTCGAAGCCGGCGCGCTCGCGGGTCAGACCGCCCGGCCCCAGTGCGGAGACGCGACGCTTGTGCGTCACTTCCGACAGCGGGTTGTTCTGGTCCATGAACTGCGACAGCTGCGAAGAGCCGAAGAATTCCTTGATAGCGGCAGCGACCGGCTTGGCGTTGATCAGTTCCTGCGGCGTCAGACCTTCCGACTCCGCCATCGACAGACGCTCTTTGACCGCGCGCTCGACGCGAACCAAGCCCACGCGAAACACGTTTTCGGCCATTTCGCCGACCGAACGCACGCGACGGTTGCCGAGGTGATCGATGTCATCGACCACACCGCGACCATTGCGGATTTCCGTGAGCACCTTGATCACTTCCAGGATGTCTGAGGTGTCGGTGTGCTCGGCGACCAGACGTTTGGACTCTTCGTCGTTACGCTCGGCAAAGTACTTCTTGTCGTAGAGCACCGACTCGCCGAGCACTGCCTTGCGGCCGACGCGACGGTTGAACTTCATCCGGCCAACCGTAGACAGGTCGTAGCGCTCGAAGGTGAAGAACAGGTTGTGGAACAGGTTCTGTGCGGCTTCCTTGGTCGGCGGCTCGCCCGGACGCATCATGCGGTAGATCTCGACCAGCGCTTCCAGCTGCGTCTTGGTCGGATCAATACGCAGGGTATTGGAAAGGTACGGACCACGATCCAGATCGTTCACCCACAAGGTGCCGACCGCATCGACGCCGGCTTTGCGGAACGCAGCCAGTTGGTCTTCGCTGATCTCGTCATTGGCATTGGCCAGCAGTTCGCCGGTCGAACCATCGACCACGTCGTGTGATAGGATGCGGCCGACCAGGTAATCGTCCGGCACCGCCAGCGCGGCGACACCTGCGGCTTCGAGCTGCTTGACGTGACGCGCAGTGATGCGCTTTCCGGCTTCCACGATGACCTTGTCGCCATCGGCCAGGTCGAAGTTCAGCGTTTCACCACGCAGACGCTCCGGCACCAGTTCCAGCTGCACGCCTTCGTCCGGGTTGATGTGGAAGGTGTTGATCTCGAAGAACTCTGCCAACATCTCTTCGTTGCTGTACCCAAGCGCGCGCAACAAGATCGACACCGGCAGCTTGCGACGACGGTCGATACGGGTGAACAACGCATCCTTCGGGTCGAACTCAAAGTCCAACCAGGAACCGCGGTACGGAATGATCCGGGCGCTATACAGCAGCTTGCCCGAGCTGTGGGTCTTGCCACGGTCGTGGTCGAAGAACACACCCGGCGAACGGTGCAGCTGCGAGACGATTACGCGCTCGGTGCCGTTGACGATGAAGGTGCCGTTGCCGGTCATCAGCGGAATTTCGCCGAGATAGACCTCCTGTTCCTTCACGTACTTGATGGCCTTGGTCGACGACTCGCGATCGTAGATCACCAACCGTACGGTCACGCGCAGCGGCGCGCCATAGCTCATGCCACGCTGCCGGCATTCCCGCTCGTCAAACACAGGCTGACCCAACTTGTAACCAACGTACTCCAGCGCAGCATTGCCGCTGTAACTGGAAATCGGGAACACCGACTTCAGAGCGGCATGCAGGCCGAGGTCCTTGCGCTTGTTCGGCTCAACGTCTTCCTGCAGAAACTCACGGTAGGAGTCCACCTGGATGGCAAGCAGGAATGGCACTTCGAGAATCGAGCGCTGCTTACCGAAGTCCTTGCGGATACGCTTTTTTTCGGTGAACGAATAAGACGTCATGAGGTCTTCACCCTAGGCTGCGGGGGCCACATCGCGGCGGCCCTGAGATAACAAAATTGTCAGTTGGAAGTCGCTGGTATTGCCGGCACCAGCACGCCTTCTCCCGCTACTTCCAACTACCAACTCGGTGAGGCCGGGAATCGGGGAAGCACGCAAGCTTGCATTTGCGATTCTCCAATCCCGATTCTCGTCCGAAACGGCCGAAGGCCGGGGGCTCTACGCCCCCAGCCTTCAGTGCACCACCGCGAAACGCTGGCGATGCAAGGTGTTACTTACTTGACTTCGACGGTCGCGCCGGCTTCGGTCAGTTCCTTCTTGATCTTCTCGGCTTCGTCCTTCGAAGCGCTTTCCTTCAGGATGCCACCGGCTTCGGTCAAATCCTTGGCTTCCTTCAGGCCCAGGCCGGTCACGGCACGGACGGCCTTAATGACGCCGACCTTGTTGAGGCCACAGTTAACCAGCACGACGTTGAATTCGGTCTGCTCTTCAACCACGGCGGCCGGGCCAGCTGCTGCTGCTGCGACCGGAGCAGCGGCGGAGACGCCGAACTTCTCTTCGATGGCCTTGACCAGCTCCATCACTTCCATCAAGGACTTTTCGGCGATGGCGTCGACGATCTGTTCGTTGGTAAGGGACATTGTGATTACCTATTAAATAATTTTCTGGAATGGGGTTCTAGCGAACGCTAGGACATCAAGCTTCGGCAGTCTCGGCGACCGGCGCGGAGGCTTCATCGCCACCACCCTGCTTGTCGCCAACAGCCTTGACGGCACGGGCGAACATGGCAGCCGGTTCGGACAGCACGCGGGCAAGCATGGCAAGGGCCTGGTCACGGGTCGGCAGCGATGCCAACACGTCGACGTGACCAGCCGGGAACAGTTCCCCGCCGATAGACACGACCTTGGCCTGCAGCTTGTCGTTGCTCTTGGCAAATTCCTTGATCAGGCGACCGGCTGCGCCGGGCTCCTCCATCGAAAACGCATACAGCAAAGGACCGACCAGCTTGTCAGCAGCGACAGCGAAATCAGTACCTTCAACGGCACGCGCAACCAACGTGTTCTTGACAACTTTCAAGAACACGCCGGTTTCGCGGGCCTGCTTGCGCATCGCGGTCATCTGGGAGACCGTGGTGCCAGCATATTCGGCGGCGATCAGGGAGTGAGCCTTGGCGGCGATGTCTGCCAGCTCGGCGACTACTTCTTGCTTCTGGGACAGATTGAGAGCCATTGCACTCCTCCGTTAAAGCCGTGAGTAGAGATCTGCGATTCGGGATTCGTCAAGAACCATGCCGCCGCTCTTGCCAATCCCCAATGCCGAATCTCCAATCCTCGGCTTCAAACTACTCCGCTCACGGCTCCTGCCGGTTGCGGTCCTGGGCAGCATCCATCCTGGGTGCTGGGAACATCGACCGATGTTCCGTTGGTGGCCGTTCTAGACCTGGAGTGGGCTCGACCCGGGATGCCCCAGACGCGCGTAACCAGAAAACTCCAGAAGGGCGACACCATCTACGCCGGCCGGTTCGATACGAACCAATTAAGCGATCCCGCTGCATCGACGGCGACTCCCTGCCAGTGCGAGCATCCATGCCCGTCGTCGATCTGCGCTGACCGCGCCTGCGGTCTTTGACGGCTACCGCCGGACACGCCGGCGATCGCCTTCAAAATGCCCGTTACCCCAAAGGAGGGAACGGACTCCCAGCACACGGTGACCCGGGCCGAAAAAAATGCAGTACTACATGTCGCGTCAAACCTTGCGGTCCGACGCGACAGATCACTTGAGCGACAGGCTCGACTGGTCTACCGTCACGCCCGGACCCATGGTCGAGCTGACTGAGACCTTCTGCAGGTAAGTGCCCTTGGAAGTGGCTGGCTTGGCCTTTAGCAGATCCAGCAGGAGCGCCTGCAAGTTCGACTTCAGCGATTCGTCATCGAAGCTGGCCTTGCCGATGGTGCAGTGGATGATGCCGGCCTTGTCGGTGCGGTAACGCACCTGACCCGACTTTGCGTTCTTGACCGCCTCACCCGGATTCGCCGACACGGTACCGACCTTGGGGTTCGGCATCAGGCCGCGCGGACCCAGCAAGGTGCCGAGCTTACCGACGACGCGCATGGCGTCCGGGGTGGCGATGACCACATCGTAGCTCAGGTCGCCCGCCTGCATCTTCTCGGCCAGATCGTCCATGCCCACTGCCTCGGCCCCTGCAGCCAAGGCTTCATCAGCCTTGGCGCCCGCCGGTGCGAACACTGCAACGCGCACGCTCTTGCCTGTACCGGCCGGCAGCACAGTCGAGCCGCGCACCTGCTGGTCGGACTTCTTGGCGTCCACACCCAGGCGCACAGCAACGTCGATCGACTCGACAAACTTGACCTTGGCCACATTCTTTAGGATCTTGATTGCGTCTTCGAAGGCATAGGTCTTGCCCGGAACGACAGCAGCCGCAATGGCCTTAACGCGCTTGCTCTGTGCCATATCTTAGCCCTCCACCGTCAAACCCATGCTGCGGGCAGTGCCCGCAATCGTACGCACAGCCGCTTCCATCTCGGCAGCGGTCAGATCAGCCTCTTTCACCTTGACGATTTCCTCCAGCTGCTTGCGCGTCACTTTGCCCACCTTGTCAGTGTTGGGGCGCTTGGAGCCGGAAGCGATACCTGCTGCCTTCTTGAGCAACACGCTGGCAGGGGTGCTCTTGATAATGAAGGTGAAGGTACGGTCGGAATAGGCGGTAATGATCACCGGCGTCGGCAGACCCGGCTCCAGCTTCTGCGTGGCGGCATTGAACGCCTTGCAGAACTCCATGATGTTCAGACCGCGCTGACCCAGTGCAGGGCCGACCGGCGGCGCAGGATTGGCTTGGCCGGCCTTGACTTGTAAATTGATGTAGCCAACTACTTTCTTAGCCATTTCGATACTCTCCGGGTGCTAGCGCCTTAACTGCAGGCTCCCCATCGGACCGGGAAATCACGCGTCCCGGCTTCACGTTTTTGACCACACGCATATGGCCACCATGCGGCAGCCATTGTTTCCTTGCGATTTACCAAATCAATCAGCCGGGCACTATAACAGTATTTGGTACGGGCGCCTAGGCGGCACCCGACCTAGGTCAGCCCTTCTCGACCTGACCGAATTCGAGCTCCACCGGCGTGGAACGGCCAAAGATGAGCACGGCAACCCGCAGCCGGTTCTTCTCGTAATTGACTTCTTCCACTACGCCATTGAAGTCGTTGAACGGACCATCGGTGACACGCACCATCTGACCTGGCTCGAACAACACCTTTGGACGCGGCTTCTCAACGCCGTCCTGCACACGCTGAAGAATCGCATCAGCTTCTTCGTCACGAATCGGCAAAGGGCGATCAGCGGTGCCGCCAATAAAGCCCATCACCTTGGAAGTTTCCTTCACCAAGTGCCAGCTTTCATTGTCAATGCGCGGGATACCGGCCTCTTCGTGCGTCTCGATCTGCACCAGCACATAGCCGGGGAAAAACTTGCGCTCAGACCGGCGCTTTTGGCCGGCACGCATTTCGATGACCTCTTCTGTCGGCACCAGAACATCGCCGAAACGGTCTTCCATTTCGGTTCGCACGATTCGGTCGCGCAATGCCTGCGCAACGGATTTTTCGAAGCCTGAATAGGCGTGAACGACATACCAACGCTTCACTGCTTGATTCTCCTCACCGAACCAGGAACCACTGCGTGAGCTTCTGGATGACAAAGTCGAAGCCGCCCAACAGCAAACTCAGAATGATCACAACAACAATCACGACCCAGGTGGTGCGGATGGCTTCCTGGCGCGTTGGCCAGACCACCTTGCGAAGCTCGAACCTGGATTCGGACATGAATTCGCGGGTTTCCAGGCCTTTGCCGGTCCCCAAAAATACAAACACACCCGCCACCAGCCCCACGATCACGGCCAACGCACGCAATTGCGGCGTCCAGACCCCGAGCTGGCTGGCTCGCTCAGGTGCAGAAAACCAAAACCAGACAAACAACCCCGCAACCACCAGGAGCGCGGAGATGACGTATTTCACGATATCAGCGCTAGCAGCAGACGCGCTTTTAGAAGGTTCGATTTTGCTATTCATCCGGCTCTAGTTACCGATCTGACCCGAATCGCTGGGCCGGAAAGAGGAGTGGCACGCCAGGAGGGACTCGAACCCCCAACCTGCGGTTTTGGAGACCGCTGCTCTGCCAATTGAGCTACTGGCGTATGTACTCGTTTACCGCAAACCTTATTACAACGAAGGCGGACCGAGGTTCAGCCGGCCCGCCTTCGTTTGAATCCATCCGCCGGAAGGCGGCTGGAAGCAGTTGCTTACTTAAGGATCTTTGCAACCACGCCGGCGCCGACGGTACGACCGCCTTCACGAATTGCGAAACGCAGACCTTCGTCCATCGCGACCGGATTGATCAGGGTCACGACCATCTTCACGTTGTCGCCCGGCATCACCATCTCCACGCCTTCCGGCAGCTTGCAAGCGCCAGTGATGTCGGTGGTGCGGAAGAAGAACTGCGGACGGTAGCCATCGAAGAACGGTGTGTGACGGCCCCCCTCATCCTTGGAAAGTACGTAGACTTCGGCTTCAAACTCGGTGTGCGGCTTGATCGAACCCGGCTTGCACAGCACCTGCCCGCGCTCCAGGTCGTCACGCTTGGTGCCACGCAGCAGCAGACCGGCGTTGTCACCCGCCTGACCCTGGTCCAGCAGCTTGCGGAACATTTCCACGCCTGTGACCGTGGTCTTCTGCGTGGCGCGGATACCGACGATTTCGATTTCGTCGCCAACCTTGATGACGCCGCGCTCGATACGACCGGTCGCCACGGTGCCGCGGCCAGAGATCGAGAATACGTCTTCGACCGGCATTAGGAACGGACGATCAACGTCGCGAGTCGGCTCCGGGATGAAGGTGTCGAGGGCATCGACCAGCTTCAAAATCGCCGGCACGCCGATTTCGCTCTGATCGCCATCCAGTGCCAGACGCGCCGAACCGTGAATGATCGGAGTGTCGTCGCCTGGGAAGTCGTACTTGCTCAACAGCTCACGCACTTCCATTTCGACCAACTCAAGCAGCTCGGCGTCGTCGACCATGTCGGCCTTGTTCAGGAACACGACGATGTGCGGCACACCGACCTGACGCGAAAGCAGGATGTGCTCACGGGTCTGCGGCATCGGGCCGTCAGCAGCCGAACAGACCAAAATCGCACCGTCCATCTGCGCCGCACCAGTGATCATGTTCTTGACGTAGTCGGCGTGGCCGGGGCAGTCGACGTGCGCGTAGTGACGGTTCGGAGATTCGTATTCGACGTGTGCGGTCGAAATCGTGATGCCGCGCGCCTTCTCTTCCGGCGCCGCGTCGATCGCGTCGTACGCCTTAAACTCACCACCGAAACGCTCGGCACCGATCTTGGTCAGCGCAGCGGTCAACGTGGTCTTGCCATGGTCAACGTGACCGATGGTGCCGACGTTCACGTGCGGCTTGGTGCGCTCGAATTTAGTTTTTGCCATGGGTGCGTGTCTCGGTAATCGTTTGGAGTTGAAGACGATTGGGCAATGGTGCTCACGAAAGGAATCGAACCTTCGACCTCCTCCTTACCAAGGAGGTGCTCTACCGACTGAGCTACGTGAGCGTAGTTTTGTATTATGACACGCATTTGCGTTCAATGGAGCGGGAGACGGGAATCGAACCCGCACCATCAGCTTGGAAGGCTGAGGTTCTACCGTTGAACTACTCCCGCGCCGGGAACTGCGTGATACAACGTAAAACTGGTGGAGGGAGGTGGATTCGAACCACCGAAGGCGTAAGCCAGCAGATTTACAGTCTGCCCCCGTTGGCCGCTTGGGTATCCCTCCAGCTTTTACTACCGGACCGGTGCGCAGTGACGCGAATTCGGTTCAGGCTGAAGCAGCCCATTATTTTGTTGCGGGACACACCTAAGTGTCAACAAAAATCTTCAGCCAATCGTCACCGCTAGAAGACGCGCAACCGCAGGGACAACGCGCGACCGGTCAAACGTTGAAGCGGAAATGCAGCACATCGCCTTCCTGGACGCGGTATTCCTTGCCTTCCAGACGTAGACGCCCCGCATCGCGCGCACCGGCTTCACCACGGTACTTGATGAAGTCATCGAAGCCGATCGTCTCGGCGCGAATGAAGCCCTTTTCGAAATCGGTGTGGATCACTGCCGCAGCCTGCGGTGCGGTGGAACCGGCCTTGATCGTCCATGCGCGCACTTCCTTGACGCCTGCGGTGAAGTAGGTCTGCAGGCCAAGCAACCTGTAGGCAGCGCGAATGACGCGATTCAATCCCGGCTCGTCCAGACCCAGATCGGCCAGGAAGGCGTCACGGTCTTCGTCGTCGAGCTGGGACAGTTCTTCTTCGATCGCTGCCGAGACCGGCACCACTTCGGCACCTTCGGTTGCAGCGTGCGCGCGCACCGCGTCTAGATGCGGATTGTTTTCGAAGCCGTCCTCGAGCACATTAGCGATGTACATCACCGGCTTGAGTGTCAACAAGAACAGATCGCGCACCAACGCCTTTTCTTCCTCATCCAGACCGGCTGCGCGCCCTGCCTTGCCATCGGCCAGCGCAGCCTGCAACTTGGCCAGCACCGGCTTACGTGCTGCAGCTTCCTTGTCGCCGCCCTTCGCGCTGCGCTCGGCACGATTGAACGCCTTTTCCACGCTCTCCAGATCGGCCAGCGCCAACTCGGTATCGATGGTTTCGATATCGGCGATCGGGTCGATCTTGTTGTTCACATGGATGATGTCGTCGTTCTCGAAGCAACGCACCACGTGGGTGATCGCATCGACTTCGCGAATATGCGCCAGGAACTTGTTGCCCAGCCCTTCACCGCTCGCCGCACCGGCGACCAAACCGGCGATGTCGACGAACTCGACCGCAGTCGGGATCAACTTCTGCGGCTTGACGATCTCTGCCAGCTGATTGAGGCGCAGATCCGGCACCGGCACGATGCCGACGTTCGGCTCGATGGTGCAGAACGGGAAATTGGCCGCAGCGATGCCGGCCTTGGTTAGCGCATTGAACAGGGTCGACTTGCCGACGTTGGGCAGACCGACGATGCCGCATTTGATACCCATGGGTCACATCCGGGATTTGGGGTTCGGGATTGGAGATTCGTCACGCCGCGCGGCTGCAAATCCCCACTCCCCAATCACGCATTCCTGTTTGTGTGCAGGCGCTTCATCGCTTCATTGAAATTGCCATCCATCGCCAGTGGCAGTACGTCAATGGCAGCGTCCACTGCAGCGCCGATCGCTGCATCGTCGTCGCGCCCTGCCCGCCCCAGCACCCAGGGCACCACACGGTCCTTGTGGCCTGGATGACCGATACCGATGCGCAAACGGTGAAATTTGCCGTGCCCGAGCAGGCCAATGGTGTCGCGCAAGCCGTTTTGGCCACCGTGACCACCGTCGAACTTGAACCGCGCCGTACCCGGTGCCAGGTCCAGTTCGTCGTGTGCGACGAGCAGCTGCTCCGGCTCGATCTTCCAGAACCGCAACGCAGCGGTAATCGATTTGCCACTGAGATTCATGAAGGTGGCCGGCTTGAGCAGCCAGACCCGCCGTCCCGCGATGTCGACCCTGGCGGTCTCTCCGAACAACTTGCCGTCCAACGCCCAGCGCGCGCCGCTGCGCTCGACAATGGCATCGACGAAACGAAACCCGGCGTTGTGCCGGGTCTGCGCGTGTTCCGGACCGGGATTCCCGAGTCCGACGATCAGGCCAAGTGCAGACATGCCAGTCACCGCAGCCGATCCCTCGCGCAATGCGAGAGATCGGCCAACGGATTACTTGGTTTCGGTGCCTTCGCTGCCTTCTTCACCGGCAGCGTCTTCTTCAATGCGCACGTGCTTGGCGGCGACTACAGCCACGTCGTGCTCCTTACCCAGCTTCAGCTCCGGAATTTCAACGCCGGCCGGCAGCTTGAGCTCGGACAAGTGGATCACGTTACCCACTTCAAGAGCACCAAGGTCGACTTCGATGAACTCCGGCAGATCCTTCGGCAAGCAGACCACCTGGACTTCGTTGAGTTCATGGGTAACAACCACGTCGCTCGACTTGCCAGCCGGCGAGGTCGCTTCATTGATGAAATGTAGCGGCACGGCGGCGCTGAGCGTCTCGTTAGCGCTGACGCGCTGGAAGTCGATGTGGATGATCAGCTGCTTGAACGGATGGCGCTGCATGTCACGCAGCAGCACCTGCTGCATCTCGCCATTGAGGTTCAGGTCTAGGATAGACGAGTAAAACCACTCGTTCTGCTGGGCAAGCCAGATCTGCTCGTGGTTGAGCTGGATGCTGACCGGTTCGAGTTCGCCACCGTAAACGATGGCCGGAATGACGCCAGCGCGACGTAGGCGGCGGCTCGCACCCTTCCCCTCGTTCGCGCGGCGCTCGACCTTGATTTCATGTGTCTTTACCATTGAATTTGACTACCTGTTTTGGAATATCGCCTCGCGGCGATTAAACGTCTCACCCGCGACCAGGAGAGACAGATTGCAGCGCCTGGTAGATCCAGACGCCGAATGCGGCGTCAGTCGACGTAGAGCGAGCTCACCGACTCGCCGAAGGCGATACGGCGGATGGTCTCGGCTAGCAGCTCGGCCACGCTCAGCTGACGAATCTTGGCGCAGGTGCGCGCCGCTTCGTTCAGTGGAATCGTGTCGGTGACCACCAGCTCGTCGAGTTGCGAATTGTTGATGTTGTCCACCGCCGGGCCGGACAGCACCGGGTGGGTAATGTAGGCCACGACTTTGAGGGCGCCGCGCTGCTTGAGCGCTGCAGCGGCCGCACATAAAGTGCCGGCGGTATCGACCAGATCGTCGACCAGCACGCAGGTCTTGCCCTGCACGTCGCCGATGATGTTCATCACCGTGGCGACGTTGGCGCGCGGACGGCGCTTGTCGATGATGGCCAGATCCGCATCGTCCAGGCGCTTGGCGACGGCGCGCGCGCGCACCACGCCACCCACGTCCGGCGAGACCACGATCAGGTTGTCGGTGCCGTAGGCGCGCCAGATGTCGGCCAGCAGCAGCGGCGAGGCGTAGACGTTGTCGACCGGCACATCGAAGAAGCCCTGAATCTGGTCTGCGTGCAGATCAACCGTCAACACGCGGTCAGCCTCCATCGCGCAAATCATCTTGGCGGCGACCTTGGCGGTGATCGGCACACGCGAGGAACGCATGCGGCGGTCCTGACGCGAATAACCGAAATACGGGATCACCGCAGTGACCGACGCGGCGCTGGCGCGCTTGAGCGCGTCGATCAGCACCAATAGCTCCATCAGATTCTCGGCGCTCGGCGCGCAGGTCGGCTGAATGACGAACACTTCCTGCCGGCGCACGCTTTCTTCAATCTCGACCTGCACTTCGCCATCGGAAAAGCGCGTGACCAGCGCTTTGCCCATGCGAACGCCCAGCTCCTTGCAAATGCTCAGGGCAAGCGGCTTGTTGGCATTGCCGGAGAACACCAGCAGATTACGTTGGTCTTGCATGGGATCTCTCGGGCGCGGCTAAGAGCTGCGGGTCGATGGTGGAGCGGGTTAAAGCCAAACCAATGCCGGGCTTTTTGTTCAATCCCCGCATAGCTGGATGAGCGGATGTGCGGGGTTTTACAGAGGGAACTGCATTTACGGCTCTTGCAGAAAGATCTGCATCTACAGATCTGCATCAACAAACTGGCAGGGGCGGTAGGATTCGAACCTACGAATGCCAGGATCAAAACCTGGTGCCTTGGGCCTCTTGGCGACGCCCCTGCATCAAAACTTCATCGCGTCCAGTGTATCGAGCAATGGCGAGTGCGCTGCACCCTCCACCACCCACGCTCGCAGGCTATTCGGCAACTGCGCCAAGGCCTGCTCTGCAGCAGCGCGCGTGGCGAACTCGACGAAACACCCACTCCCTGACCCGGTCAAACGCGGCGTCCCGATCCGGGAAAGCGCCTGGAATACTGCCTCGACGGCAGGTTCGCGGCGCCTTAAGACCGGCTCGAACGCATTGTCGAGCAGGGAACCAGAAGCCAAGTCCGCTATTTTCACGGGCGCAGCATCCCGCGTCAATTCCTGTGATTGAAATAAGAACGACGTAGGCACGTGAACGCCCGGATCGACCAGCACGTAGGCCGCCTCTGGAAGGGCCATCGGGGTCAGCTGTTCGCCCACCCCTTCAGCCCAGGCATTGCGACCGCGCACGAACACCGGCACGTCGGCACCCAGCCGCAGGCCCAATTCGGCCAGTGCATCGACCGGCGAGCCCAGGCTCCATAAGGCATTGAGCGCGACTAGCGCGGTGGCCGCGTCCGAAGACCCGCCGCCGAAGCCGCCGCCAGCGGGGATGCGTTTGTCGACCCGGATGTCAGCGCCGGCCTGGCTACCGGTGCTGGATTGCAGCAGGCGCGCGGCGCGGATCACCAAGTCGTCGTCCTCGGCCACCCCCGGCACACTGCGGCCGACGCGCCGGATCAGGCCGTCGCTGCGCAAACGAAGATAAACGGTGTCCCCCCAGTCCAGCAGCCGGAACACGGTTTGCAGCAGGTGGTAGCCGTCGGCGCGGCGCCCGGTGATCTGCAGGAACAGATTGAGCTTGGCCGGCGCGGGCCACGCCGACCAGCTCGCTTGCGGTGCAGACATCAGGGCGAAACCGTCCATTGATCGACCAGCAGGCGCACCTTGGCGTCACCATTGCGGGCTTCGAGGCGCTGCGGCAGCTCCGGCCGACCGTTGTTGGCGGGCGCCCAGGCGAGAAAATCGATGGTCCAGCCGTCTTGTTGCACGGTGCGCGGGCGGCCTGCGGAGTCCAGATCGACACGCTCGGCGCCCGCGTCCGCGATCCGCAGCGCGCGAACCCAATCCGGCATCTGGTTGACCGGGATGGTCCAGCCGGTTGCTTCCAGCAATATCTGCTCGGCGTCGGGACCGCTGCGCGGACCGCCTTCCAGCCCCTCCAGGCGCCCGGCACCACTGGTGGTGTCGCCGGTAAGCACCCAGCTCTGCCTGGTCACCGGCGCGCTGAGTTGCACGCGGTAGCGCGGGCCGTCTTGTTGCCAGTCGATGTGGCCGCTGCCGCCATTGCGGTCCTTGCTGATCGCCACCCGCCCCTGGAACGACCAGTTCGGGTGCGCCTGCAGCCATACCTGGCGGGCGGTTTCGGCCTGGCGGGCGCTATCGGAGACCTGCTCAACCGCAGCCGCACCGCCGCCCTGCCCGCGCGGCATGCTGACGCAGGCCGATAGCCCGACGAGCACCAACCCGCTCAGGGCCAGTGCCCGGATCGCACTGCTCATAGGCCGAACTTTTCCGCGGCGCGTTGCAGCGCGCGGTTATCGGGATCGATGCGGCGCGCCTCATCGAAATAGCGCCGCGCCTCGTCCTGCTTGCCGCTGACCCACAGCACCTCGCCCACATGCGCGGCGATTTCCGGGTCCTTGACCAATGCCCAGGCGCGACGCAATTGCAGCAGTGCTTCCTTGGTGCGGCCCATGCGATACAGCACCCAGCCGTAGCTATCGACGATGGCCGGATTATCCGGGTCGGTGGTGCGGGCGCGGTCAATCAGCGCCAGCGCCTCCTCGTAGCGGGTGGTGCGATCGGCCAACGTGTAACCCAGCGCGTTGAGTGCTGCAACGTTTTCCGGCTCTGCAACCAGGATCTTGCGCAGATCGGCCTCGGCGCGCGCAACATCGTCGCGCCGCTCCCAGGCCAGCCCGCGGGCGTACAAAAGTGCGCTGTCGTCAGGGTAGGCAGCCAGGCCACGCTCGAAGGCATCCAGTTCGCCCCGGGCATCGTCGGCGCGCTGATGCAGTTCGGCTTCGAGCACGTAGGCATCGCGACGCGCGTCGTCGTCAGCGCTAGCGTCGCTTTGCAATGCACGGGCTTCGGCAAGCGCTTCGGGCTTGCGGCCCAGTTCGTACAGCGCACCGGCGGCACGCAAGCGCGCTTCGCTCATCTGCGGGCCGCCAGACACGCCGCGATACCACTCCACGGCTTCGCCGTAGCGCTTGAGGAACTCGGCGATCTTGCCGAGCAGTAGACGCCGGTCCGGGTCGGGCTTGGTCGCGCTGCTGTTGAGCTCGCCGTACAGCGCCTCCAGCGCGGTGCGATCCTTTTCCTTGGCAAGCATGGAGGCGCGCAACCCATAGGTCTGGGTGTCCTGGGGCCCGGTCGAAAGCACGTGCGCAGCGGCTTCGGTCTGGCCCATGGCGTCGTAGGCGAAGGCCAACGCGCCACGCAACTCGGAATCTTTCACCGCCCGCGGTTCAACATTCTTCAGCAGCGTCAGGGCTTGGTCGTTCTTGCCTTCCTGCTGCAGCTGGGTGGCATGCAACAGGGTCACGCGCGGTTCTTCGGGAAAGCGGCGCACCACTTCGTCGACGATGCGCTTGGCCAATGCCGGGCGCTCCATGCGCAGCGCGAGCCTGCCGAACTCCTGCCATGCCTCGATCTGGTTGGGGATGGCACCGGCCTTGACCAGGTCTTCGAGCACGTCGGCCGAGGCTTCCGGCTCGCGCCCGCCGTTGGCCAAGGCGATCAGTGCGAAGCGCCAGCCGCGCGGGCCGGGCTCCTTGAGCAGGCCAAGCAAATCGCGGCGGGCGGTGCGCAAATCGTTGCGACGCAGGGCCAGCGAGGCCTCGGTGCTGCGCATGGACATCGACGACGGCGCGCGGGAACGCCACAACGCCAGAGCTTCGATGGCACGCGGGTCGTCGTTTGCCAGCATGGCAATGCGGGCGGCACGTTCGGCCAGCCCCGCGTCGTCGGCTTCGGCCTTGGCGGCGTCCAGATAGGCGCGGGCGGCAGCGTCCAACTGCCCGGCCTGCAGGGCAAATTCGCCAGCGAGCACGGGTTCGAGCGACGTGGTGTCGGCGCTGCCTGGGGAAGGAGCGGGCAGTGCTTTTTTGGGTGCTGCGATGGAACTGGCGGAGACTGCTACCAGCAAAAGAACACTCAGGATGCGAATCGATACAGGCATCTGGGGCAACCGGGCCGTAAAATGGGGCCCTGAATGGCCGCCAGCTTATCGCAAGCAACTGAACAATGACGTTGTGGGTGCTCGGACTGAATCACCAGACCGCACCTGTGGACCTGCGCGAACGCGTGGCGTTCGCAGGTGACGCGTTGCCGCGCGCGCTTGAATCATTACGTGCGCTGCCGCAGGTGAGCGAGGTCGCGCTGCTGTCCACCTGCAACCGCACCGAACTGTATGCCATGGCCGATGACCCGCGCAGCCTGGTGATCTGGCTAGATACGCATGCGCCTGGATTGAGCGGTTATCTGTATCAGCACCAGGAAGCTGAGGCGGTGCGCCATCTGTTCCGCGTTGCCACGGGGCTGGATTCGATGGTGCTGGGCGAGCCGCAGATTCTGGGTCAGGTGAAAGATGCCTGGGCCGTGGCGCGTGCGCATGGCGCGCTGGGCAGTGGACTAGACCGGTTGTTCCAGCAGACATTCTCAGTGGCCAAGCGTGCACGTACCGACACACGCGTCGGCGCCAATCCGGTCTCGGTGGCGTCCACCGCAGTGCGACTGGCGCAGGAATCCTTCGCCCGGCTCAACGAATCCACAGTGCTGCTGATCGGCGCCGGCGAGACCATCGAGCTGGCCTCCAAGCATTTGAGCGAAGCCCGCGTGCACCGTTTGCTGTTCGCCAATCGCACGCTCGCGCATGCACAGACGCTGGCCAGCCAACACGGTGGCTATGCACTGCCACTGACCGATCTGGAACGCCATCTTGCCGAGGCCGACGTGGTGTTCTCGGCTACCGCTGCGCGCGGGCCGATCGTGACCCGGGTGCAGATGGTGCAGGCGCTGCGTGCGCGCAAACGCAAGCCGATGCTGTTGTTCGATCTGGCAGTGCCGCGCGATATCGAGGCCTCGGTGGCCGAACTGAGCGACGCCTACCTGTACACGGTGGACGATCTGGAACGTGCGGTCGAAGACAACTGCCGAGGCCGTCGTGAGGCGGCCGACCAAGCCGAGGCGATCATCGACCTGCAGGTGGCGCGCTATGTCGAAACCTTGCAAGCCAACGCGCGCCAGGCACCGCTCAAGCGGCTACGCGCGTTCGGCGACAGTACCCGCGACGAACTGCTGGCCAAAGCCCGCCAGCAATTGCATAGCGGCAAACCGGCCGACGAAGTACTTGAACAACTGGCGCATGCGCTGACCAACCGGTTGCTGCATCCGCCGACCGCCGCCCTGCGCGATGCGGCGCTCCACAACGACCTGGAATTGACCAACGCGGCCGACCGGCTATTCCCTGAAAAACCGGGTTACCAACATCCACCTTTAGCTACACCAATCGTGAGGACTGATGACGCCGACCCTGCGCCGTAAGCTCGAAGCGCTGGCCGAGCGCCGCGAAGAATTGCAGCACCTGCTCTCCGACCCCGACGTGGTCAACAACAACGACAAGTTCCGCACGTTGTCGCGCGAACTGTCGCAGCTGGAGCCGGTGGCCGTGGCACTGGAAGACGAAGCACGCGCCAAGGCCGATCTGAGCGCGGCCGACGCCATGCGCAATGACCCGGAGATGCGCGAGCTGGCAGAAGAAGAGATCGCCGCCGCACAGGCGCGTCTGGAAGAGCTCGATGCACAACTGGCACTGCTGCTGGTGCCACGTGACCCGCGCGACGACGGCAACCTGTTTCTGGAAGTGCGCGCCGGCACCGGTGGCGACGAAGCAGCAATCTTCGCCGGCGATCTGTTTCGCATGTACGCGCGCTACGCCGAGCGCCAGGGCTGGAAGGTGGAAATCGAATCCGACAGCCCCGGCGAGCACGGCGGCTACAAGGAAGTCGTGGCGCGGGTGGTCGGGCGCGGCGCGTACTCGCGGCTGAAGTTCGAGTCCGGCACTCACCGCGTGCAGCGCGTGCCGGCGACCGAATCGCAGGGCCGTATCCATACCTCGGCGGCCACGGTGGCGATCATTCCCGAAGCCGATGATGTGGAAGAGATCGTGATCAATCCAGCCGATCTGAAAGTCGACACGTTCCGCTCGTCCGGCGCTGGTGGTCAGCACGTCAACAAGACCGAGTCGGCGATCCGTATCACGCATGTGCCGAGCGGCGTGGTGGTGGAATGCCAGACCGAGCGCAGCCAGCATGCCAATCGCGACAAGGCGATGAAGAGGCTAAAGGCACAATTGGTGGAAGCCGAACGCAGCAAGGCCGCCGCCGCCGAAGCGCAGACGCGCAAACTGCAGGTGGGCAGCGGCGACCGCAGTCAGCGCATCCGCACCTATAACTTCCCGCAGGGCCGCATCACCGACCACCGTGTCGAAGGGCTTACGCTGTACGACCTGCCCAATATCATCGAAGGCGATCTGGATGCCTTGATCGCGAGGCTGCTGCACGAGCATCAGGCCGACGAACTGGCGCGGTTGAGCGATAGCCCGTGAGTGCGCAGGTTCCGCGCGAGCTGTTGCAGCTGCGCGAGGCGGTGCGACGGCAACCCGGCGATTTCGTGGCCTGGTTGATGCTGGCTGATGCCGAGTTGGGCATGGGCGCGATTGCTGCCGGCGAAGCTGCGGTGCAACGCGCACTGATGTTGCATCCGGGTCATCCGGAAGCGGTCGCACGGCTGGGTCGGGTGCGCTGGGCGCAGCAGCGGCATGCCGAAGCGGCTTTGTTGCTGCTGCGGGCATCCAATCTTGTGCCGCACCATCCAGGTATTGCGTTGTGGCTTGGGCATGCCTTGGAAGACGCAGGCCAAGCCGAAGAGGCGGCAGCCGCATATACACGCGCGCATCAGTTGCTGCCCGAGGAGCCGTACATCGCTGCGCAGTTGCTCAACTGGCAACGCCGTCTGTGCAACTGGCCTGGGCTGGATGCGCTCTCCGCGCAGGTGCGCGCTGCGGTGACGCAAGGCGCTGCGGCGGTGGAGCCGTTCGCCTTCTTGAGCGAAGACGCCAATGCCGCCGAACAACTGGCCTGTGCACGGACGCGTGCGCAGGCGATCGCCTCGGTTCTACGCCCGCTTTGGCCAACAACAGTGCGCCGCCAGGGTGCATTGCGGATCGGCTTCGTCTCCAATGGCTTCGGTGCGCATCCCACCGGCTTGCTGACGGTAGCGCTATTGGAAGCGCTGCAACGGCGTCAGCCGGAATTACAACTGCACCTGTTTGCGACCAGCCATGACGATCGCAGCGAGATTCGTACGCGCCTGGCGCAAGCCACGACCTTGCACGATGTCACTGCGCTGGGGCATCTGGCCACTGCGCACCACATCCGCGATCAGGGCATCGATCTATTGTTCGATCTGCGCGGCTGGGGCGGTGGCGGGCGTCCGGAAGTGTTTGCGTTACGGCCGGCGCCAGTACAGGTGAACTGGCTGGCGTATCCGGGCACTTCGGGTGCGCCGTGGATAGACTATGTGCTGGGCGATGGGTTTGCGTTGCCACCGTCGTTGGAGCCGTTTTACAGCGAAAAGGTGGTGCGCTTGAGCCGCGCGTTCCAGCCGTCGGATACCTCGCGCGTGGTTGCCGAACCACCCTCGCGCGTCGAGTGCGGCTTGCCTGAGCACGGTGTGGTGCTGTGCTGCTTCAACAATAGTTACAAGCTCAATCCACGCAGCATGACGCGCACGCTGGCGGTGTTGCGCGCGGTGCCGGACAGCGTGCTGTGGTTGTTGTCGGGGCCGGGTCAGGCCGATGCGCGGTTGCGTGCGGCGGCGCAGGCGCAAGGCGTAGAGGCGCAGCGGTTGGTGTTCATGCCGAAGTTGCCACATCCGCAGTATCTGGCGCGCTATCGGCATGCGGATCTATTTTTGGATACGCATCCGTACAACGCGCATACCACGGCATCGGATGCGTTGTGGGCGGGGTGTCCGGTGTTGACGACGCCAGGTGAAGCGTTTGCTGCGCGGGTGGCTGGGAGTTTGAATCACCATCTGGGGTTGGATGAGATGAATGTGGCTGATGACGTTGCGTTTGTTGCCAAAGCGGTGGAGGTGGCGGGTAATCTGCGGGCGTTGGTTGCGTTGCGGGAGCGGGTGGCGGAGCGTCGGCGCGAGTCGGGGTTGTTCGATATGGACGGGTTTGCGGACGATTTGGCGGAGTTGGTGGGTGAGGTGGCGCGGGAGCATGGTTGGTTGGGAGATTAGGAGTGGACTTGTTGCACCGGCGGTTTCACGCCGTTGTGCTGTACCCGATCGTCCAGGCTCGCTAGGCTGGCGGCATGCCTTCCAATCTCGACTTCATTCCCTTGCGACTGTGCGTGCTGACGGTGTCCGACAGCCGTACGCTGGCCGATGATCGTTCCGGCGATTATCTGGTCCAGGCCCTAATCCACGAAGGTCATGTTCTGCACGAGCGTGCGCTGTGTCCGGACGATCGTTACCGTATGCGGGCGATCGTTTCGGGCTGGATTGCCGATACGCAGGTCAACGGCATCCTGATAACGGGCGGCACTGGTTTCACTGGCCGCGACAGCACGCCAGAGGCAATCACGCCGTTGCTGGACAAGACCATGCCCGGCTTCGGCGAATTGTTCCGCGCCATCAGTGTGGAAGAAATCGGCACCTCATCACTGCAATCGCGTGCGTTTGCGGGGCTGGCCAATCACAGCTTTGTATTCTGCCTGCCCGGCTCCACGCCGGCCTGCCGCACAGCGTGGGAAAAGATCGTGCGTGCGCAATTAGATGCACGCACCAAGCCCTGCAATCTGGCGACATTGCGTCCACGCCTGGGCGAATAGCCTGCGCGTTCCATCGCTGTCGGAACGCCCATGTCGCACCTGAAACGCAAGGCTTACAAAAAGTTGCTGGAGCCGCTGCAGCTGGAACTGGTCGGCATGGCGCATTGGCTGCGCCACACCAATCAGCGCGCGCTGGTGCTGGTGGAAGGCCGCGACACCGCCGGCAAGGGCGGTGTGATCCAGACCATCGTCAGCCATCTCAATCCGCGCCAATGCCGGACGGTGGCGTTGCCCAAGCCCAGCGATCGCGAAAGCACGCAGTGGTATTTCCAGCGCTACGTGACGCATCTGCCGGCCGGCGGTGAATTGGTGCTGATGGATCGCAGCTGGTACAACCGCGCCGGCGTGGAGCGGGTGATGGGCTACTGTACCGACGCGCAGTACGCGGCGTTTTTGCAGCAGACGCCGCGTTTCGAACAGATGCTGGTCGACGATGGCATCCTGCTGTTCAAATACTGGTTATGCGTAGACCAGGCCGAGCAGGAAAAGCGCTTCGCCGAGCGCCACGAAGATCCGCTGAAGGGCTGGAAACTGTCGCCGGTCGATGTGCAGTCGCGCACCAGATACGACGACTACACCGCCGCGCGCGAACGCATGCTCGAAGTGACGCACACGCCCTATGCGCCGTGGACGCTGGTCGATTTCAACGATCAGAAGCGCGGCCGGCTGAGCCTGATCCGCGATCTGCTGGATCGGCTCCCGGACACCTCGATGCCCGAAGAGCTGGTGCAACTGCCGCCATTGCAAAGCGAGCTGCACAAAGAACAGTACGGCGTGCTGAAACCGATCGACGATTACGCCGGCCAGTCCTGAGAAACTCCGTCGCTGGCCGCGGTTGCACGCGGCAGTGGCTGCAGGCCGGCCTGACGTTCGGCCTGCTCCGCTTGCAGCACCAACTGACTCAGGCGCTCACTGAATAGCTGCATGAAACCGCGATGCAACGGACGCATTGCCTCCATGTAATCGACGTCGTCGGCCTGCGGCCCAAGCGGGCTGCAGGACGACAGCAGCATCTCGTCCAGACGCAACGCGCTGTCCGGCAGCCGCACCAGCGCGGCGCGACGCAACCAATCGCGCATGCCTTCGCGATATTCGGCGGCCAGGATGTAAGCCACTTCGACTTGGTCCAGGTCAACGTCCGGGTTCCATGCCAGCACCTGGATGACATGCGAGCGCTCGTCCAACGTGCGGCCTTCGGCGACCAGCGCATGCAGTTGCTGCAACAGGCGCCATTGCACGCTGGCGGCATCGCGCTGCGGGGCCGGCATGGCGCTAATGGCCAGCGCCAGACGGCGCGCGAACAACGCCGGCACGTCGGCCAGCACGATCGGGCCGGCATCGGCGCCGAGCAGAAAACGTTCGGTGCGCAGTTCCGCGGTGTCGGGCAGATAGCCATCCTGCAGCGGGCGCATCACGCCGTGGTCGAGCAAGGACAGCACCACATCCAGCCAGTAGCGACGCTCTTGCTGCAACGCGCGGTTGGCCGACGCGATCTGCCAGGCAGGGCGCAGCTCGTCCAGGCGGGCGATACATGCCTGAGCATCCAATCCATCCCAAGGTGCCCGGCTGGCGTCATTGGGGTCGAACATTTCTACGCTGAGCATGCCATCGCCGAAGCGGTGCCAGATCGCGCCACGTTGGGCGCCGGCCGGGTCAGGCTTGATCGCGACCGGTGCAGCGGTGGCCGGACGCAACAACGCCGCGTAGGCATCGGTCCACGAATCGGGCAAGCGTGCCGATAGGGGATAGCTCGCCGAGGACCGGCCCAGCCTCAGGCGCGCCAAACGCAAGCTCCACAGCAGCGCACCGATCACGATGCCGCCGAAGATCCAGGCCAGCAGCCAGCTGGTGGCCGCCTGCTTAGACTGTAAGACGCGGGTCTGCGGTTGCAAAAACAGCAACCAGCCGCTACCCAGCAGAACACTGAGATACAGCCACGGCGCGAACTGCGCCAACTGGCGATTGCCGCGATGTGCAGACTGGTCGTGCCCATTGTTGTGATCTTGCGTTGGAGCGGCCATTGCATTCCCCTGAACGCCTCATCGCGTTGACAATGATATCGGCGAGGCAACCCAACTCTGTTGCATTGCTGAGGTGACGCAAGCTCAGCCAGTTACAAAGTCTTCAGTCGACGGAACCATGCAGGGCGTGCGCATCACGGGCGCGACCTCAGCCGCTGGCGGGCCCTGCCAGCGGCCATGTTTCCAGTGCATCCAAGGCCGCCTCATTACCTGCGGCAAGCACTCCCACGCTGCCGTCCGTCTGGGTGTACGCATGCCCGCGCAAGCCTAATGCGACGGCGCGCTGGCGGGCGGAGGCCCGCTACTAAACGCCCTTTACCATTACGCCGACGATGAAACGCGCCGCCTGCATCAACCAGCCTTGCCGGTGATGCCGGCCGCGGTTTCGATGTCGTGCGCGGTGATAGGGCCGAGAAATTGTTTGGCGATCTTGCCGTCGGGGCCGATCAGATAGGTCATCGGCAGGCCACGCGGCGTGGCGAAGTCTTGCGGCGGCTGGTACGGGTCGAGAATCGCGATGGGATACGACACCGGGTGGTCTTTCAGGAAGGTCTGCATGTCGGCGCTGGTGATGTCTTCGTAGGCCAGGCCCACCACTTCGACGGTGTCGCGCATGGTGTGCAGCGCCGACAGCTCGGGCATCTCTTTCAGGCATGGCGCGCACCAGGTTGCCCAGAAATTGACTACGACCCACTTGCCGCGATGTGCGGCCAGGTCGTAGGTCTCGCCGGTCAGGGTCGGCAGCGAGAGCTTCGGCATTTCGGCGGTCTGCTGTACTACCGAGACGTTGGGCGCAGTTGCCGGGTTGGCGGCCGCAGCCGACCTGTCCGGCGCCTGGGTGGTCGCAGCGGGCGCAGCGGCATTGCTGGCGGCGGGCGCGCCCTCGCTGGTGGGCTTGCAGGCGGTCAGCAACGACAGCGGCAACAGCAGCGCACAGGCGCCGCGCACAAGACGCACAGTCATGGAGGATCTCCGGGAAGATGGGTGTAAAGTTCACCGACTGGTTGCGCCAGTACGCTGCGCAGCGTTTGCCGCAGTTGTTCCAGCGCCGCGGCGGCGGCATGGCCGTAGGCGTCGTCGCGGCACGGCAACGGGCGGTCTTCAATCGGCACGCGCAGTTGGCAGCTTTCGTAAAGTTCGGCCAGCGGCACCACGTCCAGATCGCGCGCCAGCAGCCATTGGCCACGCTCATCGCGACGCAGCAGGCGGATGCGTTTGAGCTCGCACAGCAACTCCTGCATCAGCGTGTCGGTGAGCATCGGTTCTAGCGCTAGGATGCGGTCTTCGTCGAGCCCGTTGCCGTCGATGCGCGCCTGGCGGAAACGTCCGAGCAGACGCAGCAACACGTAGATTTCAAAGCCCGGCGGTAAACGCATCGCTTCGGGCTGGTAGCGAAACGCCGCCATCGACGACGCCAACGACGCACCCAGCAGCACCGACACCCAACTCAGATAGATCCATAACAACAGGGTCGGCAATGCCGACAGCGCGCCGTAAATACGTTGATAGGTCTGGAAATTGCCGAGATAGAAGCCGAAGCCCCATTTCACGATTTCCATCAGGATCACCGCCATCAGCGCGCCCGGCAGTGCATGCCGCAGGCGCACCGCATGCTGGGGCACCACGCGATAGATCAGCACGATGCAAACGAATTCCACCGCCATCGGCGCCAGGCGCCAAGCCAATTCGGCCAGCCATTGGCCTTCGGTGGTACGGAACAGCGGCAACGCGAATACGTAGGCCGCCATCGCCATCGAGGCGGCAGCCAGCATCGTGCCCAGCGTCAGCACGGTCCAATAGATCAAAAAGCGCGTTACCTTCGGCCGTGCGGCGGCCACGCGCCAGATGCTGTTGAAGGTCTGTTCGATGCTGTGCAGGGTGATCAACAACGAAGCCACCAGCGCGACCATACCGGCCACGGTGAATTTGCCCAGATCTTCCAGCGAGCGATTGAGATAGTTCTGTACCGAGCGCGCCGCGCCAGGCACGAAATTGTTGAAGATGAAGTCGGTTAGCGCATCCTTCCACTGGTTGAAGGCCGGAAACGCCGACAACACGCCAAACACCACAATCGCCAATGGCACCAGCGCAAACACCGTGGTGTAAGCGAGCGAGGCCGCGGCCTGGAACAGCCTGTCATCGAGAAAGCGGCGCCAAAGAAAACGCCTGAAGCTCACCGCCCGCGCTCGGTCGCGCAGGCGTTCTTTCCATTGGTGGATTTTGTTCACACGCGCCATCGCGCAAGGGTACCCGAAGCGCCGTCATCACGGCCTAGCCGCAGGTGCGGCATGCAGCAACTCGCTTGCTTGGCCGATACTGTAGTAACTCTCACAGGGGGTAGATACGCGATGGCGGAGATTTTGGTGCTCTATTACAGCCGGGGCGGTTCGGTGGCGCGGCTGGCGCGACAGATCGCGCGCGGCATCGGTGAAGTGCCCGGCATGAGCGCGCGCCTGCGCACGGTGCCGCCAGTGGCCGCGGTGACCCAGACCAGTGCCCCGCCGGTGCCGGACGAAGGGGCGCCGTATGTGGACCGCGCCGATCTGGCCGACTGCAGCGGTGTTCTGCTGGGCAGCCCCACCCGCTTTGGCAACATGGCCGCGCCGATGAAGTATTTTCTCGACAGCCTGGGCGCCGAATGGGCCAGCGGTACCCTGGCCGGTAAGCCCGCAGGCGTGTTCACTTCCACAGCTTCGATGCACGGCGGCCAGGAATCCACCTTGTTGTCGATGCACCTGCCGTTGCTGCATCACGGCTGCCTGATCGTCGGCATCCCGTTTACCGAGGCCGCGCTGAGCCATACCACCAGCGGCGGCACGCCGTACGGCGCCAGCCATGTCTCCGGCGCCGGTGGCGACCCGCAGCCGAGCGAGGACGAGGCATTACTGGCGCGCGCGCTGGGCCGCCGGGTTGCCGATATAGCGCGCCGGCTAGCCATTCCGTGAGCCTGCGCGCCACGCATTGGCTGCTGACGGTCGCGCTGCTGGCGCTGACGGTGTTATTCGTGATCTGGTTTCACGACGACCCGCGCCGCACTGCGGCGCTGCTGGTGTTCGCACTGCCATCCGCGCTGACCGGCGTGCTGGCAGTGCGCAGCGCGCATGCACGTTTTTGAGCAGGCGTATTTGCATTGGGCTGGTTCAGTCATGGTGTGATGGTGGCTTGGAGTCAGCCCGATGCGAGCACGCTGGCCTGGCTGGAATTACTGCTCGCGCTGCTGGTGGTGGCGTTGGTAAGCGGCCCCGGCATGGCGGCGCGCTTGGGCAAGCACCGAACGCCGCGGTGACGACGGTGCGCTGCAGCGCCATCGCGCCGGGGTCGTATCATCATCACTGCCCCCGCGCGGCCTGCACCGTGCGCTTTAAGGAGATCGCAGCAGTGGAAGACCTCCTGATCGTTACCACCGGTGGCACGATCGACAAGATCTACTTCGACGACAAATCGGACTACCAGATCGGGGACCCGCAGATCGGCCAGATCCTCCAGGAACTGGGCGTTACCTTCCGCTTCTCGGTGATCCCGATCATTCGCAAGGACTCGCTGCACATCAACGATGCCGACCGCGAGCTGATCCGCGCCACCATCGCCGCGCAGCCAACGCGACATGTATTGATCACCCACGGCACCGATTCGATGGTGGAAACCGGCAAGGTACTGCAGTCGTTCGCCGACAAGACCATAGTGATGACCGGCGCGCTCAACCCGGCGCGCTTTCGCGGGTCGGATGCCGAATTTAATATCGGCTGCGCAGTCGGTGCGGTGCAGTCGTTGCCGGCCGGCGTGTATATCGCCATGAACGGGCGCATCTGGAATCCCCAAAAGGTGCGCAAGAACGTCGCCGCCAACCGCTTCGAGTCGGTTTGACGCGATGAGCAAAACCACTCGCGCAACCAAGGCATTGGACGCCGCTGGCGTGGCCTATGTGTTGCACCCGTACGAATACAAGGCCGATGCCGAGGCAAAAGGCTTGCAGGCTGCGCACGCGTTGGGACTGGCACCGCAGACCGTGCTGAAGACGTTAATGGCGTGGGTGGGTAACCAGGCAGTGTGCGTGGTGATCCCATGCGACCGCCGCGTGTCGTTGAAGAAACTGGCCAGGGCGCGCGGCGATAAATCGGCGCGCATGATGGACGTTGCCGATGCCGAACGTCGCACCGGTTACAAGGTCGGCGGCATCAGCCCGCTTGGCCAGCAACGGCAGACGCCGATGCTGATCGAAATAATTAAGTTTAAAGCGTCATCACTGTGGATCAACGCCGGCCAGCGCGGCCTGCTGCTGGAACTGCCCGCCGATCGCATCGGTGCGGTGTTGCAGGCGCGCGCTTGCAGTCTTTGCGAGTGAGTTCCGTGCGATTGCGTCCTGCGCTAGTCGCGCAGGACGCAACGGTCTCTCAATACGTCGCCACAAGATTGACCGCCGAGAACGCCAGCGTGGCCTTCACTCGCACGTAATACACACCCGGCGCGGGCGTGCTCAGCGTGCAACTGTCGGCATTGCCGATCGTAGCGGTACGACAGCTGTAGGCGGTCTCGGTCGGCAACGCACCGGCACGCAGCGACAGATCGGCGTTGCCGCTGCCACCGCTGAGCGCCACCCGCAAGCTACGTGTGCCCGCAGGCACGTTGATCTGGTAATACAGCGAGCCACCAGCCGCTGCAACCAGGCCACTGCGTGCTGCATTGCTGGTCAACGTGGTCGAGGCGATCACTGCAGCCACGGCGCCATCGGCGTTGAGCAGCCCTGCTCCGCAGCCTTGTGTGCACGCAACCGGCAGTTGGCGGGCGCTACTCTTTAGTATGGCTTCCACGCTGGCCGCACTGAGCGGATTGAGCGCCACCGATTGCATCAACGCAATTACGCCGGCCACATGCGGCGCCGCCATCGAGGTGCCGCTGTAGACCGCATAGTTCGCGTTGGCCGCTGCACCGGTCCCACTATTGAGCGTCGCCAGAATCGACTGCCCGGGTGCGGCAATATCCACGCCCTTGCCGAAGTTGGAGAAGCTGGCCTTGGCGCCGGCCGACGTGGTCGCCGCGACAGCAATAACGTTCGGGCAATTGGCCGGCACGCTGTTGGCTACGTCGACATTGCTGTTGCCCGCAGCAACCACCACGCTGGTGCCACGCGACACGGCGCTGGCGATCGCATTACTCAAGGTAGTGGAACAGGTGCCGGTGCCGCCCAGCGACAGGTTGATCACCTTGGCCGGGGTCGGATTGGCCGGCACACCGGACACCGTGCCACCGGACGCCCACACGATCGCATCGGCAATATCGGACAGATAACCACCGCAGCGGCCCAGCACGCGTACCGGCAACACCTTGGCGTTGAACGCCACCCCAGCAGTGCCGGCGCCATTGTTGGCTGCGGCCGCGACGATGCCGGCCACGTGTGTGCCGTGCCAACTGGAATTGGACGCGCTCGCACCGCTGCCACATTCATTGGCGGCGGCCGAGTCGCCGACATCGGCTGCATCGCTATCGCGAGCAGTTCCATCGTGGGCGATGAAGGCATCGCTAATGAAGTCGTAACCGGGCAGCACATTGGCTGACAGCTCCGGATGCACAGTGACGCCGGTATCGATTACCGCCACCACCACACCCTTGCCGGTCGCCTTGTCCCAAGCCGGCCGCACGTTGATGCCGGCGGCGGTCGTGCCCAGCGCCCACTGCTCGGACAGGCGGGTGTCGTTGGGCACCAGCGTCGGCTGCAGCACCATGTCCACTTCCACCCGCTTGACCGACGGGTCGGCCGCCAGCCGGCGCATCAGGGTTTCCGCATCGACCCGGTCCAACGCGCGGTCGGCCACCAGCAATTGCGGCCCGACCCCGAGCCAACGCGATGCCGACAACCCGAGGGCACGCCCGCTCCGCGCCGTCACCGCGCTAGCGATCTCGCGCAGAGAGCCACTCAGACGTCTGCCCTGGTTGCTGGCGGTGCTGTCCTTATAGCTGACGATGAAACGTTGGTGAGTCGATGCCGACCCCAGCCCCTGCAGGCTGACGTCGCCAGCGAATGCAGGTGCAGTGCCGCACAGCAGTGCACTGGCCAGTGCAATATGACTCAAACCGTAGAACCATACATGGCGCATTGAATCCCTCCCCAAGGATGTCGGTCTGCAACCAAAGGCGGGATATAGCCCCAGTTGCGATGAGGCACGCCGGCTGGCGTGGCTTCCCACCTGCAACGTTATCGACAGGGCACGTGCGAAGCTGAGCAGGGATCGGGAGCAACGCGTGGCGTGCCACCGCGTTCGTTAAGGATGGCAGTCGGACAGATAGGCGGTTGCCGCCGTGGCTGCACCGAAGTTATTGCCCGGCCTGGCACGCCGCACATCGCCTTTCCTTGCCTGAAACGACACTGCCCCGCCGAAACGGCGCACTGAGTATTAGCGGGCGTGACGCGGCAAACCGCATCACGCAGATCTGCGCAGCGTCAGCGGACGGGTTGCTGCCGACTGCACTAGCGCGACCACCCTGGCCACATGCGGGGCCGCCATCGGGGTGCCGTTGTACCAAGCGTAATTGGCAGTCCCCGGCGTGGTGGTGCCGCTGTTGCGCGTGGATAGGATCGCCGAGCCTGCGCCGCAGATGTCGATGCCGGCGCCGAAGTTGGAATAGCTGACCTTGGCGCCGGCCGAGGTGGTGGCCGCCACCGCGATCACGTTGGCGCAGTTGGCCGGCAGCGCGCCGGAGACGTTGGTGGAGCTGTCGCCGGCCGCCACCACCACCACCGTGGTACCACGCGAGACCGCACTGTTGATCGCAGTCTGCATGGTGGCCGAACAGGTGCCGCCGCCGCGCGGCATGTTGATCACTTCGGCCGGATTGGCGTTGGCGGGAAGGCAGCTGCCGCCGGACGTCGGACGCCTATACGACGGCATCGGAGATGTCCGACAACGCACCGCCGCAGCGGCCCAGTACACGGACCGGAACGACCTTGGCATTGAACGCGGTGTCGGCCATATGGGTGCCATGTCAGTTGGAATCGACACGGCGCAGCCGCTGTCCGAATGCCAGTCGCCGTCGTCGGCCGGATCGCCGTCGCGGCCATTGCCATCGCGCGCGGTTGCGGCGTCGCTGATGAAGTCGTAGCCGGCCAGAATGTTGACGTTGAGGTCCGGATGGCTGGTGATGCCGGTATCGATCACCGCAACGACCACGCCGGTACCGGTGGCCTTGTCCCAGGCCGGGCGGATATTGAGGCCGGCGTTGGTGGTGCCAAAGCCCCACTGCTCGGACAGGCGAGTGTCGTTGGGCTCAGGGTGCCGTGTAGGATCTGGTCGACTTCCATGTTCTGCAGGTTGGGTCGGCTGCCATTTGGCGCATCAGGGTTTCGGCTTCGGCGCGATCCTGCGCGCGGTCGGCCTCGACCAGCTCAGGCCCCAGTGCCACGCGGCGCACCGAGCTCAAGCCCAGCGGCTTGCCGGCCTTCGCGCGGCGGCGCTGAGAGAGCCGGTCAGCATGGTGGGATTGGACAGTGCAGTTCTGCCGTCCTTGTAGGTCACGATGAATTTTTGGGGGCCGGGGCGGTGGCAAGACCATCCAGATAGACCTCGCCAGCGAAGGCCGCAATCGCCAGCAGTAGGGAGGTAAGCGCGGTCACGCTCAGCACGGTGGGCGCGCGAGGACGCCTGCGGAAAGACTCGTTCGGCATTGAGGTCCCCGGATCAATCCCTTGTTATCGATCCGTCCATCGAACCTAGTCCACTAAAACCAGAATGAACAATAATATTTTTTGTCTTTTTAAACTTTATATTTTAAGTTTTTTTGACGCACCACTGGTCCGTTCAACCTGCTTCCTCCGCTTTTCTGCTTCCTCCGCTTTTTTTGACGGCGCCATCGCTTGCATGCTGCGTCGCAGGCCAAAAAAAACCCCCGCGCTAGCGCGCAGAGGCCTGTTTTTGAAGCGGTGGCGTTGACTCAGAACCTGTTCACGATCTTTCCTGATTGGTGCAGACTCTGCGGATGCGCCAAAAAACCTATCCGAGCGACATGAGCCGGGAGCGTTTCGAACACATCCTCCCGATCCTGGAACAAGCGCGCAAGCGCACCAAGCCACGCCGAGTGGATATGTATGAGGTGTGGTGCGCAGTGTTGTACGTGCTGCGAACCGGTTGCCAATGGCGAGCGCTACCCAGCGACTTTCCGAAGTGGCGGACCGTGCACGCGTACTTTGCCAAGTGGGGCGAGTGCGACGATGAAGGAGTGAGCCTGCTGGAGCGGGCGCTCAAAAAATCAGGTTGGCGTGGCCCGCCAGAAACAGGAGCGCAACATCTTCAGCAGGTTCTTGATCGTGGACGCGCAGAGCGTCAAGAACACGGACACAGCCGGGCAAAAGGGATATGACGCGGGCAAAAAGGTGTCGGGCATCAAGCGGCATATCGCTGTTGATACCCAGGGGTTGCCCCATGCCATCGCGGTGACGACGGCGGAGGTGACCGACCGCAAAGGTGCGCTGCAGGCGCTGGAGCGCTGTCAGTCAAACTTGACGCATGTACAAAGCCTGCTGTGCGACAGTGGTTACACCGGAGTACCGTTTGCCGAAGGCGTACGAGAGATTCTAGGCGAGCAGCTCACGGTGCAGATTGCCAAGCGCAGCGAACTGCACACCTTCAAGGTCATGCCCAAGCGCTGGATCGTCGAGCGCAGTTTTGCCTGGCTGGAGAAAAACCGAAGGCTGTGGAAGAACTGCGAGCGCAAACTCAACACCAGCTTGCAGTTCATCCATCTGGCCTTCTTGGCGCTTCTACTCAAAAGATCGTGAACAGGCTCTCAGAACAGGCGCACCAGCCATCCATGACGGTCCGGGACACGTCCGTACTGGATGTCGGTCAGTTCCTGACGTAGCGACATGGTCACATCGCCAGCCGGCGCCGGCAGATGGCCCACTGCAAAGCCATCGCCCTTCAACTCACCGATCGGAGTGATCACCGCCGCAGTGCCGCAGGCGAACACCTCGGTGATCTCACCCGAGGCCACGCCCTGCTTCCACTCGTCGATGGCGATCTTGCGCTCGACTACGCGCATACCGCGGTCGCGGGCCAACTGAAGGATGCTGTCGCGGGTGATGCCTTCCAGGATGCTGCCTGACAGTTCCGGCGTCACCAGACTGCCGTCGTTATAGACCAGGAACACATTCATACCGCCCAATTCTTCGATGTACTTGCCTTCCACCGGGTCCAGGAACAACACCTGCGAACAATCCTGCGCATGGGCTTGTTGCTGCGGCAGCAGCGAGGCGGCGTAGTTGCCACCGCACTTGGCGGCACCGGTGCCACCCTTCGCCGCACGCGCGTAGTCGGTGGACAGCCAGATCGACACCGGCGCCACGCCATTGGCGAAGTACGGGCCGGCAGGGCTGGCGATCACGTAGTACGCAGCCTTGTGCGCAGCACGCACGCCCAAAAACGCCTCGTCAGCGATCATGAAGGGGCGGAAATACAGGCTGGTCTCCGGCGCCGACGGCACCCAGCTCGCATCCATCGCCACCAATTGGCGCAGCGATTCGACGAACAGATCGACCGGCAATTCCGGCAACACCAGACGGCGCGCCGAACGCTGCAGACGCTCGCCGTTGGCCTGCGGGCGGAAGGTCCAGATCGAACCGTCCGCATGCCGGTAGGCCTTGATGCCTTCGAAGATTTCCTGGCCGTAATGCAGCACCGAGGCGGCCGGATCCAGCTGCAAAGGGCCATACGCGCGCACTTGCGCGTCGTGCCAGCCCTGCTCGTTGTTCCAGGCAATGGCGACCATATGGTCGGTGAAATGCAGCCCGAAACCGGGCGAGGCCAGGATTACGGACAGTTCGTCGGCACTGCGCGGCGACGAAGAACGGGTGGAAGCGAAGGACACGGACACCGGAAGATTCCTATAGGGCGGGCGAAAGGGCGCGGCGCCACCTCTTCGACATGGCGCCTGACGATCAGAGCATACCGGTCTCAAGACGGGCTGCCTCGGACATCATATGCCGGCCCCAAGGCGGGTCGAAGACCAGCTCGACGTCGGCTTCGGCAATCGTCGGGATCATCTCCACCTTGCTGCGCACGTCATCGACCAGGATCTCGCCCATGCCGCAACCGGGCGCGGTCAGCGTCATCTTGACCTCCACCCTGCGTTGATCGTCTTCCGCCCGATGGCTGACCACCGCCTCGTAGACTAGGCCCAGATCGACGATATTGAACGGGATTTCCGGGTCGAAGCAGGTGCGTAGTTGCTGCCACACCAGGGCTTCGACTTCCTCGTCGCCGGCGTTGGCGGGCAGTTCCAGCCCAGGCGGCGGCTCTTTGCCGATCGCATCGCCATCCTTGCCGGCAATGCGGAACAGATTGCCTTCCACAAAAACGGTGTAGCTGCCACCCAGCGCTTGAGTGATATAGCCGTAACTGCCTGCGGGCAGGGTCACCGAATCGCCCTGCGGCACCATGACGGCATCGCAATCGCGTTCGAACTGGACAGGTTCGCTGCTACGGGAGTACATGGGGGTGGATATGGGGCCGCGCCGGACGCGCGCAAGTCGGCCATTCTAGCCGACCGCCGCGGCGGCGGCCTCAACACCGAGCCTGTGACGATGCCGCATTCCATCTACTGCATGTCGTCTGAAGACGCAGTGCATCGCAAAGGGCAGCACGCGTTCTATCATGTGCGCACTGTCAGGAGCTCCAATGCCGCCCACCTCCGCGTCCGCCAGAACCACCCACTGGCTCTGGCCCCCGCTCCTGCTGCTGGGATGCGTCACCGCCCTCATCGCCTGGATACTCATCGCCCTCACCCTTGGCAATCAGGCCGGCTGGATGGCCGTGCTGGCGGCGCTGGAAATCGTCTGGATGCTGCGCCTGGGCACACTGGCAGCCGGCCCGTTGCGCATCGGCGTCGCCCTCGCGGCGACGGCGCTGATCATCGTCGGCGCCAACTGGGGCATCGCCTCGGCGCAACTGGGTGGATCACTTGGCCTGGACCTATCGAGCTCAGCGCAGAAGATGGGCACCGGCCTGGCCTGGACCCTGCTGCAACTGGCCAACAACGGCTTCGACCTGCTGTGTTATGCCGCCGCGCTGTTGCTGGCGTGGTGGGCAGCACGCTGAGTCAGGTGCGTTTTCTGGCAATACGCAAGCGCAGTGATCCTTCGACCATGACGTAGCACGCAACTGCGTAGCAACGTCATTTTTGGATTTTCGTTCCGCTGGCGCGGCAATATCAAAGAGCGGACCGCTAGCGCGCCAAACACCGAGCGCCAGCTGGTCACCACCGTGTTCTTCGGGTTGACCACCTCTAGGATCGGCATGCCCTAGATCGGACTGGCCGGGTCGGTCTTTGCGACCGGGTTGACCACATCCTTGGCGCCGATCACCAGCGACACATCGGTGCTGGCGCATTCGGGATCGATGTCGTCCATGTCGGCAATCGAGTCGTATAGATGTACAGCGCTACGGAACCTTTCGCTCATCGTCTTTCGCTCTACTGGCCGTGCGGCCCGCCGATCACACCCACGCCGTGCGCGCGCTGGCGCGTGTCAACCGAATCGTCGCTCGCCCGTTGACGTCGTATCGTTTCCACGGAAGCTACCCTGTGCTGGTGGGAACCCCTTCGGATCCGCAGCTCTCTGCACCGGCCGCCGCCGCACCGGTTTCGCTGGACGCCTTTCTGGCCGGCATTGGTCCGCGTGCGTTCCGTTTTGCAGAGGCCGGTTTGCGTCACCGCGAAGACGCACTGGATGCAGTGCAGGACGCCATGGTGCGCCTGCTCGGCTATCGCGAGCGGCCGGCTGAGGAATGGACGCCGCTGTTCTGGAGCATCCTGCGCAGCCGCATCGTCGATCTGCAGCGGCGGCGTACGTTTCGTCTGAAGTTCTGGGCACCGGCCGAGCGTTCCGATGACGAAGGCACCATCGAATGGGCCGACCCCGGCACCGGGCCGGTCGACGAACAACAGCATCAACAAGCCTACCTGCGCTTGGTTGAAGCTCTGCGCAGCCTGCCCGCCCGCCAGCGCGAAGCATTCACACTGCGTGTGCTCGAAGGCTTGGATGTGGCCACCACCGCCAAGGCGATGGGCTGCGCGGAAGGCTCGGTCAAGACTCACCTGTCGCGCGCGCGCGACGCGTTGCAAAAACAGTTCGAGGATTTCCTGTGAACCGCTCCCATGATCCGGCCCAATTGGATGCGCACCTGCGTCAACTGCATGCCACCGCGCTTGCCAGCCTGCCGCCGCAAACATTGGCGCGCCTGCGTCAGGCACGCCATGCCTCGGCAACCATGCGCGCACGGCGCGGCAACTGGTTGCTGGCGACCGCATGTTCGGGGTTGCTGGCGATCGGCATCGGCCTGCAGCTGCGCCCAAGCGAAACGGCACCGTCGGGCACCACACCGCTCCAGGCGATCGCCAGCAGCAACGCCACCGCCGATACCGACGACATGCTGACCCAGAACCCGGACCTATACGTCTGGCTCGGGTCCGACACTACCCTGGCCATGGATTAAGCACGATGACCCGCATCACCCGCCTGCTATTGACGCTGTTTATGTGCGCCGGGCCCTGCGCGTCGTTGTTGGCGCAAGACCACCCGCCGGGACCTCCGGTGCCACCGCCATCGGACGGCCCGGTCCCGCGCAACGAAACGCCGATGCCCGAATGGGACCGGCTGACCCAGCAACAGCGCCAGGTGCTGATCGATGCGCTGCGCGAACGCTGGAACGACGTGCCCGAAGAACGCCCGCGCATGTACCGGCACGCCAGCCGCTGGCTGGACATGACTCCGGATCAGCGCATGCAAGCCGAGGCCGGAATGGACCGCTTCCGCAACATGCGCCCCGACCAGCGTCGCGAAGCCAAAGCATTGTTCGAGCACATGCGCACGCTCAACCAACAACAACGTAATGAGCTGCAACACCGCTGGCAGAAGATGACCCCGGCCGAGCGCAGTATCTGGTTGCACGAGCATCCGCCGGTGGACGATTAAGTGCGCGCGCCGCGTTGAACGTGTGTTCTGTAGCAGTGAGCTGCGTGCTGATCGCCACATTGTTGGAATTGTCCGACAATGCACAGTGCCAGTTCCGCGCGTCCGGGATCGCGCCGGGCGCTTTTGCAGCGTTCGAAATCTAGCTGCATCAGCTGGCCGGAAAACGTATCGGGCGATGCGGTTCTTTGGCCCGGCGTCGGTTTGAAACGCTAGAACTCAGCATGGTTGCCGCGACCATCGCTACTGGCCAAGCGGCAAACGCAGCGTCGGCCGTTGGCGCCGAACACGGCCTACCTCAGGCAGAAACTGTAGCCAGGAATGCCTTTCTAACGACGACGCACCCTCGCTCGTCGCGACCTATCGGTTACCCCGCGCGTCTCCAAGATCAGTCGAGGAGTGTTCAACAACTGCGCCGCCTCATGGCGGCCCAGTTGTTGGTCGCATCGCGTTCAGTGCACCGTGCTGTTGTGCAGCGGATCCAGCCGATCGATCACGCCCTGCATCGCGCTATCGAAAGCGCCATCGTTGATGTGCTCGCGCAAACGGCCCAACCGCACCATCACTGCCAGCTCTTCCGGCGAGGCGACGCAGAAGCGCACGCCGCGGCGGTCGACGAACAACAGACGCTGCGAAATCGGGCTCACCCACGACAGTTTGCCGGCCTGCACCTTGCCGTCCTTGTCGACAAAATCCAGCCAGGTGCCGATATCCATCGCGCGGAAACGCTCGGCGTCGGCACTGTCGACGCCCTGCGCCACCGCTTCGGCTCCGAGCACCACGCCGACGCTTTTGGCAGCAGGCGGCGGAAGGTTGACCTGCGGCAGTTCCGGCAACGACTTTTCCAGTTCCGGGCGCGCCTCGGCGATCGCTTGCAAAGTGTCGTGCAGCGCACCGATCGCTACCACCACCGCATCGTCATGCAAACCGACGCTGGCAAACACACGATGCAGCGCCGGCCGCCAGACCTGCAGCCACGGCCTGCCGATGCTGTGGCGACGCGCTTGGGCCAGTTCTTCTAGCACGCCATCGGCCAGGGTCAGCGCCTCGACGATGCCCGGACCTTCGTCACCATCGCGCAGGATCGCCATGGTCAGATAGTGCAACCACGGTTGGCGCAGGAAATCTTCCACTGCCTTGGGCAAGGGTGCGCTGGCCAGCACACGCTGCTCCAGTTCGGACAGCGCGCGGCTGCGCGCCAGCTCGAGTTTTTCCTGACCACGCTGGGTCTCGGTGGCACGACGCTCGGCAATTTCCACCCGGCGCCGGTGCTGCGACAGGAAGTCGTGGAACTCTTCTTCCAGGGTCTGGAAGATCGCCAGGTTTTCGTTGAACTCGGCCACCAGGCGGTCGACGATTTCTTCGACCTTGCCCATCAGCACGCGCTCGGTCGCGCTGTTGCCGTTATTGCCTTCGCAGGCCTCGGCCAACGCATTAAGCAGCCGTCGCGCCGGATGGGTTTTCTGCACGAACATCGTGCGATCCAGTAGCGCGACCTTGACGAACGGCACCACCAAACGGCCGATCGTCTCGCGCGAACGGTTTTCCAGATCGCGTTCGTCCAGCATCACGTCGAACAGCATGCCGACCAGATCGATCGCATCCTCGTCCATCGGATCCAGCCGCGCGCTGGCCGGATCCACGCCTAGTCGCGTGGCGCTGGACAGCATCTCGTTCTTCAGCCGCCGCGCAAGCGACTTGTTGTCGTCGCCGATCGCCGTCTGCAGCGTCGTGCTTGGCGTGGCCTGCAGCAGGGACAGTACCGACATCATTTCGCGCTGGCTCAACGGGCGTTGCTGACCCACTGCAACTGTCGCCGCAGAGGCGGCGTTGTCGCGCACGCTGCGGGTCTGCTGCAGCAGCTCATGCAGCGCTTCGAGCAGCATGCCCTGACTGTCTCCAGGATGAGCGCCGTCGCCGTCCATGCCGTCAGCACTGCTGCCGTCGCCGTGACCCCGTTTGGTCGCCGCCTGCATGCGGCCACGGCTATGCGCCCAGCGGTCCAGAAAACGGTTGGCCCAGGCCGGCGCATTTCGATCGTTTTGATCGTTGCCACCCATATCGGCGTGCGCCCCCTGGCCATCGGCCTGCGCGCGTTCTTCCGGCATTTCGCCACGCGGTTGAATGCGCTGCGGCGTACGTTTGGCCTGCGAAATTTCCGGCATCACCCCGGCCTTGGCCAAGGTCTCGTCCAAGCGCGCATACAACCTGCCGATCGGTTCGGCCAGGTCGCGCTCGCACAGCTTGATCAGCACTAGGCGTACTTCCGGCGCCAAGTCGCAGGTGGCGAAGGCTTCGTGGATCGCCGCACCCAAATTTTCCGGGCCGACCGGATTGGTATCGGCCGTCAATTCCAGACCACCGGCGATCCAGCCCAGGCGGCGGTCGACGCGCGCCAGCACCTGCTTGAAGTCGCGCAGCAGCACGGTGGCCAGATGACGCACCGCCAGCCGAGATTCGAGCACGCGTTCGGGTACCAGACTCAGTGGGCGGGTGCCAATTTCGCCGGCCAATACCACTTCAGCAGACAATGGCATGCCCAGCACCAGTGCCTGCCAGCCGTCTTCCAGCTGCTGGCGAAACTGCGTGGCGACATCGTCGTGCTTGCGGCGCAATTCGCGCATGCCATCGAGAAACAGCAACTGAGACGCGCCAGCGGATTCGGCACGGTCGAACAGCACATCATCGAAATGTGCGACTGCAGCTGCAAATACCTGCACGAGCGCGGGTATAAACACGTCGTACGCCTGTTCGAGCAAGTGCTGGTCACGGCCCGGGTGTCCAGACGCACTGGGCTGAAAAGTCATGCGCAAAGGCTCCCTGCCTCTGCAGGCGTAAAAATTTTCATAAGGAGGAAAAACAGACACGGCCCGACATTCCGCCCTCGCATGGTAGTTTTTTCGCTTGTTGGTTAAGTGTGACGAATTCATCCCTTAAACCGTGACCGCCCTGGGTTTGCGTGTCAGGCCGCCATCATAGCTTGCAACGCCGCGGTGGGTTTGCCAACGCACGTCATAGGCCTGCGGGGGTTAAGAATTCAGCTTGGCGGGCAAGTCCAGGCCGTCGACCACAACTGGCATGCCGCCTATAAGAAAGTGTCGTCTTCGCGATGCAGATGCGGCCGATCCAGCCAGAGCATGATCGCCAGCTCCTCCAGCGAAGACACGCACAACCGCCTGATGCGTAAGGAACGTCCGCCGCGCGGAAATCGGGCTGATCCTGGACAGCTTGCCGGGTTGCACGCCGCCCTTGCGGTCGAAGAAACGCAGGCGGGTGCCGATCGCCATGACCCGGGACAAATCTGCAGTGATGCGATCGAAACGCTCAGAGCGCGCACGGGAGGTCAATCGCAGATGGCAGATGTCGCCTGGCCGGCCAATGATGCGGCGGGCGTTGGGAAGGGCCCGTCTATAATTGTCGTTTCGTTGCTCCGACTCGGAAATTATGCACTCACCGTATTCGCTCCAGGCGCTGGACGCCCGCCGCTCGGTCCCCTCCAAACAACTTGGCGAGCCCGGGCCGGATGAAGACACCCTACTGCGCATGCTCACCTCGGCGGTGCGCGTGCCCGACCACGGCAAGCTGGCGCCGTTCCGCTTCCTGCGTATCAGCGGGGACGCGCGCCAGGCATTGGGCGATTTCCTGGCTGAGCGCACCCAGGCTACCGACCCGCTGGCATCAGCCGCAGCGATCGCAAAAGAGCGCGGACGCTTCAATGATGCGCCACTGGTGATCGTGGTGATCGCCTCGCTGCGCCCCGAACACAAGGTGCCCGAGCAGGAACAACTACTCACCGCCGGCTGCGTGTGTTTTGCGCTGCTGCAGGCCGCGCAGGCGCAGGGCTTCGGCGCGCAGTGGCTGAGTGCCTGGGTGGCTTACGACCCGGCAGTGACCGGCTATCTGGGTCTGCAGAAAAACGAGCGCATCGCTGGCTTCATCCATATCGGCACGCCCCGCATGCAGGTGCCCGAGCGCGAGCGCCCGGATCCGCGTGCGCTGCTGCGCGACTGGACCCCGTGACCACGCACACCACCATGCTCGAAGGTGCGCCGCTTGCGATCCAGCGCCCGACCCCGCTATATCTGGTCGATGCCAGCCTGTATGTGTTCCGTGCCTGGCATTCCATCCCGGACGAATTTCACGACGCGCAAGGCTGGCCGACCAATGCGGTGCACGGCTTTGCGCGCTTTCTGCTCGACCTGCTCGAACGCGAGCGCCCCGCGCACATCACGATTGCCTTCGACGAGGCGCTGGACAGCTGCTTTCGTCATGCAATCTACCCGGCTTACAAAGGCAATCGCACTCCCGCGCCGGATGCGTTGCGCCGTCAGTTCGCGCACTGCAAAGCGCTATGCGCAGCACTCGGATTGAGCGTGCTCGCCCACCGCGATTACGAGGCCGACGATCTGATCGGCAGCGCCTTGCACAGCATGCGCACGCACGGCTTGCGTGGTGTGATCGTATCGGCCGACAAGGATCTGTCGCAGTTGTTGTTCGAACACGACGAGCAATGGGATTACGCGCGCAACGTGCGGTGGGGCATAGAGGGGGTCAAGGCGCGGCACGGCGTGCACGCGCACCAGATCGCCGACTACCTGGCGCTATGCGGCGATGCGATCGACAACATTCCAGGCGTCACCGGCATCGGCGCCAAATCGGCCGCAGTCTTGCTGTCGCATTTCGGCAGCCTGGATGCGCTGCTGGAGCGTATCGACGAAATCCCGTTCCTGCGCCTGCGTGGCGCTGCGCAAATGGCAGTGCGATTGCGCGAACAACGCGAACACGCGTTGCTGTGGCGCCAGCTCACCACCATCGCACTTGACGCGCCGTTGGCGCTGACCAACGCGGGTTTCACGCGAGCGCAAGCAGACCCGGACATGCTGACCGGGTTGTGCGAGAGCCTGCGCTTGGGGCCGCTCACGCGGCGCCGGCTGCTGGACGCGAGCGCAGGCGCGCCCGCACCGCTCCCTCCCGTTTCCCTGGAACAAGGTCTGCACCCATGAACCGACACGACACCCCACCCACCGTGGTTTACGAAGGCAAATATCAGCGCATGGTCGTGCGCGGAACTTGGGAATATTCCGAGCGCGTGCATGCCGGGGGCCTGGCCGCGATCATCGTGGCGGTAACGCCGGACGATGCGATGTTGTTTGTCGAACAGTTCCGTGTGCCGTTGCAGGCGCGCACCATCGAAATGCCGGCCGGCCTGGTCGGCGATGTGCATGCCGATGAATCGATCGAACTGTCGGCCATTCGCGAACTGGAAGAAGAGACCGGCTGGACCGCCGAGCACGCCGAAGTGCTGATGATCGGCCCCACCTCGGCCGGCGCCAGCAGCGAGAAGATCGCCTTCGTGCGCGCCACCGGCTTGCGCAAGGCCGGCGAAGGCGGCGGCGATGCCAGCGAAGACATCACAGTGCACGAAATCCCGCGCGCGCAGGTCGGCGCCTGGCTGGTGCAGAAGATTGCCGAGGGCTATCAGATGGACCCCAAGCTGTGGGCCGGCCTGTATCTGGTCGATCACGCACTGGACGGTACCCCGCGTGGCTGAAGCGACCACCTATCACCTGCTCGGCGCCGAAGATCCCGTACCGTTCAGGGTGCACAACGCACAGGCCGCATCACCGTGGCTGTTGATCGCCGACCACGCCGGCCAACGCGTGCCGGCGCGGCTGAGCAATCTTGGTTTGCCGCAGCACGAACTGGACCGCCATATTGGCTGGGATATCGGCATCGCCGAAGTCACCCGCTTATTGGCCGATGCGCTGGATGCAACCGCCATCACTCAGACTTATTCGCGCCTGGTGATCGACTGCAACCGCCCGCATGGCGCCGCCAGCCTGATGCCGGAAATCAGCGACGGCACGCCGATTCCCGGCAACCTGAAATTGACGCTCACCGATCGGCAGCAGCGTATCAACGAGATCTTTGCGCCGTACCACGCACGCATCTCGGCAGAACTCGATGCACGTGCACAGAGCGATCGACCGACACTACTGGTCTCGATGCATAGCTTCACCCCGATCATGGCTGGCACCGCGCGGCCCTGGCACGCAGGCGTGCTGTACAACCGCGACACGCGGCTGGCGCATCGCCTGTTGCAGGCCCTGCGCGCCGAACCGGAGCTGGTAGTCGGCGACAACCAGCCGTATGCGGTCAGCGATACCACCGACTACGCGATACCGGTCTATGGCGAAGGCCGCGGGTTACTGCATGTGGAACTGGAACTGCGCCAGGATCTGATTGCCGATGCCGCCGGGCAACAGGCGTGGGCACAGCGGTTAGCGCGCATTTTACCGCAGCTGGCTAGCTTTCAGAAGACAAGCAAATACGTTTATAGCAAAGAATGTACCTAACGAATTTTCAGCAGTTTCCTCTCATACTCACTCACAATCCATTCAACTCCATCGACCTGCACTTTGCTTAGAAGCTTTTCAAGAAGTTCGGAAGAAATATTCCCATAGCAGCAAAGAAGCATCGGATAGAGATGAGAGATACAGTGCAAACACAATCTCGCGATATCTTCAGCCTCCTCCGCTACCCTCTTTAAACCAGCATCTCTATGAGAAATCTCACCATGCAGAATGGCAGAACGTGCAGCATATAAACGACTTGCCCGATCACCTATATTAGATGAACCGTCACATTCAAACCCTTCATATAAAGCTTGCAAACGCTTCATAAATGTCACTCGCGTACCCGCTTGGCGGCCAGCAATTATGACACGCTCAATAGCGGAGACATATTTAACAATCTTCGCAGCTGACTCCATATCAGTTGAAGCATCACCAAACCAAGTAACCGAATCGATTAACCGCTGCTGGATATGAGAAACATCCCGCCCTTCAGCCAACGCGAATAAGCTTGAGCCAAAGCTGGTCAAGTAAGGCAAGAATGGCGGTCTAAGAACCTCCTCCCAGTCCATGAGCGCAACCACACCTTTCACGCGAATTGAAAGCTTAACTCTCATGTATCCATTGGAATCAAACCATAAATTAGCATCACGATGAGGCGTAGTGGGAGACCAAGCCACCCCCAAACCAGATGTCACACCAGCCCCAATCACTAGTCGGAGCACATGAATCGCCAAGTTAACAATACGAATAGCCAGCTGCTCGGCGACATCATCCACGTGATGATGAATTTTTACGCAACCCACCCAACGATAGCCTCGGTAAATTCTTATAGCTTTAGCATACATAGCTCGACCATACGCGCGGAATTCGGCCTCATCCTTCATCTGATCAGGCGAGTAGCCTTTAGCTACCCACTCATCTTTTTTTATAAGACCCTCACGAACACCTGCATCAATCCCGCTTTTGAGCGAAATCTTACGCTCTCGAAAAAAAAGCTGTCTACGCATGAACTCAACGGGGCCAACCTGAAATTTTTCAACAAAACCCGCGGCAAAAAGATCGCAAGGGATGCTGTGCTCACTATCTCTTATGGATTTTCCTGCCTCACCACAAGCAAATTCAAGAAGCTCTTTTGCAAGCAAGTTACTTATAGGCTTTCCGAGATCAAGCACTAGACTGACATAACCTCTTTTAATAGCCTTATGCAGAGCTGGACGACCAACTCTTCTTGCGAACTCGGGGCGCTCACTACAAATCAAATCAACCAAATGCGTGAATTTCGCCCATGCAGCTGCCCCACAAACTATTGGGTTTCCTTTGTTCGGATGCTCAAGCTCACACCACATATCTGCTTTGCAGCTACGCATGTGCGACGTCAATTGTTTGAAGCTTAACTTCTCAAATTGTGCGATTTGCTTGCCTATGAATTGGAGGTCGCGAACGGCCTCCCGTAGAGTCTTTGCACCAAATTCTTGTATCTCTTCAGACTGGACAAACATGCCGAAACTCAGGCAAACCCATCGGTCGCACGCACCAGCGCATCGACGTTTTCCGGCTCGAAGCCCGAATGGCCGGATGCCGGGCTGATCTGCAGTGTCGACTTCGGCCACACCTTGTGCAGATCCCATGCGCTTTGCAGCGGGCACACCACATCGTAGCGGCCGTGCACGATCACGCCGGGGATGTCGGCGATGCGGTGCGCGTCGCGCAGCAGCTGATCTTCGACGTCGAAAAAACCGCCGTTGACGAAGTAGTGGTTTTCGATGCGCGCGAACGCCAATGCGAAGTGCGCGTGCTCATGCCCGGTGACGAAATCGTCGTCCACATGCAGGAAGCTGGTGGCGCCTTCCCACACGCTCCACGCCTTGGCCGCAACCAGCCGCGTGGCTTGGTCGTCGCTGGTCAGGCGGCGATGGAACGCGGAGATCAGATCGGCGCGCTCCACTGGCGGAATCGCATTGACATAATGCTCCCAGGCATCCGGGAACAAGCGGCTGGCGCCTTCCTGGTAGAACCATTCCAGTTCGAAGCGACGCAGCAGGAAGATGCCGCGCAGCACCAGCTCGGTGACCTGTTGCGGATGGGTCTGCGCATAGGCCAACGCCAGCGTCGAGCCCCAACTGCCGCCGAAGACTTGCCAGCGCCCGATGCCCAGATGCGCACGCAGCCGTTCGATATCGGCGACCAGATCCCAGGTGGTGTTGTCCACCAGATCGGCATGCGGGGTGGAGCGGCCCGCGCCGCGCTGATCGAACAGCACGATGCGGTACCTGGCCGGGTCGTGGAAGCGACGCATCTTGTTATTGCAGCCGCCGCCGGGGCCGCCGTGCAGCAGGACCACCGGCTTACCCTGCGGATTGCCGCATTGCTCGAAATACAGGGTGTGGCGGTCGTCGACCTGGAGCGTGCCGTGGTCGTACGGCGTGATCTCGGGATAGAGCGTGCGCATGGGTCGGTCCTGCCGGAAATTGCGCATTGTATCGGCAGCCATCGTGAGCACGGGCCGGCCGGCCGCGTCAGCCGAAGGCCGGATAGCGAATGCTCAATCCGTTGCGTGCGACCACCGCGCCAAGCTCACCCGATCGCGCTGTTCCAGATCCTGATGCGTGGCCACCGCATCGAAACCGCGCGCCAGCAATAGCTCGACCACCGCTGCGCCCTGGTCCCAACCGTGTTCGAGCAGCAGCCAGGCTCCCGGTAGCAGATGCGCAGGCGCCTCGGCCACGATCAGGCGGATGTCTTCCAATCCATCCGTGCCCGAGGCCAATGCACTGGCTGGTTCATAGCGCAGATCGCCCTGCTGCAGATGTGGATCGTGCGTTGCGATATACGGGGGGTTGCTGGCGATTAGATTGAAATACTCGCCGGCCAGCGGCGCAAACCAGTTGCCCAGCCGACATTCCACGTTGCGCAACCCGTGGCTGTCGGCATTGCGCCGGGCCACGGCCAGCGCCGCAGCGCTGGCATCGGTAGCGATCACCTGCGCCTGCGGCCGCTCGCTGGCGATGGACAGCGCAATTGCGCCGCTGCCTGTGCCCAGATCGGCAGCGCGACGACCTGGCAGAGTGTCGAAACGCTCCAGGGCAAGCTCGACCAGCACCTCGGTATCGGCGCGTGGAATCAGCGTTGCGGTCGAAACCGCCAGATCCAGCGTCCAGAACCCACGCGACCCGGTCAGGTACGCCACCGGTTCGCCGGCTTGGCGCCGCTCCACCAGTGCCTCGAACGTCTCGACCACCGATCGAGGCACCGGATCGCGACCGTGGGCAAACAACCAGGCGCGGTCGCGGCCCAGTGCGTGTAGCAACAAAGGTTCGGCATCGCGGCGTTCGATCCGCTCGGCTGCCTGCCGCAGTAGTTGATTGGCGGGAATGGCAGAAATGGCGGTGAGATCCTCGGACATACAGGCTGTTCACTTATGCGCAACATCGGCTGACCAGTATCGGCGACGGAATGAAGACGCTGGCGCTAGACGCCGACTGCAGCGTTGATAGCCCAAATCTATCTATACAATTCCACCAATCGATTTGAGAAATCTATCAATCCTGCATACCATAGCGGCCGTTCCATCCCACACCCCTTCACCGCAAGAGGAAACTCAATGTCTCTCATCAACACTCAGGTCCAGCCGTTCAAGGCGAATGCGTACCACAACGGCAACTTCATCGAAGTCACCGAAGCCAGCCTGAAGGGCAAGTGGTCGGTGCTGATCTTCATGCCGGCTGCCTTCACCTTCAACTGCCCGACCGAGGTGGAAGACGCTGCCGACAACTATGCAGCCTTTCAGAAGGCTGGTGCCGAGGTGTACATCGTCACCACCGATACGCACTTCTCGCACAAGGTGTGGCACGAAACCTCCCCGGCCGTGGGCAAGGCGCAGTTCCCGCTGATCGGCGACCCGACCCACACGCTGACCCGCACTTTTGGCGTACACATTGAAGAAGAAGGCCTGGCCCGGCGTGGCACCTTCATCATCAATCCGGAAGGCGTGATCAAGACCCTGGAAATCCACGACAACTCCATCGCTCGCGACGTCACCGAGACGCTGCGCAAGCTGGCCGCAGCGCAGTTCGTGGCCAACAATCCAGGCCAGGTTTGCCCGGCCAAGTGGAAGGAGGGCGCCAAGACCCTGGCTCCGTCGCTGGACCTGGTCGGCAAGATCTAAGTTGACTGTTACCTCCGACCTATTGCCAGGTTGGAGTATCTACGGCCCGGCAACGGGCCGGAGGTGAACCTGAGCCGGTGCCGGCTACCCGCCAGCATGCCAGCCATCGCCAGCACGCACTCCGACCTCAACGCCGGCTACGGTTCACCTCCTTCTTCCCCAGCGACCTGCCTTGCCGCAGCGACGCCACACCTCCCCTTGCCCATCCCCAGGAGTTTTCCATGTTGGATGCCACGCTCAAGACCCAGCTGACTGCCTACCTGGAACGGGTCACGCGACCGATCCAGATCGATGCCTCGATCGACGACACGCCCCAGGCCCGCGAAATGCTCGACCTGCTTGAGGATCTGCTGTTGCTGTCGGACAAGATCAGCCTGGATATCCACCGTGACGACAACCAGCGCAAACCTTCGTTCGCACTGACCACGCCGGGCCAGGATATCTCGCTGCGCTTTGCCGGCCTGCCGATGGGCCATGAGTTCACCTCGCTGGTGCTGGCACTGCTACAGGTCGGCGGTCACCCGTCCAAGGCCACTGCCGAGCTGATCGAGCAGGTGCAGCAGCTGGATGGCGACTACCAGTTCGAGACCTATTTCTCGCTGTCGTGCCAGAACTGCCCGGACGTGGTGCAGGCGCTGAATCTTGCCGCCGTGCTCAACCCGCGCATCAAGCACGTCGCCATAGACGGTGCGCTGTTCCAGGACGAAGTCGAAACCCGCCAGATCATGTCGGTGCCGACCGTGTACTTGAACGGCAAGCTGTTCGACCAGGGCCGCATGACGCTGGAGCAGATCGTCGCCAAGCTCGACACCAACGCCGCAAAGCGAGAAGCCGCCAGGATCGCGGCCAAGGACGCGTTCGAGGTGCTGGTCGTCGGCGGTGGTCCGGCCGGTTCGGCAGCGGCGGTGTATGCCGCGCGCAAGGGCATCCGCACCGGCGTGGCCGCCGAGCGTTTCGGTGGTCAGGTGCTGGACACCATGTCGATCGAGAACTTCATCTCGGTGCCGGAAACCGAAGGCCCGAAGATGGCCGCCGCATTGGAACAGCACGTGCGCCAGTACGACGTGGACATCATGAATCTACAGCGCGCCGAGCAGCTGATCCCGGCCGGTGCCGATGGCCTGATCGAAATCAAGCTGGCCAATGGCGCATCGCTCAAGAGCAAGACCGTGATCCTGTCCACCGGTGCACGCTGGAGGCAGATGAATGTGCCGGGCGAAGACCAGTACAAGAACAAGGGCGTGGCCTATTGCCCGCATTGTGACGGCCCGCTGTTCAAGGGCAAGCGCGTTGCGGTGATCGGCGGCGGCAACTCGGGCGTGGAAGCGGCGATCGATCTGGCCGGTGTCGTGGCGCATGTCACGCTGGTGGAATTCGACGACAAGCTGCGCGCCGATGAAGTATTGCAACGCAAGCTGCGCAGCCTGCACAACGTGCGCATCATCACCAGCGCACAGACTACAGAAGTGCTTGGCGATGGCCAGAAAGTGACAGGCCTGGTCTACAAGGACCGCACCGGTGGCGATATCCAGCATGTCGAGTTGGAAGGCGTGTTCGTGCAGATCGGCTTGCTGCCCAACACCGAATTCCTCAAGGGATCGGTGGCGTTGTCGCCACGCGGTGAGATCATCGTCGACGACCGTGGCCAGACCAACGTACCCGGCGTGTTCGCCGCGGGCGACGCCACCACGGTGCCGTACAAGCAGATCGTGATCGCGATGGGCGAAGGTTCCAAAGCGGCACTGAGCGCGTTCGATTACTTGATCCGCTCCAGCGCCCCGATCAGCGCCGACAAGGTGGCCAAAGCTGCGTAAGCGTACCCAAGCAACCGCCCGGCCAAGCCGGGCGTTAAGCTCGCACCAAGCTTCAGTCGTTCCCCGTCATCGCAATGAAGGCTGCTGCATATGAATCTGCGTGACCTGAAATATCTGGTGGCCCTGGCCGACCACAAGCATTTCGGCCGTGCTGCAACGGCCTGTTTTGTCAGTCAGCCAACACTGTCCACGCAGATCAAGAAACTCGAAGACGAGCTCGGCGTGTCGCTGGTGGAGCGCGCACCACGCAAGGTGATGCTGACCCCGGCCGGACGCGAAGCCGCGGTGCGCGCGCGCAGCATCGTGGCCGAAGTGGAACAGATGAAAGAAGCTGCACGCCGCAGCCAGGACCCCGAAGCGGGCACCGCGCGGCTGGGCATCTTCCCCACATTGGCACCGTATCTGCTACCGCATGTGGTGCCACGCATCCGCGAGCGCTTTCCGCGCCTGGAACTGTTGCTGATCGAAGAAAAGAGCGATCAGCTGGTGCATCAGTTGCGCGAAGGTCGCCTGGATGCGGCGCTGCTTGCGCTGCCGTTGCAGGACGACCAACTGCATACCGAATTCCTGTTCGAAGAACCGTTCGTGCTGGCCGTACCGGAAGGCCACCCGCTGTCGCGCCACGACAGCGTGACGCTGGACGATCTATCCGAGCAGCGCTTGTTGCTGTTGGAAGACGGCCATTGCCTGCGCGAACAGGCGTTGGATGTGTGCCATCTTGCCGGCGCGCTGGAGAAATCCGAATTCCAGGCCACCAGCCTGGAAACCCTGCGCCAAATGGTGGCCGCCAATGTCGGTGTGACCTTGTTGCCGCTGCTGGCGGTCAAACCGCCGGTTGCACGCTCGGACAATATCTGTCTGATCCGTTTTCGCGAAGACAAGCAGCCCAGCCGTCGCATCGCCATGGCTTGGCGTCGCAGCTCGGCGATGACGGCGTTTCTAGAGCAACTCTCGCAGTTGTTCAAGGAATTGCCGGACAGCTTGTTCACACCGGATCAGCCGGCCATCAGCCCCAAGGCCGTCGCTGCCTAAGCGCAGCCACTGCCGCGGCCGCTCGCCGCACAGGTCAACCGATCCAAAGACAGCGCGAGCGTCAGCCCCGATAGACGGGTAAGGCAGCAACCGCATGCATCGCTGCATTGCGATCGCTGCGCATCGCCCTCATCTGTATGAGTGCCGCTCGCACTGTCTGTGAGCTGTTCTTTGTCAGGAGATTGCCATGACCTTGCAACACCACAGCGGCTTGCTGCCTTCCGTCCTTGTCTCCAGCCACGACCTTGCCCGGCTTGAGGCATTGCTCGATTCCCCAGCGTTCAGCAAGCAGACCGCCGCCACCGCGCTGAGCGACACATTGGGCCGCGCACGCGTGGTGCCACCCGACCAGGTTCCCGGCGATGTTGTCACCATGCACTCACGCATCGAATGCGAAGACGAGCTGCATGGCGAACGGCATACGCTCACCCTGGTATATCCGCATGAGGCCGATGTGCTGCACAGCCGCATCTCGGTGCTTGCGCCGGTCGGCAGTGCGCTGCTCGGCCTGTCGGTCGGTCAGAGCAGTGACTGGCGCACGCCCGACGGACGCAATTTGCGCCTGCGCGTGACTGCCGTGCACGCTCAACCCGCAGCTGCGGGCGACCTGCAACGCTGAGCCCGCTAACGCAGAGCGCTGCGTCCTATCCTCGACCCACGACCCGTTCCACGATTCGAGAGAAACCACATGACTGCATCCCCCTCCAAGCTTGCCCAGCTGCGCGAATTGTCCGTCGTCGTTGCCGACACCGGCGACTACGACGCAATCAAGCGGCTGAAGCCGGTCGACTGCACCACCAACCCCACTCTGGTCAAAAAAGCGCTGGACTTGCCGGTCTATTCGGACCTGCTCGAACGCGAACTGGCCTGGGGCCGCGAACACGGCGGCGAAAATCGCACCAGCACCTTCAATGAAGTAGCCGACCGCCTCACCATCGGCGTGGGCGTCAAGCTGTCCGAACTGGTGCCCGGCCGCGTCTCCACCGAGGTCGATGCCGACCTGGCCTACGACACCCAGGCCACCATCGCCAAGGCGCGCAAGTTTGTCGCGATGTATGCCGAGCGCGGTGTACCTAAGGACAAGATCCTGATCAAGATCGCAGCGACCTGGGAAGGTATCGAAGCGGCCCGTCAGCTGCAGTTGGACGGCATCGATTGCAACCTGACGCTGATCTTCAACCGCTCGCAGGCGCTTGCCTGTGCAGAGGCCGGCGCGTTCCTGATCTCACCGTTCGTGGGCCGTATCCTGGATTACTACGTGGCACAGGGGCAGACCCCGGCAAGCATCGACGAAGATCCTGGCGTAGTGTTTGTGCGCACCGTCTACAACACGTTCAAACAGCGCGGCTCGTCCACCGTGGTAATGGGCGCCTCGTTCCGCTCCACCGCGCAGATTGAAGCGCTGGCCGGTTGCGATCGTCTGACCATCTCGCCGGAACTGCTGGAAAAGCTCGAAGCCGAACAGGGCAACCTGCCACGCAAGCTCTCGCCTGCGAAAGCCGACAACGCCCAGGTCACCTCGATCGACGGCGACAGCTTCGCCGCCGACCTGGCCGCCGATGCGATGGCCACCGACAAACTGGCCAGCGGCATCGACACCTTCGCCAAGGACCTGCAGGCACTGCGCAAGACCATCGCCGACAAACTCGCCAGCTGATCGCAACATCGCAGTCACCTGACACCGACGCCTGCAGCCTTGCTGACTGCGGGCGTGATAACGCCGCCGGTCACTGTTGGCTATCGGCACGCTGCCATAATCATATGGATGAGCGCGTTGCAACCCGGTCCGCATTTTTGTCAGGCATCCAGCCCGATCGGGCAACTCACTCCCGTTCCGCCAAGCCCGCAATAACCATTGGGATGCTTGGCGAGATATTGCTGGTGATCGTCTTCGGCGTAATAAAACGTGGGCGCCGGGAAACGGATCTCCGTGGTGATTGCGCCATATCCTGCGGCGTCCAGCTGCTGCTGGTACGCATCGCGGCTTGCAAGCGCGGCGTCGTATTGCGCCTGTGCCTTGCAATAGATCGCCGAACGGTATTGCGTGCCGACATCGTTGCCTTGCTGCATGCCCTGGGTAGGGTCGTGGCTTTCCCAGAAAGTGCGCAGCAATTGCGCGAACGACACCGACTGTTCGTCGTAGACCACCAACACTGCTTCGGTATGGCCGGTCTGTCCGGAACATACTTCGGCATACGTCGCATTGGGTGTTTCGCCACCGGCATACCCCACCGCCGTGGTGTACACCCCAGGCACGTTCCAGAACTTGCGTTCCGCGCCCCAGAAGCAGCCAAGCCCGAATTGCACCTGGGCCATGCCGATGAAGTCCCCGCGCAACGGATGGCCGTTGATCAGGTGCGTGTTGTGCAGCGGCAGCGCTTGCTCACGGCCTGGCAGAGCTTCGCCTGGACGTGGCAGGCGTTGTTTGAAGGCGCCGATTCCCAGCATGGGGCAACTCCGCAATCGTGAGGATTGCCTGATGGATGGCGCCGGCCGGCGCGGCTTTCAAGCCTGCACGGCCGGTCAGTAGCGGCTTCGCCTTGGCTTACGCAACCGCTGCACGCGTAGCCACTTCCGGCATCGCCGAGCTATTCAGCGTGCGACGCATGGAGAACCTGCGCGTGTGATTGATGGGGTCCATCAGCGCGCGAGCTCGGTATCGAAATCGAGCAGCCCCGAAAATTAGGCCGAGTGGCATATTCTAAAATACGCTGATCAGCTTAGAGCGACCTTATGGAAACCTCGACCACTGCTGGCGATGGGCGCCTGACCTTACGGCGTGAAGCGTCCGACAGCGCGCGTTGGCAGGCGCTGTCGGACGCCGCGGTGGCGCTGCGTCAGGCGCAGACACCCGAGCAGGCCTGCGATGCAGTGTTGGGGCGCGTGCTGCTGTTGCTGGGTCTGGAACATGGCGCGGTGCTGGCGCAACGCGGGCCACGCGCCCAGGTGCTGGCCAGCCGCGGCCGCGCATTGCCGCCTGGCACCAGTGCAGCCGGCGACAGTCATGAGGCGGTCTGGCTGATGCCGCCGCGCCCGACCGATATGCGCGAGGTCAAGGTGCCGATCCATGCACTGGGCACCACCCATGGCAGGGTGTGCGTGGCCTGGAACGATAGCCGCCCCGCACCCGGCAACGACGATGTACAGGCGGTGCAGGCGTTCGCCTTGCTGCTGCCGGCGATGGTGGCCGAACCGGCCAAACCGATCGCCACGCGCCGGCGCAAACCGGTGCAGGACGATCGCCTCAGCGCGCTGAGTAAACGCGAAAAACAGGTGCTGTCGCTGCTGCCACGCGGGCTGACCAATGCCACGCTCGCAGCTGAACTGGGGATTTCGCCCGGCACTGTGAAAGTACATGTGGAGCGAATCCTGCAGAAACTTGAGGTAAAAGATCGCACCCAGGCTGCGGTGTACGCAGTCCAAGCCGGACTCGCGCCATGACTGCCTTGGTGAAGCACGACATCCTGCGCGCCAAATTGCGCAGATTGCGCAGATTGCGCAGTTACGAAACCACGCACTTGCAGGTCCGCACCACCAGAGCGCAGGGGGCTGCGTTAGCGCAACCTCATCATCCCCTTGAGCGCGGCGATGCTTGGCGGCCTGGGCGCGGTGTTTGCGGTAGCGTGGCTTGCCTCGGCGTTGCGCGCACGCCGTTCAATGCAATCCGGGGCTATGTGCAGGCGCTGGAAATGGGCCTGGCCGAGCCTGGGCATCGCCGTCATTTGCAGCACATTCTCGGCGCCGGTCGGCATCTGTTTGGGCTGGTCGCCGAGCTGCTGGACATCACGCGCATCGAAGCCGTTCAAGGATCGATCGATCAGCCTCGATCGGTTGCCGCCAACCGATTACCGTCAATCACTGCGGTATCGGCGACCGACGCACCTAAAGACCGCACTCTGCGGTGATGCGATCCACAAAGCCATCGCGCGCCCGGCGACTAGCGGTCTGATATTCCTGCACACATGCGTGCCTTGCAGCACAGGTTCCGCAGGTCCGCGGACCGCGCCTCACACCGCGCGCGTGACCTGCCCGCACAAGCCAATCTGCGCAAGCACCGCCTGTGCCTGGCTCAGATGCATGTCGGCCACACAGACCTGCAGCACGCCGAATGCAGGCAATTCGCCTGCACCGCCCAACAGCGATTCGCCGAACACGAACGCGGTGATACCGGCATCTTCCAGCGCGTGCTTGGCCAGATGGGCGTCGATGATGTGACTGGCGCGATAGGCGATCTGCATGTCAGCCGCGGCCCAGACGCTCGCGCTCAGCGCCTTGCTTCCACTCGCACAAGGCGGGCAACGCATCAAGTGCGGCCAGGTAATGGCCCGCGGCTTCGAACAGCGGCACGCCGTAGCTGGCCAAGCGCAGCGCGACCGGGGCGAACATCGCGTCGACGATGCCGAACTCGCCGCACAGGAAATTGCCTGCATGCCCATGTTCAGCGCGCAGGCTGGCCCATAGCGCCTGGATCCGGGTGATGTCGCGCTCGGCAGCTGCGTCCCAGTGTGCGGAGCCGGGTTGGCGGGCGAGATTCATCGGCAGCTGGCTGCGCAAGGCGGTAAAGCCCGAATGCACTTCCGCCGCAGCGGCGCGCGCCTGCGCCCGCACGGCTAGGTCGGCCGGCCGGCCACGACCATCGAGCCAGCGCTCGTTGACGTATTCGTAGATCGCCAGCGAATCCCACACATGCAGGGCGTCGTCCCACAACACCGGCACTTGGCGGGTCGGCGAATAGCCGGCGATGCGCGCCTGGAATTGAGGCGTATTGAGCTGCAGCGCGACCTCCTGGAACGGCACCTGGAAGTGCCGCAACAGCAGCCACGGCCGCAACGACCAGCAGGGCAGAGTCTTGTCACCGATCACTAGGCGGGGCAGTGGCATGCGTGGCGCGCTCCAAAGGGGGTCGCCGCAGCGTAAGCGCCGCGACCGGCGTCGACCAGCCCGCAGTCTGATCGCAACGCGCCCTGCCCTGCCCGCAGAGTGCCCGCCGGCATCACCTGCACGCGGCCAGGGACGTGCGCATGCAGGCAAACCCCGGCACGCCACCCGCACGCCGCCTACCCCTAACCGATGCCCACCGCCTAAACTTGTGGTTTACCTATTGCTGATGCGCGCATGTCCCAGACCCTAGCTACCGATGCCACCGCCCCGGCGGAGAAGAAAGACTTCATCCGTCAGATCGTCCGCGAGGATCTGGCCAGCGGCAAGCACACGGTCATCCGCACCCGCTTCCCGCCCGAGCCCAATGGCTATCTGCACATCGGCCACGCCAAGGCGATCTGCCTGGATTTCGGCCTGGCTGCCGAGTTCGGCGGGCTGTGCAACCTGCGCCTGGACGACACCAACCCAGCCAAGGAAGATCCCGAGTTCGTGGTCGCCATTCAGGACGACGTGCGTTGGCTAGGCTTCGAGTGGGCGCAGCTGCGGCATGCCTCGGACTACTTCGAGGTGTATTACCTGGCCGCGGAAAAACTGATCCGCGACGGTCATGCGTTTGTCTGCGACCTGTCCGCAGAACAGGTGCGCCAGTACCGCGGCACGCTGACCGAACCCGGCCGCAATTCGCCATTCCGCGAGCGCAGCGTTGACGCAAACCTGGACCTGTTCCGGCGCATGCGCGCCGGCGAATTCCCCGATGGCGCGCGCACGCTGCGCGCCAAGATCGACATGGGCAGCGGCAACATCAACCTGCGCGATCCGGCGCTGTACCGCATCAAGCACGTCGAGCACCAGAACACCGGCAACGCATGGCCGATCTACCCGATGTACGACTTCGCACATTCGCTGGGCGATGCGGTGGAAGGCATCACCCATTCGCTGTGCACGCTGGAATTCGAAGACCACCGCCCGCTGTACGACTGGTGCGTTGACAAGGTGGATCTGGCCGCGCATCCGGAGTTGCTGCAGCCGCTGCTGGACAAGGGCCTGCCACGCGAGGCGGCCAAGCCGCGCCAGATCGAGTTCTCGCGCCTGAACATCAACTACACGGTGATGAGCAAGCGCAAGCTCACCGCGCTGGTGGAAGAGCAGCTGGTAGCCGGCTGGGACGACCCGCGCATGTACACGCTGCAGGGCCTGCGCCGTCGCGGCTATACGCCAGCGGCGATGCGTTTGTTCGTAGACCGTGTGGGTATCAGCAAGCAGAACTCGTTGATTGATTTCTCGGTATTAGAAGGCTGCCTGCGCGAAGATCTGGACGCCGCCGCCGCACGCCGCATGGCAGTGATCGACCCGCTCAAGCTGGTGCTGACCAATCTGCCGCAAGGCCACAGCGAAACACTGAGTTTTTCCAATCATCCCAAGGACCAGAGCTTTGGCACGCGCGAGGTACCGTTCTCGCGCGCGTTGTGGATCGAGCGCGAGGATTTTGCCGAAGTCCCCCCCAAGGGCTGGAAGCGCCTGGTGCCCGGTGGTGAGATTCGCCTGCGCGGTGCCGGCATTGCGCGCGTTGATGAGGTGATCAAGAGCGTTACCGGCGAGATCGTCGAGCTGCGTGGCTGGCTGGATCCGGAATCGCGTCCGGGCATGGAAGGCGCCAACCGCAAGGTTAAGGGCACCATTCACTGGGTCAGCGCCGCGCATGCGGTGGAAGCGGAAATTCGCTTATACGACCGTCTGTTTGCGGTCGAGAGGCCCGACGACGAATCCGAAGGCAAGACCTACCGTGACTATCTCAACCCCGAGTCCAAGCGCAGCGTGCGCGGCTATGTGGAGCCGAGTGCGGCGCAGGCCGCGCCCGAGCAGTCCTTCCAGTTCGAGCGCACCGGCTACTTCGTTGCCGATCGCCACGACCACAGCGCTGCCACGCCGGTTTTCAATCGCAGCGTGACCCTGCGGGACACCTGGGCCAAGTGAGTCAGGTCCGCATCGGACCTCAGCCAGGACGCGAAGGTCGATCCGGGCGCCGCACCGCCGGGCATACTAGCCTGGCCACGCCCCGCACAGCGCGGGCTTACCATGGCAGCTCATATGTTCTGATCGGAGCAGCCGCATGTCCCGTCTTTTGTACTGGTGTTTGAGCAGCCTGTTGTTGATGGCGTGTCTTGTGTCAATCGGCTGTGTGGCCGCACCACCGACCGAGGCGGCCACACCGCCTGCGGGGACCGGCAAACCGCTCACCGTCACCACCACCTGCCGCACCGATGCCGATTGCACGGTGAAGAACGTCGGCAACTGTTGCGGTGCGTTTCCGGCCTGCGTCAACGTCAACAGTGCCACCGACCCCAAGGGTGTGATGGCGCAGTGCCAGGCCGGCGGCAAGATGAGCGTGTGCGGCTTCCGCGAGATCAGCGCCTGCCAGTGCGTGACCGGGCAATGTGCCGCGAAGGACGCGCAGGCCGATACACTGCGCCCCGCCCCTCCCTCTACAGAAACGGTCCACTGATGCTTTCTGTGCAAGTCCACCTCACGCTACCCGACTGGATCCACGCACATGTCGACGACAGCCGTGCCTATCCCGGCGATGAGTACAAGGTGGCACTGGCGATCGAGCTGTCGCGGATGAACGTGCAGGCGCGCAGCGGCGGACCCTTCGGCGCGGTGGTGTTCGGCCCGGACCACCACATCATCGCCGCAGCAGTAAACTGCGTGGTGCGGCAGACCACCTCGCTGGCGCACGCCGAAAACATGGCCTACATGCTCGCCCAGCAACGCCTGCGGACGCCGCGCTTGAACGATGCGCTGTCGCCGGTGACGCTGGCCACCTCCGCGCAATCGTGCTGCCAGTGCTACGGCGCCACCGTGTGGGCGGGCATCGACCGCCTGTTGATCGGCGCACGCGCCGAAGACGTGATGGCACTGACCGAATTCGATGAAGGCCCATTGCCTGCCGACTGGGTGGGCGAGCTCACCCGCCGCGGCATCGACGTGGTGCGCGATGTGCATCGCGAACAGGCCTGTGCGGTGCTGCGCAACTACAACGAGGGCGGCGGTGCCCATTATTGATCTCGCGCGGACTGATTGCGCACACCGGGCGCAACGATGAGCGGCCTGCTGTGTTATTGCCGCCAGGGCTTCGAGCCCGAGCTGGCTGCAGAATTGAGCGCGCGCGCCGCATTCATCGGCATCGCCGGTTATGCGCGCACCCAACGTCACGATGGCTATGTGCTGTTCGTCTGCGACGAGGCCGCACAACTTGCCGCCAAGTTGCACTGGCGCGAGCTGATCTTCGCGCGGCAGAAGTTGGTAGTGATTGCAGAGCTGAAGGGCATCGACCCCAAGGACCGCATCACGCCAATCCTGGCCGCGCTGGAAGGGCAACAGCGCTTCGGCGATCTGTGGGTCGAGCATCCGGATTCGGATGCGGGCAAGCCGTTGGCAGGCTTGGCGCGCAGCTTCGGCAATGCGCTGCGTCCGGCGTTGCGCAAGGCCGGCCTGCTCACCGACAAACCGCAGCTGCGCCAACCGCGTCTGCATCTGTGTTTTCTCGATGGCGACCACGCGTTGCTCGCGGTTGCCGACAGCACCGACAGCGCACCGTGGCCGCTCGGCATTCCACGCTTGAAGCTATTGCCCGATGCGCCGTCGCGTTCTGCGCTCAAGCTCGACGAAGCACTGCTCACCCTGCTCACTGCGGAAGAACGCGCAGCGCTGATCAAACCCGGCATGCGCGTAGCCGATCTGGGCGCCGCGCCCGGTGGCTGGACCTGGGTACTCACACGTCAACATGTGCATGTCACCAGCGTCGACAACGGCCCGCTACGCGAGCATGTCCTAGACACCGGCCTGGTCGAGCATCTGCGTGCCGACGGGTTCCATTGGAAGCCCGCGCAGCCGCTGGACTGGATGGTCTGCGACATGGTCGAACAGCCGCGCCGTGTGGCCGAACGCATGGCCACCTGGGTGCGCGAGGGCTGGTGCCGCAACACCATCTTCAACCTCAAGTTGCCGATGAAAAAGCGTTTGGACGAGACCCGGCTGTGCCTGGATCTCTTCGAGCAAAAGGCGGAGAAATCGCTGATCGTGCGCGCCAAGCAGCTGTATCACGATCGCGAAGAGATCACCGTACTGGCGATGCGCGGCTGATGTGAGGGAACAGGGATTGGGGAATCGCACAAGTGGGTAACTGGCGGCGGCAACGATGTGGTCGCTGGCGCAGCAGCGTCGCAGCGGCAGTCCGGTGTGGCTGCATCGCAACTGCTCCACCGTCGACTGCACAGCTTCTTCGTGATCGTTGCTGGTGGCTGGCGCAAGCCAGCCTGCTCTCTCTGCTCAGTTCGCCGCAGCGGGCTGAATTCACAGCACGATCCGCTTGCTACCCTCGCGTGCCGAGCGGTAGATCGCGTCGACAATCCTAATATCGCGCAGGCCTTCTTCGCCGGGTGCACGCAGCGGCGTGCCATTGATGATCGCAAGCGCGTCTTCGTCCATCTGTAGCGCCTGCTGGTTCAGCACCCTGGCGTCAAATACACGCCCGTCGCTAGCCTTGCCGGTCACGCCCTGGTAGCTCTGGAACGGCGACAACTCGTACCAGCCACGCTCGCATTCGGCGCGCAGCACATTCATATTTTTTCCGAAACTGGTCTTGCACTCGGCACGCACCGCATTCGGAAATTCCAGGGCGAAGTCCATATGCTCGTCGACTTCATCGAATAGGTCAGGGCGATCGGTCCAGCGCCTGGCCGTCACCGCCAGCGGCTCGGTGCCCACGGTGTAACGCGCTGCGTTGAGCGGATAGACACCCATGTCGTACATCGCCCCGCCACCGAATTGCGAACGCAACCGCCACGGACGGGCTGCCTTGGTCGCACCGTGATAGCCGTTGTAACCAGCCTCTGCAAGCACGCGCTGCATCGCACCGAACGGCTTCTCGCTGGTCATCGAGATCAGACGACGGGTATTGGGCTCGTGCTGCATGCGGTAACCGATCGTCAGCGCCACCTTGTTGCGCTTGCACGCGGCGATCATGGCTTCGCACTCGCCGGCATGCAGGGCCATCGGCTTTTCGCACCACACATGCTTGCCAGCGGCAGCAGCACGCAAGGTCAGCGGCGCATGCAGATAGGTCGGGGTCACGACATACACCACATCGATGTCGTCGTTGTCGGCAATGCGATGGAAATTTTCGTAGTTGTAGACGTTGCGATCGGCAATGCCGTACTTGACCTGCCACTGCCGAATCTTGGATGGCGTGCCGGTAACGATACCGGCCAGCTTGCAGTGCTTGGTCAATGCCAGGCCCGGCGCGAGTTGTTCGCTGGCATAACTGCCCAGTCCCGCCAATGCCACATTGAGGGGTTTTCCAGGCTTTTTCTTCGGCAGCGCCCAGGTGGGTGCCGCGAGCAGGACGCCTGCACCACCGAAGGCGGCAAGCAAGCGGCGACGTGTCAACGATTCCGCGGGCATGCAAAGCTCCTTTGCGAGATTGGGGCGTGCTGCTCGCGCACCTTACTTGATCGCAGGTGATTACCGCCATGGTGACTGCGCATGTTCTGGCACACTGCTAGCGATCCCATCTGGAACGTGCCGCATGAGTGCTGTTGTCCGTCTTCGTTTTTTGCCATTGACGTTACTGTTGTCCAGTTCGCTGGCGAGTGCTGCCGATGCTACGTTCGTTGCGCGCGACCTGGTCGGCGATGGCGCATTCACCAATAATGCCGAAGGTCCTGCCGCTGGACCGGATGGGGCGATTTACGCAGTGAATCTTGGCAAAGACGGCACTATCGGGCGCCTCACGCTGCAAGCGGACGGCAGCGCGAAGGCAGAGGTCTTTGTCACCTTGCCGAAAGGCAGCACCGGCAATGGCATCCGCTTTCGTGACGGGGTGATGTATGTGGCCGATTACACCGGCCACAAAATCCTGCAGGTGAATCTGCAAACCCGAGCGGTCAGCACGTTCGCTTCGCTGCCAGGGTCCGATGGGCCGAACGATCTTGCGCTTGCGCCCGATGGCAGCTTCTACGCAAGCGACCCAAACTGGAACGACAACAGTGGCCGCCTGTGGCACGTCAGCCACGATGGTGAGGTGCACTTGCTGGAAGCCGGCATGACCACCCCCAACGGACTGGATGTCAGTCCCGACGGCAAACATTTGTACGTCAACGAAAGCATGTCGCGCAGAGTATGGGTGTACGACCGCATCGATGGGGGCGTGCGCAACAAGCGTCTGTTGATCGCCTTCTCTGACTTCGGCATGGACGGCATGCGTTGCGATGCCGACGGCAACCTCTACATCGCCCGCTACGGCGCTGGGCAGATTGCCGTGGTGTCGCCGCAAGGCACATTGCTGCGCACGGTCGCGCTGACCGGCCGCAAGGCCAGCAACGTCGCTTTCGGTGGCAAAGATGGTAAACAGGTGTTCGTCACGCTGCAGGATCGCGGCGCAGTCGAAACGTTCAGGTCCGATCGCGCCGGGCGCGAAACCGGGCACTGAAACTGCTGCGCGCGTCGCACTGGTTCTCAGGCCGCCCACCAGCGTCCTGGCATCCTGCAGGTCACCTGTTGAGGAACTCCTCATGCAACCGATCGAACTGAATGATGCGGCCGCCTTTGGCAGCGAATTCCTGCGGCTGACCCTGTTGCAGGGATTTCAGTCGTTGACCAAACGCGACCTGGAATTGCTGATCTTCGTGTTGCTTGAACGCGACGGCGCCATCTCGCGTAATAGCTCCAACGCGCTGGTCGCGCTGCAACTGCGGGTGACCTCGGCCAAGGTCAAGGCACTACGTCGCGACGGCTATGCGCGCTGGCGCTCGCTGGTGCCAGAAGAAGGCGACGCGGCGATGCAGCGCATCGTCGCCACCGTGCTCACCGAAGACAATCTGCGCTCCGGTGCCAAGCACGTCAGCGAACGCAAACGTAAAGAAGGGTATCTGGCGGTGCGCATCGAACACCCCGATGACGCGCAACAATTCGAGCAGGCCATTCTCGATGTAGGCGCGCTGCCGGTGTTCGAGCGCAACCGCGAAGTGGTGGCGGTGCGTTTCGATACGCTGCTGCAAATTGCCGAGCGCTGGGGGTATCTGCAGCAGGATGCGCAAGCCACCGTACGCGAGCTGCAAAAGCTCACGCCCACTGCGGAAGAAGTGGTGGATCTGTTGAAGAAGGACATCGCACAGCTGCGTTGGGACGATGTACGTCGCACGCTCAACAGTCTCGGCGCCAAGGCCGTGGCCAGCACCGCCGAGGGCGGCTTGAAGGGCTTGTTGAGGATCGTGTTTCCCTTCATCCCTGGCTGAGGGAAGGCGCCATCGACAGCAGAGTGCAGTTGCAGGCGTTGCTGCCCTACGCTGGCTGATCTGGCGGCCAGCCTGGGCAACGCGCAAGCCTTATCGCCACACGCCAAAGCCCGTGGCACGCAGCTCAACGTGCCCGACACGCTCTATGCGTGCCGGGGGTTCCACATCAGGGGGGACCTGATGACTACCGTTCGTATGACCTGGTTCTCCGTGTTGCCTGCTGCTCGGCAGCAACGCATTCGCGCAACAGTCGCCTACCCCGGCTGGCAACATGCCGCTGACCGACGTGTCCAGCGTGATTCGCACCCAGCCGCCGCCCAGCGCGAGGTCACCCATCAAGCCCAGTTGGAGCGCACGCGCCGCCGGCATGAAGATCGCCAGTGCGTTGGCCGAGCGAGCCTTGATCGAACGTCTGGATTCGCGTGCGATCTGGCGATTGCCGCCGACGAGGCGCAGTTCGGCCTGTCGGAGGTCAACTAGGGCATTCTATCCTGCCCGGCAGTGGCGTCGCCAAAGTCGCAGTGGAATTGCTGACCATGCGCGGGGCGATGTGGATGACGCCGACCGGCGAAATGGTGGACGGCAAGAAGGCCCCGGAATGGCGTTCGGCGGCCATCGTGCTCGACGATGCCGACGTCGTCCAGGTGCTGCCCAACCTGTGCCCTACTCCATGCCGATCGCCGGACAGGTGCGCCTTTCGCTGACCCGCGTCTTGGCGCCGGCACAGCGGCGCTACGCACCGAGCCCGGTTTCGATGCGGCATCGCTTGCCTTGCAGCCGCGCGTGGTCGATGGCAATGGCGATGACTGTCCGGTTGGCGTAGCTTGCGAACTGCTATTGCGCCGCCCCAATCAATGGGGAGAAGTGTGGGGTATCTGGCAATCGTGCCCGTCGATGAGACGCCGGACCTGGAGCAGATCCGCAGCTATCTGATCACCCGCCTGACCGAGTATGAGGCACCCAAATACCAGCGCGTGGTTGACGCATTGCCGCGCACCGCAACCGGTAAATTGCAGAAACGGATTTTGAGGGATGCATTATCTCGCTTTGAATCGGCCAGGCACTGCATCGCACCTACTCGACCCTCAGCCCTCGACCTATTGACGCACCCTCCCGCCCGAAATCGAACGGGCAGCCTAAGCTGCCCGTTATTCAATTGCGCTGGACCGACAGCACACCACGTCGCCGACGAAGCATTCGGCCATCAAGCCATCACGCAGACTCGTCCAGCAGGATGTCGTCTTCGCCGATCTGGTCATCCACCCACACCGCACCCTGCTCGGCCATGACCGCCAACTGGCGTTCCAGCTCGCGCATCAGCAGCCGCACGCCGGGCTTGTGAACGGCACTGCCATCGCGATAGATCACCCCACCTGCGCGCGCCTGTGAAGGCTGCTGCAGTTGGAAGGCGCGTAACTCGCCGCGCGCGATATCGCCGGCCACCATCATGCTCGGCATCACTGCGATGCTGTCGGTGCCGAGCAAAATCTCGCGAGTGAAACAGGCCGAGCTGGAACGCAATTGGTCGCGCGTGGCCAACCCGTGCTCACGCATCACCTGCGCCACGTCACGTTCCACATGCTGGCTCAGCGTCGGCAGTACCTGCCGGTACGCAGCCGCTTCGCCAATGCGCACCGGGCCGTTAGCGAACAACGGATGGTCGCTCCGCGCCACCAGCGCAATCGGATCCTGATACAACACTTTGCGGATCAATGCATCGTAGCGGGCCAGCGGATACAACCGACCTACGACGAGATCGATTTCGTTGCCGGCCAACTTCGGTAGCAGCTCGTCGGTACGGCCGTGCAACAGGCGCACCCGCAACGTCGGCTCGGCACGGTACAACCCGGCCAGCACAGCCGGCAGCAATCCGCTTGCCGCCACCGGCAGTGCGCCCACATTGATCGTGAGCGCATCGTTCTGCAGCAGGCCTTCGAAGGTGTCCTGTGCACGACGCAGCTGGCCAAGCACGACGTGCGCAGTCTGCACCAGCACCTCGCCCATCGCGTTGGGGCGCACGCCGCGCGAATGACGCTCAAACAACGGTGCCCCGACAATCTCTTCGATCTCCTGCAAGGCACGCGTGAGTGCGGGCTGGGTGACATTCAATACGCGTGAGGCGCGGAGCAGGCTTTTCTGCCGGTCCAGCGCCTCGATGACACGCAGATGCCGGACCTTGATGCGGTGTTCGAAGAACACGGAGGACATGGTCATGGGGGTGGACCTTACGTTGGGAAGTCGGGTAACACAGCGATACGGCATATGGTCGATGCGATCAGACGGCGTGCATCCGGCTCACACCGCGTCTGCGTGAAGTCTTCAAAGGATTCGCCGCGCATGATCGCGTAGACCTGCAGATTGGTCGCCCGCACCACGCGGGCGATTTTTCGATGACGAAGAATTTGACGCCGTATTGAACCAGACCAAGCAAGTCGCGCGTACGGATCAGCGCCTTTTCGTACTTGGTGAGTTCGGCTTTCTGCATCAACACTTCCGCATCCGGCAAACAGCGCTCGCGCAAAGGGGCGCGGATCATGTGCCAGAAAAAACGGTTGATACGCAGCGCACGATTGCTGGTGCGGAGATCGAATAGACAGATACCGTCGATATTGGATGCTTGCCATGCTGCACTCCTACGGTGCGGGCCGGCCACTTTTTTTGGGGGCCGAACGCGCATCATTAATTGAGTCGGGATCAGCGATGCGAGGGATCCCAACAAATGACGACCAACGGCTCAGGATCGCCAAAACGGTATCCTTGGGATCCAAATTGCCATCAAGCGATCTCATCTGCAAGGCTTTTATTCAGGTATTGCGAGTTTTCCCTTCCGAGGAACGTGCGCCGCGGTACGGCGCGAGAGAATGGAGCCAATGGCGAACAACCACCGATTGCAAGCGGTCCAACAGCTGCGCGAATTAATCCTGTGCGGCACCTTCGCCCCTGGCGAGCGCATCACCGAGGCAGCATTGGCCGAGCGCCTGTCGATCTCGCGCACGCCCATCCGCCAGGCCCTGCCGGCGCTGTGCCAGGAAGGTTTGCTGGTGCAAGCAGGCAGTCGAGGCTACGCAGTGCGGCGTTTCAGTCAGCAGGAAAGCCTGGATGCACTGGCAGTGCGCGCCTTGATGGAAGGTATGGCCGCGCGCGCGGTCGCCGAACAGGGCGCCTCGTGCGCATTGCTCGCCACCTTGTAAGGCTCTCTCGGCGAAGGTGACCGGATCCTGGCAAAGCGCAGCCTCGGTGCTGACGATGAACAAGCCTATGGCGCCATGAATGCCCGTTTTCCATCGCGCCATTGTGGTGGCGGCCGACAAACCAATCCTCACCGAGACCGTGGACCGCTGCACACTGGTGCCTTTCGTCAGCCCGATCAATGTCGTGTTCGGTCAACGCTCGGCCACCCTGGCCTACGACGATTTGTATTACGGACATCGGCAACATGGCGTCATCGTCTCGGCGATCGAACAACGCGATGGCGCACGTGCAGAGCTGTTGTTTCACGAACACGCTAATACCCAGCGGCATAGCATGGGAATTTGATGGCATCGGTTGCAACGCTTGGCGAGTCGTGTGAGGTAGCGGTAGTGACAACGCTGCGCAATCGCAACGGACTATCGGCCGCAGATACGGTGCCGTAATTGAGCCCCAGCACGATGGCATTGAAGCGCAACGAACTGTCTTTACAGGTCTAGGGCGTGAAGTAGATCAGCTGCGTCAATACTGCCGCTGCCCCTACTGTCGAGTTGCGGCAATGCCGGGCAATCGTTGCCGCGCGCGTGTTTGATCGCATTGGAATGATGTCGATCACATGCCGCCGGAGGCGCGCTTCCATAGCACATCGACCAACGGCGGCACCTTGCCGGCCAGGCCGAGTACCGACCCGCGCAGCAAGGTCAGATGCATCTGGTCGTTGGAGAACACCGTATTGATCGCATCCAAGCCGTAAGCGGCCAAGGTGTTTTCGCTGCGTCGGGTGCGTGCCCAGCGCTGCAGCCGATGCGGGGCCGCCCACTCCGCACGTTTGGCGAGCGCGTTGCGCACCTCATCGCGCAGCGCAGCGACATCGCGCAGGCCCAGGTTGACGCCCTGCCCGGCCAGCGGATGCACTACGTGCGCAGCATCGCCCAAGGTCAGCACGCGGCCGCTGACGTATTGCTCCACCAACTGCCGCTGCAGCGGGAATGCCGCACGCGTCGATACCACGCGCGCTTGGCCTAGTCGCGCCGCAAAGGCCTGGGTCAGCTCGCGCGAAAATGCAGCATCATCGAGTGCCAGCACGCGCTCGGCCTCCGCGTCCGGCAAGGTCCACACGATCGAACTGCGGCCATCGGCAAACGGCAGAAATGCCAATGGACCGGTGGTCAAAAACCGTTGCCAGGCAGTGGACTGATGCGGCTGCTCGGTCTCCACGAACGCGACAACGCCACGCTGTGCATACGCATGCCGCGAGACCGGCAGCCCGGTGAGTTCGCGCAAGGTGGAAGCCGCACCATCGGCGGCGATCGCGACCGACGCCTCCAGCCGGCTGCCATCGTCCAGGCGCAAGCGTACGTAATCGGCGTCCTGTTCCAGTTCGACCACGCGCGCCGGGCAATGCACTTCGATGCCGGCGGCGTGCACGGCAGCCCACAGGCGGTCGACCAGCGCATCGTTTTCGACGATCCAGCCGAGTTGTTCGCGACCCAGCGTATCGGCATCGAAGCTCAGCTCGCCGCCACCGCCTGCATCCCACACCCGCATGCGCCGATATGGCTGCACGCGCGCGGCCCGCACAGCCTTCCATACACCCAGGCTGTCCAGCAGCGCAGCGTTGTCGGCGGCGAAGGCATACACGCGCAAATCGGGTTTGTCGGCACGCCAACGTGCGGGCTCACGCCCTTCCACCAAGGCAACGCTCAGGCCGGCATCGGCCAGGGCCAGTGCGCAAGCGGCACCGACGACGCCGCCACCGACGATCAACCCGTCGCGCGTACTGCGGCGGCTCATGCGATCCCCCGGCACAACTGCGGCACGTCGCCATGGAAGCCCATTGCCCCGCCCACCAACAGCGATTGCAACGGCACTGCCTGTGAGGTTGCGAACAAACCGAGGCTGCGCAATGGCCGCAGCAACGACGCCGGATTGCCGGTGAGCCGCGCCAATCCGCTGGAAAAACCGATCGTTTGTTCGCGGTCCACGCGGCGCCGTGCCAGATACTCGGCCAGCAACGCACTTGCTCCGGCATCGCTGCGATCGTGTTCGATCAATTCGGCCAGCGTCAGTGCATCGCGCAGCCCCAGATTGAAGCCTTGCGCGCCGATCGGATGCAGCGTTTGCGCGGCGTTGCCGAGCAGTATCACGCGCTCGGCGACCAGGCTGTTCGCCAACACCTGCACCAGCGGATAGGCACTGCGCTCGCCGCTGGCGATAAAGCGCCCGGCGCGCCATCCGGCTGCACGCTGTAGCCGCGCAAGCCAACCGGCGTCGTCGAGCGCAGCCACTGCCTCGGCATCGGAACGCGCCACGCAGTGGATCGCGCCGTAATGGCGATCACCCCGCGGCAGCAGCGCGGTCGGACCGTGTTCGCCAAAACGCTCCCATGCAGTGCCGTCCGGTGGCCGCGACGCACGCACCCTCGCTACGAACAACGTCTGCAAAAAGTCATGTTCGTCGGTACCGATATGCAGCAGCTCGCGCACTGCGCTATGGCTGCCGTCGGCGCCGACCACCAGCTTGGCATGCACGACTTGCTCGCCCTGGTCGGTAGCGATCCGCAGCGCGCGCGCGCCGTCCTGCGCTGGTCCGACTCCGATGCAACGCGCCGGGCGATAGCGGCGCAGATGGGTCAGCTCGCCCAGCCGTGCCTGCAACGCCTCACCGAAGTCGCGCGCCACCACCACTTGGCCGAAACTGTCGCGACCGTAGTCTGTAGCGTCGAGCTGCACCCGGCCAAAGTCGCCGGCGCGGCTGACATGGATGCGCCGGATCGGCCCGGGCGGGCTGCGCAGCTTGTCCATCACCCCAAGCACGCCGAGCGCGTTGACGGTAGCGGCGGCAAAACTCAGATTACGTTGGTCGAACACCGCAGGCGGTGTACCGGTCGGGGCGGCTTCCACCAGCCCGACATCCAGGCCGAGGCGGTCCAGCGCAATCACCAGGCTGGAGCCGACCAGGCCGCCGCCAACGATCAGAACATCATGTGGGTGTGTCATTGCCACATGATAATCCTTCGGCCCTGGCCCGTTGGAGCGATCGGGAGGACAGCTTGCCGCGCCCTGACCGCATGGCACCGCCGCTCTCTCAGCCGGCGCGAGTGTCCTCCAACGTCGCGTCCGGGGCGGCGGAACCGTGCGCAAAGCGATTACCCGGGGCAGCCGAGTCCCCAAACGCCCACAACGGCGTGGGCATGCTCAAGTTCCACGCTACACTCGACGGCTTGTGACACGGCAACCTTCGCACATGACTGCTCGTTCGCACGACACCCTGATTCTGAGCTTGCTGGCCCTCCTGATGGCGGCCACACGGATCAATCACTTAGCGCCGGTCCCGGACGCGTCCTGGGCGGTGTTCTTCATCGGCGGCTTTCACCTGGCTGCGCGCACCAAGCTGGCGTTTCCATTGCTGATGGTGCTGGCGGTAGCGGTGGACTGGCTGGTGATCACCCAGCAGGGCCTGAGCTTTTGGCAGCACTACTGCGTATCCCCGGCGTACTGGTGCCTGATCCCGGCGTACTTCGCGCTGTGGGCCGGTGGGGTCTGGCTGCGCCGGCACTATCACGGCGCGCGATGGAGCGCGCTGGCCAGGCTGGTGCCCGCGTTTTTGATCTCCGTGGCGCTGTGCCAGCTGATCGCCCAGGGCAGCTTCTACTGGATCAGTGCCAGCGTGGCCGAGCCGACCGTGGCCGGCTGGTTCAAGAACTACACCGACTGGCTGGGGCCTTACCTGCGCAGCGCCGCGATGTATCTTGCAGCAGCCGCCATGATCCAGGTCGCTGCCGAGCGGCTGACCAGCTCGCACGGCCAGACGCAGGCCGGCTGAACGATGGGCAATCGGCTCTCACGCATCTATACGCGCACCGGCGACGACGGCAGCACCGGTCTGGGCGACGGCAGCCGCACCGGCAAGGACGCACAGCGCGTCGATGCCTACGGCACCGTCGACGAAGCCAATTCGGCCATTGGCGTGCTGCTGGCCGCGCCCGGTGTGCCGGAGTCGATCGCCGAACTGCTGACCACCGTGCAACACCAGTTGTTCGATCTGGGCGGCGAGCTGTGCATCCCCGGCCATGCGGCCATAGACCCCGCAGACATCGACGCGCTGGAGCGCCAGTTGGATCACTTCAACGACACGCTGCCGCCATTGAAGGAGTTCATTCTCCCTGCCGGTGGCGAAGCCGCCGCACGCTGCCATCTGGCCCGCACCATCGTGCGCCGGGCCGAGCGCGAGACCGTTGCGTTGTCGCGCCAGGAAGCGGTGCGCAGCGAGGCGATCGGTTACCTGAATCGGCTGTCCGACCTGCTATTCGTGTTGGCGCGCGTGCTGGCGCGCGTCGATGGCGGGCAGGAAGTGCTGTGGCGGCACGACCGCCGCCGCGGTTGAACATGCGTTCGGCACGGCGCAGAGGCTAGATTTGCCCCATGTTGGTCTTCACCCATTCCGCCTGCCTCGGCCACAACGCCGGCCCAGAGCATCCCGAGAGCCCCGCCCGCCTGGAAGCGGTGGTCCAAGCCCTACGCGCCGCATTCCCGGACCTGGACTGGCGCGAAGCGCCGCTGGCCAAGCTCGGCGACCTGTACCGGGTGCACGAGCGTGAACAAGTGGATGCGGTGCTGGAAACCGTTGTGGAAGGCCATCACCGGCTGGACGTGGACACCGTGATGTCGCCCGGCTCGCGCGCGGCAGCATTGCGCGCGGCTGGTGCCGGCATCGCAGCGGTGGACGCAGTGATGCAGAACCTCAGCCGCACGGCCTTTTGCGCTGTCCGCCCGCCCGGCCACCACGCTACTGCGCAGGTGTCGATGGGCTTTTGCTTGTTCAACAACATCGCCGTGGCCGCCGCCCACGCGCGCGACCGGCACGGGCTGGAGCGGATCACCATCGTCGATTTCGACGTGCACCACGGCAACGGCACCCAGGCTATCTTCGAGCGCGACCCGACCGTGCAGTACCTGAGCACCCACCAGTCCGGGCTCTATCCGCACTCGGGCAGCGTTCACGAACGCGGCACCGGCAACATCCACAACCTGCTGCTGCCACCAGGCTGCGAAGGGCTGCGCTTCCGCAATGTGTGGGAAGACCAGATGCTGCCGCTGATCGATGCCTTCCGCCCACAACTGATCCTGATATCCGCCGGCTTCGATGCGCATTTGCGCGATCCGCTGGCCGATCTGATGCTCGATGACGTCGATTTCGCCTGGCTGACCAGCGCGCTACGCGCCCTGGCAGATCGGCATGCGCGTGGCCGCGTGGTGTCCATGCTGGAAGGCGGCTACGACCTGCAGGCGTTGCGCGAGAGCAGTGTGGCGCACGTGGCTGCACTGCGTTGAACCCCGACGGCGCGCCAGTCGCGCTGCCGGTTGCGATGAACCTCACCCTTACCTACGCCAAAGCTCTTCATTGCCCCTATGCGGGGTATGCGGCAAGCTAGTTGCCATTTTATTGGTTGAACCCACGCGTGCTCCGAGCTCTCCGCCTGTTCCCCCTGCCTTTGAGCATTGCCATCTGCCTCCCGGCCATGGCTGCCGACAAGCCGCTGAACTGGGGATTGTGCCCGGCCGTGGACCCGCTGCCCGGTTTCGACGGCGCCCCCGACGCCGACGCCAAGGCTGCCGAGATACGCCAGCAGTTGCCGACCGACATCGAAGGCGACCAGTTGTCCGGCACCAACACCACCCCGCAATACCAGGGTAACGTGGCCCTCAAGCGTGGCGACCAGTTCCTGGGCGCGGACAACCTGCGCATGGACACCGAGACCGGCAACTACATCGCTGAAGGCAATGTCCGCTACCAGGACACCTCCTTCCGCATGGTCGCCGACCGCGCCGAGGGCAATCAGGACACCGATGCCCACAAGGTCACCAACATCCGGTACCAGTTGGTGGACCGACGCGGCAATGGTGCAGCCGAATCGGTAGACCTGCAGGGCCAGGTCGGGCAGATGCATCGCTCGACCTACACCACCTGCGATCCCGCGCAACCGATCTGGCGCGTACGCGCACCGGAGATCGACGTCGACAACGAAGAAGGCTTTGGTACTGCACGCAACGCCGTGCTGCAGATCGGCAAGGTGCCGGTGCTGTATTTCCCCTGGTTCAAGTTCCCGATCGACGATCGTCGCCAGACCGGTTTACTGTTTCCGCAGTTCGGCCTGTCCGGCCGTAACGGCTTCGATTATCTGCAACCGATCTACCTGAACTTGGCGCCGAACTACGACGCCACCTTGTTGCCGCGCTACATGAGCAAGCGCGGATTGATGTTCGGCACTGAGTTCCGCTATCTGTACGAGGGCGGTCGCGGCGAAATCACCGCTAACTACCTACCCAATGACAAGCTGCGCGACAAGGACCGCGGCAGCGTCTTCTACAGCGGCTATCACAACCTCAACGACCACTGGCAGGCGCGTAGCAGCATCTCCTGGGTCAGCGATACGCGCTACGTAGAAGATTTCACCAGCCGCCTGAACGGCATGGGCTCGGCCTCCAGCCTGCAGAGTACCGTGGGCATCTACGGCACCGGCGAGACGTGGACCGCCGGCCTGATGGCCGACCGCTGGCAGCTCACCGATTACACCCTGGATGAGCAGGCGCTGCCCTACAACCGGCAGCCGCGCGCGTATTTCACCTGGGAAAAGCCGTTGGGCATTTTCGAGGCGGGCGTGTACGCCGAAGCGGTGCGATTTACGCATGACGACTCCTACTTCGTCCAGCCCCCCAGGGGCGGAAATACTAACGAGGACGATGGAGACGATTACGTCCGCACCAACACGCGCAACAAGGAATACGGTAGTGGCGCGCGCCTGGACATCAAGCCCTATATCTCGATGCCGTTGTCGGGCGCGGCGTGGTTCGTGACTCCCACCGTGGCATGGCGCTACACCGCGTATCAGCTGGATTCGACGTTGGCCAACACCGCGCCGCTGACCGGCGATCGTTCGCCCTCGCGCAGCCTGCCGATCGCCTCGCTGGATGCCGGTCTGTATTTCGACCGCGAGACCTCGGTATTTGGCACCAACTATCTCAATACGTTGGAGCCGCGCATGTACTATCTGTACGTGCCGTACCGCGACCAGAACGACCTGCCGGTGTTCGACACCCGCCCGTTCACTTTCAGCTATGGGCAGCTGTTCCGCGACACGCGCTATACCGGTGCCGACCGTCAGAACGATGCCAACCAGCTGACTCTGGCGGTGACCTCGCGCTGGCTGCGCCAGGACGATGGCCGCGAGAAATTGTCTTTGAGTGCGGGCCAGATCCTGTACTTCAACGATTCGCTGGTGACCATCAACAACAGCACCAATTCCGCTGCCGGCAGCGAGCAGCCCATCGCACAGGGCAAGTCCGCCTGGGTGGCCGACGCCAATTACATGATCAACGACCGCTGGTCGATGGGCGCCACGTACCAGTGGAACCCAAACTCGCGCAAGGAAGATCTGGCCAGCCTGCGCACGCGCTACCTGCTCAACAACGACGGCATTATCAATCTGGCGTATCGCTACCGTCGCAACCTCATTAACGGCAGCGACCAGCTCAAGCAGGCCGACTTCTCGTTCCTGTATCCGATCAATCCCACCTGGAGTGCGGTCGGTCGGTACTACTATTCGCTGCTGGACCGTAAGCCGCTGGAAATCATCGGTGGCGTGCAGTGGGACAGCTGCTGCCTAGCCGTGCGCGCGTTGGTACGCCGGTTCGTACGCAACCGCGATGGCGAGTTGGATAACTCCATCCAGTTCGAGTTCGTGCTGAAGGGCTTGAGCTCGTTCGGTCAGAACACGGACCGCACTTTGCGCCGTGCTATTCTCGGCTATTACCGTGACGACCTGTACCTGGTCCGGCCCAGCAACACCACGACCAATCCGGACGATTACGATCCGAACCTGATTCCATGACCAAGCCTTTTTCTGTTCTTCTTGCCTCGTTGCTGGTTATCACCAGCACGGTTTCGCCGTTGGCCTCGGCACAGCAATCCCAGCCTCTGGATCGCATCGTCGCAATTGTCGACGAAGACGTGGTGCTGCAGAGCGAGCTTGATCGCGCCGTGCGCAACGTCAAGTCGCAGTACGCCGGTCGCGAAAACCAGCTGCCGCCGGACGATGTCCTGCGGCGGCAGGTGCTTGAGCGTGTGGTGCTGGTCAAGCTGCAGGTCGGCCGCGCCGATGGCAGCGGTATCCGCGTCAGTGACGAGGAACTCAACCGCGCCATCGCCAGCATCGCCCAGCAGAACGGCACTACTGTAGATGGCCTGCGCCAGAAGCTGGCGGCCGACGGCATGGGTTACGGCGATTTCCGTGCATCGGTGCGCGATGAAATCGTCGTGCAGCGTCTGCGCCAGAGCTTTGCGCTAAGCCGCATCAGCGTGAGCGAAGGCGAAGTGGATACCGCGCTAGCCCAGCAGGCCAATACCGGTAGTCAATATCACCTCGCGCACATTCTGGTCGGTTTGCCGGAAGGCGCCACTGCCGAGCAGATCGCCACTGGTCAGAAGAAGGTCGATGGCGTCAAAGCCTTGATCGACAAGGGCGAGCTGGACTTCTCAGCGGCCGCAGTGCGTTATTCGGATAGCCCCAATGCATTGGAAGGCGGCGACCTGGGCTGGCGCAGTCTGGACGAAATTCCAAACGCTTTCGCCCAGCTGATTCGTGACATGCATCCGGGCCAGGTTGCAGGACCGCTGCGTGGTCCGAGCGGTTTCCAGCTGCTCAAGCTGGTGGAAATGCGTGACGCCAATGCCGTCGGCGAGAAGAAGGTCGTCACCGAGTACAACGCACGCCACATCCTGGTGCGTGTAGGCGACAACCAGACCGAAGCGCAGGCCAAGGCCAAGATTGACACGCTGCGTGCGCGCATCGCCGGCGGCTCCGACTTCCAGGCAACAGCCAAGGAGTCCTCCGAGGACGCCAACACCCGCAGTCAGGGTGGCGATCTGGGCTGGTTCCCGGCCGACGCATTTGGCCCGGACTTCGGCAAACAAGTCCAAGGGCTGGCCGATGGCGCGGTGTCCGAGCCGTTCCGTACCCAGGCAGGCTGGCACATCGTGCAGCGTGTCGGCAGCCGCCAGACCGACGTCAGTGCAGAAAATCAGCGTGCGCAGATCCGTGAAACGATCGGTCGTCGCAAGCTGGAAGAAGAATACAACCGCTACCTGCAGGAACTGCGTGGCGAAGCATATGTGAGCTACCGCACCGGCGACCGTGCCGATGGCACTGCCGCACCGGCCAAGTCGGCGCAACCTGCTACGGCTACGCCTGCGGCACCGACTCCGCCGCCTGCAAAGCCGACACCCTGAGTCGATGATGGTCCCGTCGCTCGCGCTGGTGCCGGGCGAGCCGGCTGGGATCGGGCCGGAACTCTGCGTTCGGCTCGCCCAACAGCCGCGCGCCGATGCGCACCTGATCGCCTACGCCGATCCGGACACCCTGCGCAGCGCCGCAAAGGCGTTGTCGCTGTCTGTGCGCTTGCTCGATCCCGATCAGCCTGCGCGTGCACCGGGCAATCTGCCACTGCATCCGGTTCGCCAAGCCGTGCCCACCCGCTTTGGCATACCCGATCCTACCAATGCAGCAGCGGTGATTACGGGCTTGCTTGGTGCAGCTGGTGACTGCCTGGCCGGCCGGCTGCAGGGGATCGTTACCGGCCCCGTGCACAAGGCAGTCATCAACGCCGGCGGCATCCCCTACACCGGCACCACCGAGTTGCTGGCCGAGCAGGCCGGCTGCCCGGTAGTGATGATGCTGGCCAATACGATCGTGCGGGTCGCACTGGTGACCACCCATCTGCCATTGCGCGCGGTGGCCGATGCGATCACGGCCGAGGCTGTCGCGCGTTGCCTGCGTATCACCGACGCGGCGATGCGTCGCGACTTCGATCTGGAACATCCGCGCATTGCCGTGCTTGGCCTCAATCCGCATGCCGGCGAAGACGGGCATCTTGGGCGTGAGGAACTGGACATCATCATTCCGGTGCTGGAGCAACTGCGCGGCGAAGGCATGCGGCTGATCGGCCCGTTGCCGGCCGACACGGCGTTCCTGCCGCAGAAATTGACCGGTTTCGACGTGGTGGTGGCGATGTATCACGACCAGGGCCTGCCGGTGCTCAAATACAGCGGCTTCGAGCAGGCGGTGAACATCACCCTCGGCCTGCCCTATCCGCGTGTGGCAGTGGACCATGGTACTGCGCTGGAACTTGCCGGACGCGGGATTGCCGACCCGTCCAGCCTGATGGCGGCCACTGACGTGTGTGCGCACCTGGCGGCACGCGACTGAGCGACACGTTATTGCGTGCGATGGGGTCGCCGCATCGTACACGCCGCCCACCTGCCGAACCATCAGCGCGTGGAAACGACGCCGCGTGTAAGCGCCGCCTCCGTTAAACTGCGCGGATGAATTCTTCTTTCAGCGCACCGGCCAAGAAATCGCTTGGCCAGCACTTCCTTGCCGACCGGTATTACATTGACCGCATCGTACAGGCAGTGGACCTGCGCGCCGGCCAGCACTTGGTCGAAATCGGCCCTGGCCAAGGCGCGATCACCTTCCCGCTGCTGCGCAAGCACGGCGCATTGACCGTCATCGAGTTCGACCGCGATTTGATCGCGCCATTGACCGAGGCCGCTGCACCAATCGGCGAACTTAGCATCATCCATCGCGATGTGCTCAGCGTGGACTTCACCGCACTGGCCAATGACACGCCGATCCGCCTTGTCGGCAACCTGCCCTACAACATTTCTTCACCGATCCTGTTCCATGCGCTGGACCATGCCGCCGCCGTAGTCGACATGCACTTCATGCTGCAAAAAGAAGTCGTCGACCGCATGGCCGCCGGCCCCGGCAGCAAGGTCTACGGGCGGTTGAGCGTGATGCTGCAGGCGTATTGCGAGGTGACTGCGTTATTCATGGTGCCGCCGGGTGCGTTCCGGCCGCCGCCGAAGGTGGATTCTGCGCTGGTGCGGCTGGTGCCACGCGACCCGGCCACCGTGCTGATCAAGGATCGCCGCCGCTTCGCCGATGTGGTGCGCGCCGGCTTCGGGCAGCGTCGCAAGACCTTGCGCAATGCCTTGTCCCACGTCTGCGAGCCGGCCCATTTCGAAGCCGCGCAGGTGCGCCCGGACATGCGCGCCGAACAGCTCGAGGTCGCGGATTTTATCCGTCTGGCCAATGTCGAGCTGGCTTGAGCGCCGCTCCCACACGCTTTTATCTAGACTTTTGCCATGCAAGATGATCCGCGCTATCGGGTCGAGGTCGAGGTGTCGCCCCGCTTCCTCGCTCATCAATCCACACCGGACAAAGGCCGTTATGCCTTTGCCTACAGCATCCGCATCCAGAATGCGGGCGCCTTGCCTGCGCGCCTGATCGCGCGTCATTGGCAGATCACCGACGCCAACGGCCGCACCGAGCAGGTCGACGGCGAAGGCGTGGTTGGTGAACAGCCATGGCTGCGACCGGGCGAGGTCTTCCATTACACCTCCGGCGTGCTGCTGGAGACCGAGCAGGGACAGATGCAAGGCCACTACGACATGGTGGCCGACGATGGCACCGAATTCACCGCCCTGATCGCCGCCTTCGTGCTGAGCGTACCCAGGACGCTGCACTGATGGATGTTGGATTGATGGAGCGCGCGCAATGAGCGTCTGGGCAATCGGCGACCTGCAAGGGTGCTACGACATCACCCAGCGGCTGCTGCAAAAAATCAATTTCGATCCCGCACAGGACACGCTGTGGTTCTGCGGCGACCTGGTCAACCGCGGCGGTCAATCGCTGGAAACGCTGCGCCTGGTGCATTCGCTGCGCGACCACAGCGTGGTGGTGCTGGGCAATCACGATCTGTCGCTGCTGGCGATCGGCGCACGTTCGGAAGAAGAACAGCGCAAGGTCAATCCGGATCTGCTGCGCATCGTGCTGGCCGAAGATCGCGACGTGCTGCTCGACTGGCTACGCATGCAGAAGCTGGCGCATGTGGATCGCTCGTTGGGCTGGATGATGATCCATGCCGGGCTGGCACCGAAGTGGACCACGCAACTGGCCGAGAAGCATGCACGCGAGGTCGAGCAGCAACTGCAGGGCGGCGGCTATCGCAAACTGCTACGCAATATGTACGGCGATCAGCCGGGCTGGTCGCCGGGCCTGAACGGTTACGACCGCAGCCGCGCAATCATCAATCTGTTCACGCGCATGCGCTATTGCACGCCGCGCGGGCGCATCGCCACCGACGACAAGGGCACGCCGGGCACGCAGGCGCAGGGTCTGTACCCGTGGTTCGAAGTGCCGGGCCGGGTCGAGCGCGATCTGAAGATCGTCTGCGGGCATTGGTCCGCGCTCGGGCTGACCATCACCCAGGGAGTGCATGCCATCGATACCGGCGCGGTGTGGGGCGGCAAACTCACTGCCTTGCAGCTGGATATCGACGAATTGCGGGTGGTGCAGGTGCCGGGACGCGAGGTAACCGGGCCGGCGCCTGTAGCACGCGCGCCAGGTGGTCCACGCGAGCGCCAGGGGCGGCAGCGCTCACGCGGCAACCGTGGCAATGCCAATAACGCCGCACCACCAGCCGACGCGTCACAGGAATGATCGGCATGTCGCCCAAGCCCGCGCTGACGGTGGACTTGGCGGCATGCATTGCTCAGCGGCGCAGGTAATCGATGAACGAAAACGCAAACGCATGTCGGTCATCGGCAGGATGCAGTTCGCGATTGGTTGGCACCCACACGGCCGGGTCGATCGGCGGAAAATGCGTGTCGGCACCATCCACTGCGGTAGCCACCTCGGTGACGGCCAGCAGATCTGCACGCTCCATCGCCAGCCGATACACCTCACCGCCGCCGATGACACACAGTTCCTGCGTGCCATCCTGCTCAGCGCGTTCGATTGCCTGCTCCAGCGACGCCACCGGCTGCATGCCTTCGAACGGCACCTGCCCGGAACGGGTCAGCACCAGATTCAACCGCCCGGCCAATGCACGCCCCAACGACTGCGCGGTCTTGCGCCCCATCAGGATCGGCTTGCCCATGCTCAGCGCCTTGAAGCGCTTGAGATCGTCCGGCAATTTCCACGGCAAGTCGTTATCGCGACCGATGGCGTTGTTATGGTCGAAGGCGACGATGAGGGTGATTTTCATGCGTCAGCATAAAGGCTGTTATAAATTTTTATAGCAGCGCGCCGGCCAAGCATTACAAAGAAAAGGGTTGCGAGATAGCAAACAAAAATGCCCCCCATAGCAACAGACGAATTTTCACCGAAAAAATTCATCAGATCCAAACGTTCGCCTTTGTAAATCGAAACACTGAAAAATCCGATCGGTGCAATCAGAACGACGCTTGTCACATTGACAAATAGACTTGCCTGCATCGCCATCAGCGAGTCAGCCAATTTTTCTCGTGCTTTGATCGAATTCTTAGCCATGACACGTCCTCTCTCAAGTGAAGGTCAGCGTGCCATGCTCACGTCTCACTAATCGAGATGAGTCGTTCACACCGCCACCGGTGCCTTGATCGCCGGATGCGGGTCATAGCCCTCGATGGCAATGTCGCCGAAGCGGAACGAAAACAGATCGGTCACGTCCGGATTCAAACGCAGGGTCGGCAGCGCACGCGGGGTGCGTGTCAGCTGTTCGCGCGCCTGTTCGAAGTGATTTGAATAAAGATGTGCGTCGCCCAGCGTGTGCACAAAATCGCCTACCCCCAGGCCGGTCGCCTGCGCCACCATATGGGTCAGCAGCGCGTAGCTGGCGATGTTGAATGGCACGCCGAGAAAGATGTCGCCGCTGCGCTGATAGAGCTGGCAACTGAGCTTGCCGTTGACCACATAGAACTGAAACAAGCTGTGGCATGGCATCAATGCCATCTGCGGCAGGTCGCCAACGTTCCAGGCGCTGATCACCAGCCGGCGCGAATCGGGATTGCGCTTGATCTCGTCCACCAACCATTGCATTTGGTCGATCTCGAAGCCGTCCGGGCCGGTCCAGCGCCGCCACTGCTTGCCGTAAACAGGGCCGAGATTGCCATCGGCATCGGCCCACTCGTCCCAGATGCGGACCTGGTTGTCCTTGAGATAACCGATATTGGTGTCGCCCTGCAAAAACCACAGCAACTCGTGAATGATCGAGCGCAGATGCAGCTTCTTGGTGGTGACCAGCGGAAAACCTGCGTTGAGGTCGAAGCGCATTTGCCAGCCGAACACGCTGCGCGTGCCGGTGCCGGTGCGGTCGGCCTTGTCTGCACCGTGTTCCAGCACATGCCGCAACAAGTCCAGATACGGCTTCACTTCGCGGCCTCCGCCATGGCTGCGTCTACCACGACCGGCTGCAACACCGGCGCGCGGCGCGACAGTGCCAGCAACACCAGGCCACCGATGATCAGCGGCAAGCTCAGAATCTGCCCCATCGTCAGCCAATTGAAGGCCAGGTAGCCGATCGGCGCATCAGGCACGCGGACGAATTCCACGCTGAAACGAAATGCGCCATACAGCAGCGCAAACACCCCCGACACCGCATAGCGCGCACGCGGCTGCATTGAGAACGCCCACAACACCACGAACATCACCACGCCTTCGAGCGCGGCTTCGTACAGCTGCGAGGGGTGACGCGCGAACTGGTCTAGCGCACCGGCCGCGTACAGCGCCTGGAGTTGTGCCGGCGATTGGTCCGCCAATTCCGGCGCATGCGGAAAGATCACGCCCCAACCGGCCTGGGTGAACTGGCCCCACAACTCGCCGCCGACGAAATTGCCGAGCCTCCCGAAGCCCAGGCCCATCGGCACCAATGGCGCGACAAAATCCATGACGTCGAAGAAGTGCAGCCGATGCTTGCGCGCCCACAGCCAGCAGGCGAACAACACGCCAAGCAGACCGCCGTGGAAACTCATACCGCCTTCCCACACCTTGAACAGGATCAGCGGATTGGCCAGCAAGCTGTCGAACGCATAGAACAACATGTAGCCGATGCGCCCGCCCAGCACCACGCCGAGCATGCCGTAGAACAGCAGGTCGGAGAATCCGTCCATGTCCACACTGGGCAGGCGACCGCGCAGGATGCGCGAGCGGCCCAGCGCCCAGGCGGAGAAGAAGGCCGCCAAATACATCAGGCCGTACCAATGCACCTGCACCGGGCCAAGCGAGAAAGCGATGGGGTCGATGGCGTGCAGATAGATCATGCGGACCGCGGATCAAAAAAAACGAGGCAGCTATTCTGACACCTCGCGCGCGCTCAGCCTAAGCGCTGTGGACGATCGGGCAGCTCGTCTTCATGCTGCGCGCAGGCATCGGCAGGGAAATGCTCGGTCAACAGCTCAGTCACCGCCTCGATCCCGGCCAATACCGCCGCTTCGTTTTGGCCATTGCGCAGGAACTGCTGCATGCGCCGGCACACCTCGGCCCAATGGGTGTCCAGGACACGACTGCGCAGGCCACGGTCGGCGACCACTTCGATGGCTTGATCGGCCAGCAGCAGGTAGATCAATACGCCGTTATTGGCTTCGGTGTCCCAGGTGCGCAATTGCGCGAAGGCCTGTTCTGCGCGCTGGCGGGCGGTCTGCCCGTGCCAGAGCGGGCCCAGCGGCAGATCGGCTTCCACCGCGACCATAATTTGACCGGTATGGGCCCGCTCGCTGACAGTCACCGCCGCTGCGATGGCCGCCATGCAGGGGGCTGGAAAACTGCGCTGCGCCGACGGCGCGAAAACATGCCTGAGCCACCGCATTACCAGCTCCCCGAGGCGCCACCGCCTCCCGATAATCCCCCACCCCCACCCCAGCCGCCGCCCCCACGGCCACCGCCTCCAAACCCACCGAACCCACCACCGCCCCAGCCACCGCCGCCGACAAAGCGCCCCGGCGAACCGGAAGCCAGGCCCGCCAGCAAGCCGATCACTGCCGAACCAACGCTGGCAAACAGCAACGATGTAAACAGAAAGGCGACGCCACCGGCAGCAATGCCGGTCAGCAACGCGCGCAACGGGCGCGGCAAGGCGCCCAAAATACCGCGCGCCACCATCGAGACCACAAACCCAATGAACAAGGCAATGATCCAGCCGCCTGCGCCACTGCCCAAACCTCCACCGGCATGCCCACTGACCGGCTCCGGCAAGGCCTCGCCTTCGATAAGGCCAGCCAGGGTCGCTGTCGCATCGCGGATGCCGCCGCCGTAGTCGCCCTCACGGAAGCGCGGCGCAAGATACTCCTGGATGATGCGGTTGGCCACGATGTCAGGGATCGCACCTTCCAGGCCGTAACCGGGTTGGATCCGCACCCGGCGATCATCCTTGGCCACCAGCAGCAGCACGCCATCATCCACGCCTTTGCGGCCGATCTTCCACTGGTCGAACACGCGCTGGGTGTACTGCTCGATCGCCTCAGGCTGCGTCGTTGGCACGATCAAAATCTGCAACTGCGCGCCCTTGCGTTGCTGCAAGGCCAGCGCTTGCTGTTCCAGCTGCTGGATCTGCGCCGCATCCAGCGTGCCGGTGACGTCGACCACCGGCGAGCGCAGCGGCGGAATGGCTGCCAGGTCCTGCGCCAGCAACGAGGCCGGGAGCAGAAGCAGAAGCAGAAGCAGCACCATCATCCACAACACCCAGCTGTGCTTTTGTCGCATTACAAAACTCCTAGTTGATTGGCAACGACATGCAGCTGTTTCTTCTCCCTCTGGGACCGTGGCCCCCTTCATGGGAAGAAGGTGCCCCGTAGGAGCAGAGTAAGGGTTACGAGCGAAGCTCGTGCAGTTGGAACGACGCGAGAGCTACGCCCCATACCCTCCCCCAACCCCTTGTCTGTTGGCGATGTGCCAGATGGGTGCGTCGAGAGCCGGCGTGGTCGACCGACGATCCACTGGTCTGAGCGACTGCGGGAGAGCGAGGTCGCCACGCCGGACTCCCCAGGCAAACTCCCGAACAGTTGCTGGAGTTGGCACGCGTAACGATCAGGCTGGGCAGCCGCAGGAGAACTCTCGACCCTTCGAGCATAGCGGAGTTTTTTATGCCTCACGGTGTTGGGATCGATGTCAGCAAGCAATGGATCGCCCGACAGGTGACTGTGCGTGCCGAGCGGGATGTGCTGTGAATCAGGCCAAGTGCGTCGGCTATGCGGGCCACACCCTCGACGCAGAAGGCGACCGCATGGCTGCGACCGCCTTCGTCGATGAACTAACGCATTTGCGTATCAGACTGCTGCGTCAGGCAGCAAGCGCGGCATCGACGATGCAGCGCCTTCCACTTCGGTGGTGCGTGCAGCATAGCGGGTGGCAAAGCGCACATGGGTGATGAAGCTGGCGTTGGCCGATTGCGCCAGCGAGGCCACCAGCGCGCCGTTGAATGCATCGCCAGCACCGGTGGTGTCCACCGTCTGCGCGCTTTCCGCACCCACGCGGTAATGCGCCGCGGTATCGCCACGCAGCTGTTCTTCGGCGTGCGAAATAAAGGCGCCTACCGCGCCCAGCGTCACCACCACGGTGCCGCCTGGCAGTAACTTGCGGCACAACGAGTGCAGCGTGTTGCCGTCCAGCGCTGCTACATCATCGGCATTGATGCGCTCGCCGACATGGCGACCGAGCAGTGCGGCGAATTCGGTTTCGTTGGGCGTCAACACATTCGACAGCTTGAGCAAACCGATCGAGGTCGGTGCATTGGCCGGCGCTGCGTTTAGTACGGTCAGCACGCCGCATTCGCGCGCCAGTGCCAGGGCCGACTCGACGGTTTCTGCCGGCGATTCCAACTGCGCCAGCAGTACGCGTGCCGAGGCAACCAGCGCGCGTTGGTTGTCGACAAAGCCCGGGCTCAGCACCGAATTGGCGCCGGCACCGATCACGATGGTGTTGCGTCCGTGCCCATCGACGTAGATGCCACCGGTGCCGGTCGGCTCATTGCTGGGCTCGGCGATCAGCGCGAACCCATCCTGCGCGGCCAGCGAACGCGCCAGCGCACCGCCGGCATCATCGCCCAGCGCGCACAGGAAGTGCGTCTTGGCGCCAGCACGTGCAGCCGCGACTGCCTGGTTAAACCCCTTGCCGCCTGGACCGGTGCTATAGCGACCGGCGATGGTGGCGCCCGGGGCGGGCAGGACATCACAGCGCCACACGTGATCGACATTGAAGGACCCGACAACGACGACCGAACTCATAAATACCCTTGCTTGAATGACTGACTTGAATGAATGGAAGAAACGTGGCGTGCGGCGATTAGACCGTCACACCGATGAACCCGCGCCGCTTTAACCGAACTGCGAGAGGACGCCGGCAATGGTAGCGGTCATGAAGGTGGCGATCGAACCGCCGAGCACCGCACGCAGACCGAACTTGGCCAGATCGTGACGACGTTCCGGCGCCAGCCCGCCGATGCCGCCGATCTGGATCGCAATCGAGCTGAAGTTGGCGAAGCCGCACAGGGCATACGTGGCGATCAACCGGCCTTCAGCGCTCAGGCCCACGCCTGGCGCTTCGCCCTTCACGATCCGCGACAACTCGCTGTAAGCGACAAACTCGTTGACCACCACCTTCTGGCCAATCAACGAACCGACTGTCGTCGCATCCACCCACGGTGTGCCGATCACCCAAGCGATCGGCGCCAGCACGTAACCGAAGATCGTCGACAGGTTGGTCGGACGGCCCAGCACTGCGGCGGCGCCCGTGATCTCGCCCAGCCAGGTCAGCGGTGCGTTGATCAATGCGATCAGCGCGATGAAGGCCAGCAGCATCGCGCCGATGTTCAGTGCCAGGCGCAGACCATCGCCAGCACCGGCCGCAGCCGCATCGATGACATTGCTGGTGGTCCTTTCGACTTCCATCTTGACCGTGCCGCGGGTCAACGGGGCGCCGGTTTCCGGCACCAGCAGTTTGGCGACCACGAGCGTGGCGGGCGCGGCCATGATGCTGGCGGCAAGCAGATGCTTGGCATAGAACGCCTGCTGCGCCGGATCGCTGCCGCCGAGCATGCCCACGTACGCGGCGAGCACACCGCCGGCGATGTGCGCCATGCCGCCGATCATCATCGTCAGCAGTTCGGATTGGGTCATCTTTGGGATGTACGGGCGCACCGTCAGCGGCGCTTCGGTCTGGCCGATAAACACGCTGGCGCACACGCTGGTGGTTTCCGCACCGGACACGCGCATCACCTTGGTGATCGCCCACGCCATCGTACGCACCACCAGCTGCATCACGCCCAGGTGGTAAAGCACGCCCATCAGCGCGGAGAAAAAGATGATGGTAGGCAGCACCTGGAACGCAAAAATAAAGCCGTAGCTGTCGATGTTCATCAGGTTGCCGAAAATGAAGTTAGACCCCTCATTGACGAAGCTCAGCACCTTGACGAAACCCCTGCCCAGCGAGTCGAACGCATCGCGTCCACCCGGCACCAGCAGCACCAGTGCGGCGAATGAAATCTGCAACGCCAGACCAGTGGCGACCAGCTTCCAATCGATCGCGCGGCGGTTGGTCGAAAACAGCCAGGAGATGCCGATAAGCACCGCCAGACCGAACAGGCCGAAACCGATCCGTCCCAAACCTTCGACCATTCCAATCCCCGGCGACTACTGACGACAAAACGGCAAGCCTAGAGCAGGGGGTGACAGCGGGCAAGGCGACCAGTATTCAGAAGCTCGCCATCGGCCCGCGGCCGAAATGCGGCGAGGGCTACGTGCGGCGTGTCCCGTGCCGGTACACGTGCAAGCGCCCTCAGTGACCGAAGCATTCGCACAACATCGGCAGACATCGTGCATGGGGTTGGTCTGTGGTCGGTGCCGCACACACCACGCCCTGTCGCCCCGGCAACGCGACGTCCTACACTGCGTACGCCGATCCGTGGCAGGGCGCCGCGGAGGTTGTTGGAGTCTGCCAATGCACTACCGTCGTCTGGGTTCCACCGGGCTGCAACTGTCGGCTTTGTCGTTCGGGGCCTGGGTCACCTTCGGCGAGCAGATCGGGCGCAGCGAAGCGCGCAACCTGATCGCCGCCGCTTGGGACAACGGCATCAATTTCTTCGACAATGCCGAGGTCTATGCACGCGGTCGCGCTGAAGAAGTCATGGGCGATGTGATCGCCGATCTGCGCTTGCCGCGCGACGGCTATTGCGTGTCGAGCAAAGTATTTTTCGGTGCGGTGGACAGCCCACGCCCGACCCAGCGTGGGCTCTCGCGCAAGCATGTCACCGACGCCTGCCATGCCGCGCTTAAGCGCCTGCGGGTGGACTATCTGGATCTGTACTTCTGTCACCGGCCGGATCCGGACACGCCTATACAGGAAACCGTGCGCGCCATGGATGCGCTGATCCGCCAGGGCAAGGTGCTGTACTGGGGAACTTCCGAATGGAGTGCAGATCAGTTGCGCGCCGCCATCGCCATCGCCGAGCAGGAACACTTGCATGCGCCAGCGATGGAGCAGCCGCAGTACAACCTGCTCCACCGCGAGCGGCTGGAACAGGAATACGCGCCGCTGTGCGAGAACGGGCTGGGCACCACGATCTGGTCGCCGCTGTCCTCGGGCCTGTTAACCGGCAAGTACAACGCCGGCGTGGATGCCGATAGCCGGCTGGGTCAACCGGGCAATCAATGGCTGCAGGACGAAGTCCTTGGCGCACCGGAAGCGCGCCGGCTCGAACGCGCCCGCACGTTCTGCACGCTAGCTGCCGAACTTGGCCAGTCGCCGGCACGTCTGGCCATCGCCTGGTGCTTACGCAATCGGCATGTATCCACGGTGATCCTCGGCGCCAGCCGAGTGGCCCGGTTGGAAGAAAACCTGGGCGCACTGAAGACGTTGAGCCAGGTCGATGAAGCTAGCTGGGCGCGGGTGGAGGCTGCAACGCGCTGATCGAGCGCACTTCGGGTCGGCTACGCCGGAGGAAGCTTGTGCCCGATGGCAGTCTTGTCGGCCATTGCGCGCAGATTGTCTGCTGGGTGTTACACGCACGCCTGAGCGTAGAGGCATCCAAAGCGTGGCATTGCGATGCGCTGCTGCCTTGCCAGCAGTTGTCTCTAAGAGGCCGGGCAAGTCTGGATTACGCGACGCTTCGGCTAGAGGCAAGGCCCTGACGCTTTGCGCGCGCTGGACAACGTCAGCATCACAGGCGCGACGGATCAATTGATCACACGAATCGAAAACTATTGTTCCATCCAGAGATTCAGCGAATTAAGTGAGAATAGCTCTTGATCAATAAATGAGAATGGTTATGATTTATATCGCCAACCGACTGGAGATCACGATCATGACCGCTCAACCCGTGCTGCTTCGCTCCGAACCGGTGAACCTGCGCGACCGCGCTATTGCACGTGCTGTCCCCGCAGAAGACCTCATCAGCAGCGAGGCGCTGCTCAAGGGCCGTCGCGAAGTGCTAATCCAGCATGGCGACCGCATCTATCGCCTGCGCAATACCAGCAACGACAAGCTCATCCTCACCAAGTAACCCAGCGAAAAGAACGGTTGCGCGCCGCCAAGCGGGCGTGGCCGCTGCTGAGGTCGGCGCCTCTCGCGTGAATGACCGCCCTTTTCGCATTGCCCGCGCGCAACGTTCTGCCAGCCACTGCGAGCCTTACGGCCGATAGTGCGCCAAGCGCAGGTGTCCGCTGTCTGCCACGGGCACGGCCGCCCAACTCTCCACCCTGGGCTGCCGCGCGGTCCGTGCCGCAATGCGCGCAGCCGGGATTTTTGCTTCAAAGGTTTCCGATGATTCGCCTGCATCCGCTGGTTGGTCGTGTTGTCGCTGGCGCTGCCGGCTGTTCCGTTGTTAACCCATGCTGCCGTACCCGATGCAGGCGGCAATACTGCCCGGTGCACGACTTGGACCGGCTGCAGGTCACCGCCACGCGCACTCAGCGCGCGTTGGTCGATGTGCCGAGCACGCTGGATGTGATCGACCGCGAACAGCTCGACAACCAACTGGTGCGCGAGCTCAAGGACCCGTTCCGCCATACGCCGGGCATGTCGGTGACCAGTAACAGCGGCCGCTTCACCGGTGCCGGGCGCACTGCTTTGGCCAGTCTGGCCGCTAGAGTAGCTAACAAAATTACTGCGCAGTCGCCAGGTGCGCGAGACCGGTGCTCGGAATCGGAATCGGAATTTATCGAGCTTACACTGTGGTTCCTCCGCACCGTCCGCACCCAACTGGTGACTGCTCGCTACTTTTTGTTAGCCACTCTAAACAGATCGCCTGATGTGTAGAAGCGCACTGGCCCGCGGTGAAGCGTTACCGGTAACGCCTCATCGCACGCCAGCGCGCTTCTACAGAAGATGCAGTTATTCCTTGAACATCAAGAACGCCGCCACCAGAATCAACCCGAATGCAGCCCAGTGATTCCACTTTAACGACTGCCCCAGGTAAAACGTGGAGAAGCCGGCGAACACCAGCAGCGTGATCACTTCCTGCATGCCCTTGAGCTGCGGCGCGGAGTAAACCGCGCTGCCCAGTCGGTTGCCTGGTACCTGCAGGCAATATTCGAAGAACGCGATGCCCCAGCTGACCAGGATCGCAATCATCAGCGGCGTACTTTTGTACTTCAGATGCCCGTACCAAGCGAATGTCATGAATACGTTACTGGCGAGCAGCAGCAGGAGCGGATACAGGTAAGCGGTGAAGGGTGCGGTGGGCATGACGGCGGAAGACAGGTAAGGAGCAGGCAGCATAAGCTAGCCCCGGTAGAGCGTGTTATGTACTTTGGGATGAGATGCGCTGGTGGTCAGCGGTGCGGAGCGAAGGATGGCCCTGCCATCGCCCGCATCCAGGCACGCAAAAACGCGATCCAGCGCAGCAGCCAGCGCAGGTTGTAGCCGGCGGCGCAGCCGAGCACGTGCAGCGCATCGCCTTGGGCACCTTTCAGCCTGCAGCGACGCAACCTGCAGTCGTCTTTCAGATGTCCGATCACCGGCTCCACCGCCTGCCGTCGCTTGATCCAGCGCCATTGCCGTCGCGTCAGCGTCTTGGCCTTGCCGCGATGCAGGACCTGCACGCCATCGACCTCGCGCCCGCGATCGCCCAGGTCCACGATCGCCACCGTCGGTTCTACGCTCACATCCTGCAGCAACCCGCGTGTCTGCTCCAGCTGCTCGGCCAAGGTATCGCCGTCGTACGGGTTGCCCGGGAAGCTGCGCGCACCCACGACCAATCCCTTGCAGGCGGTGACCGCAATGCCGACCTTGACGCCGAATTCGTACGCTTGACGCGCCTTGCCCTTGCCGATGCATTCCACTTCCGGGGCATGCAATGCGTAGAGTTTTTGTTTGTCCTTCGGACGCTGCGTGTACAGCCGTTGCGCACGTTCCAGCCAGACAGCGATGCGCTCGCGCACGCCGGGTTCCACCTGGTCCAGCTTGCGCTCGATATCGCGCAACACCCGCCCCAATACCGTGCGTTGACGTCGCAGCACGCGCTGCATGCGCTTGAACTGGCGCGCATGCGCATACCGACCTGCCTTGCGGCTCAGGGCCAGGCCTTGCCGCGCGTAGCTCTGCCGCAATCCGATGCCGTGCCGCTTGGCCAGTAACACCAGCTTCTTGCGTGCCACCTCCAGCAAACGGCTGTCGGTCGGATAGGCGATCGCCTTTTCCTGCACCGTGGTGCCCACGATCACCCGCGACAACTCGCGTGCGTCCACCGCCTGCATCGCATGCGCGGCGTTGATGGTGTGCGCCAGCAGCTCTTCCATCCCGGCCTCACCCAGGCGCTGCCGCCAGCGCGTCAGCGAGCTGGCATCGCTCGGCAAGCGCGTCTGGAACACGACCTCACCGGTGAAGAACTGCCAGTACGGATTCTCCAGCCAACGCTCGCACACCGCTTCATCGGACAGGTCGTAGGCGTGTTTGAGGTAGAGCAAACCGGCAATCAGCCGCACCGGCAATGCCGGCCGACCGCCACCGGCCTGGGTGGCCGGCAAGCGCGATGAAAGTGCTTGCTCCAACGCCGTCCACGGCATCCGTTGGCTCAGCCGCGCCAGCGGATGACGCAGATCGATCTGGTTCTCCAGCCGCGAACGAAACAACTCGTCGGCAGGCATGTGCTCGGCAGCAGGACGGCGTGTACGCATGACTGAAAATTGCCAGAAACCAGCCTTCAGCGTAGCGAACACCGGTAGTTTTGGCACGCCGGTGCAGACATCAAGGCCTTGCGGTCGTTGGGTGGTTGGGGTTTTTCAGGGGCGACTAATTGCAACAAACCAGGCCTCAGCGTAGCGAAAACCGGCAGTTCTGGCACGCCTGTGCGGCCTATAAAGCGTTGCGGTGATTGGGTGTTGAGGGTTTTTCAAGGATGACTAGTTGGTTCAACCGATTCCGCAAACTGCTCGTGCGCTTCGAAAAAACGCGAACGCAGTCTCCTCGCACTCAACCATCTCGCCGCGGCGATCATCGCGTTCCGCAAGGTGCCTTTGAGCGTTAATATAATTTACGGATGATTTATAAGTAGCAATCGACGCTGGTCAGAGGACTTTTAATGCATGCTTCATAAGCGGAGAAAGTTTCCGATTACGGTGGTTAATCGCTTCATACTCGATTCCGAGTTGCTTGAACCATCCCAGCAGAATGAGCAGACTAGGCTCGTTCTGATCGACACGGTCAAGCAATCTTCGATAAAGATCCAGCATTATCTGCATGGTATTCGCATTCGCAAACGATCCGCATATATTGATGAGGTTTTGGGTTGCCGTTAAATTTAATTGGGATGTATAGTGGATGGACTTTATTCTTAGCCTTTGAGAATCAATCCTGTCGAATATATACTGCCTGGTGAGGGATGAATGAGGTTGAAAAATCAGGTTGAGCGAAACGGAAGGCTCTTCGGGGGGTAGCTGCGTGTGAATTGTCTTGTTCTTTTCCATAAACAGAGCGCTTTCCCGCGTCAGCTGAAGTACTTGGTATGCTGACGTATCTACCTCTTCATCTCTTAACCCGACGCAGGTATTGAAATCGTACTCGCAGATTTCGGTTCTGTACCCTGGTCCAAGTAAGCCTGCGGTAAGCAGATGAAAGGAATGGTCATGCAACAAATCTTCGGCGAAGAGATTTTTCCCAGCATTCTTTCGTAAGGAATCTGTTACCGGCAGCCAAACATTTGCTCTCACTAAAAATAAGAAGGGTTTCGATCTTTTTCCCAGTGGCTTTCGTTCAAGAACGAATGAATTTGATGTATATGAATTTCCATAAACATCATCGCTTTCGAAGTTACTCTTGAGTTGCTGGTTAAGGTATTCCAAAAACCATTGGGGATTCACACATAAGCCCTGCAACATGTGGCTCATTGACTTTATAGACTCGACGTTCAAGTCATCTTCCGTGGCCTTTACGATCTCGGATAATTCTTCCAGCGAAATCTCCCTATGCGCTTTTGCTTTAAAAAATTTCGTACTCATGCGCATTCGTGCCTTTTCATGAGTTTTTCACATGCCTCACGGATATCTTTATTGTCATCACAGGCGCCTTTCTGAAGATAGACATTTTTTTTCTTCGGATCCAGGCGAATCATTGCTCTGAGGGCAAGCCAGCGAATCGTATGACGGCCATCTTCTGACGCGGCCATGAGGGCTGGCAGAGACGATGTATTGCCATATTTTTCCAATATCCGAATTGCTTTTTCCTTTCTGCTTATTTTAGGTTCGAATTCTGAGATGCGAGAAAGCTGTCCGGTCTCCTTCTTGAAGTGATATTGGTAATTTGATTTTTTTTTTGGATTGCAAATTACCAGTGCTACTGATGGAGAAATCTCATCCCGCACGATAATCGTATCTCGCCGGTCTTGTACCAGGATATCACCCGCTTTTAATGTCTTACATTCGGGTGCCGACAAACGAAGTTCTTCATAGATGTCGCGACTTCTGATTTGACTGGGGAAATCAATGTTTGACTTGTATCGCGTATGCGAGAGGTTGCCCTGTAGCACCTTGCTGACGGTCGAAAAATTGGATGTCGAGACGGTTTTCTTAGAGTTGTGAAAATCTGTCGTGCCATGCGGCAGACCGAGGTGTAGCAGGCTGGAAGAGATGGTTCCGGTAAAAATAAGGCAAACGAACGGTTCCCTGTAATTTTCCCCTGTCACGAGAGGTATCGCGCGCTGCGTCACCAGGGAATTTAAGCCGGCGCTGGCCTTAATTTCAGCAGCGGTATCTGAGACCAACTGCCAGTGGTCTATATTCCCAAGAGAATCAAATTTATAATTACAGTAATCAATGAACGCAGAGTCGTCTTCACAGACGTCCAAGATCTCATCTTTGATTGCTAGAAGCGGGGACATATCTTCTCCACTAAAAGAGGCGGACGAATCTACGTTCGTCCGCCTCGATCAACCATCACTCAGCCGTGGGTGGCAGCATATATAATTACCGCTGGAGTAATGATCACAGGGGAACCCGAGTCACAGCTGTCAACAGCTGAATCAATCTCGATATTCTCAATTTCATCTGTGGCACTCATAATCGATTCTTCAGTAATATTCATGATTATCCTTTAATTTTAGAAATTTATTATTTATAGCCCAAGAAATAAATTCATTAGGGCGATTCGACGGTATCATGCTTGCCTTTAAAAAAATCCCATGCGTTGCGAGGGTAAGGATCGTTATGCGAATTTTTTTGTGTCGCCTACGAGCTTTCTCGCAAATCTGCCGGTTCCAGGCGCCAACTGCGTGATTTTTGAAAAATTTGTCTTGTGGCTGCACCCGTGGGCTGGAAAAGCTGCCGGGTCAACCGTATCGCCTTCGATGGTGATACGGTTGACCCGGCGGCGCAGGTAGTCGGGCGTGCCGGCGGCAAGATGCATGACCGAGCGGTTGTCCCAGAACACCATGTCATGCAGCTGCCAACGATGCCGATACACCAGCGCCTCGCGCATGCTGTGCTCGAACATCGTCTGTAGCAATGCCCGGCTTTCGTCATCGGGCAAGCCACTATGCGGGTGGTGAAATGCTTGCTGACGAACAGCGCCTTCTGGCCGGTTTCCGGACACGTGCGCATGATCGGGTGCTGCACCGGCTTCACTTCGGCAATCTGTTCCGGCTTCAGTGCCAGGCGCCACGGATCGCGCGCACGCAGCTGCTCGAACTTGGCCAGATTGCTGTGTTCGGCACGCATGTTCTGCACAGTGCGCTTGAGCGCGTCGGGCAGGGTCTGCCATGCAAGATGCTGATTGGCGAACAAAGGTGTCGCTGCCTTCACCGAGGGAGTTCCTGGGCATGCAGCAGCGAGCCAAGGCTGGGCGTTGCCTTGTACGAATGGTCTGAGCCAGTAGTGGCCGGCATCGCCCAGGCCGATCGGTTCAACGTTCCCCTTGATGTTGGATACCACCAGCGCTTCCGGATGCCCGCGCAGCTAGAAATTAAGCAACACGGAATCTGCAGCGGGGCAGCGAATGGCACAATCTGAACGCCCTGAAAGCCGAAAGTTTTCACGGCCGAAGTCGCGTCGCGCGGCGCTGCGGCAGTGACGCTGGCCATAACGGTGGCGCCTCGACGGCAACGAAAGGCCGCCTAGGCCCGCGCTTACTCCGTACGCAACGCCAACGCCGGCGGCGTGGACAGAATGCGCCGCGTCCCCGACCAGCCCGCAAGCAGACTCAACGCCACTCCGAATGCACCGCCGATCAGCAAGCGCGGCCAATCCGGCGTCAACACCATTTCGAAGGCTTGCCGCCCGACCACCGCGCCGATTACGGCCGCGGCGCTCACCGCCAACATCGCTGCGAGCAAGCCGAGCGCACCGAATTCCACCAGCATCGCGCCACGCAATTGGCCGCGCCGCGCACCCAGCGTGCGCAACACCGCGCTGTCGTAGCGCCGCTCGCCCGCAGTGGCCTGCAAGGCCGCCAGCAACACCAGCACACCGGCCAGCAGGCTGAAGCCCATCACCAACTGCACCGCCTGCGCCACCTGGTCGATCACCTCGCGCACGCGGCCGAGGATGGCGTCGATATCCAGCACCGAAATGTTGGGGTAATCGCGGCTCAACGACGCCAGCTTGGGCGCATTGCCGGGCGGCAGGTGGAAGCTGGAAATCAGGTTATACGGTGCATCGCCGACTGACCCCTGGTTGAGCAGCAGGAAGAAGTTGACCCGGAACGAATCCCAGTCGGCCTTGCGGATGCTGGTGACGGTGAAGCTGCGCTGTTGTTCGCCCAGCAGCAAGGTGATGCGATCGCCGAGTTTGAGCTGATAGCGCTGCGCCCAGCCTTCTTCCACCGATGCCTCCGGTGCAATGCTGTCGGCTGGCCAGAATTTGCCCTGCAGCAAGGTATTTGCCGGGGGGAATGCATGCCGCCAGGAGAAATTGACCGGGCGGTTGTCGCCGTCGCCATCGTCGGCCGGATCACGGTCACCGCGCACCGGCCGCTTGTCGTTAATGGCGACTAGTCGCCCGGTCGAAAATGGCTCCGCCGCCGCACCTTGCACGCCCCATCCCCGCAGTGTCTGTAGCACCGGTTCGGTTTGTTCGGGCTGGATGTTCATCAGGAAGTAGTTGGGCGTATCCACCGGCAGGCGCTCGCGCCACTGGCCAAGCAGGCCCGGGCCGACCACGGCCAGCAGCAACAGCGCGCATAACGACAACGACAGGCCGACCAACTGCACCACGCTCAGCGCGCGCCGCCGCGTCAGCGAGGCCAGACCCAACTTCCATGAGCCGCGCAGGCGATGCTGGATTGGCCGCAGCAAGGCCAGCAGGCTCAGTCCCAAGGCCATCGCGACCAGTGCCAACGCGGCCAGGCCGCCCAGTACCCAGCCGGCGAGCACAAGGTTGCCGGTGGCGTACACGGTCAGTGCCAGTGTGGCGACCAACGCTGCGGCGTAGACCAGCAAGGAACTCGGCGGCACCGTGGCAAAGCTGCGGTTGAGCACGCGCATTGGCGGCACGTTGCGCAGCCGCAGCAGCGGCGGCAGGCCGAAGCCCAGCAACAGCACCAGCCCGATACCCGCGCCTGCCAGGGCCGGGACGGCTTGCGGCAACGGCAACCGGCTCGGGATCAAGCTGCCTAGCGCCTGTACCAAACCTTCCTGCGCAAGCATGCCCAGTCCGACTCCGACCAGGCAGGCCGGGATGGCGGTCAGCAGCAGTTGCAGCGACAACATCGCAAGGATGTCGCGCTGGCGTGCCCCCAAGCAGCGCAACACCGCCACAGTGTCGATGCGGCGCATTGCAAACCGGTTCGCCGCCAACGCGGTCGCCACGCCGGACAGCAGCACCGCCAACAATGCCGACAGGGCCAGAAAGCGTCCCGCGCGATCGAACGCCGAACGCGTGCCGCGCTGGGTGTCTTGGATGCCAACCAGGCGGTATTCGCTGGCGCGCGGTTTCAGCCAGGCGCGCAGATCTGCGATGGCGTCCGGCGCACCGGCGAACATCAGCCGGTATGAGGCACGACTGCCGGGACCGAGCAGGCCGGCGCGATCGATATCGGCGCGGTTGACCAGCAATGGCGGCGACAGTTGCATTAGCTCACCGGCGGCATCCGGCTCGGCGCGCAGCACGCCGGTGATGGTGAGATGGCCGGCACCCAATTCCAGTTGATCGCCCAGCCCAAGGCCCAAGGTTTCGAGCAGACGCGGGTCGGCATAAACCTGGCCCGGCGGCGGTGCGCTGGCAGGCTTGCCGTCCGCGCCCGCGCTGTCTTTGGACACCAGCAATTGACCACGTAGCGGATAGCCAGCGCCGACGCCGCGGATATTGGCCATCTGGCTGGCGTCACCATGGAACAGCACGCTGGGGAAGCTGACCATGCGCGTGCTCTGCAAGCCGCGTCGTTGCGCTTGCTCGGCGAAGTCGGCCGGAATGTCCTGCCGGCCGGTCACGCCCAGGTCGCCGCCGAGCACGTCGGCCGCGCTGGAGGTCAGTGCCAGCGTCACCCGATCGACCAGCGTGCCTACTGCCGTCATAGCCGCCACGCCCAACACCAACGCGGCGAACACGGTCAGCAGATCGCCGGCCAGGCACTCGCGGCGCACCGCACGCGCGGCTTGTCGCAGCACGTTCATGCCGCCGGACCGGTTTGTGCGTGCAGGCGGCCGCTGTCGATGCGGTAGATGCGATGGCAGCGCTGCGCCAGCGTCGTGTCGTGCGTGACCAGCACCAGCGTGGTGTCGCTGGTGGCATTGAGCGCGAACAGCAGGTCGCTGATCTGCGCGCCGGTGGTCTGGTCGAGGCTACCGGTGGGTTCGTCGGCAAACAGGATGCGCGGCTTGGCCACGAATGCGCGCGCCAGCGCCACACGTTGCTGCTCGCCACCGGAAAGCTGCCGCGGATAGTGGCGCGCACGTGCGCTCAGCCCCACCGCCTCCAGCACCTCGCGTACCCGCGCCGGATCTTCGCGCCCGGTCAGCTCAAGCGGCAGCGCGATATTTTCTTCGGCGGTCAGCGCCGGCAACAGATGGAAGCTTTGGAACACGAAACCAACCTCGCGTGCGCGCAAGGTGGCACGGGCTTCTTCATCCAACTGGCCCAAATCCTGGCCGGACAGCGCAATGCTGCCGCGGCTGGGTAGATCCAGCCCGGCAAGCAGACCGAGCAAGGTGGTCTTGCCCGAACCGGACGCGCCGACAATGGCGATGCTGTCGCCTTCACTGACCGTCAAGCTCACGTTGTCGAGGATGTGGAGCGTGCCCTCCGGTCCACTGACGGACTTGCCGACCTCACGGACGTCGATGGCGGTGCGGGTGCTGGAGCGAGGGGCCGGACTGTCGATGAGGAATCTCCGAATGCGTGAAAGAACACTGCGATATGCCGCGCTGGTGCTGTGGCTGCTGGCACTGCCCCTGCTTGCGCCGGGAATTGCCTCTGCCAAAGGCCCGGTGTCGACTGCACCGATTCTGGTCGTCGGCGACAGCTTGAGCGCTGCGCATAACATCCCGGTGCAGTCCGGCTGGGTGACTCTGCTGGACCAACGTCTCAAGCGTGACATGGCGACGCCACCGGCAGTCGTCAATGCCAGCATCAGCGGCGAAACCACTTCCGGCGCGTTGACCCGGCTGCCTGGCCTGCTGGAAAAGCACCGGCCTGGCGTGGTGGTGATCGAGCTCGGTGGCAACGATGCGCTGCGCGGCCTGACCCCTGCCCAGCTCAGGGGCAATCTGGAAAAGATGATCCAGCTCAGCCAGCAGGCCGGCGCCAAGATGCTGCTGCTCGGGATCGATGTGCCACCGAACTACGGCCCGGCCTACCGCCAGCGCCTCAGGGCGACCTATGCCGACCTGTCCAAACAGTACAAGACTGCGCTGGTTCCGTTTTTTCTGGAAAACGTCGCGCTGCAACCGGGCCTGATGCAGGCCGACGGTTTACACCCGACTGCCGCAGCGCAGCCCAAGGTGCTGGAAACGGTCTGGCCGGCGTTGCGTCCGCTGCTCAGGCGCTAGGGCGCAGTGGTCACACAACGTTAGAGCGGTCTTCACACCCTTTCCACCGTCGATCGGGCATGTTTCACAAAGCTGAAGACCGAGGAAAGTCCATGCGTCAGACCAAGGAAACGTCCGGCCTCGTGCTGGTCGTCGAAGACAATCGCAATATTTCCGAAATGATCGGCGAGTACTTGGAAGGCCGTGGCTTCGAGGTCGACTATGCGCAGGACGGGCTCGACGGTTACCGTCTGGCCGCCGAGAACAGCTACGACGTGGTCGTGCTGGACCTCATGTTGCCACGTCTGGACGGGATCGAAGTATGTCGCCGCCTGCGTAACGACGCACGCAAGTCCACCCCGGTGTTGATGCTGACCGCTCGCGACACGCTGGACGACAAGCTCACCGGCTTGGGCTTCGGCGCCGACGATTACCTGACCAAGCCGTTTGCCATTCAGGAACTGGAAGCGCGTCTGCGTGCTTTGATCCGCCGCGAGCGTCGCCAGGTGGGTTCGGAAGTGCTCAAGGTCGCCGACCTGGTGCTCGATCCGGTAAGCATGCGCGCCACCCGTGCCGGCACCGAGCTGCAGCTTTCGCCCATCGGCCTGCGTCTGCTCACCATCCTGATGCGCGAATCGCCGCGTGTGGTGACCCGCCAGGAAATCGAGCGCGAGATCTGGGGTAATGGATTGCCGGATTCGGACACCCTGCGCAGCCATCTGTACAACCTGCGCAAGATCATCGACAAGCCGTTCGACCGCCCGCTGCTGCATACCGTGCAGAGCGCCGGCTATCGCATCGCCGACATCGCCCAACCGATGGCCTGATGTTATGGGCTGGTCGCCTTCTGGCGGCCGGCCGGTCCCGTAGGCGCCCACGCGCCGCTCGTTATCGCGTGCTGCCGGCTGGTTACACAATCAATGGACTCACGGAAGCGTTGCCTATAATCCGGCGCTCTCCCCTGGATGCAGCAATGCCACACGGGCTACCCCGAAAAATACGTCTTGCCTTCCTGCTGCAGGTCGCGCTGGCGAGCCTGACCATCGTGCTTGCCGGCTATCTGGTCTCCCTCGTCATCAGGTACAGCTTGGTGCGCACCGTGCTCGCCGACGAGGCCGTGCATTTCTGGCGCCTGCAAGCGAGCGTGCCGGACAATCGGCCGCCGAACACACGTAATATCCAGGGCTATTTCTCGCCTGCCGGAAGCGGCAACGACAACGTACCGGTCGCGCTGCGGCAGGCGTCGCTGGGTTTCAGCGAAGTGGCTGCCGCAGACGCGCTGGTCTATGTCGATCAACGTCCGGAAGGGCGGTTGTATCTGGTGTTTCCACGCTCGCGGGCCGCGCATCTGACGCTGTGGTTCGGGGTGGTGCCGGCGATCATCGTGTTGCTGGCAATCTACGGTGTTTCCTGGTTCACCTATCGCGTTTCCAAACGTCTGGTATCGCCGATCAGCTGGCTGGCGCGGCGCGTGTCGCAATGGGATCCGCGCAACCCGGATGTGGACGAACTGGCACCGGAGCGATTGCCGGTAGAGTTGCAGGGCGATACGCGTCAGCTGGCCGCTGCCTTGCACGCACTGGCGCAACGGGTCAGCGACCACGTTGCACGCGAGCGCAACTTCACCCGCGATGCCAGCCATGAATTACGCACGCCGCTGACTGTGATCCGTGTCGCCAGCGACATGGCCCTGGCTGACGACGAATTGTCGCCACGCACGCAACGCAGCCTGCGCCGCATCCAGCGTGCCGGCCATGACATGGAAGCGGTGATCGACGCGTTTTTGATCCTGGCGCGCGAAGCCGAGATCGACCCACAAAGCGAAACCTTCGATGCCGCCGAACTGGTCAGCGAAGAAGTCGAAAGCGCTCGCGAATTGCTAGGCGACAAGCCGGTGTCACTGCAAATGTTGGGCGAGCGCAGCCTGCAGATGTTCGCGCCGCCACGGGTGATGCGGGTGGTACTCAGCAATCTGTTGCGCAACGCCTGCGCTTACACCGATACCGGAAGTATTGAGGTCGAAGTCACCCAAGACCGCATTGTGGTGCGCGACACCGGCATCGGCATGAGCGAAGAAGCTCGTGCGCGCGCCTTCGAGCCATTTTTCCGTGCCGATCCGACCCGCCCGCAAGGCACCGGCCTGGGCTTATCGATCGTGCGCCGGCTATGCGACCGCTTCGGTTGGCGGATCGAATTGCATAGCCAGACCGATGTCGGTACTTCCGTTGCGGTGGTGGTGGCCTGAGGCTGAGGACGGTGGCCTGGCACGCGCTGAAGCGCGCTTCGCCGCTGGCTACGCGGCCATGACAGCAGGTGTCTGGAATTACTCGCGAACACCGCTGCTGCGTGCCGCTGGCACCTGACTGATCACTCCGGCGTTGATAACTCTGCGCAGCGTTCTGTAAGCCGCTCTCGATGCGACTGAGCGTTACTGCTCGCGCCGCCGTATCTCACGTACCGCAGCAGTAGATAGACGACCACTTCATTCACGCGCGATAGCGACGGCAGCGTATTGCCCTCGCGCATGAATGCGCGTGTGCCGATGCAGCGACGGCACACGCATCACTTGCAAGTTGATCGATCCGGCAATCGAGATCAGCGGATCGGTTCCGTAACGTCCTGGTCCTGCTCCAACACCGGTGCCACGAGCTTGCGCCAAATGGCGTAACCATCGGCGGTCATATGCAGCCTGTCTTTGCGGAACAGTTCCGCGCGGCTTGCCGGTGGCATCGAGCATCGGCGTGTAGACGTCCACGTAGTCGACCTTCGCCAGGGGTGCGAGTGCGTCCTTGATCAAACGATTGGCGCTGATGACAGCCGGCAGCAACTGCGCGCGCGACGGGCTCGGTTTGATCGACAGATACCTGATGCGTGCGTTAAACAGATCGCGACGGATGCGCGTCACGAACGCCAGCACATCGTCACCTACCTGTATTAATCACGGGTTTGCCTGGGAAATCCTGCGCCAGCGTGTCCCAGAAGCGGATCGACGAACTGCCGACGAACACGATCCCATGGATCCCATGCCTGGGCGGTGGCTGGCGCGCATCCCTGGCGGCGAAGCGCTGCATGTCCTCTTCCCGCGCGGCGTTGCAGACCTGCGCCAGCACGACAGGCGCAGTGCGCGGAGTGTCGGCGTCGACTTGGTTGGAGACAGCATGTACGAGGGTGCACAGCAATGTGCGCAAGTACTGTCTGGTCATACGCGAACCTGCAGCAATGGAACGAGCAGCCATGGTGCGGCAGGCTGCAAGTTGAGGGCAAACCGCCTGGCAACTGGCGGCGCACTCCATCACGGTGCAAGATTCGCACTTTCCTCAGCAGCGACCATGCCATGCGTTCGATGTGTCCCCGCACACGCCCATGCGAACGGAAGCCCTGACGCATGGCCGATCAACTGGGACACGTGCCGCGCGGTCCGCGCCGCATGCTCAAGGCGGCGATCTGGTCGTGGCAGGGGTTACGTGCGGCATGGCTGCATGAATCGTCGTTTCGACTTGAAGTCTGCCTGGCTGTGATGCTGGCGCCGCTCGGGCTATGGCTCGGCCGGTCCGGCCTGGAGCGCATCGCGCTGATTGCACCGCTGCTGATCGTGCTGGCCGCCGAGCTGTTGAATTCGGCGATCGAAGCAGTGATCGAACGCTATGGTCCGGAGCACCACGTGTTGGCCGGGCGTGCCAAAGACATGGGCTCGGCAGCTGTATTCTTGCTACTGCTCAATGTGCTGCTGTGCTGGGGACTGATTCTGCTGCCGCGTTTGTTTTGAGAGTTGCCGCCGGGTGGGTTTGTAGGCCGCTTTGCACACCACCAGTGAGTGCGGTTTGGTATGCGTGCGGCAATGCAGATGCACGGGGTGATCCTGGTGTGTGCGTGTCGGGCACGACATGACAGGCGGACGCATGTGCATGCGCGCTTGACCTGGCACATGGCATGCTGTGGCTCTCTATTCAACGGAATCGCCTGCATGCCTGTCCTGATTCGCGCCGTGGTGTTGCTGATTCTGACCGCCTCGCTGTCCGGTTGCGGCTATAACGCGATTCAGCAGAAGGAGGAGGGAGTGAAGGCCGGCTGGTCAGAGGTGCTGAACCAATATCAGCGCCGCGCCGATCTGATTCCCAATCTTGTTCGCACCGTGCAGGGCTACGCCCAGCAGGAGCGTCAGGTGCTGACCGAAGTGACCAATGCGCGCTCGCGCGTCGGCCAGATTCAAGTAAATGCCGACGACGAAGCATCGCTGAAGCAATTCCAGCAAGCGCAGGGCGAACTGGGTAGCGCGCTGTCGCGCTTGTTGGTGGTCAGCGAGAATTACCCGCAGCTGAAATCCGACCAGTCGTTCCGCGATCTGCAAGTGCAGCTGGAAGGCACCGAGAACCGCATTACAGTGGCGCGTGGCCGTTATATCCAGACCGTACAGGACTACAACACCTACCTCCGTTCGTTCCCGCAGGTGATCACCGCCAAGATCTTTGGCTATCAGCCCAAGCCGAATTTCAGCGTCGAAAACGAAGCGCAGATCTCGCGCGCACCGCAGGTGGATTTCGGCACTTAGCAGGTGCCGCAACAACAGTCACAGCCTGCGCGGTAATGCGGTAATCAGGTACTGCCTGGCGCACTGTAAGGTCATGCCGAGGCAAATGAATTGGTGGGCCATGTCAAACACCTTCATGGCGTACTGGATACGTACAGCGCTGTTGGCACTCGCGCCAGCTAACGGCGCCAGCCTTCCAGCGGCTGGTCGAGCGTCATTGGCAATAGCGCATCCAGAGTATCGGTCTTGGCCAGTTGACCGGCGGCCTTGGCCACGTCGCGCGCCTGCCGTGGGTTGACGCCCACAACAAGCAAGCCGGCCGCGTGCAGCGCATCCAATGCGGCCAGAGTGTTCGGACGTTTACCAGGAGAGTCCGGCGTAACGACCTCGCTCCCCCGCAAACGCTCTTGCGATTCCCGATTCCCGCCCCAGCTACAATGATGCCATGCATATTGGCCCCTACTGCATCGCCCCAAGGGTGATCCTCGCCCCGATGGCGGGCGTCACCGACAAGCCGTTCCGGCTTTTGTGCAAGCGGCTGGGCGCCGGGTTGGCGGTGTCAGAGATGACCATTTCCGATCCGCGCTTCTGGGGCACGCGCAAATCGCTGCACCGCATGGATCATGCCGGCGAGCCGGACCCGATCAGCGTGCAGATCGCTGGCACCGAGCCGCAGCAGTTGGCAGAGGCGGCGCGCTACAACGTCGACCATGGCGCGCAGCTGATCGACATCAATATGGGCTGCCCGGCCAAGAAGGTCTGCAACGCCTGGGCAGGTTCGGCGCTGATGCGCGACGAAGAGCTGGTGGCGCGCATCCTGCGTGCGGTGGTGCGGGCCGTTGATGTGCCGGTGACGCTGAAGATCCGCACCGGTTGGGATTGCGATCATCGCAACGGCCCGACCATCGCGCGCATCGCGCAGGACTGCGGTATCGCCGCACTCGCCGTGCACGGCCGCACCCGCGATCAGCATTACACCGGCACCGCCGAGTACGCCACGATTGCCGAGATCAAGGCAGCGCTGCAGATTCCGGTGATCGCCAACGGCGACATCGATTCACCGCAGAAGGCTGCGCAGGTGCTGCACGACGCCGGCGTGGATGCGGTGATGATCGGCCGCGCCGCGCAAGGGCGCCCCTGGATCTTCGGCGAAGTGGCGCATTACCTGTCCACCGGCCAGCTGTTGCCGCCACCGTCGCTGGCCTTTGTGCGCGACACCTTGCTGGGTCATCTGGAAGCCCTGCATGCGTTCTACGGGCAGCCGCAGGGCGTGCGCATCGCGCGCAAACATCTGGGCTGGTACGCCAAGGATCATCCGCAAAGCGCCGACTTTCGCGTGGTGGTCAATCGCGCCGAAACACCGGAGACGCAGCTGGCGTTGACCCGCGATTATTTCGACGCCTTGATTGCCGGCATGCCGCCGCCGCTGTCGAGTGCCGCTTGAGTTTTCTTGAAGTGTCGGAGCTGCACACATGCGCACACCCAGCGATACCCCTACCTACCTGCACGGGTTCTCGCCCACCGAACAGGCGCGCCTGCTCAGACAAGCAAGACTGCTCGAAGCCACCTTGTTCAATCAGATCGACTACAGCGGCGCGCGGCGGTTGCTGGAAGTCGGCAGCGGCGTCGGCGCACAGACCGAGATCCTGCTGCGTCGTTTCCCCGACCTGCATGTCACCGGCGTGGATCTGAGCGAAGCGCAGTTGGGGGCAGCGCGGGCAAATCTCGAACGCCTGGCGTGGTGCCGCGAGCGTTACACGCTGCAGCAGGCCGATGCGACCGATCTCCCGTTCGAGGCGCCTCAGTTCGATGCAGCGTTTCTGTGCTGGGTGCTCGAACACGTACCCTCGCCCGCACGCGTGCTCAACGAAGTACGGCGCGTGCTGCTGCCCGGCTCGCCGGTGTACGTGACCGAGGTGATGAATGCTTCGTTCCTGCTGCACCCGTACTCGCCGAATCTGTGGCGCTACTGGATGGCGTTCAACGACTTCCAGCACGACCAGGGCGGCGACCCGTTCGTCGGTGCCAAGCTGGGCAATCTGCTGCTGGCCGGCGGTTTCCACGATGTGCACACCAAGATCAAGACCCTGCATCTGGACAACCGCGAGCCGGGCCGGCGCAAGACCATGATCGGATTCTGGGAAGAAGTGCTGCTCTCGGCGGCCGACCAATTGCTGCAGGCCGGGGCGGTCAACGCGGAAACCGTGGACGGCATGCGTCGCGAACTGGCGCAGGTGCACAGTGACCCGAACGCGGTGTTCTTCTATTCGTTCGTGCAGGCGCGCGCAATGGTCTATTGAGTTACGGGGGCAGGCGCAGGTGCGGATGTGCCGGCATGTTCCAGATCGCCAGTCAGCACGGTACCGCTCGGCTCGTGCCAGATGCGCTGCCACATCTGCGCCAGCACTGCACCGATCTGATCGCGTGCCACCGGCGCGCGGTAGGCGGCCTGGATCTGCCGCGGCGCGATCGGCTGCCACTGCCCGTCTTCGCGGCGGGCAACGACGAAGTTGAAGTTGTAATCCGGCTCCAGACCCATGCGCAGGTCGCTGAGCATCAATTCGTCATCGACCAGACGTGCGCGCATGAACCCGCGATTGAACCAGGTCAGCCGGCGTACCGCGTCGAAGGTCGCCACTTCGCCCAAGGCCTGGGTGTTGCTGGAATAACCACGGAAATGCATCGGGCCTTTGTCGGCCACCAGCGAGCGCTCGCCGATCACATAGCCGTTGGGTGTCATCGCCACCACCCGCCACAGCAAGGTGTTGAGCGGCATCGGCACCGAGAAGCGTGGCGCGTCGCCCAGGCCAAGTGCGGCCAATGCACGATCGGCCTCGCGATCGACCAGATGCTTGGCCAGCAACGACCAGCCCAGGTAAGCGGAACTGACGACCAGGCCAATCACCAGTACGTGTTGCGCGATCGGGCGCGCGCGCGCAAACCACGCCACCGCACATGCCAACAACAGCCACAGCGTGTAGGCCGGGTCGATGATGAAGACGCTCGACCACATCACCGGATGCGGCTGCAGCGGCCACCATAGCTGGGTGCCGTACACAGTGAACGCATCCAGCAGCGGGTGAGTGATCAGAGCCAGCTGGATCGCCCAGAACCAGCGTTTGGGCGCACTGGCCACACGCCCACTGCCATAGCGACGGAACAGCCACCAGATCAGCCAACCAAGCAACGGCAGCACGAACAACGAATGGCTGACGCTGCGATGCACCGTCATCAGCGTGACCGGATCGTCGGTCAGCGGCAGTAATACCACTGCATCGAGATCGGGCAAAGTGCCCAATACCGCGCCGGCCAACAAGGCGGCGCGCCGCTGTCCGGGCGGCGCGATGGCGGCAGCGATGGCGCTGCCAAGAACGATCTGGGTTAATGAATCCATCGGCCGATGCTAGCAGGCCGGACATGCACGGGCGGGTATCTTTTCAGATGCGTTTAACGTGCTGCCGTCGGCGTCTCAGCGGGCAGTTGATCGCCTGGCATCGCGCCCGACCGGCGCCCCCCGACATCGACTAACCCCAAAGCGGTCCGTTCAGGCGCGCGATACAATCGGCACCCGCGGCGTGTATCATCCGCAGCCATCTTTTCATCCGAATAAAGGGATATAAGCCTGATGTCCAGCTACCTGTTCACCTCCGAATCGGTCTCCGAAGGCCATCCGGACAAGATCGCCGACCAGATCTCCGACGCAGTGCTGGATGCCATCCTGGCCCAGGACAAGCGCGCCCGCGTGGCATGCGAGACGATGGTCAAGACGGGCGTTGCGATCGTGGCTGGCGAAGTGACCACCAGTGCCTGGATAGACCTGGAAGCGCTGACCCGCAAGGTCATCCTGGACATCGGCTACAACAGCTCCGACGTCGGCTTCGACGGCGAGACCTGTGGCGTGCTCAACCTGATCGGCAAGCAGTCGCCGGACATCAACCAGGGCGTTGATCGCAAGAATCCCGAACAGCAGGGGGCTGGCGACCAGGGCCTGATGTTCGGTTATGCCACCAACGAGACCGACAGCCACATGCCGGCTGCGATCCACCTGGCGCACCGTCTGGTCGAGCAGCAGGCCAAGATCCGCAAGAAGAAGAACTCGGCGCTGTCCTGGCTGCGTCCGGATGCCAAGTCGCAGGTCACCCTGCGTTACGAAGACGGCGTTGCGACCGCGATCGACGCGGTGGTGTTGTCGACCCAGCACGATCCGGGCATCAAGCAGAAAGATCTCGTCGAAGCCGTGCGCGAGGAAATTCTCAAACCAGTGCTGCCGGCCAAGTGGCTGCACAAGGGCACCAAGTTTCACATCAACCCGACCGGCAAGTTCGTCATCGGCGGCCCGGTGGGCGATTGCGGCCTGACCGGTCGCAAGATCATCGTCGATACCTACGGCGGCTGGGCGCGTCACGGTGGCGGCGCGTTCTCGGGCAAGGATCCGTCCAAGGTCGATCGTTCCGCAGCGTATGCCGCGCGCTATGTGGCCAAGAACGTCGTGGCTGCCGGTCTGGCCGACCGTTGCGAAGTGCAGGTCTCCTACGCCATCGGCGTGGCCGAGCCGACCTCGATTTCGGTCACTACCTTCGGCACCGGCAACATTGCCGACGAGCAGATTGAAAAGCTGATCCGCAAACATTTCGACCTGCGCCCATTCGGCATCATCCAGATGCTCGACCTGATCCACCCGATGTACCAGCAGACCGCGTCCTACGGTCACTTCGGCCGCAAGCCGAAGGACTTTACCTACACCGACGCGACCGGCGCGCAACACAACGCCACCGCGTTCTCGTGGGAAAAGACCGACCGCGCCGACGCACTGCGCGCCGATGCAAAGCTGAAGTAAGCCAGCCCCGCTCCCGCGAGCGTGCATGGTGAGTTGCGACTGGGCCGCTGACGCGGCCCAGTCGCGTTTTGGCGGAATGGACGCCGCCGGCGAAACTGCATGGATGGATTCACGAAGTGTCCCGACACCGGATGCGGTGCCGCGCAAGCATCCACCCCGCGCACCACGACATCTACCGGTTTTGTGCGGATACTCCGGTCATCTGATGGCGCTTGCACGCGTGCCGGCGCGGGATACGCCGCACATACGTCCATGCAGGCTCTTATGCGGCATCCATGCCGCATAAGGTTCCACGCCTGGACGCGCACAAGCATTACTCGCTGCCGACGAACACCGAGACTTTGTCGTGTCTGCGCGTCGCCGAAACTTTGCAGCACTTCGCGCACCAGCGGTGCGCCCGAACGCGAGACCATTTAGAGGCGCTAACAAAACGTAGCGAGCAGTCGTCAGGTGGGCGCAGAGGAACCGGAGTGTACGCGTGGTACATGCCGATTCCGAGCACCGGCCGCGCCCGCCTGGCGGCGGCGCAGTAGTTTTGTTAGCCGCTCTTAGTGCGGTCTTGTTTAGATATCGAACAGCAATGCGTGCAGCCGCGGCACCTGCGCCAAGCGCTCTGGCGTGGCCCCAGCCGACCTGCGACAACGACAGGCCTTCGGCGTATTGCAGCAGCAAGACCTGGCCGGTACCGGAAGTCAGATCGACAGGCGTACGCGGCGTGCAACCGATGAACAACAGCGCGGCGAACGCAATTGCGGGCATCGCCCATCGCTGCCGAAGCACTGTCTTCAACGGCTGCGTGACACCGGCATGCGATGGTCTGCCCCTCTCGCGCGACGGCAACAACCCGATCCCCATCGCGTCGCTGCCGTCATTGCCTGCACGCGACCTTTCACTCCCCTGCCCCGTTCACATTACGCGCCAAGAACACATACTTTGCAGTCACCAGACTGGTCATGCTGGAATCGACGATATCGGAGATCGCATCGGTGTCGTGACCCACATGCGCCCGGTCACTGTGCTGCTTGGTCGGATTGGCAACGGACAGATCCAGCCACAGGTGATCGGTCGGCGCATCGCCCAGACGCAGGTCGACGCGGTTACCGCGGTGCGTTCGTCATCGCGCCGGGCGCCGGAGCCTGCGGCATGCCGGCACGGATACGCTTGGAGAAATCCGCTGCTTTATCGGCTGCAATCGCGCGTGCAGTGAAGTGCCCGCGCTGCTTCAAGGTGGCGAAATCGTAGCCGGGCATCAGGCCTTGATGATCGTAGGCATATTCGTCTGCGTAACCGGATAGCAGCAGGCGGTGATCCCGCGGCAGCGCCGGCTGCAATTGCCGCACCAGCGCAAACACAATCATGTTGAAGTTGCTGGCGAGCGTGTTGTAAAACGCCGGCGCGCGATTGAGATCGTTGGCCAGCCCCACATACCCCATGAACATACGGCGCAGCCCGGCTTTTGGAATTGCCAGGCGATACAAATACATGTCTTCGCCGCGCACGTTCGTGCGCACGCGCAGGATGTCGCGCTCGTCGGCAGCCACCAGGGTTTCTTCGAAGCTGCGGAAGAAACCGCCCAATGCGGAAAACGACTCGCTGCGCTCTTTGCGAATTTCCAGCGAGAAAACCACGTGGGAGCCGTCTTCAAAACCGAATGACACCAACGTGTGCGCGATCGCCGGACCCATCCAATACGACAGTGCCAGATCCGCGCTGACCAGCCGGTCCAGATCGTAGCGGCGGGTTTCCCAATGCGGGACGTAATCGGTTTCGCTATGCCAGTCGAAATTGCGCACGTTGCGCAGGGTGACGATATTGCCTTGCACCTGCGGCTGCAGGCGCTGGGCGACATCGTCGGCCCAGTCGCGGTCCTGGCTGGGCGGCATCATCCACCACGACACCGCCAGCACCGCAAATGCGGCACTGAAGATCCCCACCAACGCCCAATTCTCGCGGCCACGACGCAAACCCCACAACGCCGCGAGGGCCATCGCGCACCACGAACCCACCCATGCCGCACGCACGAATGCATTGCCGGTGAGCGCGAAGTAGATCGCCAGCCCCCCCCACAGCGCGGCTAGCACCAGCGCAGCGCGCAAAGCCCAACGACCAATGCAGGCGCGCGTGGCCGGTTTCATCGCATGCCGCCTTCCGGCACCGGCATGCCCAATGCGTGCATCAACAGATCGGCCGAGCGATGCGCCAAGCGTTTGCGTTCGGACTCATCACTGCCACGCAGGCAACTGCCCAGCATGTCGATCACCAGCACCAATTGCTCGTCGTCCAGATCGGCTCGGCACAGACCGGCGGCCTTGGCGCGCTGCACGAATGGCAGAAAGATGCGCGCCACGCGATGATCGGCTGCCTGCACGGACGGGTGCGCGCGTTCGATCGAGCGCCAGAAATCCACCATAGGTGCAGACTGGGCGATATGTTCGGCCAAATCGTGCAGTAGCACGGCAAGGCCATCTGGACGCGCGTCCAGATCAGCCGCCAGCCGCTCCAGTCCATCCAGCCCGCGCTCGATCAGTGCGATCATCAACGCCACCCGATCCGGGAAATGTCGGTACAGCGTGGCGCGCCCCAGGCCAGCGCGATCGACCACCAGTTCCAGCGGCGCATTGACGCCATGTTCGCTAAACACTTCGTCGGCGGCATCGAGAATCTGCCGGCGGCGCAGCGCGGCATCGGGGCGGGAGGTCGTCATTGCGGCATTATTGGACAGATTTGTCCGGTAATGCCAGAGTCCGCTTGAAGATTCCACGCCCTCTCCGACAAACGGTCGGATCAGCCGGTGTTCTGCACGCCTTGCGAGACGCCGTTGACGCAGGCCACCAGCGCCCGCAGCAGCTCCTCGTCTTCGCCATCGGTGGCACGCCAGCGTTGCAGCAAATCCACCTGCAGCACGCTGATCGGGTCGATGTACGGGTTACGCAAGCGGATCGACAACGCCAGCCGCGGGTCGTGCTGCAATAGCGACTGCTGCCCGGTCAACGCCTTCACCCAGCCCTTGGTTAAGGCCAGTTCGTCGCGAATGCCCGGGAAAAACCGCGTATGCAGGTCGCCCGACAGCCGCGAAAACAGCTCGGCGATCGTGAGGTCGCCCTTGGACAACACCATTGCGACGTCGTCCAGGAAGGTGCGGAAGAACGGCCAGTCCCGCGCCATCTCGCGCAAGCTGTCTTCATGCCCGGCGTCCACCGCCGCCTGCAGACCACTGCCCACGCCGTACCAGCCGGGGATCACCGCACGTGCCTGGCTCCATGCAAACACCCACGGAATCGCGCGCAAGTTGGACAACGCCGCGTCCTGGCCCAAGCGCCGCGACGGGCGCGAGCCCAGCGTCATGCGTTCGATCACATCGATCGGGGTAGCCAGCCGGAAGTACTGCATGAAATCCGGCGCACCCACAAACGCGCGATATGCGACCGTGCTTCGTTCGGCGACAAGATCCATCACCGGCCGCCAACGATCCTCGCGCGGCTCAGGAGCACGCGGGCGCAGGCTGGACAACAGCACCGCACCAGTCATCTGTTCCAGCGAGCGCAGCGCCAAGGCACGGATGCCGTACTTGCGATGGATCACCTCGCCCTGCTCGGTGACGCGCAGGCGGCCATCGACGCTGCCGCGCGGGGCGGCATCCAGCGCACGACTGGTCTTGCCGCCGCCACGGGCGATGGAGCCGCCACGGCCGTGGAAGAAGGTCAGCCGCACGCCAAGCTCGGCGGCCGCTTCCAGCAGTTCGACTTGCGCGCGCTGCAGACCCCAACGCGAGGCTGCGATGCCGCCGTCCTTGCCGCTGTCCGAATACCCCAGCATGACCATCTGGGTGTCGCCGCGTGCGGCCAGATGTTGGCGATATACCGGGTCGGCGAGCAGGTCCTGCACGGTACCGGTGCCGCCACGCAGATCGGCCACGGTTTCAAACAACGGCACGATATCCAGCGGTACTGCGCCGGCGTCATCGACCAGCCCCCCGCGCCGCGCCAGTGCGAGCACGGTTAGCACGTCGGCGCGGTTGTGCGCCATCGAGATGATATAGCTGCCCAGCGCATCGGCGCCGTGGCAGGTGCGCGCATCGGCGAGCGCGGCGAACACCGCATCCAGCCGCGCATTGCCTTCGTCCTGCACGCGCGGCAAGGCCTGCTCGCCGGATGCATAGGGGCCGAGCAATGCTGCGCGTTGTTTGGCGTCCTGCGCGTTCCAATCAGCTTGACCCAATGCATCAGCCACCGCGCACGCATGCACGCTCGATTCCTGGCGCACATCCAACCGTGCCAGATGGAAACCGAAAGTCCGCACCCGCCACAACAGACGGCGCACCGCGAACCAACCGGCGTGCAATCCCTTGTTGGCCTGCAGGCTGTCCAGAATCAGTTGCAGATCGTGTTCCAGCTGCGAGGGAGCGCCGTAGGCGCCCTCGGCATCGTCCAGCGTGGCCTGCAGGCGCGCGCGCATCAGGTCGTTGAGCAGGCGGTATGGCATGTCTCCATGGCGCGGACGCGAGCGGGCGGCGGCATCGGGCAGCAAGGTGCGATAGCGCTCCAGCTGCTCGCTCAATGCCGGGCTGACCGCCACCAGCGTGGTCGACTGACTGAGCAGGCTGGCCAGTTGCCAGAGTTCTTTTCGATACCGGTCCAGCACCGCGCGCCGTTGCGCATCCAGCGTGCCGGCAATGGTGGCGGCATCCACGTTGGGATTGCCGTCCATGTCGCCACCTACCCAGGTACCGAAGCGCAGCAGGCGCGGCAAGGCCCGCACGCTGCCGTAGGTTTCTTCGATGGCGTGTTCGAGGGTCTCGTACACCACCGGAACCACGCGGTAGAGCACCTGGGTGAGATAGAAACCCACATGCTCGCGCTCGTCCTCCACGGTGGGGCGCACCGGCGAGGAATCGGCGGTCTGCCAGGACGCGGTCAAGGCCATGCGGAAGCGCGCCGCGTCGGTGGCGCTCTCGTTGGGCGTGCGCATGCCATCCAGATTGGCGACCAGGCTGGCGACCATCAGCTGTTCTTTTTCCAGCAACGCGCGTCGCACCGCTTCGGTGGGATGCGCAGTGAATACCGGCTCCACGTCGATGCGCGGCAGCCAGTCGCTGAGTTCTTGCAGCGTCACGCCCTGCGCCATGAGCCGACGCAACGCATCGTGCAAGCCGTCCGGCTGCGGCGTGTCGGTGCTGCTGCGCTGGTATTGGCGGCGGCGGCGGATGCGATGCACGCGCTCGGCGATGTTGACCACCTGAAAATAAGTGCTGAAGGCCCGCACCAGCGCCTCGGCCTGCCGTGGCTCGCGCCCGCTCAGCTGCGCGCTCAGCGTGGACGGCGGCGCATCGCTCTCGCGCCGCGAGATCGCGGTGGTGCGGACGCGTTCGATCTCTTCGAGAAATTCCATAGAAACCTGCTCGGCGAGCAGATCACCGACAAGTGCACCGAGCCGACGCACATCGTCGCGCAGGGGAAGGTCGGGGGTAGCGAACACAAGACTGCTGCGGTATTCGTTCATCGGAAACGCCCCCCCTCTTCAAGCGCAAAGTCGTCGAAGACTAACCCAAAAGAATTAGATGATCGCGACATGCACCACTGTTTCATCACCAACCATCGCGCGTAGAAATAGTGGGCCGGCTCCTCGGACGATTCGCGACTGAGCAGCAATCGCGTGCCCTGCGCATCCAGCAACGCCAGGGTCGCGGAATACGTCAGCTCCTGCCAATGGAACAGGCATGTGGCGCGTTTGCTCTGAAGATCAAAGCGATCCACGAACGGGCTGGCGCCGTCCGGCGATGCACCCTTGCCGAGCAGCAACAGGCTGTTGCCGTTGCGACTGGTCTGCAGCAGCGGGCCGCTGCCATCGGGTTACCAGCGCAGATCATCGTTGACGCTGGTGTTCGAGCCAGCGGCCTCGATCGACCCTGGACCATAGCAGTCGCTCGTCGGCTGGTCCCCTGCAGTTGATTGGGGATGGGCACCAAATTCATGCCGGACGGGGGTGCTGCCGCTATACTCGGCGCTCTCGTCGAGGGGCGCTGCGACCGGCATGGCGGACTGATCTGTCAACTGCACCGAATGTGCAGGCACTACGGCCAGGCTCGACCAGCATTCACCGTTCAACGGCGCCCGGAACTGCAGACATTTGTTTGCCTACCGGAGCAATTGCATGAATGCTGTCACGAAAATCGCCTCACATACCGATTACAAGATTGCCGACCTCTCGCTGGCCGATTGGGGCCGCAAGGAGCTGGACATCGCCGAGCACGAAATGCCAGGCCTGATGTCGATCCGCCGCAAGCACTTGCAGACCAAGCCGCTCAAAGATGTGCGCATCACCGGCTCGCTGCACATGACCATCCAGACCGCTGTGCTGATCGAAACGCTCAAGGATATCGGCGCCAATGTGCGCTGGGCCTCGTGCAACATCTTTTCGACCCAGGACCACGCCGCCGCCGCCATGGCCGCGGCCGGTACGCCCGTGTTCGCCTGGAAGGGCGAGACGTTGGAAGAGTATTGGGATTGCACTCTGGACGCACTGACCTTCACCCTGCCCGACGGTACCCAAACCGGCCCGGAGCTAGTGGTGGACGACGGCGGCGACGTCACCCTGCTGATCCACAAGGGCTATGAGCTCGAAAACGGCAGCACCTGGGTCGACGAACCGGCGTCTTCACACGAAGAAGGCGTGATCAAGGCGTTGCTCAAGCGCGTGGCGGTCGAGCGCCCAGGTTACTGGACCCGCGTGGTCAAAGATTGGAAGGGCGTCTCCGAAGAGACCACCACCGGCGTGCACCGTCTATATCAGATCGCCGACGCTGGAAAGCTGCTGATCCCGGCCATCAACGTCAACGACTCGGTCACCAAGAGCAAGTTCGACAACCTCTATGGCTGCCGCGAGTCGCTGGCCGATGGCCTCAAGCGCGCGATGGACGTGATGCTGGCCGGCAAAGTTGCGGTGGTCTGCGGCTACGGCGACGTCGGCAAGGGCAGCGCGGCATCGCTGCGTGCCTACGGTGCCCGCGTCGTCGTCACCGAAATCGACCCGATCTGCGCCCTGCAGGCGTCGATGGAAGGCTTCGAGGTCAATACCATCGAATCCACGCTGGGTCGCGGCGACATCTATGTCACCACCACCGGCAACAAGGACATCATCACCGTCGAGCACATGCAGGCGATGAAGGATCAGGCCATCGTCTGCAACATCGGCCACTTCGACAACGAGATCCAGGTCGATGCGCTGAATGCATTGAAGGACGTGCAGAAGATCAACATCAAGCCGCAGGTCGACAAATACGTGTTCGGCAACGGCAATGCGATCTTCCTGCTGGCCGACGGCCGTCTGGTCAACCTGGGCTGCGCCACCGGCCACCCAAGCTTTGTCATGTCCAACTCCTTCGCTAACCAGACTCTGGCGCAGATCGACCTGTGGGAGAAGCGCGACAGCTACGAGAAGAAGGTCTACATCCTGCCCAAGCACCTGGACGAAGAAGTCGCGCGTTTGCACCTAGAAAAGATCGGCGTCAAGCTGACCACCCTCACCAAGGATCAAGCCGACTACCTCGGCGTGGACGTGGCCGGCCCGTACAAGCCGGATCATTACCGGTACTGAGTCTTTTTACAAAATCGTCGCAACAAAGAATTACGACAACGGGTGCCGCAAGGTGCCCGTTGTCGTTTATGCCTTCGGCATCGCTGCGCCAGAATCACGTTACCCCTTCGCCGACCAGCGCCCTGCTTCCAGTCGGACCAGCGGGCCTGCACTTTAGGGCCAGCAATTCAAGACCGCACTATACGCCATCAAATCCATTTCAGAGGGCCAGACGTAGCGGTAGCGGTCGTTGAAGATCCGTGGTCCCGTTTCGTCGATCGCTGCGATGCGCTGGTCGACAAGTCCAAGGGCGACATCATGGTCTGAATAATAAACATCCCTGAATGTGCCGGTCGCTGGCGTACAGCAATTAAACAACGCACTTGCTGGCTCTTCTCAAGCAAATAGCGAAAGAGAGTATGAAATAGATCAGCTCGGACGGTCCTGACAAGGGCGAAACCAAAAAATTGTCACACAACAACGCCAGACGCTCAGACCCGGACTTGACCTTCAGCCTGTCCAGCATCGCCTCCGATTAATCGACGCCAAAAGCCGTCGCGCCGCACCGCTATCCGCCAGCGGCAACGCAATGGGCCGCGTACCGAATCCTGTGGTGCCGGAGCCAACCCATGCAGCAAATGCGTCCGCACAGTGAGTCCCGTAGCCCACCGCGTAATGGTCTTGCAACTAATCGTAATACTGTACAACGAGATTATCATCGCGCACGGCAGTCTGTTGCATCATCGCGCCACGAAAGGAACAGGAGGTTCAATGGCGCAGACCAGGTTCGAGCGCTGCCCATGCGGCCACTCCGCAGTGGCAAGCCACCGTGCGCAATCTGGACCGAGTTCTTTTTCAGCACGCTGCAGATAGCGATCGTTTGCCGATGCAGAAAGCACTGCTTGCCAGCGCCCGTTTTGACCTCGATTGAAGAACGCTCTTCCACCATCACGCCAGAAGCCAGCACCCTGAGGAACATAGCGCGCAGCATGCTCGCGCATGTACTCGAAACTGCAATGCTCCAACACTGCAGCCCGGCGCGACTCGGGCAACGAGATATCAAGGAATCTGCAGATACGGCGCACTTGCGCCGGTAAATCGCCCAGCAGCTGTGAAAAATGTACAAACAGCACATTAGGAAAATCGCGCAACGCCCACCACGAACGCGCTCCTTCCCAGAAAGGCCAAAGGGGAGTGCCATCGCGCTCCAGCCAGGTATCGAAATACTCTGTCACCGTACAGGTTGGAGGCGGCATGACCTTTAGACGGCTGCCATTTTGTGTCTGTGCGTCGAGCCGCGCCTGCGCGTCCGCGCTCACCCCTCGTTGATGATCATAAAGACTCCATACGATATCTCGTCCATCGCGCCCTACATAAATGTAGCGTGCCTGTTGGCTAAGCACCAGCGCATCCGCAGGCAGATGCGTTTTCAAGAAGCGCCGATGCGTTTGACCAGACAACAATTGATATTTTGACGTTTTGTCGGGATACACCGAATCGACCCAGGGCGAAAGCCTGGCGACTTCCGTCTCCGGCTCGCCCGCAAAGAACAGTTGCGCAACAATCTGCTGCATCCAGGTCGTCCCTGCCTTCGCGTAACTGGCAATAACAACGTCGCCCGGGCGATAGATAAATTCATTCCATACCGTCGAGTCAAAAAAACGGTTGGCGTACTCCCGCTGCTTGATAGGCATTTCCACTGAATAGCTCCTGTCGAAAATCGCCGGGGCACGAGCAAATCATCTGACTTACGGAGCTGCAGCCTACTCAACTACCCACCAACTCCCGTAGTCACTCTGCGTCACCCCTATCGCTAGAAATTTTGCACACAAGAGTTGCAGCATCTTTTAACCAGAAGAAAGCGAAAAAATAAATCAACGAAAGCAGTGACGTGGAGGCATACGCCCCCACGCTCTTCGCAAGAGCCGCTGAGATTATGGTATGTAGATGTAAGCGACACCACGGGCACCGCGCAGCTTCAGGAAACGAGAAAACAGACGAATGATTACCGCGGAAATTTTCATGACAATCTCCTAGTTGGTTACGCATTCATGAAACATTGTGACCCCACGGGGATGGAGTCACATTCAACGTAGCGAATCCAATCGCCGAAATCAACAAGAAAAGAGTAAAGCAAACATAAGACATTCTTTAGATTATTTATTTTAAAGTATTACGAAGATGATTAATATAATTATGAATAATTTTTTCACGCGACTCGATCTCCTTCGGCAAGGGTAAGCCACGAGTGAACCAGCGCAATTTTGGCCGAGCATGGAAGTGCGGGTATGTCTGAGCAGGAACGTCTACGCCAAGAAAAGTACACAAGGGTTCCCAACCATCGGTGGAAGCAAACACCAACAATCGCTCTGGCGGTACCGTGTCGATCACTCGCTGATTCCAGCGATTGAAGAAATCGGTCATGAAGGCGCGATCGTCCATATGATCGACGAAATGCTGCTTCAGGAAGCTACTGAACGTTTCACCCTCCGGGCCAAGAAACGTGCTTTTGCGATTGGGTGCCAGGATCGTATGAGTTACCGAATCGAACCAGCTATCGGGATCACGCACAGTCAGGATCACCTTGGCTTGGTCGTAAACATCCATCAGCTGTTGCCAGTAATAGCAGCCTGGATGATCGGTGGTCGATCGATAGCCAGCGAAAATAGCCTTCCAGTCAGGCACTCCGCGTTCGGCTGCGTTCCACAGCGGCACCGACCTTCGCATGGTCGCGGCAACCTCGGTCGCGTGGTAGCAGGGACCGAACCCCAGATGTTCGAGCGCGAACTTCAACGACAAAGTGCCGGTTCGACCAAGGCCGGCGCCGATGACTTGCAAGCTCATGTGATTCTCCTGTTTCAATGCTCGCTCACAGTGCGACCCGATACATCGCTTCTCTCCAGGGAAGCTCTGAACAACGCTTGCATGAGCTTTCGATCAACAACTCAGACAATCGCCACTATGCATAAGCGCTTGAGTTTCAGCATGGACGGTTGTCGCGTTTGAGCAACATTCTGAGTTCACTCGCCACGTCGTGAGTTGTTCAGCGCTTCCCTAAAGCCTTGTGCAACTGCTCTATACCTACCGCCATCCCAGATGAAATTGTACTCCCTGCGACGCAGAGCGCAGCTGTATGCGTAGCGGCGAAGCAACCGGCCAGGGCGCTCCCACCCAAAGACATTTTTGAGGACACCGGCTGCCCAGCGCCCGTGACTGCGCCTAATAACTTTCCAAACTCAGCTGGATAACGTTCCGTCGCCACGCTCATCCTCTGTCATCGGATACCTGCGTGCATCACTCCCCGTACTCGCACACTCATAGAGAAATGCTCATGAAGAACACCATGGTCGCGTTGGCCCTTTCGGCGCTGGCAATGACGGCAGCACCCGATGTGTTTGCACAGACCTACGGCGACGGTGCAGGTTGGTTCGTCAACGGTGGCGCCGGCCGTACGTCGCTCAAGAGCGGAGCCTACGATGGAGGCGATACCGGTTACAGCATTTCTGCCGGTTATCGCTGGAACGTTTTATTTCCGTGGTTGTCGATCGGCATTGAGGCAGGTTACAACGATCTGGGCAATATCCAGGCAAGCAATCTCTTCAACGGCGGCTCGGTGATCGAGGATGAAAGCGAGCTTCATGGCTGGACCGTTGGCCTGAACCAGCGATTCGCACTGGGAGACAAGTGGTACGCCGGCATACGCGGCGGACTCTACGGCTGGAAGGGCCATGGCCTGAGCGAGGACACAGTGTCCGATCGCTCCGATCTGGACAAGCTGTCGTGGTATGCGGGCGCAGGCGTCGGCTACAACCTGGGCGAGCATTTCAGCCTCGGCGTGAACTACGACCATTACAACGCCAAGAAATTCGATGTAGACCTGAGCACCGATATGGCGTCGGTGAATGCCGAATATCGGTTCTAGAAAGCCGGCCAAATTACGATCTGCACCGGTGTGGTCCGGGAACAAGCGACACGCCTCCCGGCTCTTCGCTGCGACCTGTACTCTCGCTGCAGCAACACGGCACCGCACTGCGTCGCTGTGCAGGTGAGCGCCGGCAAGCACCTCGCTCACTGCGCGAGAAAACTGCGCGGGGAGCCAGACGCATACCGGCTACGGCCGCCAATTCGCGTTGCGCTCCCAAAACGCCACGCTGCGCCGATACGCCTCACGATCCAGTGGAACGCCGGAGCCGCCTTCTTCCACCCCCAATGCATTACGCAACATGGTGATCGGCGCCATCGGGATTTCGTCCGGCTCGGCGGTGTAGAGACAGCCGACCACGCCCCACTCCGCAGCGATGGGGGAGCCTTCCTTGGCCAACTGATCGCGACTGTAGAGGATGGGCAGCAGGTATCCGGCCACCGGGGGCTCGACACCTTCGAACCAACGCACCAGCACCGGCAATTCCTGGCTGCTGCGCGCTTCATAACCGGAACGCAACAGGTGCCGATTGTCGTCGGTGATGGGCGCAGTGAGGCAGCGGGTCGGGGTCCAGTTACGGTGCACATGCAACTGGCAAAACGGTGCATAGCCTTCGATCACGCGCAGCGGCATTTCGTCATTGAGCCGCTGGACGAATTGCTCGGGCGTGCAATCCTGGATGGCAGTGCGACGGCCATCGCGCGGAAACAAACGGGTACGGGCGAACGGCGTAAGAACGATCGACATAACCAGATGAGTAGTGACAAAGAACGCCAGGGTAGCGCGCAGCTTGACGCGCGGCCACTTACCAGATCAGATCGTCCGGCACCTTGAACTGGCTGTAATAGTCGTCGTCGCTGTCCGCCAATGTCGGCGCGCTGTTGCGGCCATGATCCAGCACCACGGTCTCTGCATCGCGGCTATAGACCTTGTCTGCGGCCGCGCGCGGGATCAGCTCGAAGCCATCGCCGTGACGCACGATCACCAATGCGCCACCGGCCAACTGGCTGCGCAGCGTGGGGTTGACCAACACGCTGCGGATGACGCTGCCGTCGTTGAAGCGGTAGGCGATCTCGCCTTCGCGCTTGACCTTGCTGGTCTCCACGATCTGTCGAACCTGGGCCAACGCTTCCTGACGGCGCAACTGGACATTGCGCTCTTCGGCCAGCGCACGATCGCGTTCGGCGCGTTCGGCCTGCAGACGCGCCGCATCGACCTTGTCCGCGTCCGCAGGCTCCACCGCCGCACCCTTGGCATGACGCTGCTTTACCTGCTCGCGCGCGACCTTGTCCACCTGGGCTTTTTTGACCAGCCCAGCCTTGAGCAGCTGTTCTTGCAGTAGATTGCGCATGAGCATCAGTGACCGGTGGGTGTGCGCTCAGTTTAGCGGCCCGCGCGCGATCCTGGCGTGCTGGCTGAGCTCGCGCATCGTCCAGTACGCAGAGCGCAGAGACGACGACAGATGCACAGTCGTTTCACCGCTCATCCGCCAAGCTACTGCATCGGCTGTCGTGCGCTTGCAGCCTGAATGCCGCTCGGCAACACTGGCATCGCACATGCATCCGCGACGACACACCGCTTCAACATCCAACCAGGCATACGTTTATGCGCTTTTCCGCAGTGAATACGTATGCACATCACCGATGTTGCGGTGCGATACGCGCCTGGCATCACCGCGCGCTGCACGCCATGCGCGCGTTGTACGGGACCAAGCACATCACCTTCGATCATCTCAATCGCATCTTCGATGCAGGCATCCGCTCCGGGGTGTATGCGTTCGGCCAAGTGATCACCGGCGGCGACACCGATAGCGGCGATGACGATCAGTTCCTTGCGCCGTAGATGCCAACCCGATGACGAACACTGGATGGGCGTCTACGCGCGCTGCAAGCGCTTTGACGACAGCGTGCTGGCGCCGCTGGATCGGCAAGGCAGGCAGGTTTTGGTGGTGGCGCACAAGTAAATCGTCGAGGTGTTTGCGTTGATCGCCTCCGGGCTGCCGCCAGCCCACTACATCGACTTCCGCTTGGCCAATGCGTGACTGCTGTCTCGGGATAAACTCAAACGCATGACCGCGCGCAGCCCTTCGCGCATGAACGACCTTGGTGAGCAGACCGAGATCCGCCTACTGCCGTGGATGCCGATCGCCGCGATAGGCGACTTTGCGCTGTCGTGCCCGGCACCTTTGCGCATGTGCCGACGCTGGTGGCTGACAACTTGCTTGGCTTTTTTGTCTTTGCACTGCTGGACGAGGCCTGGCTGGTGACGCGCTCTCGCGCGCAGATCGCGCCGGCATTGCGCCACTCAGGCCAGTCAGCCCACCGCGGCCGGTGATGTCAGCGCTCCGATCATTGTTGTACAGAAGGAGCTGGCCCTGGAAAGCCGCTGATGCAGGTCGGCAGCCACCGCCTCGATCGCAGACGGTGGCGTTGCAACGCGTTGTTGGGGGCGCAGGCTCGTCAAAAAAACACAAGCGTAACGCCAGTATTTTCAATGCCGTGGTGACCTGGATCGATCAACACCCTACCAGGCAAACGGTGCCGTGACCGTGCGTGCGCCGAGCAAAAATGCATCGGCCACATGCACGAACGGCGCAACATCCACCTCCGACTCGCCAGCGCGCACCAGCTGCACAAAGCGCCGATACAGGCCATCGTATTCGCTGGAAGCAGGTAGCGTTTGCGGTTGCCCATTGATACGCAGCTTGGCACCGCCTTCGCTAAGCGTGAGCAAGCCGCCGGTGGTTTCCACTTCGATCTCCCAGCGCTGATCGTCGGTCTGCAGGAAGTCGAATTCGGCGGTCACCGGCACGCCGGCGGTGTCTACAAAAGCGAGCTTGGCATACAGCGGAGCTTGACGATTTTCCGGCGTGTGCAGTTCCGCTTCGCGCAGTGCAAACGTACGCGGCAGCAGATGAGTGACGATAGAGAGCGCATTGATGCCAGGATCGAACACGCCCATGCCACCGGGTTCGAGAATCCAGTCCTGTCCCGGATGCCAATGGCGAATGTCTTCTTTCCAAGTGATGTGCGCACGCAGGATTTGCTTGTGGGCCAGCCATTGCCGTGCCGGCTGCACACCGGCTGCGCAACGCGAATGCCAACTGGTAAACAGGCTACGTTGCGCACGTTGCGCCACATTGCGCAGATCGTGGATTTCAGCGAGCGTTGCCGTCGGTGGCTTTTCTAGAAACACGTGGCGACCGGCACTCAGCGCAGTCTGCGCCAGCGCATGCCGCCCGACCGGCGGCGTGCACAATGCCACCGCCTGGATCTGCGGCTGCGTAGCAAATGCCTCTTCCAAGGTCTGATAGGCGGCCACACCTTCGACCGTGCCATGTCGGCTCACGGTAGCCACCAGCTGCACGTCATCGCGCGCGGCGATGGTGGGCACGTGCTGGTCGCAGGCGATCTTGCCGATACCGACAAGGGCAATACGCAATGCGTCTGGATGCTTCATCGAAACCTTCGTACTGATAAGGGAGTAACTGCCCGGCACGGTCCCCCGATGAGGCGCGCGCCAGGCCAACGCAGCAGTGCGCGATGCAGGAGCGCACGCGACGGCGCAGTGTACGGTCAGGGCCAGGCCCGCCGCGAGACATCGCGCTTGCTTGTTTTGCTATACCTTTGCGTCAACCGACAGGTGCGAAGCCCGTCTTGACGGCATCACCGTAACGCGATGGGATGGATCGCTTTCTACAACTGCCAAACGCTGAAGATGATGACCCCGGATGCGGCCTATGCCGCTACAACAACCGCCTGACCTAAGGAAGGTCTGAACAACGCACCAGACCTCTAAAATTCGAGCCTGCTGCGTGCCAATAGCGCACAGAGTTGATGCGTACGATACGATTTCTACGGTTTCTTGCGGCGTTGGCTGGCGCCAGGCAGCATTATCCCCTGGCCGGCAGCAACTGCCGGCGCACCATCCACAGATTGGATAGTGCGAACAGGGTCAGCACATGCGCGGTGTTCTTGGCCAAGCCGCGATAGCGGACCTTGGTGTAGCCAAACTGGCGTTTGATCACGCGGAATGGATGCTCCACCTTCGCACGCACACTTGCTTTGAAGTATTCCCAACGTTCTTCCTGGCGGCGCTCGCGTTTGTTGCCAATGGCTTGAATCGTCGAACGCTTGGCGGCAATGAAAAAACCAGCCTTGCAGGTCTGCAGTTCTTCGCGTTTGTCCGCACCGGTGTAGCCGCTGTCGCCGAACACACTGTCTTCTTTGCCGTGCAGCAATGCGTGGGTCACCGTGACATCGGCCACATTGGCAGCCGTACAACGGACGTGGTGCACCAGCCCGGAAAACTCATCCACGCCGATGGGTGCCTTCATCCCGAAATACCACTGATTGCCTTTCTTGGTCTGATGCATTTCAGGGTCGCGCGCGCGGTCGGTGTTCTTGGTCGAACTGGGCGCAGCGATCAGGGTTGCATCGACGATCGTGCCGGACCGCAGGCTCTGACCCTTGCGCACCAGATCCGCGTTGACGGCCTCCAGCATCCGCGCTGCAAGGCCATGGGTTTCCAGCAAGCGGCGAAAGTTGAGAATCGTGGTCTCGTCGGGAACATTGTCCAAACCGCCGAGCCGGGCAAAACGGCGCAAGGTCGGGATCTGGTGCAACGCTTCTTCCATCGCCGGATCGCTCAACGCATACCACTGCTGCAGCAAATGAATCCGCAACATCGTCGCCAGTGCGTACGGCTGTCGACCAGGCCGCCCCGACACCGGATAGTGCGGCGCGATCAGTCCGAGCAAATGCCTCCACGGAACCACCTGCTCCATCTCGGCCAGGAAGATCTCGCGGCGAGTCTGCTTGCGCTTGCCCAAACCTTCAGCGTCACCGAACGTCAGTTGCATGGATGACTCCTCAACGTAGGTGTGTAGTGTCGCGCATTTGAAGTGCGTTGTTCAGAGGTTCCTTAGAGCCTTCATCGTAAGCATCGGTCGCTATGCGGCCACCGAACCTATTGGTGAACTCCGAGCTCCCAGCAGCACGATCGAACGTTGAGATCGCGAACTCACTAGAATCGAGCTGACCCAAAGCTTGAGAATTGAGGAGCCCGTCAACGCGAAGGCGTGTTAATAGCTTGTAAGTTCCGGTGTCTTCAAACCTAGCTTGTTGCATCGGCGACCAAGCACTTCTACCAGCCCCTTCAAGCGCACCAGTGTGCTTGAGGCGGATAAATGGACGAGCTTCTTCTCGTGATTCAGCGAGCGCAACGTCAATTCGCGCCGAAATCTCGTCGATCGGATATTCGTTTCGGAGCGCATGCATCCGACGATTTAATGAGTCGCCCCTGAAAAACCCCAACCACCCAACGACCGCAAGGCCTTGATGTCTGCACCGGCGTGCCAAAACTACCAGTGTTCGCTACGCTGAAGGCTGGTTTCTTGCAATTTCCGCCCATGCGTACACGCCGTCCTGCTGCCGAAGACAGACCCGCCGACGAGTTGTTTCGTTCGCGGCTGGAGAACCAGATCGATCTGCGTCATCCGCTGGCGCGGCTGAGCCAACGGATGCCGTGGACGGCGTTGGAGCAAGCACTTTCATCGCGCTTGCCGGCCACCCAGGCCGGTGGCGGTCGGCCGGCATTGCCGGTGCGGCTGATTGCCGGTTTGCTCTACCTCAAACACGCCTACGACCTGTCCGATGAAACGGTGTGCGAGCGTTGGCTGGAGAATCCGTACTGGCAGTTCTTCACCGGTGAGGTCGTGTTCCAGACGCGTTTGCCGTGCGATGCCAGCTCGCTGACGCGCTGGCGGCAGCGCCTGGGTGAGGCCGGGATGGAAGAGCTGCTGGCGCACACCATCAACGCCGCGCATGCGATGCAGGCGGTGGACGCACGCGAGTTGTCGCGGGTGATCGTGGACACCACGGTGCAGGAAAAGGCGATCGCCTATCCGACCGACAGCCGTTTGCTGGAGGTGGCACGCAAGAAGCTGGTGTTACTGGCCAAGCGGCACGGCATCGGATTGCGGCAGAGCTACGCGCGGCAAGGCCCGGCCCTGAGCCGCAAGGCAGGTCGGTATGCGCATGCGCGCCAGTTCAAGCGGATGCGGCGCGTCCTGCGACGTCAACGCACAGTGCTGGGACGGCTCATGCGCGACATCCAACGCAAACTCGATCAGGTAAACACCGGCGTGCGCGAGCGCATCGTTGTCTGGCTGGAACGTGCGCAACGGCTGTACACGCAGCGTCCGAAGGACAAACAAAAACTCTACGCATTGCATGCCCCGGAAGTGGAATGCATCGGCAAGGGCAAGGCGCGTCAAGCGTACGAATTCGGCGTCAAGGTCGGCATTGCGGTCACCGCCTGCAAGGGATTGGTCGTGGGTGCGCACAGCTTCCCGGGCAACCCGTACGACGGCGATACCTTGGCCGAGCAGTTGGAGCAGACACGCGGGTTGCTGCAGGATGTGAGCGTAGAACCGACGGTGGCGATCGTGGACCTGAGCGATCGCGGGCGCGAAGTCGATGGCGTGCAGGTCCTGCATCGCGGCAAGGCCAAGACGCTGACGCGACGGCAATGGCGCTGGATCAAGCGACGGCAGGCGGTGGAGCCGGTGATCGGACATCTGAAAGACGACTGCCGGTTGCGTCGCTGCAGGCTGAAAGGTGCCCAAGGCGATGCGCTGCACGTGCTCGGCTGCGCCGCCGGCTACAACCTGCGCTGGCTGCTGCGCTGGATCGCGTTTTTGCGTGCCTGGATGCGGGCGATGGGATGGTCATCCTTGAGTACCGCGCCGCTGTCACCGACGGCACTTGGCGCTTGAAGGGGATTTTTCAGGGACGACTAAGAGCCTGTTCACGATCTTTTGAGTAGAAGCGCCAAGAAGGCCAAATGGATGAACTGCAAGCTGGTGTTGAGTTTGCGCTCGCAGTTCTTCCACAGCCTTCGGTTTTTCTCCAGCCAGGCAAAACTGCGCTCGACGATCCAGCGCTTGGGCATGACCTTGAAGGTGTGCAATTCGCTGTGCTTGGCAATCTGCACCGTGAGCTGCTCGCCTAGAATCTCTCGTACGCCTTCGGCAAACAGTACTCCGGTGTAACCACTGTCGCACAGCAGGCTTTGTACATGCGTCAAGTTTGACTGACAGCGCTCCAGCGCCCGCAGCGCACCTTTGCGGTCGGTCACCTCCGCCGTCGTCACCGCGATGGCATGGGGCAACCCCTGGGTATCAACAGCGATATGCCGCTTGATGCCCGACACCTTTTTGCCCGCGTCATATCCCTTTTGCCCGGCTGTGTCCGTGTTCTTGACGCTCTGCGCGTCCACGATCAAGAACCTGCTGAAGATGTTGCGCTCCTGTTTCTGGCGGGCCACGCCAACCTGATTTTTTGAGCGCCCGCTCCAGCAGGCTCACTCCTTCATCGTCGCACTCGCTCCACTTGGCAAAGTACGCGTGCACGGTCCGCCACTTCGGAAAGTCGCTGGGTAGCGCTCGCCATTGGCAACCGGTTCGCAGCACGTACAACACTGCGCACCACACCTCATACATATCCACTCGGCGTGGCTTGGTGCGCTTGCGCGCTTGTTCCAGGATCGGGAGGATGTGTTCGAAACGCTCCCGGCTCATGTCGCTCGGATAGGTTTTTTGGCGCATCCGCAGAGTCTGCACCAATCAGGAAAGATCGTGAACAGGTTCTCAGCTGTCCGGGTGCAGGGACGGGGCAAGCACTACGGCAGTGCTTCCGCGTTGAGCTGCGGTCAGCAGATCAGCAGTTGGCATGCGCCGTAGAAACGCTGTACCCACCCAAATGGAGGGCTACTGGGCGGGTGCGCCATCATGGCGCCAGCGCTCACACAACCGCTAGTGGTGCGTAACGCAAGCGCAGGTCCTGCCCCAGTTGCCGCACCTCGAGCAGTTGCAAGGCATGGCGCTGCGCCATCGTCTCGATGCCGAGCCCGGCCAGCAGCGGTCTGGCCGTATCGCCTAGTAACACCGGGGCCATGTAGACCAGCAGTTCGTCGACCAGGCCCGCCTGCAATAGCGCGCCGCTCAACGTTGCGCCTGCTTCCACATGCACCTCGTTGATGCCGCGCTCGGCCAGCAGCGCCAGAACGGCCGTGAGATCGAAGCGACCCGCATGCAGCGGCATGCCAACCGATTGCGCAGCGTCCAGCACTGGCGGCGTCACATCGTTGCCATGCAGATACAGCGTGGGCGCATCGCCCTGACGAATGTTCTCGCACGCCAGCGTGCGCAATCCGGCATCGAGCACCACACGCATTGGCGGTACGAACGGGGCGTCGTTTTCCAGCCGCACCGTCATGGAGGGGTTATCGGCGAGTACCGTACCTGCGGCGGTGAGGATCGCACCGGCACGTGCACGCCAACGCTGCACATCCGCGCGCGCATCCGCGCAGGTGATCCACTTGGATTCGCCGCTGGCCAGCGCGGTCCGCCCATCCAGACTGGCGCCCAGCTTGACCCGCACCCATGGACGGCCACGCTCCACCCGCGACAGAAATCCCTGATTGAGCGCGCGCGCCTGCGCTTGCATAACACCGCTGTGCACGTCGATGCCCGCATCACGCAGCAGCGCGAAGCCACCGCCATTGACCTGCGGAAACGGGTCGGCCATTGCCGCGACCACACGCGTCACGCCAGCCTCGATCAAGGCCAACACACACGGCGGCGTGCGCCCGTAATGCGCGCACGGCTCCAATGTCACATAGGCCGTCGCACCACGTGCGAGTTCGCCGGCTGCGCGCAGCGCAAACACTTCCGCATGCGGTCCACCAGCGCGCTGGTGGAAGCCTTCGCCCACGCAGACGCCATTGCGCACGATCACGCAGCCGACCATCGGATTCGGCCGCGTGGTGTAGGCGCCACGCTCGGCCAGGCGCAGCGCCTGCGCCATCCAGCGATGATCGTCGGCGGTGACGTTCATTGCGGTGCCGCTCCCGGGTTGATGCACATCACCACGATCCGCATCGGCCCAAGCAACAACGCGGCGTGCGTGTGCCAACCCAGCCGCCGATAGAACGGCGCCAGCATCGGCTGGCAATAGAGATACAGGGCATCCACGCGCCATTGCGCGGCGACCTGCACGCAATGCGCCACCAGTGCTTCGCCAATCCCCTGCCCGCGCGCCTGCGGTTGCACATACAACGAGGCCAACCAGGGCGACCATTGCCGAATGCGGGTGTCGTCGTTTTCCAGCAGGCTCACTGAACCGATCCACTGTGTCTGGTCGAGCGCCACCCATGTCATCGGGATCACGCCATCGCGCGTGTGGCTATGCAATTCGCTCAACGCCTGATGGACGTTCCATTCCGGCAGCAACGTGCCGAAGGCCTGCAAATGCGCCTGCGCGATGGCAGGAAGATGCTCCGGCGCGTCAGCCACGCAGGCGATCCGCATCGCCTTCAACGCTTGTTGGGCTTGCTGCCGGCACGTTCTAACGCCGCTTCCAGCAGTGGCAGTTGATCACTGCCAACCGGGAGTTCGCGCTCGAGTTTTTCGATTTCCTCGCGAAAATCGGCCACGTCCTGAAAACTGCGGTACACCGAGGCAAAGCGCACATAGCCGACATGGTCGAGCTTGCGCAGCTCGACCATGACGTACTCGCCCACCCGCAGCGAGCCCACTTCGCGCTCGCCGGACATGCGCAGCTGATGCACCACCGCACGCACTGCCGCCTCGATCTGTTCTTCGGAGACGGGGCGCTTCTGCAGCGCGCGGTCGAAACTGGTGCGCAACTTGCGCGCATCGAATGCCTCGCGCCCACCGTCGCTCTTGACCACGGCCGGCAGCTTGAGCTCGATTGTCTCCAAGGTGCTGAAACGCTCGCCGCACGCCTCGCACTCGCGGCGCCGACGGATTGTCGTGCCGTCTTCGGACACGCGCGAATCGATCACGCGGGTGTCGTTGTGCTGGCAGAAGGGGCAGTGCATCAGGCGGCCGGGAATAAGGAGATGGGAATAGGGAATCGGAACAGCAGAGCTATCAAAGCGTTATTTTTACCATTCTCGTCTCCCTATTCCCCATTCCCGCATCAGCCATACACCGGATATTTCCTGCACTGCGCAGTCACCGCATCGCGCACCTTCGACAGCACCGCTTCGTCGGTCGGGGCGTCGAGGACGTCGGCGATCCAGTTGGCGAGGTCGATGCTATCCTGCTCCAGATACCCACGCGTAGTGATGGCAGGAGTGCCTAGACGCAGGCCGGAAGTGACGAACGGCGAGCGCGGGTCGTTCGGCACCGCATTCTTGTTGACGGTGATGTGCGCCTTGCCGAGGGCGGCTTCGGCGTCCTTGCCGGAGACGTCGCGGCCGATCATGTCGACCAGCATCAGGTGGTTTTCGGTGCCGCCGGAGACGATCTTGTAGCCGCGCGCGATCAGCGTGTTGGCCATCGCCTGGGCGTTCTTGACCACCTGCTGCTGGTAGGTCTTGAACTCCGGCTCCAGCGCTTCCTTGAAGGCGACCGCCTTGGCAGCGATGACGTGCATCAGCGGGCCGCCCTGGATACCCGGGAACACGATCGACTGCAGCTTCTTCTGCAGCTCTTCGCTGGCGCCCTTGGCCAGGATGATGCCGCCGCGCGGGCCGCGCAGGGTCTTGTGGGTGGTCGAGGTGACCACGTGCGCATGCTCGATCGGACTCGGGTACACACTGGTAGCCACCAGGCCCGCAACGTGCGCCATATCGACGAACAGATACGCACCGACGCTATCGGCAATGGCGCGGAAGCGTGCCCAATCGATCTTCTGCGAATAGGCAGAGAAACCGGCGATGACCATCTTCGGCTTGTGCTCGGTGGCCAGGCGTTGCACTTCTTCGTAATCGATCAGGCCCTGCGCGTTGACACCGTACTGCACCGCGTTGAACAGCTTGCCGGAGGCATTGACCTTGGCCCCGTGGGTCAGGTGACCGCCGTGCGCCAAGCTCATGCCCAGAATGGTGTCGCCCGGCTGCAGCAACGCCAGATACACCGCTTGGTTGGCCTGCGAACCGCTATGCGGCTGCACGTTTGCGTAGTCGGCTCCAAACACCTGCTTGATGCGGTCGATCGCCAATCGTTCGGCAATGTCAACGAATTCGCAGCCGCCGTAGTAGCGCTTGCCCGGATAGCCTTCGGCGTATTTGTTGGTCAGCTGACTGCCCTGCGCCTCCATCACCAGTGCACTGCAATAGTTCTCGCTGGCGATCAGTTCGACGTGATCCTCCTGGCGGCCGACTTCAGCGGCGATGGCCTTGGCCAGTTCGGGGTCGTAGGTTTCCAGTCGGACGTCACGCGAGAACATGCAGAGCTCCGGGGCAGCTGTGGCTAGTAGGGGCGCAGATTGTAAGCCCCCGCGTACACAGGTGACCAATCGCCATGCTGTCGAGGGCGGCATGCGCTTCATCGATGCCCATGCGCGCGCAACAAAGGCGCACCGAAGTGCGCCTTTATGTGATAGCCGGCGCGATGCCCAACCAAGCCAAGCAGATATGCGCCGCTTAGTGGTGGAGCACCAGGTCGGCAATGACGCCGGTGGCGATGGCGACCAGCAGCAGATTGCCGGCGTCGTCACGCTGCCAGCGGTAGCCATACGGCGGACGACGCAGGTTGTAGCGGTCGTAATCGTTGATCACGTAGTCCGGGCCGTGGTAGCGCTGACCACGCGCCCAGTAGGGGGGCGGCGGCGGGCCGGGACGGTAGACCGGCGCCGGGTAGTAGGCATAGCCCCGGCCGCGATCGTCATAACGCTCCTGATGGCGCGCCTCGCGATAGCCCTCGCGGTAGCCATTGCTGTAGTAATGACGGTCCTCACGCCACTCGCGACGGTCGGCCCGGCGTTCGTCTCGCCATTCGCGACGATCATCACGCCATTCGCGGCGGTCATCATGGCGACCGTTGCGCCAGTCGCCGCGCTGATCGCGGTCAGGGCCGCGGCGATCGTGGTCGCGGTCCCAATCCCCGGCGAATGCCGCCGGTGCGAAGGACCCCAGCGCAAGGATGGAGGAAAGCACAACGGTAACGATGCGTTTGCGGTTCATGACAGTTCCTGTTTGCGAGGTCGCGTTTTCATTAGTGCGCTAATCGCCTTAACGCATTCTGGCTGGAATCGATTACGAAAATACCTATTCAGGTGACTAGTAAGCTGCCGTTTAGCTGCAGCGTCGCCGACGCGGTGCAAGTCAGTTGCCCGTATAATCTGCGTCATCCCTTTTCCGCTGCCTCCGGCTTCGACCGGCGGGCTGCCTGCGTCCACGGAGCACCCATGTCGCAATATATCTACACCATGAACCGCGTCAGCAAGGTGGTCCCGCCCAAGCGGCAGATCATCAAGGACATCTCGCTGAGCTTCTTCCCGGGCGCCAAGATCGGCCTGCTCGGCCTGAACGGCGCGGGCAAGTCCACGGTGCTGAAGATCATGGCCGGCGTGGACACCGATTTCGAAGGCGAAGCCCGCCCGCAGGCCGGCATCAAGGTCGGCTACCTGGCGCAGGAACCGCAGCTCGACCCCCAACACACCGTGCGCGAAGCGGTCGAAGAAGGCGTTGGCGACGTACTGCAGGCCCAGGCCGCGCTAGACGCGGTGTATCTGGCCTATGCCGAAGAAGGCGCCGATTTCGACGCACTGGCCAAGGAACAGGAACGTCTGGAAGCGATTCTGGCTGCGGGCGATGCGCACACGTTGGAAAACCAGCTGGATGTGGCAGCCGATGCGCTGCGCCTGCCGCCGTGGGATGCAGTGGTCGGCAAGCTCTCCGGTGGCGAGAAGCGCCGCGTCGCGCTGTGCCGCCTGCTGCTGCAGAAGCCGGACATGCTGCTGCTTGACGAACCGACCAACCACTTGGACGCCGAGTCGGTGGAGTGGCTGGAGCAGTTTCTGGCGCGCTACACCGGCACCGTGGTGGCGGTCACGCATGATCGCTACTTCCTCGACAACGCGGCCGAGTGGATCCTGGAACTGGATCGCGGCCGCGGTATTCCGTGGAAGGGCAACTACACCGACTGGCTGACCCAGAAGGACGAGCGCCTCAAGCAGGAAGACAATCAGGAAAAGTCACGCCAGAAGGCGATCCAGAAAGAACTGGAATGGTCGCGCCAGAACGCCAAGGGCGGCCGCACCAAGGGCAAGGCCCGTCTGGCCCGCCTGGAAGAGCTGCAGTCGGTTGACTACCAGCGGCGTAACGAGACCAACGAAATCTTCATCCCGCCGGGCGAGCGCCTGGGCAATGCGGTGATGGAGTTCAAGAACGTCTCCAAGAAGTTCGGGGACCGCCTGCTGATCGATAACCTATCGATGATCGTGCCGCCGGGTGCCATCGTCGGCATCATCGGCCCCAATGGTGCCGGTAAGTCGACCCTGTTCAAGATGATCACCGGTCAGGAAAAGCCCGATTCCGGCGAAATCGTGGTCGGCCCGACCGTGCAGCTGTCGTATGTGGACCAGAGCCGCGACAAGCTGGAAGGCAACCACAACGTGTTCCAGGAAATCGCTGGTGGCCTGGACATCCTCAACATCAACGGTGTTGAGATCCAGTCGCGCGCCTATATCGGCCGCTTCAACTTCAAGGGCCAAGACCAGCAGAAGATGGTCGGCTCGCTGTCCGGTGGTGAACGTGGTCGTCTGCACATGGCCAAGACCCTGCTACAGGGCGGCAACGTGCTGCTGCTCGACGAACCGTCCAACGACCTGGACATTGAAACACTGCGTGCGCTGGAAGACGCGTTGCTGGAGTTCCCGGGCAACACGTTCGTGATTTCGCATGACCGCTGGTTCCTCGATCGCATCGCCACGCACATCCTGTCGTTCGAAGGCGACTCGCACGTGGAGTTTTTCCAGGGCAACTACCGCGAGTACGAAGAAGACAAGCGCCGCCGCATGGGCGATGACGCAGGTCCAAAGCGTCTGCGCTTCAAGGCGCTGAAGTAAGCACGACAAGGGCGCCGAAAGGCGTCCTTGTTGCATGCATGTTCCGTTACCGGTTTGCGTCTTTCGTCCAGCGTGCTTGTCTCGATGCGGTGGGGTCTCTGGCGATGAACGCGGCATGCAATCGCGTGAGAGGTGCGCTACAGGTCGTATGACAACACGTCTTCAAAGCCGAAAGTGTCGAAGTTTTCGATGCGAGAGGGATACAGACGGCCGACCAGATGGTCGTATTCATGCTGGACCACACGTGCGTGGAAGCCCTCGGCCTCGCACTCGATCGGGCTGCCGTCCGGCGCGAAGCCGCGGTAACGAATAAAGCGATAGCGTGGAATGACTGCGCGCAGGCCGGGAATGGACAGACAGCCTTCCCAGCCGTTTTCCATCTCGTCCGATAACGGTTCGATCTGCACATTCGCCAACGCGGTGCGCGGCACCGCCGGCGCTTCAGGATAACGCGCGCTGGCTTCGAAACCGAACACCATCAGTTGCAGATCCACCGCAATCTGCGGTGCGGCCAAACCGACGCCGCGCGCATCGTCCATGGTCTCGAACATGTCGACCACCAGTGTGTGCAACTCGGGGCTGCCCAGGTTGGTCACCGGTGGCGCCACGCGCAACAGACGCTTGTCGCCCATGCGGATAATCTCGCGAATCATACGGGTACTCCTGGAAACATTGGGCTGATCTTAGGGCGCTGTGGACAGATGCGCACTGCGGGCCGAGCAGATGACCTGCAATGACGCGCTTTCAGCGCAGATAGCACGGTTGAGTTGGAGCGATTAACCAAAAAACTGCGCTGCGGCCAGGCGGGAACCTCAGTCGCCGACACGCTGCCCGGTGTCGTCCAGCACGCGTTGACCATGCGCTCAGCAGGCTCGCGTCGTCCAGAGCGGGATCGTCGAGTCCGAGCTCCACATACGGGGTGCCCTTTTGGCGGATGGCATCGCGTACCGAGATGCAGGCGGCGGCAATCAGTGCCTGCAGCGTTTGGCGTGTTGGTGGGTGCTGAAGGTAATCGATGATGTGCGGTTCGATGCCTACGTGGCGGATCAGGGCCAGGGTGTTGCGGGAGGTGCCGCAAGCGGGGTTGTGGTAGATAACGGCGTGCATGGCTGACCTGGTGTTTGGTTCGGCTGAGAGTGACTCACAACGCGTAGCTGGCACAGTGCCAGGCATGTGGGGGGGGCTACCGCACCGCCGCGTATGGGGACTCGCGAAGCAGAAAGCAGAAACAATCTTTGAGTATGGGAGCACGGCTGCTCATAACAGTTTTCCAGCCTTTGAACGAGGCTACTCGCAATGCCTTTCGTTGTTTACAGCCCAGCCAGCTGAGCACTTGAACGCACGAACCCCTTTCCTGTGGAAGAGGGGTTGGGGCGAGGAGACGGGGCGAAGCCACCTCGCGTATTGGATGTCACCAGGCTTCGCTCGTACCTTTATCCAGCGCTACGCGCCACCGGTTTCACAAAACAATAGCGGCCTCGCCCATCAGCCCGACCCGCACCAAGAATCTGACCAATCCGTGCGACCAGCCGCCGCGCATACGCAGAAAAATGGTCCAGCACAAGCGCGACGACGACTTTTTCAGGTTACTGCTTCGTGTTCATCGGCCCATGTCAAAAGACCGACACAAGTCACTGATTCATGGCTGAGTCATAAACAGACTAAGCGGAACAGTTCTCCCGAACGCTGGTGTCAACACGGCGTTTTTCACCCAGTTGGACTCAAGGAAACCCGAACGATGATGAGCTTTCGCAAGCCAGAATGGATGTTGCCCGGTGTTTTATGTGTCCTCTGCCTGCCGGCATTGGCAGCGGCGCAGGAGGTTGCCACCAGCAGTTCCAAGGTCGCTATCGATCCCAGCACCGGCAAGCTGCGCCCGCTGACTGACGCCGAAAGCGCGGCGCTGGATCAGCAGGCCACCTCGGCGGCCCGCAGCAGCGGCGCGCGTACCAAGGTTCCGCAGACCGAGGCGGCCGCACGCGCCACCGAGCGTCGCCTGCCCAATGGCACCGTGGCGCGCAAGTTGCCGGCCACGCAAATGAGCTCGTTGGTTGCGACTCGTCAAGCCGACGGCCGCATCGTCATCGAGCACAGCGAGGACGCCGATGCCGGCCAAACCGCCGACGCCGAGCAGGGAACGCTGCCGCATGAATAAGCCCATGTTTCTGTTGTCTCTGGCCGTGGCGGGCGCATTGGCACCGCTGCATGCATCGGCTGCCAATGTCACGCTGATCAATGGCGATGCCGGCACCGTGCTCGGCTTGAACGATCCGACGCCCGCCGCACCGTTGGGCGGCAATCCGGGCCGTTCGGTCGGCGAACAACGCCGGATCGCTTACCAGTACGCGATGGATCTGTGGGGCGCGGTGTTGCAGAGCAATGTTGAGATCAAGGTGTCTGCCTCGTTCGCGCCCCTGCCCTGCAGCGCCACCGCCGGCGTGCTAGGCCAGGCCGGCCCGAACTGGATCGTCAACGACTTCCCCGGTTCCAAGCCCAATACGCTGTATCCGTCTGCATTGGGCGATGCGATCGTCGGGCAGGATCTGGTGCCGGATCCGAGCGATCCAGCCGATGTGTCTTCGCAGTTCAACGGCGATCTGGGCAAGGACGATTGCTTGGCCGGTTCGAGCTGGTATCTGGGCCTGGATGGCAAAACGCCAGAGGGCCAGGTCAATTTCCTCAACACCGTGATGCACGAGCTGAGCCACGGTTTGGGAGTAGCGGGTTTGCTTGACGAGACCACCGGTGTACTCGGTTCGGGTAGCAACCTGACCGATGTCTATACCGCGCAGGCCTTCGACAACGTACAGAACAAGCGTTTTGACGATCCGGCCATGACCAATGCCTTGCGCGCCAAAGCTATGCGCACGCCGGGTCGCACGGTGTGGGCCGGGGAGCGCGTCAATCGCGAGGCGGCGCTAATCCTGGATCCGCGCACCTTGTTGCAGGTGACTGCGCCGTCCAGCGCGGCAGGTAAGTTCGACGTGGGCTTTGCCAGCTTCGGGCCACTGGCCACCGCGGCCAACTTCCCGGCCCGCTCGGTGGTGACGGTCAACGATGGCGTGGCTGCATCGTCGACCAGCGATGGCTGCGAAACGCCGTTCGCCAATGCGGCTGCCTTGGCCGGCAACGTGGCAATCATCGACCGCGGCAGCTGTGCGTATGCGATAAAGGTGAAGAACGCTCAGCTCAATGGTGCGGTAGGCGTGATCGTTGCCAACAACGCCGCTGGCGTGCAGACGATGGGCAACACGACACCGCCAGTCACCGGCATCACCATCCCGGCCATCATGGTGTCGCAGGCCGACGGCGTGCGTCTGAAGCGCAGCACTGCAGTGGTGGCGGGGTTGTACCAAGATCCGCAACTGCTGCAAGGTACCGACAGCGCAGGCCGTACGCGGTTGTATGCACCAAGCGTGGTGGCCGGGGGTTCGACGTTCTCGCACTTCGATAGCGATCTGCAGCCGAACGCGTTGATGGAACCGTTCGCCACACCGGAGGTGCAGGCGCATCTGAACGTCGACCTGACCCCGGCGCTATTTGCTGATATCGGTTGGACCTTGAACAGCGCGCCGGCCAAGTTGGGCAGCTGCAACACGCTGGTGCCGACCGTGGAGAGCGGCGGTTTGATTCCCGGTGCGAATATCTCGGCTGAAAGCAGCCTGTGCAAGAGGCAAAATGCTGGCAACCGTCTCGGCTACCTGACCTGCATGAACGAGCACGCGCGCGAGCTGCAAAGCCAGGGCGCGATCAGCCGCATTCAACAGGCGGCGGTCTTCATCTGCGCGACCAAGGTACGGCCTTAAGCGAGGATTGTTGTGTGTAGATCTAGGTCATGCGAACGGCGCCGAAAGGCGCCGTTCGCTTTCTCCGCAATTGCGTTGTTCGAAGCAGACCAAACGATCTGCACTGCGTCAGAGCGCCTCGTCCAACGTCGCTGGCAATCGTTGCTGGTACGGGACGGCATGCAGATTCGGATGTACGCGTTCCAGGCCACTGCGCGCACCTGCTGCTTGCCGTGTTGGCAACGCAGCAAGCGCTCCATACGCCTCAATGATCCACAGCGTATGGCGAGGTCAGCACCTGCGGCGCGCGAACCAACGCAGCGCCCAAGCGATCCATCACCAAGCGCAGCTAGAAATTGCTGCTGAACTGGTTGTCGTTGCGCGCATTGTTGAAGGTCATGCGCCCGCCCAGCAACAAACGCCACGCAGTGCGGCCAGCGATGCGGCATCGTAGGCTGCCTGCTGCAAGGCCAGGTCGGTGGGGAAATACGGCGAAACATCGGTGGTGAAGTGCTCCACGCCGATACTGGCGTCTACCTTCCAATCCGGGATCGGCGGCAGACCGAACACATCGCGCAGATAGCGCAGATAGCCGATGTCTTCGCACATGCTCTTGCCGCGTGAGTCGCTGAGTTTTGCCACCAGCTGACCATTGCAGCGGACCATCTTGCGGCGGTCCGTTGTTCGGGGCTTTCCCACGGCGCGGCCAGACTGCCGCGCGCCGAATACAGACCTGGAGCGTGTTATAAACTTTGGAGAAGTGCGGAGGCGTTGCCGCGCATGAAGATGGCAAAAACGATGCAATGCAGTCCGGATAATGTTTCCGGCAAGCGCTTATCGTCGTGTGTGAGGTGTCGGAAACGATTGGCCCATCCGAAGCTGCGCTGGACCACCCAGCGATGCGGCAGCAACACAAAGGCTTTCTTCGCCTCCTGCAGCTTGATCACGTGGAGCTCGATACTTTTTTCCTGGCCGCTTGCGCAGGTTCCTGCCCGGTGTCGCACTGATCAGCGAACGCCACTTTCCCCGTTTCGCCAGCGACATGTTGAACCTCTTGCGCGAGCGATCGCACTTGCGCGCGCTCCTGTTCGTTGGCAGGCGCGACCTGCACAGCGAGCACGCGGCAAATGTCACTTCTTCTGCAACAACCGCGGTACCTGAGCGGCGGCATGGGTCCAGATCGCCAGCCATACACCGAGCCGAGTGATCGCCCCCCGCTGGCTCGCCTCGAACTTGCGGAAATAGCGCCACAGACCGCGGTGTTTATGCCATTCCACGAAGAACGGCCGCGCGCGGCTGGACACCCCGCGCACGTGCACCACCTGCAAATCGTTGGCCACCGCGACCAGCGCGCCGGCCTGGCGCGCTCGCCGGCACAGGTCAAGATCTTCGGCATGCAGCCGGTAGCCCCCGTCCCAGCCATCGAGCCGGTCGAACAGGCTGCGCTGCATCAACATCAACGCGCCGGAAATGGCATCCACCGGCTGCAGGGCCAGCGACAAGTCGGCCGGCACCGCCAACTGCGCGGCGGCGCGCGGCGCCCGCAGCATCGCGGCAAAGTCCGGGTCGCGGCGGCGCACCGCTGCATCTGGCCGGCCCTGCTCGTCCACCTGCTCCACCCCGAGCAGCACCGCCGCATGTCCAGCCGCGCGTGCGCATAACTGCAGCAAGGTGTCGCGCTCGACCAGCAGGTCCGGGTTGATGAAGACCAGCCAGGGCGCCTGCGAATCGCGCGCGCCCTGGTTGCAGGCAGTGGCGAAACCGGGGTTTTCCGGATTGGCGATGAAGTGCAGCCGCGCATCGGCCAATGCATGCCGTTGCACCAGCTCCAGGGTGTCGTCGCTGGAGGCGTTGTCGACCACCCGGATCTCGCTGATGCCCTCGGCCGCACGCAATCGCGACAGGCACGCATCGATGGTGCTGCTGCTCTGGTAAGTCACGACGACGGCGGCGATCTGGACGGGATTCATCCGGTCATTATCCGGTGCCAAGGCAGCGCAGCGCTATCTCAGGCAAGACGCTCTGGGCTCTGGGTGAAGGCGAAGCGCCGCCACGGCTGCGATAAACGCGCGCAGTGGCGCAACGGCGCACCTCAGGAACAGCGCGATTGCGCCGATTGCAGGCCTGTGCAATATCGCGCCCGCCAGAACCGGCATGACGAGCGGTGGCCGCAGAGGGCATACTGCAGCCTGGACTGCGCGCCCGGAGCCGCCAAGCGGCCTTTCGTTGGCGCCGCCCACGGCGCACCCCCACACCTGATCTTTGAGATGACGGCCAGCGACCTTTCGGTTTCGCGCTGCCCTTCCATTCCATGCGTCGCGACCGCCTGATGGTGCCTGCGACGCTGCGACGGCCCGGCAGCGCCGTCTTTGGTTTTGCTGGCGCGCGCGCCGGGTCCCTGGCATCGACCTCGGCCGCTTGGTCTATACCACCCACTTACACAGCGGGCCGCGCGGGCTTGCCGAACGTGCGTCCATGAGTGTGCCGCACCAGGTGCATGGCATGAGCCTGGAGCTGGCGCTGCCGGACTGGCCGGTGTTGACCGCCGACGAGATCTTTCGCGTGTTGCGGCACTTTCCTGCCCTCGGCCAATGCACCGCAGTGCGCTGGCACAGCGCGCGTCCGTTTTCCGCAGCCGCATGCGTGGACACCGCCACCGGCCCCACGATCATCAAACGCCACCACTGCAGCGTGCGCAGTGTCGCTGCGCTGCGCGAGGAACACAGCTACATGGCGCATCTGCGCTGGGCAGGTGCGCCCGTGGTCGAGGTGCTGCACGATGCACAGGGCCGCACTGCATTGGCTCAAGGCGATTGGGTCTACGAAGTGCAACGCGTCGGCACCGGGCATGATCACTACCGCGATGCGTTGTCGTGGACACCGTTCGTGGACGTCGCACATGCGCATGCCGCAGGTGCCGCATTGGCGCAACTGCACCGCGCCGAGCAGAGCTTCGATGCGCCCGCACGCACCACCAGCGTGCTGGTGGCCAACCTGCGGCTGTTCGCACAAGCCGACCCGGTGCAGGCATTGCAAGACGTGCTGCCAACCCGTCCGCGCTTGGCCGCGGCCTTGCAACACCGCCCCTGGCGACGCGACCTGGCCACCCATGTGCTGCCATGGCATGCGCATGCATGGCCGCTGCTGTCGGCGCCGGGCGCCATGCCGCCGCTGTGGACCCATGGCGACTGGCATGCCTCCAACCTGCTTTGGGAAACCCGCTACGGGTACATCCAGGTCAGTGCGATCTTCGATTTCGGATTGAGCGATTGCAACAGCGCGCTGTTCGACCTGGCCACCGCGATCGAACGCAACCTGATCCCGTGGTTGCGACTGGACACTGGCGCGCGCGCGCAGGCCGAGCTTAGCCAGCTTGATGCCCTACTGGACGGCTACACGCTGCATCGCCCGCTGGACGCGACCCAATTGCGCTGCTTGGCCGCACTGTTGCCCATCGTGCATACCGACTTCGCCCTGAGCGAAATCGAATACTTCGCCGGCATCACCCACTCGCCTGCAAATGCCGACATCGCCTATCACCGTTATCTGCTTGGTCACGCGGACTGGTTTGGCAGCGCCGATGGCCAGCGCTTGCTTGAGCATCTGCACGCGCGTGCGCGCCATCTGCCGTGAGCGTTTACGTCTGCACTTTTGGAGTCTTGCGCATGCCTGTCTCTGCCACCACCCTGCTCTCCCGCCGCGCGCTCGCGCTGGCGCTGTGCTGCGCCACTCCTGCGTTTGCCCAGCAGCAACCCGATGCCGATGCGGTGGAACTGGATGCGGTCAATGTGCGTGGCGAGCGCAGCGATGCCAACACGGCTTTGACTGGATTTGGCGCAACGCGCCTGCTGGATGCGCCCGCCTCGATTGCCGTCATCGATCGACAGCAATTGCTCGACCGTCAAGCGCGCGTGCTCAGCGAGGTGCTGCGTGCGGATGCGTCAGCGGGCGATGCGTACGCGCCGATCGGCTATTACGAAAATTTCGTGGTGCGCGGGTACTCGCTCAATGCCGCCAATAGCTATCGCATCAATGGCATGAGCGCGGTGGGTGAGCAATCGATCGCGCTGGAAAACAAGCAGCAAGTGCAGATCCTCAAAGGCTTGGCCGGGCTGCAGTCCGGCGTCAACGAGCCGGCCGGATTGATCGACTACCGCGCCAAGCGGCCCGAGCATGTGCGCAGCGTGATTCTGGGCACCGACGCGCAAGGCGCGCGCTATGCCGCCGCCGATCTGGGCGACTGGTTCGGTGCCGGGCGCACGCTGGGCCTGCGCGTCAACGCCGCGCGCGAAGACATCAACAGCTACGTCGACCACGCCGATGGCTATCGCAATTTCCTCTCCCTGGCAGGCGACTGGAAGATCACGCCGCACTCGCTGCTGCAGCTAGACGTGGACTACCAGCATCGGCAACAACGCTCGGTGCCTGGTTATCAATTGCTGGGCGGCACACAGGTTCCGCGCGATATCGATGTGCATCGCCTGCTCGGCTATCAGCCTTGGTCGCGGCCGTTGGAGATGGATTCGATCAACGCGCAGCTGCGTTACGCCTACCAATTCAACGACGACTGGCATGCCACCGCCGACGCCTCGCGTAGCCGTTCGGTGATCAACGACTTCTCTGCGTTTGCGTGGGGTTGTTATGGCGCGACGAGTTGCGCTGACATCGCCACACCCAACTTTTTCAGCGCGCAGGGCGAGTACGACGTCTACGACTACCGCAGCCCCGACGACACCCGCGTGCACGATCAAGTGCGCGCCACGCTGGAAGGCCATGTGGTCACCGGCGCGCTGGCGCATCACCTGAGCATCGGCGGCGATTGGCTACGCCGCACTATCGACCGTTTCGGCTCGGTCAACGCATTCGTCGGCAGCGGCAGGATCGACCGCGACCCGGAGGTGTTCGCGCAAACCGACGTCGCACTGGAGCCGAAACAACGCCGTCTGGACAGCCGTCAGCGCGCCTTGGTGTTGGCCGACCGCATTGGCTTGGGGTCGCAATGGGAGGTGTCGCTGGGCGCACGCTATGTACGCCTGGACGAGCGTGCGTTCGATCGCGATGGCGTGCTGGAACGTCGCACGCGCAAGAACGCCGTGCTGCCGCAGGCCGCGCTGCTGTTCAAACCGCAACAGCAGACGTCGGTGTATGCCAGCTACGCCAAGAGCCTGGCCGCTGGCGGCACCGCACCGTGGTTTGCCGACAACGCCGACGCGATCCTGCCACCTACCCACGCGTATCAGCTGGAAACCGGCGCAAAAATCGAGCTGGATGGCCTGCGTCTGGGCGCGGCGTTGTTCGACATCCGCCAGGCCTACCAGTTCACTCAACCGCAGGCCGATGGTGGCTTGCTTTATGTGCAGCAAGGCCGCCTGCATGACCGTGGTCTGGAGCTGTCTGCCGATGGCGCAGCGACCGAACAGCTCCGCATTTTCGCCAGCGTCGCGGCGATCCGCGCACGCGCCGAAGACACCGACATTGCCGAGTATGAAGGCCACCAGGCGATCAACGTGCCCAAGTTGCGCGCCAGCGTGCAGGCCGATTACAACCTGCCCGGTGTCGATGGCTTGGCGCTGTTGGCCGGCGTGCAGTACAGTGGGCGCAAGTACGCCGACCAACGCGGCAATGCCAGCGTGCCGGCGTATACGGTGGCCAACCTGGGCGCGCGTTATGCCACTGCACCGGGCGGTCTTGCGACCACCTGGCGCTTGAACGTGGACAACATCTTCGACCAACGCTACTGGCGCGATGCCGGCCAATACCTGGGCGATGCGTACCTGTTCCCCGGCGCGCCGCGTACGGCGCGTTTGACGGTGCAAGTGGATTTCTGACCCCTGCGCCTACCGCTCGTTTCCAGCACTTTCCCTCCAGGCATTCCATGTCACTGCTCGAATCCATCGCCGTCGTGATCAACCTGCTTGGCGTGTGGCTGACTGCGCGGCGTATTTACTGGTGCTGGCCGGTCGGTATCGTGGCGGTGGCGCTGTATGCCTGGCTGTTCTATCGGTGGAAGCTGTACTCGGATATGCTGTTGCAAGGCGTCTACGTGCTGACCCAGCTCTACGGCTGGTGGCACTGGCAACCTGGGACAGCTGCAGACGGCACAGCTGCAGACATGCGAATTCGCCCGTTGCCGATACCACGCGCTGAGCTCTGGGTCTGGCTATGTATCGGCGCTGCGTTTGCCGCCGCACTCGGGACCTACATGCATCACCGCACCGACGCGGCGCTGCCGTGGCTAGATGCGGCGTTAGCCAGCTTCAGCCTGGTAGCCAGCGTGTGGGCTGCGCGCAAACGCATCGCCAATTGGGTGCTGTGGATCGTGCTCGATTGCATTTACGTGGGCGTGTTCGCCAGCAAGGGCCTGTATCCCACCGCCCTGCTCTACGCGGGCTTCGTGCTGCTGGCAGTGTATGGATGGCGCAGCTGGAAGACCCGACAGAACCGGAACCTGGCGGGTGCCAGCTGAGCCAGGCGCTGTTTGCGCACGCGTTCTTCTTTACCATCGCCCCCATGCACCTCTTTGCCCTCACTGCCTCGTCCATCGTTCGCGTCGTGCGTCGGCGGTTGTCGGCATGAGCGTCTCGCGCCAACACGCCATCACCGAAGTGATTTCCGCGCAGATCGCCGCTGGCGAATGGGGTCCGGACCAACGCCTGCCGGTGGAACGCGCGCTTGCCGAGCGTTTCGGGTGCACCCGCATCACCTTGCGCGAGGCCTTGCAGCTGCTGGAAGCCGAAGGCCGTATCTACCGCGAGAACCGCCGCGGCTGGTTCGTCAGCGCACCGCGCGTGCGCTACGACCCCACCAGCATCGCCGGTTTCATGCAGTACGTAGCCGCACAGGGACGTAAGCCACGCACCGAATTATTGAGCGCTACCCGGCAACCTGCGGGCGCTGCCTACGCTGCGGCGTTGCGATTGGATAGCCCGCATCAAAACGTGTTCGTCTTGCAACGTCGGCGCTGGATCGATCGTCGCTCAGTCTTGCTGGAAACCAACGTGGTGCTCGCGGCGTGGGCGCCGGGCCTGCTCGAACACGATCTGGCTGGGTCGCTGTCGAGCGTGTTCAACCAGAAACTCGGGTTGTTCCTGAGCCGCGCGAAGGTGTCGATGCATCCGGCCGGGCTGGATGCCGCGCAAGCCATGCTGCTGCAATCTACCCCCGGCACGCCATGCTTCCGTCTGCAGCGGATCAGCTTTGCCGAAGACGGCCGCGCCGTGGAGCTGGATATCGAATCCTGGCGTCACGATGCGCTAGAGGTAGTGGTGCGGACCGAGGCGCCGACGCGCGCGGCGTCGCAGAGCCGCTGACAAACGACTGCGCGGCGATCAGGCGAGCGCTGCTGTGCCCGGAGCGGTAAAGCACCGCGCATGCGCTGCGGCGTTGAGCGCGGCGCCCCATGAACCTCTGGACCACTCACCACGTGGCGAGTGAGCTTAGAATTTTGCTCAAACGCGACGTTCGTACATGCTGAAAATCAGGCATTTACGCATCCTCAGTTGTTGATCGAAAGCGCTTGGAAACGTTGTCCAGAGCTTCCCTAACCGAACAAGGCCCGCTGCGGATCCGGCGGCGGCAGCTCGGCCAGCAATTGCGCCAGATGATCGCGCTGCGCACGCAGCGGGTCGTGCATCAGGAACTTGGCAAGGCGCGCATGCCAGGCCGGCCAACGGGTAGCCAGCGCATCCATGTCGCCATCGGCAGGCTGGCCTTCGCGTGGCGAGGCAACAAAGGCGGTGTCGCAGAGGACATTTCGCCACCCCAGCCCGCCCATACGCAGACTCAGATCGACCAATGCGGCGTGCCACGAGCCATAACTGCTGGCATCCAGACCACCGGCCTTGCGCCGGGCACTGCCGCGTAGCAATACCGCGTGACCGATCGCCGATGGCAGCTCCGGATGCAGCGGCGCCATTGCCGCACATGCGGCTGCGAGCCGCTCCGGCGCGTCGGGCATCGGATTGAGTTCGCCCAGCCGCGGCCAGGCGCAGGCTTCGCCCATATTGCTCCACGGCGTGGCAGTGGCAATCGCGGCATCGCGCGCAAAGCACGCGTCGAGTTGGCTCAACCAGCCCGGCAACGGGCAGGCATCCGCACCCAGCACCACTACGTCGGCATCGCCGCACGCACCGAGCATTTCGTCCAGATGCGCCACTTCGCCGAGCATGCGTTGGCGACGTGTGTGATGCGCCTGCAGCTGCGTGCGCGCCAGCCAGTGTTCGATGATGGCGCGACCGCGCGGGCCGGCCTGTGCGTCGTCGGCCAACCACACCCGCGTGCCTGCGGGTGTGGCTGCATCCAATGCGGCCAGACAGGCATCCAGTGCCTCGTCGTCGGTGCCAACCGGCACCAGCACGACGGGCAAGTTTATTTCCGTAACCAGTTTTGCAACACCTTGGACATAAGCATCGACCCTACTAGCCAATCATCTAACATAACCATTATATAGATAAAACTCAGATGGAACGACTGCGAGCTCACCAATACTATTGACGTAACTAGAGATATAGCCAGAGAAAGTGAGTTCAACCTAACTTATCGGCATATTTTGAAAAATCAGCACCTGCTTGGCCTGATGCAACGCTCCATACCCAACGGCTAACAGGCCTGCCGAAGCTTCCGTTCACAACTTGGCAGAACGCATTAAAACGAGAAAATCATGCATATGCAAGCTATAAATGACGAATATACCTTCTTGCACATGGCACCACCCTCACAAGAAATAGTCGGATTATAAAAAATCTTAAATTCCAATTAAAGCACACTACGCTACCGTGCCACTCCCATCGAGAGGAGTGGGAAAATGAAAATAGTCACACATTTTTTAATTAATCATAATGAGCCAAATCACTTACCAATTGACTTTTTAATGGGCGCCATCGATTCAAACCGCCGACCATATTCATCTGTCAGATTTCGTGCCTCTAGCGGATTTCGGACGATGCTGGGCGTCAATAAAACGATTACTTCGCTGCGCCTCTTACTTTGATTCTTTAGCCCAAACAAAGAACCTACAACTGGAAGCTTACTTAGAAACGGAACACCGTCTGAACCGTCGCCGGTGCTGTCTTCAATAAGGCCAGCCAGCATGATCGTGTCGCCACTTTGAATTGCTGCCTCCGTCTTAATACGGCGAGTATTTATGTCCACATTACAGGCAACCGCGTTGACCGTCGTCGTTGCGGACGTGCAAGCAGCTGGTCTATCACTTGGACTGCTTACTTCCTGCACGATATCCAGGAACACCATGCCGTCTTTAGTAACGCGTGGACGCACCTTTAAGATGACCCCAGTATCAATATACTGCACCGAGGAATAGCTGCTATCGCTACCTAAGCCAGTATTGATAGATGTGGAGTTGATCGGGATGCGCGACCCCACATTTAATGTCGCCTCTGCGTTGTTACGCACGAATACCGACGGTGTTTGTAGCAAGCGCACATTGCTCACATGATCCAGAGCGGTGATGATCGCAGCGGCGTTCTTGCCTAGGAAGCTCCAGGCAAGCCCTCCGCTGCCCACTTTGCCAGCGATATCACCCCAGATGTTGCGACCCGCGGCGCTAGCCAACCCAGCTCCCCCATCAAAGCCAGGCCCATTACTCGTCGAATCAGTTGCAGCATTGACCGCATTTTCAAAGTACCAGTTCACGCCATACTCAAGCTCACCACTCAAATTCACCTCAGCCACCTGCGCTTCGATATGCACCTGCATCGGCATCACATCGAGCTTTTCAATGACGTCGCGAATCGAATTCCACGACTGCGGCGTGGAGCGCACCAGCAAGGTATTGGTTTCAGCCACTGCCGATACGCCGACCTTGTCGCCTTCCACTTCCAGCGTTACCGCGCCATTGCCATTGCTGCGCGGCGAGAGCTGCAGGCTGCCGTTGCCCAAGCCTCCACTGCTGCCGCTGCCACTGCCACTGCCGCTACTGCCACCTAACGAGCTGCCATCGCTGCTCTCGCCGAGGCTGCCGCCAGTCATGCCCGAGCTGCCGCCCATGCTGCTGTCGCGATTGCCCATTGCTCCACCCAGCACGCTGGTTTCCGACCCCGGTGCCAGCGAGGCATTGGAGTCGTTGCCATTGCCACGCCCGCCGAACACTTCCGACAAGCGATCGGCCAGCTCCTTGGCCTTGATGTACTTCAACTCGTACGAGAACAAACGCACGCCGCCGCCGGCGCTATCGATGCGGTCCAGCCACTGCTGGATCTGGTCCAGATAGCGTGGCTGCGGGGTGATCACCAGCACTGCGTTGGCGTTTTCCAGCGGCATGAAACGGAACATGCCGGCGCTGGGCGTCTTGCTCTGTTCGCCGAAGACTTTGTCCAGATCGGCTGCGACTTTCTCGGCCTTGCCGGACTGGATCGGAAACACGCCCACCGACATGCCCGACAACCAATCCACGTCGAAGATCTGCACCGTGCGCAGGTAGTTTTCCAACTCGGCGCGGGTGCCGCCCAGGGTGATCACGTTGCGCGCGGGGTCGGTGCCGACGATAGCGTTGGGCCGCGCGTAGGGCTCCAAGACCTTCTTCATTTCGCTGGCGGAAATGAACTTCAACGGCACCACGCGCACTTCAAAACCGCGGGCGGCCGACGGCGATGCGTTGCTGGGCGCGACGGTGCCGGCCAGCGCCTGGTCGGCCGGCACGATGTTGTAGCGGCCACCGTTGAACACCATGCGCGCGTTGTTCCAGCCCAGTACCATTTCCAGCAGGTTCAAGGCCTGCGCCGGCGACACCGGCTTGGGCGTGGCCAGAGTCACGGTGCCTTGCACGCCGGGGGCGATGACGTAGTTCTGGCCGAGCATGTCGCCCAGGATCGCCTTGACCACGGCCTGCACCGATTCGCCTTCGAAATTGAAGGTGGCGCTGCCGCTACTGGCCATGCCGAGCGTGGGCGACGGTGCGGCAGCCGCGCTCTGGTTGATCATGGTGCCGCTGCCGCGACGGATCACCGGGCTGGGCTTGGCGCTGGTGTTGCCGTCCGTGCGCTGCTCGGCAGTGCTCTGGGTGGCGCCGGCAGCGCCGACGTGCGGGTCCAGGCGCGCGTCGCGGCGCACCTCCGGCGGTGGAGTGGTGGCGCAACCGGCCAGCAGGCCAATCAGCAGGGACACGGGAAACAGGCGCGGGGTCATGCATTCACTCACTGGGTCTGACCGGGGGTAGAGCCGCTCTGGCGCTGCTGTTGCAGCTGGCGGCGTCGGGCTTCGATGCGTTCGCGGATGGCACGCATCTGATCGTCGGAGGGGCGTGGAGCTTCCTGGGCGCCGTCGCTGCGCTGCGGCGGCACCGTCGGCGCTGCCTGCCCATCGAGCTGCTGTGGCGGCGCGGCGGGCTGGGTCTGCGGCGGCGGCACCAGCGCAGCGGCAGCGTCGGCCGGCGGTGGCGGTGGGGTGGCGCCGGGGGCGCCGGGAGCGACCGCATTGGCGGTCGGCGGTTGTCCGCCCTGGCCGTTGAACACCTGCAGCTCCAGTGTCTGAGTGCCGCCAGGGCCTTCGATGGTTGCGCTGCGCGGCTGCAGCGCGAGCAACCGCCAGCCCTTGACCGCCTCGCCGCCCAGTTGTACACGCACCGAGTCCTGCGGGTCCAGGGTCAGCGTAGCCATCTTGAAGTTGGGTGTGAGCAGCACGCCGGTCAGGCGTACCGTCGATACGGCGCTGCTGGCATCGTTGCCGGACAGGAAGAACGGATGCGGCAGGCGGTCTTCGGCGAAGGCCGGATGCGCGGCGATTTCAGAATACTTCTCGAACGCTCCCAAACGTTCCGGTGCCGGTGCCGACAGCGTGGGCAGACGCTGCACCAGTGCCGGGTCGTCGGGCAGCAGCTCGACGCGCTTGCCCAGACCGGCGACGGCCAGCACGCACACCAGCAACGCCCAGCCGACCACAGTTGCCAACAACCAGGTGCGCAGGCCGATCATGTCAAGGCGCATTGCTGGCCTCCGCGGCGGCAGGAGCAGCGGGCGCGGCGTCGGTGTTCAGCGGTGCGGCACTGGCGCCCGGCCGCAGATAACCTGCCAGTTCGAAGGCGATGTCCAGGCCGTTGCCGCTTTCGTTGGGCGAGAGTTGGTAGCGCTGGGCCATCACGTTGAGGTTGTCCACGAACAGCCGCGGCGTGCCGTTTTCCAGGCTGTACAACACCGAGGCTAATTCCGGCGTGCCGCAGCGCAAACGCACCTGTACCGCGACGCGGGTGAAGCGGTCCTTGCTTTCCGGCTGCAACGGCGAGCGGTTGCTGATGGCGCAGCTGCGGTTGCCGGGACTGCCCTCCACCACCGCGCGCTCCAGACGCTGCACCAAACCTGCCGAAGCCAGTTCGGCGGACGTTTCCGGCAAAAAACCTGGGCGGCTTTCCAATGTCTGGCGCGCCTGGCGCAGCCTTTGGCTGACCTGCGGGGCCTGCTGCAACTGCACGCGCACGCGCAACTCGCGCTCGCGCAGCGATTGAAGATCGTCCTGCACCGCAATCATCGGTTGGGTAAACCACGGGTGCACCAGCACCAGATAGGCCACACCGGTCACCAGCAACAACAGGCCCAAAGCGATCCAGCGATCACGCTTAACGCTGCGTGGCATCAGCCGCCTCCTTGGCGTCGGGGCCGACCAGCTCAGCGGTGATGGTGAAGCGGTCGACGTTGCGGCCGGAATCGCTCTGCAACACGCCGGTCAGCGACGGTGTGCGCCACAGCGGCGAGCCTTCCAGACGACGCACCAGCGATGAGGCTTCGTTGCTCAATCCAATCAACTGCAATTGCCCGCCTTCGACCGAGAATTTTTCCAGATAGGTGCCTCCAGGAAGACGCCGGCTCAGCTCGTCCCAGATTTCCACAGAGGTCGGGCGGGTGGTGCGTTGCTGCTGGAAGAACGTCGCACCTTCGACCAGATCCAGCAATTGCTGGCGTTCGGCGGCGACCTGCCGCGCGCGCGCGGCATTGGCCTGCACCTTGGCACGCAGGTCGTCGGCGGCCTGCCGACGATTGTCGAGCAGCAGCCAACCGGCCACCGCCAGCAAGACGAGCGCGGCGGCAGTGAGCAACAGATTCCAGCGCTGCATCGGGTCGCTGCGACGCAGACGCCGCGCAGGCGGCAGCAGGTTCACGCCCAACGGCAGGCCGTGCGCATCGGCGACATCGATGCCCGACAACGCAGTGCTCCACACCTCTGGCACACCGGCCAAGCCATCGATCATGCGCCGCGGCACCACCACCAGTTCGGCATCGAGTTGGCCGTCTTCGCGCACGTCGAGCACGCGTGCGTCGAAATACACCTGGTCGGCAGTGAACGGGGTTTGCCGATCGATCTCGAAGCGCGCCACGTCCTGCAAGCGCGCCGCTGCCGCTGCGGGCAGGCGCAACGGCCGGCGCAATGCATGCGCCGCTGGCAACAGCCAATGCCGCGGCAGCCCTTCAAGCGCGGGCGGTAGCACGGCATTCACTTCCTGCGGTTGCACCGGCCACGGCAGACTTGCGATGGTGTCGCTGCTGTGATCGCGCTGGCGCAGCAACTGCAACGCATCACCATCGGGTTGCAACAACAGGCGTGCCTGCGACAAGCCCAACTGCCACTGCCAACGCTGCGGCAACCAGGCCAGCAGCGATTGTTGCCACCAACGCCAAAAGCCACCGGCTCCCGGCATGGCGCGTAAGCCGATGCGACCCAAGGTATCCCGCCATGCGGTCATTGCACTGCTGCTCCCTCTTCCCAACGCAATACGGTGTAGGCCGACCCTGGTAATGGGGACGCGCTGGTGGACACGACCGCCCGCAACACCGCCTCGCGCCCCTGACTAAGTCGTGCCCGGCTCTCGATACTATAAGTGTCCGAGCCACCCACCGTCGCCTCGCTGCCCGGCAAACCCGGCGGCGCGTCACGCTGCGCCATCAGTTGCTGCGCATCCAGGCCCATCGCGGTCAACACCGGGCCCGGCGCAAAGCGCGCTTCCGGCCGCGAACGTCCGCTGTACAGCGTGAGATTGGGCAACAGCTTGCCATACAGTTCGCCATTCATACCCAACACCAGTCGCAGCTCGCCCTGGGTTTCGAACGGGCTGTCTTTTGCGCCGTACGGCAGCCCGGCATCGGCATAATCGCGGTCTTCCGCGCCGCCGCCCGGCTGGCTCAGCGAATCGCCATCGCGCCAATCGACGATGGCCCCGGCAATGCGCGCGGCGCTGGCCTGATCGCCGCCGACCGCGCGTACCAGGCCGGCCAGCAAGTTGGGCTCGGCCATGTTCAGGTCCACCTTGCCGCTTTCGTCGGTGATGCGAATTTCCACGGTGGCATCGTCCATCTGCCAACGATAGCGTCGACCGTCTGCGCGCCAGCGTGCCTGCGTATCAGTGCTTCGCAATCGAGACAGCGCATACTCCAGGCCAGACCGCGCATACTCCTGCGCTTGCGCGCCATTGCGCAGCATGCTGCCTTGCAACGCTTCCACGCGCGCGGTCAACGCGTACGCACCGATCATCACGGTGAGCAGTGCGATCAACCACAACACCAATACCAAAGCAGCGCCGCGCATCTGGCTCATTGCCCCATCGCCCCAGCGTTGCTGGATTGCGGCAGCGCCACCACCAGCGGCGGCCAAGCAGCATCGCCGCTGCGGATCTCGATGCGCACCAACAAGGGCAGGCGGTCATGCCATTCCCATCGCGGCAACCAACCGCTCAGACGGCCGCTTTGTGGATCCATGCCGCGATAACGAAAGCCCACCTGCTGCACGCCCTCGGCGAGCTTTTCCGGCGGCAGCGTGGTGCCCTCTTCGATCGACTTGCCCGATTGCAGCATGGTCAGCGCGATCAGCACATTGCGCTGCTCGCCATCGCCGGCCACAGAGAGGTCATGCAGATACGGTCCGCCACGACCCAGATAATCCGGCACATCGGCAGTAAAGCGCATGCGCTGCGACTCACCGACGAACAACATCGGCTGCTGGCTCTGCGGGTCGATGCCCATCGCAATCGGCAATGCGGCCGCCAAACGCCGCCGCAGGAACTCTTCCACCGCACGCACGCGCTCGCTGCGCTGGGCGATTGCTTCGCCGCGCTGACTGACCACACTGGCCGAGCGCAGCGTAGCGAATGCCAATGCGAGCCCGCCGACCAGCAACATCGTGGCCAGCAGCACTTCGATCAATGTGAAACCCGCGCTGCGCGAACGGCTCACGGGGCGCTGCCTTGGGTTGCAGCTACCAGCCGCAAGGTGCGCCATCGCAGCATCTGATTGGGCTGCTCACCCCAGCGCACTACCAGGGTCAGTTGCAGCAGCGTAAGCGCGCCAGGCGACAGCGGCGCCTGGGGATTGCGTCGCGGTTCGTCGTATGGGCGCACATCCATCGACCAGCGGAAATGCCCGTCTTCGAACGTGCCTTGCTGCTGCTCGGGCATCAGCGGTTTATCCATGCCTTGCAGCGCGAGCAAGGATTGTGCGTGCAACGTGGCGCGCGTGCTTTCGTCGGCTGCGCGCACCTGGCGTGCGGCACCGGACAGCGATCCCAGCAAGAGACTCAATGCCAGTGCGAGCAACGCAAAGGCGACGATCACTTCGATCAACGTATAGCCGCACTGACGCTTCATGGCGATGGCGTGCGCACTTGCCCGGAGCGCACTTCGCCGGTAATCCAGCCTACGTCGACACGCCAGGTCGCGTCCTTGACGCGCAGATCGATGCGCCCGCCGGTGGAGGCGCCATCGGGGAAGAACTGAATCGCGCCTTGATCCTGCCGCGACTGCACCTGGCGCGCGCCGGTGAAACGCACCTCCAGCGACGACGGCAGATCGCCGTGATGGCCGCCGGGGGCTTCCCAGCGGCGTTGCTGCGGATCGATCAAAAAGCGCTGCGGCGTACCGCTGGCAATCGCCTGGGTGCGCGTGTAACGCAGCTGCGCGGCGATCGCCTTGCCTGCGGTGCGCAAGCGCATGCCATCGATCCCGCCATTCAATGCGGCGGCGGCGAGCACACCTGCCATCGCGATCAGCGCGATGACCAGCAGCATCTCCAGCAACGAAGTGCCGCGCGTACGTGTACGGCCAGGGCGGACTAGCGCACGTGGATGACGCAACGGCTGATACGCAACGCGCATGGCGACGGCTTATTGGTACTTGATGTCCGAGTCGTAGCTGCTGCCACCGGGACGACCATCCTTGCCCAGGCTGATCAGATCGAACGGCTGCCCATCGCCCGGCACGCGGTATTCGATGGTGTGGCCCCACGGATCGTTGAGTTCGACCGGCTTGGCGTACGGGCCCAGCCAACCGCTACTGCCGCCCGGCTGGGTGACCAGGTCATCGAGCTTGATCGGCAACTTACCGGTGTCGAGCTGAAAGTTCTCGATCTTGCCGGCCAGGGTCTGGATTTGCGACTTGGCCAGATTGGCCTTGCCGCGATCGGCACCGCCGAGCACGCGGCTACCGACCAGCGTAAGCACCGCGCCGATCAGCACGATGACGATGATGATTTCCAGCAAGCTCATGCCGGCCTGGCCTGCGCGCGACGGACTGCGAATGATGGAGCGCTTGATCATGAACGATTTCCTTGTACGTCGATGAAGGATGCTGCTGCCAGAAGATGACATGGCGGGCATCGCAATGGTTCCCGCGTGTGCGTTGCGCAGTCACCGCAAAGGTGTCGTGAAGACGTTGCCCAACCGATATAACGGCTGGCAACACGTCGCGAGCAGCCTGTAGGTGACTGCGCACGGCGCACAACACCTGGAGTGTACGAGTGGTACGTGCCGATTTCGAGCGCCGGCCGCGCCCGCCTGCCGGTGAGCGCAGTCGTTTTGTTAGCACTCTTAGCCGATCGCATTGGTGAGGTCATACAGCGGCACCAGCACCGAAATGATGACCAGTCCCACCACCGAGGCTAGGACCAACGTAATCAGTGGCACCAGCGCGGCCAAAGCGCGATCGATGGCTTGTGCGGTTTCCAGCTCGAAGGTGTCGGCAGTCTTGAGCAGCATCGTATCCAGCGCGCCGGACTCTTCACCCACCTGAATCATCTGCAAGGCCAGCCGTGGAAACCGCTTGCCGCGCGCCAACGATATCGCAAGACCATGCCCGTTCTTGACGTCGTCGGCGGCGGTGGCCACATCCTCCACCAACGCAAGATTGGACATGACATTGCGTGCGATGCCGATCGCGGCAAGCAGCGGCACACCATTGCGCAACAACGTGCCCAAGGTGCGTGTCAGCCGGGAGGTTTCCAGGCGTGCGATCAGGCTCCCGACCACTTTCTGCCGCAGCAGCCATTCGTCCAGCGCCGCACGAAACACGGCGTTGCGACGCTTGCGATCCAGCCACAGCCCGAGCACACCGGGCACCACAACCAGCACGACCCACCAGTCGCGCACCAACAAGCCCACGCTCAACACCGCCTGGGTGAACCACGGCAAGGCCACGTCCAGGCTTTCGTACATCTGCGCAAATTGCGGCACCACGTAGCCGAGCAGGAACAACAACGCACACCCCACCACCGCCAGCAGGATCGCCGGGTAAATCAACGCGTTGATCACCTTGCCCTTGAGCGCGCGGCTGCGTTCCAGATAATCAGCCAAACGCTGCAGCGTGTCCTGCATGCTGCCGCCGGCTTCGCCTGCGCGCACCATGTTGATGTACAGCTTGGAAAACAGCCCGTGCTGGCGTTCCAGTGCCGACGACAGCGGCGCACCGCCGCGCACGGTGTCGCGGATATCACCGATCACGCGGCGGCTTTTTTCGTCGTCGGGCAGATCCATCAGGATCGACAGCGCGCGATCCAGCGGCTGTCCGGCGCCGATCAAGGTCGCCAGCTGCTGGGTGAATTGCACCAGCGCCGCATTGTCGAACGGCTTCTTGCGCAGCAGCACGCGCAACGAAGGCGAGTCGTTTTCGCCGTTAGCCAGACGCGTTTCCACCGGCAGATGGCCCTGCTCCTGCAGACGCAGCGCAACGTCCGCATCGCTGGCCGCTTCCATCTGGCCATCGAGCATTTCGCCGTGCGCGTCGAGCGCTTTGTAGCGGTACAGCGGCATCAGGTTGTTGAGCCGGCAATGCGGAATCGGGAATCGGGAATCTGGACAAGCGTTTTACTACACGACTGGAACCTGGCCGCGCTACGGTCGGCACGTGCGGAAGCCGCAACCCTGCCGCTACCTTGGCTGTTCCCGGTCCCCGGTCCCGAGCACGTGCTACCCGACCACACAGTCACCTCACCGCTCACGCATCCTCCGTGACGCGCAGGACTTCTTCGATGGTGGTTTCGCCACGCAGCGCTTTGGACAAGCCGTCTTCGTACATGGTGCGCATGCCGGCCTTGCGGGCCAGTTGTTCGATCTCGCCCATGCCGGCGCGGCGCATTACCGCACGCCGCAGTTCGTCGTTCATCACCAGGAATTCGACGATGGTGGTACGGCCCAGATAGCCGGTCGGTGCGGCTGCCGAGGGACGCGGACGATACAGATAGATTTCGCCATCCGGCTGCAGACGCCGCAGATTGAACTTGGCGATTTCCTCAGGCGAGGCGGCGTAGCGTTCGGCGTTGTCCAGGTCGAGTTTGCGCACCAGCCGCTGCGCCAGAATGCCGTTGATGGTGGAGGTGAGCAGATAGTCTTCCACGCCCATATCCAGCAAACGGGTGATGCCGCCGGCGGCGTTGTTGGTGTGCAGCGTGGACAGCACCAGGTGGCCGGTGAGCGCAGACTGGATAGCGATGCGCGCGGTTTCCAGATCGCGCATTTCGCCGATCATGATGATGTCCGGGTCCTGACGCACGATGCTGCGCAGCGCGTTGGCAAAATCCAGGCCGATCTGCGGCTTGGCCTGAATCTGGTTGATGCCCTCGATCTGATATTCCACCGGGTCTTCGACGGTGATGATCTTCACGTCCGAGGTATTGAGCTGGCTCAACGCGGTGTACAGCGTGGTGGTCTTGCCCGAACCGGTCGGGCCGGTCACCAGCATGATGCCGTGCGGTTGCTCGAGCACCTTGCGGAACTGCGGCAGAAAATCTTCGGTAAAGCCGAGTTTGTAGAAGTCGAACACCACCGTTTCGCGGTCGAGCAGACGCATCACCACGCTTTCGCCGTGGGCGGTGGGCACGGTGCTGACGCGCAGATCCAGTTCCTTGCCCTGCACGCGCAACATGATGCGGCCGTCCTGCGGCAGCCGGCGTTCGGCGATGTTGAGCTTGGCCATGATCTTGATGCGGCTGATCACCGCAGCGGTGAGTTTGGCCGGCGGGCTTTCGCCTTCCACCAGCACGCCGTCCACGCGATAACGCACCTTGAGCCTGCTTTCGAACGGTTCGATATGAATGTCGGAGGCGCGCAATTCCACTGCGTGCTGGATCACCAGATTCACCAGGCGAATCACCGGCGCTTCGGAGGCCAGATCGCGCAGCGCTTCGATATCGTCGCTACTATTGCTATCGCCATCGGCGGTTTCCACGATCGTGCCCATTGCACTGCGGCCCTGACCGTACCAACGCTCGATCAGATCGTCGATTTCCGAGCGCAGCCCAACCTGCAGAAACAAGGGACATCCGGTAGCAAGGCGCACCGCATCGATGGCGTAATCGTCGTACGGATCGGCAATCCACAGTTCCAGCCGGCCATCGCGTTCGCCGACCGGACACAGATGGAATTGTTTGAGAAACCGGAGCGATAGGCCCTGCACTTCAGGCAGCATTTCCGGTGGGGTGTCGCCGAGTTGACGCGCGTCCACCAGCGGCAGGCCGAGCACGTCGGCGCAGGTCTCTGCGTGATCGCGTTCGGAGACCAGTCCCAGACGGCCCAGCAAGGCGAGCAAGCCCATGCCGGATTCGGTCTGCAGTTGGCGCGCGCGCAGCAGATCGGTGTCCTTGAGACGACGGCGTTCAAGCAGCGCTTCGACGATGCGCGTCTCCGCACTTCGATGCTCAATTGGATCGACGGCAACCGCGTTCACACTCGTCTCCACTGGTCCGACGCTGACTGTAGCAGTTTGCCGCGACGATCAACCGTTCGCATTTGTACCGCCCCCAAAAACGATGCCCCCGGTGATTGGCGGGGGCATCGGTCACACAATTTGGCTATTTACTGTCGTGCAACGAGCGTCAGCTTCGTATAGTCCTTCACACCCATCAACTTGATGTAATACGTCCCTGCCTTGGGAGCAGTGAAGCGCACGGTTTCGCTGTTGCCCCGGCGGGTCGACTTGGCGTCGTAACTGGTCGCGCTGGGCTCGGCGCCAAAGCTGACGTAGACCGACACATCGCCGGTACCGCCGTAGGTCATGAAGCTGAGCACGGCGCCGGCCTTGGCTTCGAAGCTGTACAGCATGGAGCTGGCATAGGCACCGCTCAGGTCGGTCACCGGCACCTTGTTGGTCAAGGCGATGGCGGGCGGCGCGCAGCTCTCGGTGGCCGGATCGCATGGCTCAACCAGCACCGCTTCCAGCGCAGCCTTAGCATCGACGATACCGCTGCCGACCGGAGTGCTGGCCATCGGAGTCACCGTGAAGTGACGGCTGGTCTGCTTGAGCAATGCGTCGACCGCGGCCGGGGTCAGCGGGCCATCGCCCAGACCGATCGATGCACTCTGCACCAGGGCGACGACGCCGGCCACATGCGGGGACGCCATCGAGGTGCCACCTAAGCCCATATAGTCATATTTCCCGGAGGTCGGCGTGGTCGCACCGGTGTAGCCGGCCTGCCAGATGTAACCGCCCGGAGTGCCGTCCACGCTGCCACCACCGCCCGGGCCAGACAGGTCGACCTTGCTGCCGTAGTTGGAGTAGTAGGCAATGCCGCCGGTAATGCGCGTGGCACCTACGGTGATCGTATTGTCGCAGCTGGCCGGCGAATAGTTGGCCACATCTTCGCTGCCGTTGCCGGCCGACACCACCACGGTGGTGCCGCGCGAGACCGCATCATTGATCGCCAACTGGGTGGCCGAATCGCAGGCTTCGCCGCCAGCGAGGCTCATGTTGATCACTTCGGCCGGGTTGATATTGGCCGGCACGCCTTCAACGGTACCGCCGGAAGCCCACACGATCGCATCGACGATGTCGGAGGTGTAGCCGCCGCAACGGCCGAGCACGCGCACCGGCAGGATGGTCGCCTTCGGTGCGACGCCTGCCATGCCTAAGCCGTTATTGGTTGCTTCGGCGATGGTGCCCGAGACATGGGTGCCGTGCCAGGAGCTTCCCTGCGCCACCGAGCCGCCGTAACACACGTTGTCGGCTTCTTGCCAGTCGCCGTAATCGAGCGCGCCAGGGACGCGGGCATCGGTCGGGCGACGCGAGACTTCGGCATCGGTGATGAAGTCGTAACCCTGCAGCAGGTTGCCGGCAAAGTCAGGGTGATCCGGCAGGATGCCGGTATCCAGCACCGCCACCACCACACCGGCGCCTTGCGACAGATCCCATGCGGCCGGCGCATTGATGCCGCCGTTGGGATTGCTCAGATGCCACTGGCGCTGCGCATACAGCGGGTCGTTGGGAACCAGCTGCGAGCTCACATCGGTCGCTGCAAGATGCTTTATATCGATATCGACCGGATGCAGCATGCGGTCGATATGCACGTCGGCCACGGACGGGTCGTTCCTAAGCTCGACCACCACCTTGTTCACCTGCGCGGCGGTCAGCGTGCTGGACAGCTTGATCAGGTCCGAACCGATACCAAGCTTGCGTACATAGGTCGCCTTGGCGGCGGCTGCGCTGGCGCGCGCGCCGCTGCTCGCACCGACCCGGCCGACTGCAGCCTGCACGGTGCTCAACTTGCTGGCGCGATCGGTCGCGGCAACGGTGTTGTCCTTATAACGCACGATCAACCGGCTACTGGACGCCGCGCTGGCCGGCACTGCCTGGGTCGGTTCCTTGACCAGCAGTCCGGGGGCTGCAGCGAGGGTGCCCGAAGCACTGAGGGCCATCATCAGGATGGCACCGGCCAGCGGCTTGAGACGGAAATTCTTGTCAATCACGGTGAAGTCCTCTTCGTGTTTTTCGTGGATCAGGCTTGGAGCAGCTATCGAAACCGCTACGCAACCGCCAAGCGGTTCGCTACGTTTTTTCGACCACTCCTGCTACGGCCATCACTCATGCGGATCCGTTGGCCGGCCTAGCCACAGTCCTTGCCCACACCCTCAGGCCTTGCTCTACCGCGACGGCGCACATCGGCGCCGCCGCGTTTCATGCAAACGCGCGTTACCAGCCGAAACCGGCACCCACACCAATCGAGCGGTCCTGGCCACTGAGCGCGCCACCAACAGTCACCGTGGCGCGCGGGTTGATCGCACGCTGATAGCCCACCGACAACGCCGACTCGCCGTTCTGGAAACCAACGCCAGCACCGACGCGGTTTTGCGAGGCAATACCGGCCACGCTGGCGGACATGTTCAACATCGCCGAGCCCATCGCGCCCTGACGATCCAGACGACGGTTCTGCCGACGCAGGCGGTCTTCGATATCGCCCTGGTAGGTTTCGAAGCTGTCGGCCATCGCGCTGTAGCGGCTGTCGGTATAGCTGTTGGCAGCGGCAACGCCGTTGTCCAACTGGCCCTTGTTGACCGCATCGGTGGCACGCGTACCGGCCGCCACATTGGCCACCTGACGCTCGCCGCCGACGCTGCCCACCGAGACCGTATCGGCACGATCGGCGACCGAGCCCTGGCCCAAGGCAACCGCACCTTGGGCACTGGCGCGTGCACCTTGGCCGATGGCCGTACCGGATGCCGCGGTGACCTGCGCCCCTTCGCCCACCGCCACTGCATTGGTTGCCACCGCCGCAATCTGCGTGTTGGCCCCAACTGCGGTGCTGCCATCGGCGTTGACGCGTGCATTGCTGCCGATCGCAGTGTCGTTAGGACCGTGCGCATAGGCGCTGCCGCCAATGGCAGTGCCGGTGACGTCGTTGGCCAGTGCGGCAGTGCCAACCGCCGTCGATGCTGCAGCTGCAGTGGTGCCGACCACCGCTGCGGTCGGCGTGCCTTGCACGCTTGCCGTTGCATCGGCGGTGTCGTCAGCGACGGACTCGGTCACTGCCGCAGCGGCCACCGCAGGCACCGATGCCCTGCTAGCGGTTGCGGTGCCGCCACCCGCCGCCGCATCCAGCTCGGTGAACTTGCTGTCCAGCGCGGTCAATGCTGCACCCACGTTGTTGTAGCTGGCGCCCTGGATCACGTAGGTCGGTGCCACGAACACGCCTTGCGCACCGATCGCCGCACCACCGCCGAGGAAGCTGGCCGCGTTGCTCAGCGACTGGAACAACTGGCCGCCAGTGATCGCATCGCTGCTGGCATCGGCAATCGCACCGGCGCCCACATTGACGATGCGACGCGTGGCCGGGCCACCGCGGCCATTGCCGCTGCCGATCGACACCGTGTCGGCTTCGTAGGTGCGCGAACCCGAGCCCAAGGCCACCGAATCGGCACCGCTGGCGCCGGCATTGGCACCGAGTGCTACACCGTTGACCGCGCTTTGGCGCACAAACGACTGGTAGCCCACCGAGACCGCGTTTTCGCCAATGACGTTGACCTGCCGACCAACACCAGTGCTGTTGATGCCGGTGGCCGACGCATCCACACCCACCACACTGGCGCCGACCGCATTGGCGCGGCTGCCGCCGCCCAGTGCCAGCGCGTTGTCGGTCAGTGCCCCCGCACTCTGGCCCAATGCCGTGGCATTGACGCCGTCGGCATACGAATTCCAGCCGATGGCAGTAGTGTAGTCGGCCGTGGCCCGGGCACCGGCACCGAATGCGGCCGCACCAGTGCCGGACGCACGCGCCGGGATGAACCCGAAAAACGTGCTGCCGCCGACGGCGACGCTTTCTTCGCCAGTGGCTTCGCTGAGTTCACCTACTGCCACGGCATTGGCACCGGAGGCCAGCGATGCGGCACCAACTGCGGTGCTGTAGTCGCTCGATGCGACTGCACCGTAGCCCAGTGCCGACGCCAACTGGCCGCTAGATTCGCTGTAACCACCGAAAGCGGCACTGCCGACATTGGACGCGTCACTGCGGAAACCCGCAGCGGTTGCCAGGTTGTCGGAGGCTACCGCTTCGCTGCCGAGCGCGGTGCTGCTTTCGCCCAGCGCCTGGGCGTTGCTGCCCACAGTTGCCGCGCCGATGCCGCTGGCCAGGGCGTTGACGCCCACCGCAGTTGCGCTATCGACCACCGCTTGCGCGCCTGCACCCAACGCAGTGGTACCAGTGCCGGTTGCATTGGCGCCCTCGCCTGCAGCCAAGGCGTTGTCGCCTTCCACGTAGGCGCCGGCGGCGCTGTCGGCGCTGCCGCTTGCCTGAAAATACTTGCTGGTGGATTGCGCGGTTTCGGCAACTGCGTTGAGCTGGTCCAGATTCACCGCATCGGTGCCTTGCGTGCCGGCAGCGACATTGGTGATCTGACGCTCATTGCCTGCACTGCCGACCGACACCGCAAACGCGCGGTCGGCCACCGAGTCGGCGCCCAGTGCCACGCTGCCTTGGGCAGTGGCTTCGGAGAAATTGCCCAGCGCGGTGCTGCTCAGGCCCAATGCCCTTGCCGCACCGCCAAGTGCGGTGGAGTAGTCGCCAGAGGCTTCGGTCGACGATAAACCGAATACCGCGCCGCCGACCGATACGCTGTTGTAGCCGCTGGCCACACTGCCCTGGCCTGCCGCAATGCTGTCGTCGCCGGTGACAGTCGCATCGCCGCCCACGGCCACCGTGTTGGAGCCGCCGGCGGTGCTGAAATTGCCCAGCGCCGTGCTGTTGAAACCGGTCGCGCTGGAATAGTCGCCCAAAGCAGTGGTGTAGTTGCTGGTGGCTTTAGCGCCGAAGCCGAATGCAGCGGCGCTGGTTCCATCGGCAACGCTCTGCGCGCCGACCGCAGTGGCCGATTTGCCACTGGCGCTGGCGAAGTAACCCACCGCAGTGGTTTCGCTGCCATCGGCAACGCTCAGCGTGCCCGCGGCCAACGATCCGTCGCCGTAGGCAACCGCGGCTGCACCGAGTGCGGTGCTCTGCGCACCAGCCGCTTCGCTCTCACTACCCACGGCGATGGCGAAGTCGCCGCTGGCCTGGCTGTAGGCACCGGTGGCCACGCTGCTATAGCCGCTGGCCGCGGCGTTGTAACCCGACGCGCTGGCGAACTGCGCGGCGGCGCTGGCACCACTGCCGACCGCCAGGGCACCGGTGTCGATCGCCTGGCTGCTGGAGCCGAACGCGCTGCTGTAATCGCCCTCTGCGCTGGCGTTGGAGCCGGCAGCGGTGGCGTCCTCACCCTGAGCATCGGCAGTGCCGGTGCCGGTGCCCGCGTACAGACGCGCGGTGGTCTCGGCGGTTTCACCGACCGCATTGAGCTGGTCCAGATTCACCGCGTCGCTGCCTTCGGTACCGGCAGCAAGGTTGGTGATCTGACGCTCATCGCCGGCCGCACCGACCGACATGGTGTTGGCGCGCGTGGCCACCGAGTTGGCACCGGTCCCGCCAGCGTTGGCACCGAGCACTACGCCGTTTTCGCCGCTCTGGCGCAAGAAACTGTTATAGCCGACGGCAACGGCGTCTGCGCCAATTGCGGTGGCCTTGCCGGCCGGTGCCGATGCACCGCTGCCTTCGACCGATTGCGCCATCGCGCAAAGAGGGATTGCGGTCGCAGCGCTACCCAGCGCCATGGCGATCGCGGCGGCCAGCCCTCCCCCGCGGCGATGGTCGATCGACATGGTCGGGCCCCCTGCACCCGGGCTGTCGCCGCGGGCCAATTGCGATGCCACGGCCCACACGCTCAACGATTTGTTCCAAACCTTGCGATAAATGCAATTCATCAACGCACGACTCCTGACGTTTTGGACTGGATTTTGGCGAACCCCACCGTCGCGAGGCCTTACCCAGCCACTACGATTCCCCGGGGTTATTGACGCCATAGGCCTGCTGGTGATGCGCGGAAAGCTGCTCCCTGGGCAGTCAAAAAATGAACGCTACCCAACCAGAGAGCTTAGCGAAGTGTTAACCGCAGTCAAATCAGGCGTCAAGTTTTTGACAGAAGGCGAATCGATGCGTGACTTTCGCTACAGTTCCGCTTGCTTTTATTATTTTTTTGATAATTATTTGGAAAACAGCAACCTAGATGATGTCCTGCAGGGCATTTCAATCCTGAACACGCATGTCCACAGCGGACAAAAAAAATCGCTGGCAGGACGCCAGCAGGCTTGGTTGCGCAGAAACAGCGTTGGTATAGGTCAGGGGGCAGGCCAACGCGCGCGGCGCGGACACGTCGGGCCGGACCGGCGCGTAGCGAACCGGTTGTGACAGCTAAATGCGCCAAGAAATTAGCGACGCTGCGCTCGGTGCGCCGTCGTGTGTCGGATCACTGACGCGCCAGCAGGCTCACTCCATCGAATCGCGCACCATCGAGCTTGACGATGTAGGTCCCCGCACGCGGCGCGGTGAAGCGCACCGTTTGGCTGGTGCCGCTGCGGCTAGACACGCCGTCGTTGTCGGTGGCGGTCGGCTCTCGCCCCAACGCCACAGACAACGATGCCTGCCCGCTACCGCCATAGCTGATGAAGCTCAGTACCGCGCCGGCAGCCGCATCGAAGGTGAAAAATCCGGTGTCGCCAGCCGCGTTGGACAAGCCGCGCTTGGGCACGCTGTTACGTAGTGCCTGTGCATCCAACTGGCACCCCACATCGCCCCTGTTGCAATGACGCAATGCACGATTGACGGCAGCGCCTGCATCCACGATGCCGCTACCAGCCGGGGTGCTCAACGGCAGTTGCACCGGAAACGCCCGTGCGCTGCGCTTGAGCAGGCGCTCTAGCGCCGTTGGCGTCAGCGGCGACTTGCCATCGGCGATCAAGGCGCTTTGCACCAGTGCAGCAGTGCCCGCCACGTGCGGCGCCGCCATCGAGGTTCCGGCAAATCCAGGCCCGATGTAAGTGAACTTACCGGAGGTCGGCGTGGTTTTTCCGGTGTAGCCGATCTGCCAGATCCAGCTGCCGATCGGGCCGTCGTACAAGGTCCTGGTTTTCATATCGCGCGCGCCGCCGCCGGGTGCGGCCAGATCGATCAACGCACCGAAATTGCTGTAATACGACAGCCCGCCAGTCAGGCGAGTGGCCGCCACCGAGACCACATTGGTGCAGTTGGCCGGCATCTCACTGGACACGTCGGAGCCATCGTTACCGGCCGCCGCCACCACGGTCGAGCCACGCGACACCGCGCCGTTGATCGCTGCCTGCGTCACCGCATCGCAAGGCCCGGAACTGCCCAGGCTCATGTTGATGATTTCGGCCGGATCGCGATTGTCCGGCACCCCGTCCACATGCCCGCCGGACGCCCACACGATGGCATCGCTGATATCCGATAAAGAACCTCCGCAATGGCCGAGGACGCGCACCGGCAGCACCTTGGCTTTGCAGGCCACACCGGCACCGCCACTGCCGTTGCCGGTGGCTTCTGCAATCGTGCCGGCCACGTGCGTGCCGTGCCAGGTACTGTCATGGGCGCCCGAAAAAATGCCGCATTCGCCGTCTTTGGCTTCCCAATCGCCGCGATCCAGCGCGCCGGGCACGCGCGCATCGGTAGGACGTCGCGATCTGCTCGCGCTGCTGATGAAGTCGTAGCCCTGCAGCAGATTGCCGCCCAGATCCGGATGCGCCGGCAAGATGCCGGTATCAATCACAGCAACCACCACACCCTCGCCTTGCGCGGTGGCCCAGGCTGCAGGCGCATCGATGCCGCCGACCGGATCGGTGAGATGCCATTGATTAGTTGCCAGCAGCGGATCGTTGGGCAAGCTACCGCCGCTGCTCTGCAACGGATAGGCGCGTGCATCGATCTGTGCATATTCCACCGCAGGATCTGCCGCAAGTTCGCGTACCAAACGGTCGGCGTCGCTGCGACTGAGTTGTGCAGGCAGCTTGAGCAACTAACCGCCCACTGCCAGCGTGCGCACATGCTTCGGTGCGGCCTGCACGCCGCTGCGCGCTGCCGCCGGTGCCAACTGCACTGCAGCGCGCGAGGCAGCTGCGGTGAGCGTGGCCGCAGAGGCACTGCCAACGCTGCGTGCAGTGACCCTGCCACTGCGATATTTGACGATGATGCCGTCGACCGGCGCATCGCGCATGGCCTGCTGACGTTGCGCGTTGGTGACGGTGGAATCGAACGTGGCCGCAATGGCACTACCGCAGCCGAGCGAAAGTACGGCACCGCACGCAAGAGCGAGTGTCCGGGAACGATGGGGCTGAATCACGATGACGTCCTCTTCAAGATCAGATGCAAAAACGAAGCGGTACGCGTAGGAGTGCGCACCCTAGGCAACCGCGCCGGAAGCCGCACGATTCCAGGCGTCGTCGACAAAGCCGACTACCCGCGCGCCATAGCCGATTGCCACCGCATCGACCCCATTGGTCTGCGCATCCGCACTGATGGCGGTGTTGTTGCCGTTGAACCACGGAGCGAGGTCAGCAGACACGAGTGTTCTGCAAACCGGCAGGCTTGCATAGAACAATTCCAAGCACCGACTGCACTGCCTTGCAACGGTGCAGTCGATCGCCGCGCGCCTGCCTCACCGCGTGCGACGAGCTACCATTAACCGCACCATACCCGCGCATTGCGGAATATCCGCAGCCATGGCGAGTCATCGCCCCAACCAGCCGGATACCAGCTCAGATTTGCGCTGCGCGGGGTACGCTCGGGATGCGGCATCAAAATGGTGGCGCGACCGTCGCTGCTGGTCAGGCCGGTAATACCGTCCGGCGAGCCGTTCGGATTGAGCGGGTACTGCGATGCCACTGCGCCATCGCCATCGATGAAGCGCAACGCCACGCGTGCAGCAGCCTGATCCACGGCGGTGTCGAACTCGGCGCGACCTTCGCCATGCGCCACCGCCACCGGAATCCGCGAACCGGCCATGCCGCGCAGGAAGATCGACGGCGACTCCACCACTTCCAGCAACGCAGTGCGCGCTTCGAACTGTTCGCTGCGATTGCGCAGGAAGCGCGGCCAGTGCTCGGCACCGGGGATAATCTCCTTGAGCTGGCTGAGCATCTGGCAGCCGTTGCACACGCCCAGCGCAAACGTATCGCTGCGTGCGAAGAACGCGGCGAATGCATCGCGCAAGGCCGAACGCTCCAGGATCGAAGTTGCCCAACCACGGCCGGCACCCAGCACGTCGCCGTAGCTGAAACCGCCGCAGGCAGCGACGCCTGCGAACTGCGCCAGATCCACGCGACCTTCGATCAGGTCGCTCATGTGCACGTCGTAGGCGCGGAAACCGGCGCGTTCGAAGTTGTAGGCCATCTCGATCTGCCCGTTGACCCCCTGCTCGCGCAGGATCGCCACCTTGGGCCGTGCACCGGTCGCCACAAACGGCGCTGCCACGTCCTCGGACGGGTCGAATACCAGCTTCGGACGCAATCCCGGCGCCTGAAAATGACGCGCCAGCGCGCGCTCTTCGTCAGCGGTTTCCGGGTTGTCGCGCAACTTTTGCATGGCGTGCGTTACCGACCACCAGGCATCGAACAATTCTTCCCAACGCCATTCGGCCAGTACACGCCCCTGCCCGCTCACGCGAATGCGCGGCGTGCCGATTGGGCGAGCAATGCGCTGCGCGCATTCGGTCAGCGCGTGACGCTCGACCAGATCGGCAAACGCGGCGCGATCTTCGCTGGCGACCTGCACCACCGCACCAAGCTCTTCGTTGAACAGGCTGCGGAAAGCATCGTCGCCCCATGCATCGAGCGTGATATCCAGTCCCTGACGCGAGGCGAACGCCATTTCGCACAACGCTGCAAACGCACCGCCATCGCTGCGATCGTGATACGCCAGCAACAGCCCGCTCCCACGCGCATCGCCAATCAGCTCGAAGAAACTACGCAGCCGCTGCGCATCGTCCAGATCCGGCACCTCACCACCGAACGCAGGCAGCGCCGCATCGTCGGCATATACCTGCGCCAGCACCGACCCGCCCAACCGCTGTTTGCCGCCACCCAGCCCGATCAACCACAGCTCGCTCTCTTCGTCGTTGCGCAGCAACGGCGTCAGCTGAGTGCGCACATCGCCCACAGGCGCGAACGCACTGATGATCAGCGACACCGGCGAAACGCTTTTGTGCGTGACGGGATTGGAGAGCCTGGATTCGGGATTCGCAGAAGCTGAGGGCTCTGGCGTTTCGCCAATCCCGACTTTTGAATTAGCAATCCCGGTTTCAACCCACTGCGCCTGCATCGATAGCGAGTCTTTGCCTACCGGTATGCTCAGCTCCAATGCCGGGCACAATTCCATACCGATCGCGCGCACTGCGTCGTACAACAAAGCGTCTTCGCCGGCATGGCCGGCGGCGGCCATCCAGTTTGCCGACAGCTTGATGCTGTCCAGCGTCTGCACCGGTGCGGCGCACAGGTTGGTGATCGCCTCGCCCACCGCCATGCGTGCCGATGCGGCAGCGTTCAACAGCGCCAGCGGGGTACGTTCGCCGATCGACATCGCTTCGCCAGCGAAGGTATCGAACCCGGCCATGGTGATCGCGCAATCGGCAAGCGGCAGCTGCCACGGCCCGATCATCTGCTCGCGCGCTGTCAACCCGCCAACGCTGCGATCGCCGATGGTCACCAAAAAGCTCTTGGACGCCACAGTCGGATGCGCCAGCACGCGCAGACCGGCCTGTTGCAGATCCAGCGTCGCGGTCTGCAGCACCGGCCAACGCGGCGCCAGCGGATGCATCGCATCGCGATGCATCTTCGGCGCTTTGCCGAACAGCACGTCCATGGGCAGATTGATTGAGAGCGGGGATTGGGGATGGCCAGGCTGCGGCTGGCCATCCCCAATCCCGTCACCAAACACGCCATACCCGACAACCAGCCGTTCCTCCGCAGTGGCCACGCCGACTTCGGCAAACGGACAGCGTTCGCGGGCGCAGATGGCAGCGAATTCTTGCAGGCGCGCTTGCGGCACGCCAAGCACGTATCGCTCCTGCGATTCGTTGCACCACAGTTCCAGCGGCGACAGCGAGGGGTCGTCGGTAAGCACGCGGCCCAGGTCGATGATGCCGCCCACGCCGGAGTCGTGCAGCAGCTCTGGGATGGCGTTGGACAAACCGCCCGCGCCCACGTCGTGGAACCAGCGGATCGGGTTGTCGGTACCCAGCGCAACGCAGCGGTCGATGACCTCCTGGCAGCGGCGCTCCATCTCCGGGTTTTCGCGCTGCACGCTGGCGAAATCCAGTGCCTCGGCGCTGTCGCCGGCGGCTACCGAGCTGGCCGCACCGCCGCCCAGGCCGATCAGCATCGCCGGGCCGCCGAGCACGATCACCGCATCGCCCGGCTGCAGGCGCAGCTTTTGGACCTGATTGCGATCGATCGCGCCGAGGCCACCGGCCAGCATGATCGGCTTGTCGTAGGCACGGCTCAGGCCCGGGCCTTCAGCCAGTTCGAAACTGCGGAAATAACCGAGCAGATTCGGGCGGCCGAATTCGTTGTTGAACGCGGCGCCGCCGAGCGGGCCCTCAAGCATGATGTCCAGCGCCGGAGCCATGCGCGGGTTCAGCGTGCGCGGCGCTTCCCACGGCTGCGGCAGGGTCGGAATACGCAGGTGCGAGACCGAAAAACCGGTCAAGCCGGCCTTGGGCTTGCCGCCACGGCCGGTGGCGCCTTCATCGCGAATCTCACCACCTGCACCGGTCGCTGCGCCCGGAAACGGCGCGATCGCGGTCGGGTGATTGTGGGTTTCCACCTTGATCGCAAACGCCGACGGCACCACCGTCTCGCTGCGGTATTCGCCGGTGACCGGATCCGGGCGATAGCGCGCAGCCGGCACACCTTCCACCACCGCCGCGTTGTCGCTGTAAGCCGACAAGGTGTGCTGCGGAGTCTGCTGATGGGTGTGCTTGATCATGCGAAACAGCGAGCGCTCTTGCGGCTTGCCGTCGATGGTCCAGCTGGCGTTGAAGATCTTGTGCCGGCAGTGCTCGGAGTTGGCCTGGGCAAACATCATCAGCTCGACGTCGACCGGGTCGCGGCCCAATTCGGCGAAACGTTCGCGCAGGTAGTCGATCTCGTCCTGCGCCAGGGCCAGACCCAGGTTGCGGTTGGCCTGCTCCAGCGCATCCAGCGGCACGCATTGCAGATGGCCGCGATCGGGCACGTTGAACAATGCATCGGCGGCGGCGGCCGAGCCGAGCAGCGACTGCATCATCGGGTCGTGCAGCAGCTTGGCCACGGCGGTCTGCTCGGCCGCATCTTCCGGCCAGCCGGCCAGATCGATGCGGGTGCCGCGCTCCACCCGCTGGATCGGCTGCCCGGCCCCGCGCACCAGTTCGGTGGCCTTGCTCGACCATGGCGACAGCGTGCCCAGACGCGGCACCACGTAGCGCGAGGAAGCGTCATCATCGCGCGGCGCAGGGGCGGCTTCGGCCTGCAGGATCCGCTGCAAGGTGGCCTGATCGGGCGATTGCCCGGCCTCGGCGCGGATGAAGTACACGTGCCAGGCGCCGGTGATGTGCAGCGCGGGGACTAGGGTTTGCAGGCGGGTTTCGAGCCGAGCGCGGCGGAACGGCGAAAGGGCGGAAGCGCCCTCGAGGACCATCATGTCCGGGGAACCGTGTCAGAAACGGGGCTGAAGATTGTAACGGAGCCGGTGGGGTCAGCGCCGGCCGCGCGTGCGTCGGCTGGCAATCGGCTGGGTGATCATCCGCCACAGCCCTGCCTAGATCCGCTTCGACATGGCAGTGGCGATGCCAGCAGCAATGCCGCCGAGTGCTTATCGGTCGTCGCTCGAAAACTGCCATCGGCTCAGATGCCAGGGCAATGGCAGGGTACGCAGCGTTAGTCACAGCCGATACGCAGCCGTGCAGTCACCCGGACAATCGATGCCACCCGCCTGCCCTGCGATACATGCAAAAGGCCGGAATGCATGCGCATCCCGGCCTTCTGAGCAATTACACCGACCGTCGAAGCGGCCAGCGCTAAAGCGGCATTACACAACCGCTTTTTCGTGGATCAGCGGCTGCCGCCCGCCGTGGTCAGCGCGCGCTTTTCCAACGCCTCACGCAGCTGCGCCGGCGGCAGGTAGCCACCAAGCTGGGTGCCGTCCGGTGCAAAGATCGCTGGGGTGCCGTTGACGCCCAAACGCTGGCCCAAGGTGTACTCCATCGACACCGGATTCTTACAGTCCCTGGAATTCACCGGCTGCCCGGACTTGGCAGCCGTCAGCGCTTGCTTACGGTCTGCAGCACACCACACCGCAATCATCTCCTTGTGGTCCTGGCTGCCCAGGCCCATGCGCGGAAACGCCAGATATTCCACCGCAATCCCCTGCTTGTTGAGTTCGCCGATCTCGCTATGCAGCTTGCGGCAATAGCCGCACTCCACATCGGTGAACACCGTCACGGTGTACTTGGGATTTACCGGCGCGAACACGATGCGGTCGGCCTTGGGAACAGTCTCCAGCTGCTTGCGCCGATAGGCCAGAAGGCCGGGACTGACAGCGAACTGCTTGCTCTGGATATCGAACGGCTGCGCCTGGATCAGGTAACGACCGTTGTCGCTGACGTACAGCACCTGCCCACCAACCACCACTTCGCGGAAGCCGGGAAACGGTGCGGCGCCGATGTAATCGGGCTTGGAGTCCGGGTCCAGCGCCTTGAGCGCCGTGCTCACGCGCTGATCCACGCTGCCGGTGACTGTGGCAGGCGCGGCGGCTGACGCGGCGCCGGCATTGCTTGCCGCAGGTTGCGACGATTGCGCGCAGGCGGTAAGGCTGATCGCGCCCAGCAGCGCGGCGATGGCAAGACGATACATTCACGCATCCGGATGGAATGGGGTGCACGGATTCTCGCACAGCGCGGATGAAGCCAGGCAGCGGCCGTGACAGTTCGTTCGGGTGTCAGAGGCTGGATTCGTTGCGCCCGGCGGCGCAGTCGTGGCTGGGCAAGCAGAATGTCGCAAGGATCACCCGCCGTTACCCTCGCGGATGATGCGTGGCGTGCAGCTTCTGCAGGTGTTGCCGCGCCACCAGCGTGTAGATCTGGGTGGTCGACAGCGAACTGTGACCGAGCAGCATCTGCAGCGCGCGCAGGTCGGCGCCGTGGTTGAGCAGATGGGTGGCGAAGCTGTGGCGCAGCCCGTGCGGGCTGACGGTGGCCGGGTCGATGCCGGCCACGGCTGCGTAGCGTTTGACCAATGCCCAGAACCGCTGACGGCTGAGCGGCCGACGCGTGGCATCGATGAACAGCGGCACCTGCCCGTCTACCGGCGCCACCGGCTTGTGCTCGGCCAGCAGTGCGCGCGCATCGCGTAAATAACGCTCCAGCCAATGCTGGGATTCCTCGCCTAGCGGCACCAGCCGATCCTTGCTGCCCTTGCCGGTCACTCGCAGCACGCCTTGACGCAGGTTGACCCCCACCGCCGGCAGATTGACCAGTTCGCTGACGCGCAAGCCGGCGGCATACATCAACTCCAGCATGGCGCGGTCGCGCAGACCCAGCGGGGTGTCGATGTCGGGCGCCGCCAACAGCGCCTCGATCTGGCTTTCGGTCAGCGCCTTGGGTAGCGAACGCGGCAAGTGGGGCGGATCGATCAACGCGGTCGGATCGTCGCTGCGTACCCCATCGCGCAGACACAGTCTGTAGAACGCGCGCAAGGTCGACAGCAGCCGGGCAGTGCTGCGCGGAGAGTAATGGGCCTGCGAGCGCCAGCGCAGATAATCGAACAGTGTCGCACGATCAAGGCCGAGCAACCCGCCGCCGGCACCGTCGCGCCAGCGCGCCAGCCCTTCCAGGTCGCGCCGATAACTGTCCAGGGTCTGCCGCGCCACGCCTTGCTCGGCCCAGAAACGGTCGAGAAAGCGCTCGATGGTGGCGGCATCGGCTGCCTGCACCGGTGGCAGTTGTTGGACAAGTTGGCGGCGTTCGGCGGGACTGCTGGCAGACATCGCAACAGCATAGAACGTGGCGCCTACTTTGGATCGAATGCGTTGCTTGCCAGCCATGCGGCTTGCCTCAATACCCAGCCAACCGTTCTACCTTGAGTGGCTGACAAGCGTAACGAACGGTCATACAGATACAGAGGCGAACCTCGCGCACGGAACGTGATGACGAGACCATCACTTGTCGTCTCTGCGGTCAGTCGATGATCGGAAGACTGAATCGCCATTGCCGAAATAGACGCATGCCGCACGAGCCCTGGCCATACCGTCTGGCGGCCAGCGCAGGCGTTTGATAGCCGCTCGTACTTCTAGGTTAGCCACCCCAGGTGCGACTGGCCGCTGCCGCAGCGCGGCGTTGCTCGATCGTTCGCGCCCGCTATGCTCGCGACATGACCTCGCCCCCCTCCCCTTGCGTTGTACGCGCTCCTGCCCTGGTGGGCTGGCGGCTGCTGGCCATGTGCTACGACGCTTGGCCGGTGCTGGCGCTATCGATGTTGATTTCCGCCGCCTTCACGCTGGCCTTCACGCTTGCCGGGCACCCGGCACGCCAGAACATCACCCCTTTCAGCGGCTGGCAATGGGTGCTGTGGCTGTGCTGCTGGATCGCCGCCGGCGTGTACGCCACCGTGAGCTGGCGCCACGGCGGCCAGACCCTGGGCATGCGCCCGTGGCGGCTGTCGTTGATCGGCGCGCAAGCTTCATGGCGCACGCTGTGGATACGCTATGCGGTCGGCACTTTGTCGCTGGCCTTGGCAGGCGCAGGGTTCTGGTGGGCCTGGGTGGATCGCGATGGACTGGCGTGGCACGACCGAGCCAGTGGGACGCAGTTGCGGAGAATTCCCAAACCGAAGACCTAAACGGCAATCACGCGAGGCGATAACTATCGCCACAAGCTGCATCTGCAACCCGGATCGCGAGTAAAAGCCGCTAACAAAACGTAGCGCGCGCGCGTCGGGTGGCTGCGGACGGCGCGGAGGACCCGGAGTTGTACGAGTCACGGTACATGTCGGTTGCGGGCACCGGCCGCACCCGCTTGGTGGCCGCGCAGTAGTGTTGTTAGCCGCTCTAGCTACTGCGCCGCCGGAACAACCACGCCGACACGCCCATCATCACCATCGGCGGCAGCGCGTAGGCGATGCGGTAATCGAGCTTGAGCGCGCCGGCCATGCGGCCGAAGAACAGCTGCAGCAGCCAGAATCCGAGCGCGAACAGGATGCCAAGGAACAGGCGCTTACCCAGCCCGCCGCTGCGCAGCGACCCGAACGAAAACGGGATAGCCGCCATGCACAACGCCAGCACGTTGAGCGGATAAAACCAGCGGCTCCAATACTGATCCTCGTAATCGCGCGCATCCAGCCCATTGCGGCGACGGTATTCGATGCTCTGTTCCAGATCGTGCGCGGACAGATTGCGCGGCTTGGCCAGGCCGGCTGCCAGCGCTGCCGGGCTCAGCTTCGATTGCCACGGCAGCTCAGGGAAGGTTTCGCGCTGCACCGAGCGTTCCTGGAAGATATCGCGGCGCACGTTCCGCAGCGTCCAGGTGCCACTGCGGTGCTCGGCAACGGCTGCATAGGTCAGCTGCTGCAGGCGGCCGCCTGGATCGAGGTGATACAACCGCACATCGTGCAGATCCAACGCGGTGCCGCCACCGTCGAGCAGTTTTTCTTCGCCGCTCAGCGCATTGAGGAAGGTGTCGCCCTCCCGCGCCCACAGGCCGGAATAGCGCGACGCCGCCATATTGCTGTTGTAGCGGGCGGTGGTTTTCAGCGTATCGGCCTGGTTCTGCGCCCAGGGGCCCACAGTCTCGCCACTGATCACCATGATGGCGGTCAGCAGCGCCATCGCCGCAACTACCGAAGCTGACATGCGCTTGCGCGACACGCCCAGCGCGCGCAAGGCGGTCAATTCGGACGTCGCTGCCAACTGGCCCAGGCCCATTAGCGCGCCGATCACCGCGGCCGTGGGGAACAAGGTATATGCCCGGCGCGGCACGGTGTAGGCCACGTAAGCCACCGCATGACCGAAGCTATAGCTGCCCTGGCCGATGTTCTTGGCCTCGCTGGCGAAGGCGTTGACCAGGTCCAGGCCCAGCAATACCGACCAGGTCAGCAGCACGGTGAACAACACCACGCGGCCGACGTACACATCGTGTACTCGCGGCATCAGCCTCATGCGCGTGCCCTCGGCCGACGCACGCGGCCATCGCGCGCATATGCCCAGATCGCCACCGCCAGCAGTGGCAGCGTCAGCCACCACAGACCCAGCGCAGCAGACGTCTTGCCGTTGGCGATCCACTGTGTGCCGACGATCATCAGATTGGTGCCGACCATGTAGGCCAGAAAGGCCACCATGATCCGGCCGTAGCGCTGCTGCCGCGGCGCGCTGCGCGACAACGGCAGGGTCAGCAGTGCGAACGCCAGCGCCAGTAGCGGCGGCGCCAGGCGCTCATGCAGCTGCGCACGCGCGGCTGGGCGCTCGTCGGAGAGCAGCTGTGTCGTCCACATCACTTCCGGATCGTTGGCGTCGTGTCCCCGGGTGCGATCAGGCAAGGCCACGTCGTTGCTGGCGAACTTCATCAGCCGGTAGTCCAGGGTGTCGCCGGCAGCCGGGCCTTCGATGCGGTAGCCGTCCTCCAGGCGCAGGAAACGGTCGGTCTTGCCTTCGAAGAACATCGCGCCGCGATCGGCAGTGACCACATCGATGCGGTCGTCCTTCTGGCGCTGCATGAAGACCTTGCCCAGGCCCTTGCCGTCGGCGGAAATCGTCGCCAGGTAGACCACCCCGCCTCCGGACAGCGGCGTGAACTTGCCCGACTCCAGGCCGGCCATGAGCACGCTGCGGTTGGCGTCTTCCAGCATCGTCTCGGCGGTACGGTTGGCCCAGGGACCCAGCCACAGCGAGCACAGCCCGATCACCACCACAACTGGCACCACCAGCATCAACATTGGCCGCAACATGCGCCGTGGGCCAACGCCGATGGCGGTTATGACGGCCATTTCCGAATCGCGGTACAGGCGCGCCAGTGCCAGCAGCAGGCCAAGCATCAGCGCCAGCGGCAGGATGATGGGCAAATAGGCCACAAACTGCAGGCCAACCTGAGACAGCAGCAAGCGCGCCGGGATGCGGCCATCGGCGATGTTGCCGAGGATATCCACCAACACACCGCCGACGCTGACGACCAGCAGCACGATCAAGGTGGCCAGGAAGCTCTGGGTGAAATCGCTAAGCAGGTATCGATCGAGCTTCGGCATGAGGTGGGCTTGTCTTAAACTCTCGGATTCGTTCGCGGCGTCGCCAGCCTAGTCCGGTTGGCGTAAACAGCCCGCGATTGTACGGATTTGCCTACGGAATCTGATCAATGGCCCTGCAATTCATCCTGAACCAAGACGCGCCGGCAAGCACCCACGTCGACTGCATCGTAGTTGGCGTGTTCGCCGACAAGACTCTTTCGCCTGCTGCCCAGGCGCTGGACCGCGCCAGCCAGGGCCGTTTGACGGCATTGGTGGCACGCGGCGATGTGGCCGGCAAGACCGGCAGCACCACCCTGCTGCACGACTTGCCCGGCGTGGCCGCACCGCGCGTGCTGGTGGTCGGCCTGGGCGAAGCCGGCAAATTTGGCGTGGCGCCCTACCTCAAGGCGATCGGCGATGCGACCGGCGCACTGAAGACCGGCGCGGTCGGCACTGCCCTGCTCACCCTGACCGAACTCCCCGTCAAGGCCCGCGATACCGCCTGGAACATCCGCCAGGCTGTGATCGTCAGCGACCACGCCGCCTACCGTTACACCGCCACGGTAGGTAAGAAAAAGGTCGATGAGACCGGCCTGACCACCCTGGCGATCGCCGGCGCCGACGCGCGCGCATTGGCCGTTGGCGTGGCCACCGCCGAGGGCGTGGAGTTCGCCCGCGAGCTGGGCAACCTGCCGCCGAACTACTGTACCCCGGCCTACCTGGCAGAGACTGCCGCCGCGTTCGCCGGCAAATTCCCCGGCGCCGAAGCGCAGATTCTGGACGAGGCGCAAATGGACGCACTGGGCATGGGCTCGCTACTGTCGGTGGCGCGTGGCTCGGCCAACCGCCCGCGCCTGATCGTGCTGAAGTGGAACGGCGGCGGTGACGCCCGCCCGTACGTGTTGGTCGGCAAGGGCATTACCTTCGATACCGGCGGCGTCAACCTCAAGACGCAGGGTGGCATCGAGGAAATGAAGTACGACATGTGCGGCGGCGCCAACGTCATCGGCACCTTCGTGGCCACGGTCAAGGCCGAGCTGCCGATCAATCTGGTGGTGGTGGTGCCGGCGGTGGAAAACGCCATCGACGGCAATGCCTACCGCCCGTCGGACGTGATCACCAGCATGTCCGGCAAGACCATCGAGGTCGGCAATACCGACGCCGAAGGTCGCCTGATCCTGTGCGATGCGCTGACCTACGCTGAACGCTTCAACCCTGAAGCACTGGTGGACGTGGCCACGCTCACCGGCGCCTGCATGGTGGCACTCGGCCACCAGACCGCCGGCCTGATGAGCAAGCACGACGACCTGGCCAACGAGCTGCTGGCTGCTGGCGAGCACGTGTTCGACCGCGCCTGGCGCCTGCCGCTGTGGGACGAGTACCAGGGCCTGCTGGACTCCACTTTCGCCGACGTCTACAACATCGGCGGCCGCTGGGGCGGTGCGATCACTGCCGGCTGCTTCCTATCGCGCTTCACCGAAAAACAGCGCTGGGCGCATCTGGACATCGCCGGCGTGGCCAGCGACGAAGGCAAGCGCGGCATGGCGACCGGGCGCCCGGTGGGCTTGCTGACGCAGTGGTTGCTGGACCGCGCCGCAGGTGGGAATTGAGCATCGGGAATAGGGAATCGTGAAAGCCCTCTTCTCTCAGGCATCGCCGCGACCTTCGAGGTCACAGCGATGCTGTGACCATTCCCGATTCCCCTCTCCCGATTTTCTGCCCTGATGCCCCGTGCCGATTTCTACCTGATCGCCAAACCGCGCTTTCTCGACGAACCGCTGCGGCTGGTCTGCGAGCTGGCGCGCAAGGCCAACGACGCCAATCTGTCCACGTTGATCCTGGCGCGCGACGCCGCGCAGGCGGAAGCATTGGACGATTTGCTGTGGGCGTTCGACGACGAGGCCTACGTCCCGCACCAGATCGCCGGCACCGATGAGGATGACGAACTGACCCCGGTGCTGATCGCCGCGCCCGAGTTCGCCGCCCCCTCGCGTCCGCTGGTGATCAACCTGCGCGACGACCCTTACCTGGGCGCCTGCGACCGCGTGCTGGAAGTCGTCCCCGCCGACCCCGCCGCCCGCGAACCGCTGCGCGAACGCTGGAAGCAGTACAAGGCCCTCGGCCTGGAACTGACCAAGTACGACATGTGAGTGTGGTTGGGTTGGGAAGTTGGGATCGGCGGTTGGTAGAAGTGGTTTTTCCGCGCACCCACAGGCTCCATCCAACGACGAATCCCGAACAGCCAATCTCCGCTCCACAGCGCCACCGCTGACGTTGATGCAATGGGTTGCCGGTGATACTTGCCGGTACCACTACTCAACAAATTCCGAATCACGAACCCCGCCCCACTATGACCACACTCGCTTCCAGCTACGAACCCTCCTCCTTCGAATCGCGCTTGTACACTCAGTGGGAGGCTGCCGGTTATTTCGTGCCGTCTGGTGAGGGTGAGCCCTACACGGTGCTACTACCGCCGCCGAACGTGACCGGCACACTGCACATGGGCCACGCGTTTCAGCAAACGCTGATGGATGCGTTGGTGCGTTATCACCGCATGCGCGGCTTCGACACGCTGTGGCAGGTGGGCACCGACCACGCGGGCATCGCCACCGAGATGGTGGTGTCGCGCAATCTGGCGCTGGCAGCCAATGGCGACACGCGCGATTCGCTAGGGCGCGAGGGCTTCATTGCCAAGGTATGGGAGTGGAAGGCAGAATCCGGCGACACCATCGAGCGCCAGATGCGCCGTCTGGGCACCTCCAGCGATTGGTCGCGCAGCACCTTCACAATGGACCCGCAGCCGTCGGCCGCGGTCAACGAAGCGTTCGTGCGTTGGTACGAGCAGGGCCTGATCTATCGTGGCCAGCGGCTGGTCAATTGGGACCCGGTGCTGAAGACCGCCATCTCCGATCTAGAAGTGGAAAACGTCGAAGAAGACGGCTTTCTGTGGTCCATCCGCTATCCGCTGGCCGATGGCGTGAGCTACGAACACATCGAGCAAGACGCCGACGGTGTTGAGACCCTACGCGAAACCCGCGATTATCTAGTGGTCGCCACCACGCGCCCGGAGACCATGCTGGGCGATACCGCGGTGATGGTGCATCCGGAAGACCCACGCTACGCCACGCTGCATAACGCGCATATCGTCCTGCCGCTGACCGGCCGGCAAGTGCCGGTGATCACCGACGATTACGTCGATCGCGCGTTCGGCACCGGCGTGGTCAAGGTCACGCCTGCGCATGATTTCAATGATTATCAGGTTGGTGTGCGGCACGACTTGCCGATAATCAACATCCTCACGCCAGATGCAAAAATTATCGGTTTCTCTAGCTATCGTGAGCGACGCAACACTGAAAATCCCCGCGACCCGATCCTCACTCAGGAGCGCGATGCGCTACCTTTCGATATCGGAATTCCTGAGAAGTATTGGAATCTCGACCGTTACGAAGCCCGCAAACTTATCCTTGTCGATCTAGAAAGCGAGGGTCGATTAGTCGAAACCAAGCCGCACAAACTACAGGTGCCGCGCGGCGATCGCACCGGCCAGGTGATCGAGCCTTACCTCACCGACCAGTGGTTCGTGAAGATGGAAGCGCTGGCCAAGCGCGGGCTGCAGCTGGTGGAAAGCGGCCACATCCAATTCGTGCCGCCGAACTGGATCAACACCTATCGCCACTGGATGCAGAACATCCAGGATTGGTGCATCAGCCGCCAACTGTGGTGGGGCCACCGGATTCCGGCATGGTTTGACGACGCCGGCCGTTGCTATGTCGGGCATGACGAAGCGCAAGTGCGCGCGAAGCATGGCCTTGGTGCAGAGGTTGCCTTGCACCAGGACAGCGACGTGCTGGAAACCTGGTTCTCCTCGCAGCTGTGGCCGTTCTCCACGCTCGGCTGGCCAGATGCAAGCGCGATGGCCGAGCGCGGTTTCGCGCGCTATCTGCCGTCGTCGGTGCTGGTCACCGGCTTCGACATCATCTTCTTCTGGGTGGCACGCATGATCATGGCCACCGACAGCTTCACCGGCCAAGTGCCGTTCCGTGATGTCTACATCACTGGTCTGATCCGCGATGCGCAGGGCCAGAAGATGTCCAAGTCCAAGGGTAACGTGCTCGATCCGCTCGACATCATCGACGGAATCAGCTTCGATGCGTTGGTTGCCAAGCGCACCAGTGGCTTGATGCAGCCGCGCATGGCCGAGAAAATCGAAAAAGCCACCCGCAAGGAATTCCCGGACGGCATCATCGCGCACGGTGCCGACGCGCTGCGCTTCACCATCGCCGCGCTCGCCACGCACGGCCGCGACATCAAGTTCGATCTCGGCCGCGCCGAAGGCTACAAGAACTTCTGCAACAAGCTATGGAACGTCACGCGCTTTGTGCTGATGAACACTGAAGGAGCGCGCTTTGTCGGCGTACCGCAACCGCGCACTGAAGCGGAGAAGTGGATCCTGTCACGACTGGATAAAGTCACCGCAGAAACGCATTCCCACTACGCCAGCTATCGCTTCGATCTGCTCGCGCAGTCGCTGTACGAGTTCGCCTGGAATGCGTTGTGCGACTGGTTCGTCGAACTGGCCAAGCCTGCGCTCAATGGTCAGGACATCGAAGCTGCCGCCAGTACCCGCCACACTCTGCTCTACGCGCTCGAAGCGCTGCTACGTCTGCTGCACCCGCTCACTCCATTCGTCACCGAAGAATTGTGGCAGCAGGTTGCCCCACGCCTGGGCATCACCGCCGCCACGATCTCGTTGCAAACGTTCCCACAGGCAGGCGATATCGACATCGGTGGCTACAACACGGCGGAAGCCGATGTCGAATGGTTGAAGTCGATGGTGTCGGCGTTACGCCGCGTGCGCAGCGAATTGAACGTGCCGCCGTCCAGGCAAGTGCGCCTGCTGCTGCAGGCAGGCACGGCCGATGATCGCACTCGCGTTGCCCGCTTCGCCTCGCAGCTATCGTTCCTGCTCAAACTCGAAGCGATCGCCTGGCTGGAGGCCGGCCAAGATACACCGCCGTCGGCCGCCGCCATCGTCGGTGAGCTCACGCTGCTGGTGCCGCTGGAGGGCCTGGTCGATATGGATGCCGAGCGCACGCGACTGGACAAGGAAATCAAGCGCGTGGAAGGCGAGATCGGCAAGTGCAACGGCAAACTCGGCAACGCCACCTTCGTGCAGAACGCACCGGCCGTGGTGGTCGAACAGGAACGTACGCGCTTGAACGACTGGACCACGCAGTTGACTGGTTTGCGCGAGCAACGCGCCAAGATCTGAAGCGGTTGATCATTCCAGCGCGCCGCTTGGCGGTCACGCTCGCTGTTCGGAGAGACAACCGATCCGACCGAAGAATCTGATCGGGCGCGCCATCGTCCGATCGACGCAGGTCACACACTGCATGCAACCATGCACACCGACATCCTCAAGTTCACTCGCCGCGTTGTGAGTTGTCATAGGCTTCCTTGTGCACTCACTGTGATCACCAGGACGAGCGCGATCTACCAAACCAAAGTCAACCCTAGTGGACTTCTGAGATTGATTGCATGGTTCTTACGTTCTGCTGCAGTGACCCGAAGCCTGGTGATGTTTGATACGCCCAGGGTTCCGTAGACACTCAAGACCCTCGTTGCGCGTAGCGCCGTTCAAACTCTACAGGGGACAGGTCGCCAGTTGAACCGTGGCGGCGGTTGGGGTTGTAGAACATTTCGATATAGTCGAACACCTCAGCGCGTGCGGCTTCTTTGGTGGGATAGATCCGCCGCCTGATCCGCTCGCGTTTGAGCAGGCCGAAGAAGCTCTCCACGGGTGCGTTGTCGTGGCAGTTGCCACGCCGACTCATGCTGCACACCACGCCATGGGACGCCAGGAAACTGCGCCAGTCATCGCTGGTGTAGACAGACCCTTGGTCCGAATGAACCAAGCAACCAGCGTTGGGTTTGCGCCGCCACACCGCAGACAACAAGGCCTGCACGACCAACTCGGTGTCGGCCCGATCGCGCATCGCCCAGCCGACGACCTGCCGGGAAAACAGATCGATCACAACAGCCAGGTACATCCAGCCTTCATGCGTGCGGATGAAGGTGAAATCGCTCGCCCAGGCTGTGTCCGGCTCAGTCACGTCGAACTGTCGGTCAAGCAGGTTGGCCGCCGCCTTGCACTGCATTCCTCCATGGAAGCGCGGTTTGCGACCATAGCCCACCTGGGCACGCAGTCCCTCGGTGCGCATCAGCCGATGCACCCGATGGCGACTGCAACGCTCACCCAGATCGCGCAGATCCCTGGTGATCTTGCGATGCCATAGACACTGCCGCTGGCCAGCCAGTGGTGCTTGATCAGTCCAAGCAAGCGCTCATCTTCCTTGGCGCGCTCACTGTTGGGCGAGCACAATCAGGCGTAATAGCCCGACCGGTTGACCCGCAATACCCGGCACATCGCACACACCCTGAATTCCCCACAGTGGGCTTGCATGAAGGCGTACTTTGCCCTTACCCCTTGGCAAAGTACGCGGCGGCCTTTTTTAGGATGTCGCGCTCCTCGGTCACTCGACGCAACTCTGCCTTCAGCCGCCGAACCTCGGCGCTCTGGTCCACCTCGGCGCGCTGCACCACGCCAGGCTTGCCGAACTTGCGCAGCCAGGCGTAGAGGCTGTGCGTGGTGACACCCAGTCGCTCCGCGACTTCTGCCACCTTGAAACCACGATCGGTCACTTGCCGGACCGCCTCGATCTTGAATTCATCCGTATACCGCTTGTTGCTCATAGACACCTCCGAATTGACCATTTTCCATGGCCTTGAGATGTCTAGGAAACCCTGGGCGTATCATTGCGACGCTAAGCGCGGATGTGCGATCAGGCCAACGCCCGTCGCGACGTCAGAAAACTCCTATGCGTACCTGAGATTTCGCCTTGCATAGCCTTCACTTTTTGCAAGTCAAATAAGCTCTTTTCTCAAAATTTACATCCAGGCGCACGCTCTTCTTCAATTCATCGATCGCGCGGCAATCAGGGATCAAACCATTGGCCGGGAACGAGTAAAATTCTTTTTCTTTACTCAATTGGTTCAACGCCCCCCAAACACGCCCCCCCCGCTCGGAAACGCACAGCACTTTCATCCCCAATCTTCGCGATAAGCAGATCACTTCTGTTTTCCGCTAGCCACTTGCTATCACTGTTCAATTTCACTTGCCTGCTGACCCAGCAGATCATCGCGATAGCCCGCAGCCAAGATACTCACCGATTCAATTCGATTGTCAAGAATGTCGAAATTGATCCACAACAAGAAATCCGGCAGATACCATCTTGCCACTCCCCAGGTAATATCTTCCTCCCAATGATTTGGCTGAGCCCCCACTTTCTCGATGAGGACTGACGGCGAGTGATCAAAACTCAGGCCAAAGGGAAGATCTCCGCGCCAGCATTGGTAGTCGGATATCCGCTCCGGCTGCGCCGCTTATCGAAAAAAGTCAGCGATTGATGTCAGGGAACGTACAGTGTCTAGCCCAGCATACTCAAGCATATCGGGGATCGGCCTGTGGCCACCATTACATCGCCGGAGAAATGAACGGTAATCGTCGGGTAATACCGACCCGAGCGTGACTTCCAACTGGTTGATGCGCTTCTTGTCGAGCCCTGCTCCAGTCTTTTTGAAGGTAATCATTGATGAACCTCCTTTCCCGAGCTCGGCGTGTCGGTCGGCGCCTCTACAGGAAAATCTCGCTGACCACTCTCTCGTTGGAGAAATCAAAGCGCATGAACCTACCCGCTGGCAACTCGCGTATCGCTCAATTTCACGCGCAGCGTTCTAAGCGGGAAAAGTTTAATGCAGCTTTTCAAGTAATTCAGAGAATGATGAGGCAACTGGGACCGTAACCGGCGTAAATTCCTCCGAGGCATTGTGGTCCCAAATCACAACCTGAGGATGATCTGAATCATTCCTGAAGTCAAAACAAAGGAAGTCCCCCGCGAAGAGCGTCGCAAAGGGCAGGATGTTGCAGCCCACTTGATCTGGATCGCTAGCCAAGCGCTCCCCTATCTGAGTCTCTACGACGCTGATTTCATACTGCCCATTGGCGGGATCACTTTCAGGATCATCCATCAAAGGCAGGAACCGTTCAATGATCCGGTCGCCCCCTTCAGCTTTGAAAGATTGCTTGTGCGGGATGCCGCCGTTTCCGTAACTGAGAAATGACTTAAAATCCTCAGGGAGCTTTGCACCACAATACTCTTCAATCGAGGTTATGCACTCAGCGCTTGGTTCAGCAACAGCATTCTTCACGTCGATAACCATTTTATCTACTCCCTGCAGCCCAAAGACCGGGGGACCTACCGCCCTGGTGATTGATGATGTTATGCGGCCCAAAAGGCACCAACTCCATTCTACCGGGAATTTCTGAGTGGTGCCAAGTGAAGCCCTCCGGTTTACCACCCGGAATACGAGAATCAAGCCACCTGAATTGTGCGGGGTCGCCAGATTTCCAGAGCTCTTCCGGCAGGTTGTCCACCTTCTCTATAAGTCCAGCTTTCTCGAAGTCTGGGAACTTGGTGCCCTCCTTGAACTGAACATCGGGGATCAGCCCCTTTTCGATGGCCTCTCGTTTGATAGCGGCTTTCTCTCCCGCCGTTAGCTTCTCCCCATCCGGGAAGTCCTTTTTCCAAGACCACGGTTTGTTAGACTTAATGAGTTGAGCATAACGCTCTGCGCGACTCAGCTGCGCCACATGCACGCCGGCGCTTGCGGCATCAACCCCTTTTCCTAGTTCATCTGCTTTGCCAGCATCCGCCAAGCTCTCCGTGCCGCGACCGATATCAGCTGCAGCTTCCAAGCCGCGGGCCGCATCCGCGGCTTCGTTCAAAGCCCGCGCACCCCGCGCAGCCTTGCCCAAAGCGCCCGCCCCTTTTGCCACCGCACCCACCGGGACGAACATTGACAAAAATGAACCGCCCTTCTGGGCATCATTCTTGAGCTCGAAGATGTCGTCCACATAGCCGGAGGACATCATCTCGCCGGCACGGCCAGCCAGCGCATTCGCCTTCGCGATGTCCCCGGCCTGGTAGGCGGCTCGTGCCGCCTGGTTCAGGCTATCGGCGACCGTCGCGGTGCTCGCGATCCCGCCGATCGTGGCGTACTTGGAGCCCACCACACCCAAGTTCCACAGGTCCGATGGCAGGTTACCGATGCCCTTGAGAACACCGACCCCCGTGTCTGCCGGGTTGTTCCAGCTGGCTTCCGCGATGCGTTGGGTGCTGGCCCAGGCGCCCGAGGTGGCATCCTTGGTCTTCTGCCACCAAGAACGCTGATCCTGATCCTCATCCAGCAGCGCCTGCAACTGGGCGTTGGGCTTGCCCGAGGGCTCCGCTTCGCTACGCGCGGACTTCTCGACAGTGACCACCCGGCCCAGGGCACCGCCCACGCCGGCAGCGTCGCAGTTGACCTTACACAAGCTGTCCTGGCGCACCACCGGCTGATTGTTGACCTTGACATTACTCTGACCAGTGAGGAATTGAACGTGACCGCCGCCTTGCGAGGTACCGGCCACCACATGCGCGCCCGCATCGCCCTTCACACCTTTGTGCGTATCGCCGACCCGGTAGACCGGCGTGCCTTGCGCCTTGACGTCGGGAGACGCCTTCACGTGCTGATTGATGTCGGCATAGCTATCGAACGGCACGACCCTGTTGCCGACCTTGCAGAAGTCCGGCTCGCTACACACCGCCTTCCAATCACCCTCATGGGCAACATGTTGCGAGCTACCGGTCTGATCTTCCCCGTCTTTGTGTGGCTTGGAGGCAGCGAGTTCGCCGTCCTTGTAGATGCCCTTGTCGAAGCGCCGTTTGGTTTCCTCCGCCGCCCAATCGAATACATCGCGGCGGGATAGCCTGCCTGGCTCGTCGGCCCAGGGATGTCCCCCTGCGGCGAAAAGCCCATCGACGTTGGATGCTGCCTCCGCGGCCTGTTGCGCGCTGTCGATATTGAAGTGGCTGCGAAAGGCGCTCGCAGCATCACCGCGGACATTGACACTTAGAGGGGTGTCAGCCATGTCCTTTCTCCGCGGCCAGCGGGCTACCGCTGACCTCGGCAAAGATGATCGATCCCAGCGAGACGTGCTGTATTGGATCCTCTCTCTCAAAAGTACCTCGCCACACCAAGTGCACCTGGCGCGCATCGAGGTCGACGCCGACGGTATCCAGGACCAGCGGACCTGCCTGCTTCTTGCCGCTAGCCCCAGTGGCCGCTGCCAACACGGCCTCGCCCGGCAAGCGCATTACCGCCGCCCGCTCCGGCAGCAACCCCATCATCGCGATGGCCTCGTCACCTTTCAGAAACCCAGCGCAGATCAGATCTGGGTGGGCGCTCTGGTAAAAGCGCGCGTCGAAATCCTCCGGCAGCAACGGGTAGCGTTCGGACTGCCAGCGCTCGTCGTAGGTGCCGGCATATTGCAGTCGAGGCTGGCACCAACGGGGGAGAGGGCCGAATCCCTGAGCGGCCAAGGGCTGATCAGGATGGCGGACCGGCTGGTCCAGGGCCTCGATCTGCGGTGCCTGTAGCCGCTTGAGGCGAGATAGGTCGGCCTGCAACTGTTTACGCGCCGGCTTAGACAAATCCTTGACATCCACCGGTCCTGGGAGCCAACCACAGCCTGCCGGATTGTCCAGTTTGTACACGTGCGTGGCCGGCGCTCCTTCCTCTTCCTGCAGCGAAAAACTGCCTCCGAACGCATGCCGGTAGTCCAGTGGCACCGAATCGGTAGGTTCGGCAGGCGAGAGCCGCCAGCGGCCCCAGGCGCGCTCGAAGCTGCGTGGCCCGTGCAAGCGAAGCACCTTGCGCACTGGGCCCACCCGCAGGCCTGCGATCCAGGTGCGCTGAGGGATGCCGTTGGTCGCGCGGGCCGTGCCAGTAAGGTAGACGTCCGTCGCCGGCTTGAGCAAGGCGAGGTCACCTTCTCGGCGCAATACCGAACGCAATGGTTGCTCGGCGGCCGCGCCATCATATTCGTCGCCGTATACGATCGGCATCTGCTGCGGGGAGCGCGACACCGCGCCCTCGCCCGCGGCAAAATCAAAGGTGCCGCGAACGGCCAGCATGTCGTAGACAATACCGCCCGGACCGGTCTTTTCCACCCAGGCATGGGGAAAGCCACTGCGGTTGTCGATGGTGGCCATTCGCGAGAAGTGGACTGCTCGTGGATCGACTGTGGAGGGGATGCAGCCAAGCGGCGTCGCTAGCAACAACCGCGGCGCGCTGAACGGGCGCTTGGAGGGCTTACGTCACCGAGTGCCGGCTCTACGACTGCGGCGGGCGTATGCCGACCCGGTACAAGCAATCCGGGTTGCCGGCACGGAAAGCAAATGACAGGCTCCCCCACGGCTGGCTCGACACGTGCACCGTCGATTCCTTGTCTGAGCGCCCCCGGGGTGTTTGGGTAATTTTCAGCGCGCCATAGTGCTCGCGCACCTGGTCCAAGGTGACGCATGCGCCGCCCAGTTCCAGGCTGAGCCCGCTTTTATCATCGAACTCACCCTGCGGTCCGAGCGCGAGGCTGCTGTTCTCGATCCGCACGTTGCCACCCAGCGGAATGCCCGCCCCCACGTACTGAATGAGTTGCGGCGTCTGCTTGTGCGGCTGTAGCGGCGTGCCAATGGTCGCAGCTACTTTTTCCGGCGTCAGTGGCATCTGATGGGTGAGATTTTCGATCAACTGCCAGATGGTGGGTGCGCTCATGGTGGAGTCCTCAAAATTCTTAGCTTGACTGCTGGCGCATCCGGTCATTGCCAGCGCATAGAGAAAATACGCGGCTCGCCTACGGACCGCTGTTGTGGTCATACCAGTCACCATAGTAATCGTGATAGTTGACTTGCTGGCCGTTGACTAGGACAGAAGATCTCTCGCCAGTGCCGAAGATCCCGCCAATGGTCTCTCGGGCCTTGGCTGCATCCCCATCCACCAGAAATTGTTCATAAGCCGCGTTATAGGCCGCGTGGTTCGAACTGTTGCCCGCGATACCGATATCGGTTCCCTGCTGCGTGGCGTTCAGGATTTCCCGCTGCACTTTGATGTTGTTCAACGTTGCCGCGCCCTCGTCGGCCAAGGCACCATTGACGTAAGCATCCTTCGTCGAGAAGTCCGGCTGGTAGTCGTACATGGCATGTCCGACCTCGTGCGACAGAGTCTGCGCGGTCTGCGCAGCATTGCCTTGTTGCGCTCCGTCGATGACGATGACGGGAGGGGTGGCATCGCGATCAGCGTACGATCCTCCGCCTGCGGGTCCGTGTTCGATGGTCCAGCGATCCGCCTGCAACGCCTGCAGATCTGATTGCAGCGCGGGTGAGTCGGCGGCGATCCTGTCCACATCCGCGCCCAAGCCGGTGGTTACCGGTGCGGGCGGCGTGGCGGTGCCGGCGGCTGGTGCGGGTGCCGTGCGGTCCAGTACGCCGCTGATCGCGCCATCGGGTGCGGCGGCCTTGGCATTGTTCTCGGCTATGCGCTGGTGATCCTTGCCCAGGGAGCCAGCCATACCCGCGATACCGAGGGCGGCACCGGCAACGCCCGCAACCGCACCACCAGTACCGTTAAATCCGGGAGCGGGCTGGGCAGTGCCGCTATTGAGATGGATGTCCTTGGGCGCATCGGCGTGTACAACCTCCTGCGCCTTGAGGTGGATGGTCTTAGCCGTGAGGTAGATTGCGTCCGGAGTCAGCGTCAGCTGGGAACTGCCAACCTTCAACTCGATCTTGTCGCCAGCCGACAGGGACCAGATCTTACCAATATGATCGCTTCGGTTTAGCCCAACCACCGAAATCATCGCCATGCCGACGTTGCGGTTGTAGCCCATGCCGATATTGGTCATCTTGCCCAAGCCCACGTTCTGAAGGCTGGCCATACCGATGCTTTCGCTTTTGAAGCGGCCGATATTGATCGTCTGATTGTTGCCGATATGACTGCGCTCGGAGAGGCCGACGTGCTTGGTCCGGTTCAGGCCAATCGAGAGCTTTTCGTTCTGGCCCACATCCTCGGTCCGATTGTCGCCGATGGATATCCGCTCGTTGTGGTCCACCCGTTCCTGGCGATCGTTGTGGACCGTGATATTCTCGTTACGATCTACCGTTTCGGTACGATCACGTTTGACGTAAACCGTCTCGTCTCGATCGATCGTCTTCTTCCGGTCGTTTCCCACCCAGTGCGATTCATCGTTCTCGACTTCGATGTCCTGGTTTTTTTCCGCGTGGAGCCACACTTGCTCCTCGCCCTTCTTGTCCTCAAACCGCAGCGCGTTGGCGTTCTCATATCCTCCACCCTGCGTGGAGCGCGTCAGAATGCCGGTTTGAGTCTTGTTGTTCGGCAAGGTCCATGGCGGCATATGCTGCTGGTTCGATACCACACCAGTGATCATCGGCCGATCCGGGTCGCCATCAAGAAACTGCATGATGACTTCCTGACCAATGCGCGGAACCGCTTGGAAGCCGAACCGGTCGCCTCCCATCGGCGTTGCAACCCGCACCCGGTAGTAGCTCTTCTCGTTGTACTGGCCGACCCGGTCGTTGAGGAACTGCACCGCAACTCGCCCGTACTCGTCGCAGTCGATTTCCTCTCCCTCCGGCCCGACGACGACCGCGCTGTGCAACCCATATGCCCGCGGCCAGTCGCTGTTATAGCCCCGGCCTGGTCGCCAGGGCACATTCTGCCGGATCGCAACTGCCACGTTGCTGTACCGGGCGGGTTCATCGGCGAGGTGATTGTTGACGACCTCGTGGCGCACGCTCACGACAAAGAAACGGCGATCGTCTTCCGCATCCTGATCGTGCTCGAAATGCTCGATCAGGTCGAAGTGGCGGTTGGGTTGCAGCCTCGGTGAATTGCTGCGGCCCTCGTAGTGCTTGGCTTTGGCCTCGATCGCCTCCATGCTGAGCTTCGCACGTTGCTCGCCATCCTCTACCGTCCTAAAGCCGTAGGCGCCGGTATGCTCGTAAACCTCCAACTCGGGCACGTCGCCCTGCTGGTTGATCGTGGGAACAAGTGCCGTCAGGGGGCGCTGAGGATTCTTGAAATCGAAGCTGCTCACCGAATAGTGCGTTGAAGACAAGCGGCGCGCCGGCGACCATTCGGCGATGGCATCGTCATCGTCCGGTCCACCTTCGGTGAAATAGCGCACCTGCGATCGGCCATCGATTGCCCGCGCCTGCGCTGAGTCATCGCACAACACTAGCGTATGGCCGTCCGCTCGGTGTTCGTAGCCATAGTACCAACCCCTTACTTCCCACCAGCGGTGCAGGAAATTTGCGTCGGACTCACCCCACTGCATGACTGCGGTTTGTGTCAGATCAGGGACGCTTCCCAACTGGGTCCGATAGTCGTGGAATTGATAGCGACCAAGAATCTCGTCCGTGAGGGCAGCGATCGTTGTTTGTTGAATAGGGCCACTGTTCTGACGGAAGTGCAAAAACGCCATCCACGGGCGCAGCACCATGCGGTAGTGCGCAATGCCACCGTCCGTGCTGATGCGCCCGAACTCGAAGACGTAGCCGTTGAAGTAGCGCGGGCCGCCGTCGCGGCGCACCAACTCGATGGTGGCCATCTTGCCTATCAGCGACTTGGCGGGGATTGCTGCGTCCTCGGAGAGGAGCGTCAACGTGTACTCGAAATCCCGGGACAGCGCCTCGTCTGCAACCAGCTTCTCAGGGAGCAGGACCGCGGAAGGACCGTCGTCGTTTGGAAAGCTCAGTCGCATCAACCGCGAGGTCTGGCGTTCCAGCAAAGCGGAGAGCGCTGTAGCTGCAGTGGGGAGCCACATTGTTCGCTTCTTCCATGGGGAACAAACGTTTCCACTATAGCGCGACGGCCGGCATACAAACCTGAACTTAAAATGACTCCATGACTGAATCGATCGAGATTGGCCCGTAGCCCAAAACCCTGCGAACTCGGCGCCACAATGGGTACGCGGGGGGCGGGATCGGAATCTCGCCACAGTAATTGTCTACGCAATGCGACGCACAGGGCGACGGCGGCGCCCCGGTTCAGCTCCAGAGCCGAGGCCGCTATTCCGGCGGTTTCCACTCGCCAGCAATGCGAAACGCTCAATCTCACAGGAGTCGATTTTTCGCTTGGCGAATTCAACTCTGAATCGCAACACCAACGGTTGTGAAGCAGTCCAGGCGACCTGACCTGAGCGACTTCACCACCAAGTGGAGGTGCCCATGTCATCCAGCCGCCTGGACCTGTCAGAACGATACCGTCTACATGCGTTATACGAAACCGGCATGTCGCTGCGCGCCATGGCCGATGCGTTGGAGCGTGCGCCCAGCACGATCAGCCGCGAACTGCGTCGCAACCAGCACGCTCGGCAGTATCTGCCAGATCACGCGCAGCGCCTCAGCGAGCATCGGCGCACGCAGGCCAGCCGGCGTCCACGCATCGACGCTGAGCGCATCACACAGATCGAGGTCTTGCTGGGCGAGGACTTCAGCCCGGAACAGATTGCAGGTCGCACCGGCTTGGCCAGTCAGGAATGGATCTATCGGCACATCTACGCCGACCAGAAGCGCGGTGGTCAGTTGTTCACGCATCTACGCAAGCGCCGGCGCAAGCGCCGTCGGCGGGGCATGCGCGATGGCCGCGGGCAGCTGACACATCGGCGCAGCTGGACACAGCGCCCAAGCGTGGTGGAGCAACGAAGCCGTATCGGTGACTGGGAGCTGGATATCATCAGGGCCTCACACGGAAAGGCCGTGGTGGTCAGCATGACCGAACGCCGCAGTCGCCTGCATCTGCTGGCTTACTCGTCTGACGGCACCGCCGAGAACGTACGCAACGCCATCGTCCAGCGGCTGGGTGGCCTACGCCATACAGTGCACACCCTCACCGCCGACAACGGCAAGGAGTTTGCTGATCATCGGCTCATTGCCGTCTGCTTGCAGAGAGATTTCTACTTTGCAGATCCGTACTGCGCATGGCAGCTAGGCAGCAACGAAAATGCCAACGGGTTGACGCGCCAGTCCTTGCCACGACAGACCGATTTTAGCACCATCACCGATGCGCACCTACGATGGATCGAGCAGCGGCTCTACAATCGTCCGCGCAACATACTCGGATTCAAAACGCCCCCCGAAGTCTTCTCCGAGGAGGTCCTCAACAGCGTTGCGAATCGGAGTTGAATTCGCCGCCCCACTCCATACACACAATCAAACAAACTCAACGCGCCCCGACCCCAGTATTAAATAACTGAAACTCACGAATATGCACAGCGGCCGCACTGGACTGAATATTCAACCGCACCCGTGAAGCAGTCATTGGCGCGAAGTGATCGATCTTCATCCGCCCGATCGCCTGCGCCTTCGCCAACGGCACCCACTTACCGTCCTGCCACGCTTCAACGGCATACTTGTGCACCAACTGCCCGTCGTTGATCCACTCCATACTCAACGCACTGTCGAACGTCACCGGTTGCTTGAATTGCAGCTCCAGCACCGCGCTATGCGACCCCGCCGGCGCGCTCCAGAACGTCTCGCGATCGCCATCCACTGCTGCGTCGATGCCATCGGGCTTCTTGAGGTTGCCCTCCACCAGATTCTTGCCCGCACCGTAACGCGCCTGAATCGCCTGCCCGAGTTCCTGCAGACGGCTCACATCTGCGTCCGGCAATACACCACGCTTGTCCGGCGCAATGCCGAGCACCAACTGGCCGCCCAGGCCCACGCTCTTTTCCCAGATTTCCACCAGCTCATCCACGCTCTTGAGCGTCTGATCGCTGTTGGGATGCCAGAACCATTGCAACTTGTGCAGCGGCGTATCCACTTCCACCGGGCGCCAACGCAGATAACCGTGGCGGTCGATCACGTTCCAGTTTTCGCCTTCGATGAAACCGGCCTCATTGCCTACCCAACGCACATCGCCGTACTCGAACAAGGCGGTGTCGGCGAACACCATCGCGTTGGCCTGATAAGTGCGCAACTCTTCCATGTACTTGTCGAAGTTGTACACGTGCCCGGCACTGCCGGCGCCGTCCAGCCACCACTCTGTGATAGGACCGTAATGCGAGGCAAGCTCCACCAGCTGCGCGGCATAGAACGTGTCATAGGCCTTCGAATCAGCGTACTTCGGCTCGTGGCGATCCCATGGCGACAGGTACACGCCAAAGCCCATGCCTTCCTTGCGCACCGCATCGCTGGTGAGCTTGACCAGGTCGCCCTTGCCACCCATCCACGGACTGTTCTTGACCGAGTAATTGCTCTCGGCAGTAGGCCACAGCGCAAAGCCGTCGTGGTGCTTGGCCACCAGAATCACGTAGCTGGCACCTGCCGATTTGGCCGCGCGCACCCACTGGCCCGGATCCACATTGGTAGGGTTGAAGGTCTTCGGGCTGGCCGTGCCGTCGCCCCACTCCCGATCAAGCCAAGTGTTGGGATTGAAGTGCACGATCACGCCGAATGCCAGATCCTGCCAGGCCACCTGCTGCGGCGAGGGTTTCACATCGGCGAAATTCTGCGCGATGGCAGTAGGCAAGGTCAGTGCGGTCAGACCGATTGCGGCCAGCCAGCGCAACGGTGAGAGCAGGTGTGATGACATCGAGGGTCCTCGCAGTGGTCGGCAACCAGGGCCGCCTGGGATGACCAGAGCATATGGTATTTAATAGATTATAAATAGGTATCTTTAAAATCCGCACAGGACCGGACCACGCTGGATCCGCCACACCTGCCGAGCCGCCTGATTGCGAGCCTTGCCGCTGTCGTCGCCCACGCGGAATCGCCGGTTGCCTCGCCCTTTGTCCTCAGGCCGCCCGACACGACGCCGCAGGCGCATGTCTCCACGCTGCTGGAAACACCCGACGGCAGCCTGTTGGCGGCGTGGTTCGGTGGCGCGCACGACGGTGCGGCAGATGTCGGCATCTGGCTCGCGCAACGCGGCCCACAGCGCTGGCAGACACCGCGACGCATCGCCGACGGCACATCTGCGGGTCCCGATGGCGCGGCACTGCCAGCCTGGAATCCAGTGCTGTTTCAGTCCACCACCGGGCCGGCGCAGCTGTCCTGCAAACTCGGCCCCACTCCGCGGCAATGGTGGTGCACATCAGCTACACCTGACTTAAGCGCCAACGCATCAAGCACGTGGTGATCGCCCACGCGCTGCGCGGCGGCGGCATAAATGAAAGCTCCACACGCTGGAATCCAGCACGTCACCAGCATGACCGTCGCCCATCTCTTCTGCAACAGGGCGCGCTGCCGCTTCGCCCCGTCGGCAAGTGTTTCGCGCCAAGCACCTTGCCCGGTGTGCTCCAGGTTGATCATCCCCTTCGTACAGCAGCGATGAATGAGGAATGCCATGCAACGCATTACCCGGGCACGCACATCGGAAGGGCCGAGCCAGACCCCGCAGCAGGTCGCTTCCAATACATCCGCACCACACCGTGACGGGACACCGGCACGTGGCCAGAGCGCAGGCACGCTTGGCCTGCTGAGTGGCCTTCTCAGGCGTTTACCTGGCAACCGCGCGCGGCGCCGCGCATCCCCTGCTGGCACCGAAACCTTCAGTGATCGGCCTGAAATTGCAGGTCGCCTACGTCCACGCGGCGCAGGCACGCCAATGGTGCTCGATGAAGAGCTTGTAGATGCTTTACTGCCAGCAGCGCTACCGCAGTTTGACAGCAGCGAGCGCGCCCGATTCCCCTTTACTGCTACTACAGATTCACCACAACTCCTCAATGCACCGTCGGCCGCCAGACCGATGCTGGTCGGCGCGCAATTACAACGCAGTACGCAGTTGCGTTCGTATGAGAACGCCCTGGCGCAGTGGCGAGACGAACGCTCAGCCGACTTGCGCTCGTGGCATGACGCATGGTTTGATGCCAGCATAGGCTTGACCACCGAAATAACGCCACGTAACGCCCTGCAAATAACCGTAGGGCTGCTTGCCGATGCCGCCAGACCAGATGCCGAATTGCTGAGCATCGACACAACTCCTCTTCCGCAATTCCCGGAGCAGACGACATTCCGTCTTTCTCATCTGCAGACGATGGACATCACAGCAGCAGGCTTGCAGGCGCTTCCGGAAACGATGCATGAACTGAGGAACCTGCAATCGCTGTCGCTGCACAACAACCCCATTCAGAAACTGCCTGCGTCCATCGCGAACATGATCCAGTTGCGTGAGCTCTGCATCACATCAAGCCCGCACTTGTCGCAGTTGCCGTGCCTTGCCACCAGCAATGCCTCTGGTGAGCCCGAAGGGCTGATCAACCTGTCCACTCTGAAGCTATCGAGGACAGGGTTACGCTCTCTTCCAGAATCCATCAAGCACCTGAAGAAACTGCAACACCTGGAGGCCAGCAGGTCACAACTTAACGCGCTGCCCGTCGGTATCCATGATCTACCCATGCTGCAAACACTGAATTTACGAGGCTGCGAACAATTACGTTGCTACCCGCCAATTTTTGCAGGGCGCGCGCCATTAAAGAAACTCAACCTGCGCGATTGCATCAATCTGCGCTCACTGCCGGCAGACATCCACAAACTCGCACAGCTTGAAGAGCTTGATCTGCGAGGTTGCCGCAATCTGAAAAATCTGCCGAGCTCGATTACCAAGCTACCTGCCACGTGCCGCATCCACGTACCACCTCATCTACGAGAAAAACTCAGCGAACTCCGGCCAGCACAGACGCCTTCAGCCAGCGATCTCAATTACGCGAAAAACATTATCGAGAACATCGCGCACGATCTGCTGGATCTAGTCTTGCAGGAGAGGAATCCGTTCACCGAAGGCGCCCCGTTTTACCCACGGGGAAAGCGGCCGGCTGGAACTCCTGCCACGCTTGGACAGGTACCAGCCCTGAAAACCCTGCTCGACGAAAGCAAGGGTGAACGTTGGCATGAAATACTGGAGTTCGTTAATCCCGGACCGGAATTCGATCCCGAAATATATCGGACGGAGGAAGAGTTCGATGACGCAAGAACCGAGTGGGAGTCCGACAAGAATGCCAACCTGAGCGACGTTATCTATCAGTACGACAGCGAAATCAATGTGCAGAACCTCTGCAAGGCCGTTCAGATGTGGAAGTTGCGGGAGATGCTCCTCGCCAAACACCCTGTATATGAAGAATATTTTCCTCTGGTGGCAACTCACATACCCGATGATGCGACCGAAAACACACAGCCTGCCGAGGCGCACCAAGGGTCTCTGCATGCCGATATGACACCGCCCGCGAGCACGTGAAGCGCTCCTGCAGAAGCGAGTAGCTGGCGACTTGCAAGAGCGACAAGGGCATCGGCAACACAAACCCGACAGCGCCTTGCATCCCCGGTCTTCAGTCCGGCGTTCGTGTGCGACCAGACATGCATGCATCGCTGCCCGACGCATTCGGTTGCCACATCAACTGACATGCAACAACTCCACCATCCGCTGCACCCGGACCGCATCGGTGCGTTGATAGTCCCCGCCCAGGTCGCTGATGTAAGGATGCGGAGCCTGCACTTGCGCGGCGATCGTGCTGCGCAAGGAGGCATGAAATTCGTGTGCGCAGGTGCGTTCGCGCAAGAGCAGAAGGTTGTGCTCGCAGACGCCAGCCCCGGGCATCACGCTGATACGCTCCCCGGCCTGGCGCACCAATGCGGCAATGGCGTCGATGCCCGCGAGGGCGCTTGCACGCGCACCTGAGGTCAACACGCGCTGGCATCCCAACGTGATTGCGTCTTCCAATGCGCGCGACGGATCAGCACTGACATCGATCGCGCGATGGAAGGTCACGCCGAGCGAACCTGCGGTCGCGATCAACACCCGCATCGTGGCCATATCCACCTGCCCGCCCCGGTCCAGTGCGCCCAGCACCACGCCGTCGCAACCTAGCCGCACGCATTGCTCCACATCGCGCCGCATTACCTCGACCTCGGCCGCATCGAACACGAAATCGCCCACCCGTGGACGAATCAGCACATACAACGGAATCTGCAAGCGCTCGCGTGCCACCGCCAGTGTCCCGAACGAAGGCGTCAGCCCGCCGCCATCCAGGCCGCCGCAAAGCTCCACGCGCATTGCACCGCCCTTTTGCGCAGCAAGTGCCGAGGCTACCGAGTCGGCAGCCACTTCCAGTCCCAAGGTATTCATAGAGCCGGCTCGCGGATGTAGCGGCTTTCATCGCGCACCAGCAGATCCTGCCGCTGCGCATCGCACACCGCGTAACTGAAACCCTTCTGGATCGCGAACACCCCCACGTCGCAACCGGCCAAACCGGAAGCGATCGCGCCAAACGTGGTGCTCTTGAGGAAGTGACGACGTTGGATCATCCGGGCAACTCCATGATGGAAACAGGTGGCCGCGCAATGCGGTAGCAGCCTTCCATCATGCGACAGCACCGCGTGCGGATAAACCGTCTTGCGGTGCTGACGTGTGCGGATCCGCGCAAAGCAGCGCTTGTGCGCGCCGGGTGCTTGTGCAGGTAGCCGAGGCAGTTCACGACAGGAATAACGCACCTGCCAAGCCCCGGTGCTCCCGGACCAGGTCCCGAAGAAAGAATGGCGATATGAAAGCCCCTCTCCTGCCGGCAGATGCATCGGGCTGAGGGGACGGACTCTGATGCGCATGCCGGTTTAGATTGGCTAACAAACCGTAGCAAGCAGTCGCCAGGTGGGTGCGGATGGCACGGAGCAACCGCAGCGTAAGCCTGACACATGCCGATTCCGAGCACCGGCTGCGACCGCCTGGCGGTGAGCGCAGTCGTTTTGTTAGCTACTCTTAATGCTCGTCGACACCCTGCCCCCAATCGTCCTCGCGCAACCTGCTGGTCAGCACATGGTCGCGCCAGACGCCGTTCAATTGCAGATAGCGGCGCGCGTAGCCTTCGATCTGGAAACCCAGCCGTTGCAGCACACGCGCACTACGCAGATTGTCGGGGACGTATTGCGCCATCACTCGATGCAAGCCGAGTGGGCCGAACGCGAAGGCGATGCCTTGCGTGGCTGCCCACTGGATCAAACCACGCCCCTGCTGCGCCGCGTCCAGGCCGTAACCCATGTGGCAGGCCTGAAATGCGCCGCGCTGGATCTGGGTAAAACCGGTCGTGCCGATCACTTGCTCGCCGTGCAACAACACCAGTTGCAACTCACGTTCGCCGGGCACCGCGCTGCGATACGCGATACACAGGCGACGCCAACCTTCGGTGGTGTAGAACGCAGGCGGACGCAGCGGCATCGCACCGGCCAAGCGAGCGCGATTGCGCGTGTGGTAGTCGGCCATCGCAGTCGGATCGACCACCGCCAGGTCACACAACACCACACCATCGGGATGCCGGACCGGTGCGAATATAGGAATGCTCATGACAAACGCCCGTACAGGGGCCTGCCGCCGCGGCCGTGGGGATTACAACTCTTAGGCAGCGGCCGCCGCAAATGCCTGACTGACCTGCGCCTCGATCGCGTCCAGATTCGGCAGCAGCGCATTCTGCTTGCCCAGCAGTACGCGCATATGCACGCCATCGGGCAACGCATCTTCCGATGCGTCGGCCAGCAGGCCATCGCGCGGCAGCGAGATGAGCTGCGGGAACGACGCGGTCAACAGCGCGAAATACGGCAACGCCGGATTGCCGCCCAGTGCCTTCAGCACGATCACCTTGTTGTTGACTGCGGTGGGCTCTTCGCCTATGCCGCTGAAGCGCGCGAACGACAGCAGTGGCACCTTCCAGCCATACCAGTCGATGCGCCCGACTACCCAGCGCGGCATGTCGGGCAGCGGCTCGACCGGCACGCGCGACATCACCTCGGCCACCGTTGCATTGGGCAGCAGCACGCGCTCCTGTCCGGCCTGGATCAGGACGCCGCGGATTTCGTCATTAGTTGGCATAGCTCATCGCATGATTCCGATTGAAGAAGAAGCGCCCGGCTTACGCCGGCCAACGCTGTGCCAAGGCCTGCGCCAACTGCGCTGGGTCGCCGGTCAAAATGCCTTGGAGTGCCAGACGCGCAGCCGCGGCCGGGTCGTAACAACCGTCGGCGGACTGACCCGCCAACCAGCCGCCCTGCTTTGCCAGCGCCAGCGACGCATCGACCAGCGCCTCGTTGGCGCCGCTGAGCATCAGCACCGCACTGTCGGTCGGCGGCAGCGCGGCAATCAGCCCGACAGGATCGGCCTTTGCCACGAAGGCCAGCGCACCTGCACGCTGCTGCACACCCACCTCTTCAGGCAGCACATATACCTTGCCCGCCACGACCATCTGGCCAACTTCACCCAGTTCTACAGGCAGCGCAGACACCCGGCCTATCTGTCGCACCAGGTTGCCGTACTGGCCACCATCCAGGCTCATGCGCACCAGCACCGCGCGCGGAAATTCCGGCGGCAATGCAGCCAGCAGACGCCGGATCGCATCCGGTCCCCCGATGCCGGCCATCACCAGCACCGCACCGGTGGTTGCGCCGGTCTGATCCAACTCCACCAGCGACAGACCGCCGGTTGACAGCGCGGCCAGATCCAGCTCGGCACGCGGGCGTACCACCACAGCGACATCGTCGACCAGACCCCAGGTGCTGGAATCGGCCAGCGTCAGGCCCGGCGTGTCTTTGGCCACCGCTGCGTCGGCAGAACCGGCAGTGCGCATGAATAACGCATCGCTGGGCATGCTTTCGAATGCGTGCGCGGCCGCTTGCAGATGTTGACCAAGCTGCAGATCCAAGTGCCGACGCGGCGCGCGCTCCAGACCCGGCTCAGGCTGCAGCGACGGTTCGCTTTCGGTGCCCGGCGGCAACACGTCTGAGTGGCCGTGCAGTTTGGCGGCCAGATGGCGCACCCAACGCTGCGCTTCCCAGCCCTCGCGACGCACGGTCAGCTCGGCCTCGTCGAAGATCACCGTAACTCCGGGCAGATTGAAGGCAGGTTCCAGCGCCTCCAGCGCGTCCTCGATCGACGGTTCCAGCGAGACCAGTATCGCTACCGGCGCGGCGTCGCGCAGCATCTGCACGTCCACCGCCGACGGTTCGTCTTCCAGCACCACTTTCGCACCGGCAAGGCCGAGTGCTTCACGCAGGCGCTCGCGCGCCTGACCGGGCCGGCCCAGCAGGGCGACCGGAGTTCCCATTGCGCCATTATTCTCGGACACGGGCGATCCCCAGCAGGTCGTACACGTTTCGCATCAGATCCAACTCCTGGTAAGGCTTGCCCAGGTAACGCTGCACGCCGATCTCGAAGGCACGCTGGCGATGCTTCTGGCCACTGCGCGAGGTGATCATCATGATCGGCACCGCCTTGAAACGCGGGTCGGCGCGCATCGCGGCCGCCAGTTCGTAGCCGTCCATGCGCGGCATTTCGATATCCAGCAGCATCAGGTCGGGCACGCGCTCTTCGAGCAATTTCATCGCCTCGACACCATCGCGTGCGGTGGTGATGTCCAGGTTATGGCGTTCCAGCACGCGGCTGGTGACCTTGCGCATGGTCAGCGAGTCATCAACCACCATTACCAATGGCACCTGGCGCTGCGATTCGGCCTGGGTTTCCAGTGCCGGACGCGCGGGCTGTGCGAGGTAACGACGCACCAGTGGAGCGATGTCCAGGATCACCACCACGCTACCATCGCCGGTGATGGTAGCGCCGTAGATGCCCGGCACCGAGGCGATCTGCAGGCCCACCGGCTTGACCACGATTTCGCGGTTGCCCAGCACCTGGTCGATCGCCACGGCCGCGCGCAGATCGCCCGCACGTACCAGCAACAACGGCACCTGCGCCTGACCATCGGCACTGGCCGCGGCCTGGCCGACCAGCGAGCCGAGGTCGTGCAGCACGTATTGCTCGCCAGCGTAGTGGTAACCGCCCTCGCCGGACTCGTAACGGATGCGCGAGATGTGTCCGATACCGCTGACCGAACCCACCGGCACCGCAAACACGGTGTCGCCGATGCGTACGAACACCGCCTGGGTGACCGCCAGCGTCTGCGGCAGGCGCAGGGTAAAGGTGACGCCCTGGCCGCGCACCGAGCGGATATCCACCGAGCCGCCGAGCTGACGCACTTCGTTGCCCACCACGTCCATACCCACGCCACGGCCAGCCAGCTGGCTGACCTGCTCGGAGGTGCTGAAACCGGAAGCGAAAATCAGGCCATCCAGCTCGGCATCGCCAAGCGCCTGGCCGGGTTCGATCAGGCCGCGCTGCTCGCCGCGGTGACGGATCGCCTCGCGGTCCAGCCCGGCGCCGTCGTCGGCCACTTCCAGCACGATTTCCGAGCCTTCGCGGCGCAGACGGATCGCGATGCTGCCTTCTTCCGGCTTGCCTGCGCTACGCCGTTGCTCCGGCGTTTCCAGGCCATGCGCTACCGAGTTGCGCAGCATGTGTTCCAACGGCGCAATCATGCGATCCAGCACGTTGCGATCGAGTTCACCCTGGGTGCCTTCCAGCAGCAGATGCACTTGCTTGCCGGTGTCGCTGGCCGCCTGGCGCACCACACGGCGCAGACGCGGCACCAGCCCATCGAATGGCACCATGCGCGTACGCAGCAGGCCGTCCTGCAGCTCGGAACTGACGCGCGACTGCTGTTGCAGCAGGCCGTCGTACTGACGCGAGAGATTTTCCAGCACCCCTTGCAGGCCGCCCAAATCGGCGGCCGATTCGTTCAGCGCGCGGCTGAGCTGCTGCAGGGTGGAGAAACGGTCCAGTTCCAGCGGATCGAAGGTGCGGTCGCCCTGGTCCTGCTCGCGCTGATAACGCGCGACGATCTGCGCTTCGGTTTCAAGATCCAGACGCCGCAATTGGTCGCGCAGACGGGCGTTGGTGCGATCCAGTTCGCCCATGGCGCCACGAAATGCGCCCAACTGCTGTTCCAGGCGCGAACGGTAGATCGCCACTTCGCCAGCGTGGTTGACCAGGCGGTCCAGCAGGTCGGCGCGCACGCGCACCTGTTCCTGCTGAACGCGCGGCAGGACGTCTTCTTCGGTCTGACCCTCGACCGGAATCGGTGCGGACAACGGTGCCGGTTCCACCGACGCCTTGGCGATTGCACGCACATCGGCATCGCTGGGCGGTGCCGCGTTGCGGCCACGGGTGCGGGTTTCGAAAGCTTCCACTAGGTCGGTCGGCATCGCCACGGCACGGTGCATGCCGGTGCGGGTCAGCAACTGGTGCAGACGATCGAAGCCGCGCTCGAACAAGCGCACGTCATCACGATCGATGTCGGTACGGTTGGCCGCCACGGCTTCGAGCAGCGATTCGATCGCATGGCCGAGATCGCCGATGGCATTGATGCCAGCCATGCGCGCGCCGCCCTTGAGCGTGTGCAGATCGCGCTGCAGTCCGTTCAGGACATCGCGGTCGTCCTGCACTTCGCGCATGCGGGCGATCAGACCATCGCAATGGTCCAACAGATCGCGGCCTTCCTCGACGAAGATGTCGACGAGTTCGCCATCGAGCTGGTCAAAGTTGAGCGGGCCGGTATCGAATGCTGCGCCAGCATCGTTGGCAGTGGTGTCGGCCGGTGCAGCTTCTTCAACTGGTGCGCTGAAGGCTGCAGCGGTGGTGTCTTGGTGTTCGGTGGCGAGCTCGCTCTGTCGGGTCTGCTCCGCGTGCTCGACATGATCTGTCGCCGCAGTCGCTTCGAGCGATGCGTATGCATCGCCGTGCTGTGCGTCGGTAGCGACACCCGTCTCGGCATGCAGCTCCGCCGCGGTTTCAGATTGCCGATCGCCAGTCTCTTCGACCTGATCGGCCACCTGCGCCATCTCGAACGCCTGTACCGACTCGATGGTGTCGTCAGGCAGTGCCTCGGCGGTGTGCTCGGCGTCGGTTGGCTCGGCTTCCACCGCATGTTCGTGCAATTGCCCGTCCGACTGCGCTTGCCTGCCCGAATGGGCCTGCTCGTCGGCAGGCTGCTCCTGCGCGGCCACCGCATCGTGCTCGTACGAAGCAGCCACGTCTGCGTACTCGGCTTGGTCGCCCGAATGGCCGTCCTGATCGGTCGATACGCTGTCCAGCGCCGCGGTTTCCGGCGTCCAGTCTTCAGTAGTCGCCACTTGCGCATCTTCGGCCGACGGCGCCTCGGCATGCTGTGGCTGTGCTTGGTCGGCACCATGCGTCGGCACGGCAGCATCGGACAGCTGTTCGCTCGCATCGATATACGGCGATAGATCCTGCGCGCCGGTCAGTCCGACCGCCGCGTTGCTGGCAACTGCAGCATCGCTGGGCGCGTCGAGATCGTCCAGTTCGTCCGGGAATACCTGTGGCGGCCACTGCGCTTTCGGCAACGTATCCACCAACGCGCGCAAGCGCTCCGTCAATGCTGCGAACGACGGAATCAGCGGCGCATCGGCGCGCAACGCGGTCACGGTCGTGACGATCGCAGCGGCGGTTGCCGCGATCGCTTCGACACCTTCCGCAGACGGCGTTACCGATGCGGCAAGCAGACGCTTGACGTAACTTTCGGCTGGCGTGGTCACCAGGGTGATTTCCGGCACGTCGGTCATCGCGAACGCGCCACTCATCGTGTGCACGGCGCGCAGCAATTCTTCGGTGGCCAACTGCGGTTCGGCCTGGCTGGCCTGCAACCAGGCGTTGACCGTGTCCAGATGCGCTGCGACTTCGGCTTCCAGAATCTCGCGCAGCACGCTGTCGACCAACGCAGGCGTCCCGCCACTGGCAGCGAAGATGCCGGCGGCAGCCGGAATGACGGCCGCATCTGCGGCCACCGGTGTCGCGGTTGCGGGCACGTAGTAGATTTCTTCGCCCGCAGCAACGCGCTCGGCAACTGCCTGGATTTCCGGCAGATCGGCGCTGATGCGGCCCTGGTCGCGCAGCGCGGCAGTGAACTGCGGCAATACCTCGTAGGCCAGCTCGACCGCCGCCACTACGGCCGGACTGGCCGGCCGTGAGTTGTCGAGCACGCGGTTGAGCATGCTCTCGATCTTCCAGCTGAACTCGCCCAGCACATGGGCGCCAACCAGACAACCACTGCCCTTCAAGGTATGGAAGACACGGCGGATCGGACGCAGTTTTTCCGGGCTGTTCGGGGAGGCACGCCATACCGGCAGCAGTTGCCCAAGGTTGACCAGTTCTTCGTCGAATTCTTCGAGGAAGACCTCGCGAATATCGTCGTCGATATCGCTGTCGCCGAAACCTCCAAAGATGCCGGCATCGGCACTGGCTGGCAAAGGCTCGCTTGCTGCTTGCTCGGGCGCTGCCTGCGCAGACTCGGCGTCGGCATCCGTGGTCAGCGGCCCTCGCGGACGTTCCACATCAAACTGCGCAGCGGCAGCGTCTAGCTGCGCCAGAAACGCAGCCGATGCGTCATCCAGTTCGAACGCGCTGACCACGGCCTGCTGTACGCGCGGCGTGCTCTGTTCGGGGGCTTCTTCGGCAAGCGCATGCTGCGGCTCAGGCGCGGATTCGACGAACGGGTCGTCCAGTTCCTGCGGCGGAACGGGCGGCAAAGACGGTGGCGAGAAGGCATCTTCGATGCCGGTCTGTGCGCGGTGGATTGCGGTCTCGGCGATGAAGTCCAACGGAACTTCAGTCTGATTCGCATCGCCAGGCACATCGATGCGTTCGATCTGCAACGGCGCTTCATCTGCAGCAACCAGCGTTGCGACTTCGTCCTGCTCCAGCGCACTGAGATCAACGGTATAGCTGACCTGCGCGGCATCTGCCGACACGTTGCCGTCCTGCTCGGCCGACACCGGGTCGAACGCGGAGGTGGCGAACGGTGCAGCCTGCTCAGCGGTTTTCAGCTGCCAGTCGCCTGGCGCTTGCGCACCGTCGTCGGACAGGTCCAGCGGCGCAACCGTAAACGGCACGTGCGCCTGACCGGACACGGTTTCTTCGGCGGCGACCGGGTCGAAAGAAAACACCGTATCGGCGGCGGCAGCGCCGGTGTCGTGCACCACGCTGGCAGCAAACGGTGCCTCGACCAAGGTTTCGTTGGCCCATTGCAGCGATGGCGTGAGCGCGGCATCGTTGGCCGCAGCCCCCGGCGTGGCGGCGTGCTGGACGAGCGAGCCGGCAACCGGCTGCGGTTCGACCACAGTGTCCGGCTGGTCGGCACCGACCGGCAATTCGGACGGCCGGCCCGACGGCAACGGCCAGTAACGGAGCGTTTCCAGGCTGTTGCGGGTAATGTCTAGAATCTCTTCGCGGCCAGGACGGCGTTCGCGCAGGGCTTCCAGGTAGTACTCAAGGCTGGCCATCGCATCGGCCAAGGTATCCAGCTGGCGCCCGCTGGGCACGCGGTGTTTGCCGATCAGTTCCAGATCAACGTAACGACGCACACCTTCCAGATAATCAGCGGCCTGCGGCAGTTCCAGTATGCGCAACGCACCACCGACTTCGCCGAGCAGATGCGGCACATCGGTCAGACGGGCGTGATCCCAATTGGTTTCGATGAAGGCGACGAAATGCTCGCGCGCCGCGCCGAAGTTGCCGATCGCTTCCCGCGCCAGCACGTCCACCGTGCGTCGCATTTGCGCCGAATCCGCATTGCTGCTGGCTTCGTTGCCATCGCCAATATCGGCGCCAAGACTGGCGACCTGGTCGTCCAGCGCGGCATCGACGTACAGCAGCGCGCCGGCGATATCCAGCAGCACGCCTTCGTCCATCTGCATATGGCCACCGACCACGCGCGCCAGCGCATCGCGCTGCTGCACGACGACGTTACGTGCAACGCCCAGGCCCATCATGCCCAGCGTGTCGGCAACGCTGCCGAGATCCTTGACCTGGGTCTGCAGTTCGGCGATGTCGCCGCCGATGCGCAGGTGCAAATCCAGCGCATCTTTGACCCGCAGCAATTCTTCCTTGACCGCATTGCCGACGGTGTCGAGCAATTCGCGATTGCGTCCGCTCAGACTGCCGCGGGCGTGATTCAGCTCGGCCTCGGTGGCGACACCGGCCTGCGGGTCGAACGCGAACAACACGCTCTCGTTGAGACCCGGCTGGCCACGCGTGGCGCGGATTTCATTGAGCAGCGGCAGTAGCACGATCGGAATATCGCGATGACCATTCTGCAGGCGCTCCAGATAATCGGGCAGCAGCACGGTACCGCGCATCAGCATGGCGCAGGCTTCATCGCGGTCGGCTACTTCACCGACCTGCACGGCCTGGGCGAGCAGCTCAAGTTCCTCGGCCACCATCGCTGGCGCGTACAACTCGACCATGCGCAGCGTGCCCTGCACCTGGTGCAGATAGCCGGCGCACAAACGCATCCGACTGGTGTCGGACGGTTCTTCGGCGAAGTATTCGATCTCGTTGCGCGCCTGGCGCAACGTCTCGTCCAGCTCCGGCTTGACCCAGCCTAGTGCGGCATGACTCATCGCATCGCGAAGCGCGCTCATCGCAGCCCCCTGACGACGACCGACTTGCCGCCAGCGCGGCAACCGGTCACTTCCTGCATCGACGTAACGCTACTACGCGCCATCTGCTGTGATCCTTTCCCGTTCCGCGTCGTGGTCACGCCGGCAGCTTGAAGTCGGCGACCGAACGGCGCAGATCGGCAGCGAGCTCGGCAAGGTTGCCGATCGAATCAGCCGTCTGCTCCGCACCTTGCGATGTCTGGCTGGTGATCTGACGGATCACGCCCATGGTATGTGTGATATCCGTCGCTGCGGCCGACTGCTGGTGCGCGGCGATGGAAATGTTCTTGATCAGGTTGTTCAAGGCGTTGGACACGCGCTCGATTTCGGTCAGCGCGGTCCCGGCTTCTTCGGCCAGACGCGCACCGGACACCACTTCGGACGTGGTCTGCTCCATCGAGCTGACCGCTTCGTTGGTATCGGCCTGAATGGTCTGGACCAGACCTTCGATGCGTCGGGTCGCACCGGAGGTGCGTTCTGCCAAACGCTGCACTTCGTCGGCCACCACGGCGAAACCGCGACCTGCCTCGCCCGCCGAGGCGGCCTGCACCGCAGCGTTAAGCGCCAGAATGTTGGTCTGCTCGGAAATGTCGTTGATCAGCTCCACGATCGAGCCAATCTCCTGCGAGGATTCGCCCAGCCGCTTGATGCGCTTGGAGGTTTCCTGGATCTGGTCGCGGATCTGGTCCATGCCCTGAATCGTCTCGCGCACTACGCCGGCACCTTCGGCGGCGATGACCACAGAGCGCTGCGCCACTTCGGCCGACTCGGTTGAGGTGCGCGACACTTGTTCGATGCTGGCGGCGATTTCGCTGATGCGTTCGGAAGCAGTGTTGATCTGATTAGCCTGCTGGCCGGCCGCTTCGGCCAGCTGCATCGCGGTGGCCCGGGTTTCCTGCGTCGACACGGCAACTTTCGCCGAGGTGTCGTTGATCGTGGTCACCAAGTGGCGCAGTTCGTCCACGGCATAGTTGATGGCGTCCGCGATCGCGCCGGTCATGTCCTCGGTCACCGATGCCTTGACGGTCAGGTCACCCTCACCGAGCGAGCTGATTTCGTCCAGCAACCGCATAATCGCCTGCTGGTTGCGGCTGCTGAATTCCACCTGCGCCTGGTAGCGTACGTCCTGCTCGCGCGAACGCACCCGCACCCAGCTCCAGACGAAACCCACGATGGCCAGCAGGGCCACCAGGCCGGACACCACGCCCAACCAGAAGTTCGGAAACAGGCGCGTGTCGCGAACCGAACCGAACGCCGAGAATGCATCGAACAGCTTCTTGCTGTCGTCAAGCATCCTGTTGGAGCCGGCGGTCAACGCTGCGGCCGAGGACTGCGCGGCGAACAGATTGCGCGAGCTGGCGAGGATGTCGTCGACGTCATGCTTCATCGTCGTCCACTGCGCCTGCGACTGCTCTAGCGCCGACAGCGCGGCCGGGTTGCGCACCGCGGCGATACCGAGTTCGTCGTTGCCTGCGCGCAAGCCTTCCAGCATCTGCGTGAACACCACCGAGTCGCGAGCCAGCGCGTCGCCGGAAGCGACCGCATCGGCGCCACCGGCGCGCATTTCAGTCACCCGGAGCGCCATGGTGCTGGCGACCACGACCTGCTGCAGCGTGTTGTAGATCTGCGAGGAAGGCGCGCCGCTGACCGTCATTGCGCGCACCACTTCGTTTAACTGCGCCTGCAACTGCGGCACGCTTGCGGAGAAGCGTTCGGCGTTGCCGGCCAGACCGAGCACCGCCGGTTCGCTGGCGATGACCTGATCGGCGTTCTTGCTGAGCGGCACCCAGGTCGCCTTGAGCTGCGCAATCGCGCTGGCCACCGAACCTTCCTGGCCGTAGCGGCCATCCAGTTCGCCAACCGTGCTGTCGATGCGGCTCTTGGTCGCCTTGAAGGTTGCAAACGCCTTGGCGTCACCGGAAATCGCGTCGCGGGCCTGGTTGGCCAGCTGCTGGGAGAGCACCTGCAGATCGGCCGCGCCAGTGCCGGCACCGGCAAGGCGACTGCCCTGCCAGGTAGCGACGCCGGTGTTGGCGCCGAACACGATCATCGACAACACCAGCAAGCCAAGCCAGAAGCTGGTACTGACGCTGCCAAGCTTATTGGTCTTGCGGGCGTCTGGGGCGTTACTCATGGTTCGACCTCGATCTGTATGACATGGCGGGGTCGCAGCTTAGGCCGCGGCCTGCCGGAATTCAGGAGTGCGCGACAGCAACGCCAGGGAAAACACACCCCAGTCCTGCGTCTCGTTGCGGAAGGCACGATCGATGAATTGGACGTAGCGCCCTTGCGCCAACTCGCCGGGTTCAACCGCCTGGACCTGCTCAAAACTGCGCTGACCGTACAGCTCATCGATGGTCAGAGCGACGTCGCCGCCGCTCTGCCGCATGATCAGCACACGCTGACCTTCCTGCAGCACCGTACGCCGGCCCTCCAGGAACTGCTTCAGATCGATCACCGGGAACAGATTGCCGCGCAGGTTGCCCACGCCCAGCAGCCAGGGCTGTGCGCCCGGCACTGGCGTGACCGGCGGCATCGGCACGATTTCCGCAACTTCGCGGAAGTCAGACACTAATCGCCGGGTACCGACGCGATAACCGACGCCACGCCAGATATCGGCTGAGAACTGGCGTTCCGGCAGCGGCGTGGCGTGCGCAAGACTGCGACGCTCATAATCTTCAAGAATATCGAATGGAGAACGCATCAACGCACCAGTTGTTTGATGCGGGCGATCAGATCGTCTTCGCGCGGCGGCTTGACGATGTAGTCGCTGGCACCTTGTCGCAAACCCCGGGCCCTGTCGGTTTCCATGCCCTTGGTGCTGACCAGCAGCACGGGGATGTCCTTCGTAGCCTGGTCGCGTGCGAGTGCACGCGTTGCCTGGAGGCCACTCATGCCGGGCAACACCACGTCCATCAGCACCAAATCGGGCGTCTGGCTGCGAACCAGCTCAAGTCCCTTTTCTGCATTGTCGGTGGCGACGACCGTATGGCCTGCTTTTTCCAACCATTGACTGGAGACTGCCCGATCGGTATGCGAGTCCTCGATCAACATAATTCGAGCCATATTGCCTTTCCCTCTGGTCAGGCGTGGACGTACGTGCGAATCACGCTCAGTAGTTCTTCACGGGTGAATGGCTTGGTCAGATATTGCTCGGAGCCGACGATGCGGCCGCGTGCCTTGTCGAACAGGCCATCCTTTGAAGACAACATGATCACCGGCGTCGACTTAAAGACCTGATTGCCCTTGATCAACGCGCAGGTCTGGTACCCATCCAAGCGCGGCATCATAATGTCGACAAAAATGATCTGAGGGTGTCGGTCCGCAATTTTGGCCAGTGCCTCGAAACCATCGGTCGCTGTCACTACTTCACATCCTTCTCGCTTGAGCAGCGTTTCGGCGGTGCGGCGAATGGTTTTCGAATCATCGATCACCATCACCTTCAGTCCTGCGAGTTCCTTACCCGCAGCAATGTTTTCATTCATGCGAATGTCCCCGGGCGCGCGACGCGTCACCCCTTCGACGTCGCTACCAAACTGCATGTATATCCCAAGATCCGCATTGACTGTCAAGGGCGCATTGCCGGGCCCCCGCCAAGCGGACGTTACGACCACGTCTGACTGCATCCCGCCCGGCAAGTCGCGCACTGCGACCCGCCAGGCGCCCCCGTCACCCACCGCTTGAAGTTACCATCGGCAGCTTGTTCGAAAGGGTTAGCCCAATGTCGCTCGACGTCGTTGTGGTGATGGATCCCATCGCCTCCATCAAGATCGCCAAAGACACCACCTTCGCCATGCTGCTGGAAGCCCAGCGCCGAGGCCACCATTTGCATTACGTACGTCCCCGCGGGCTCGGCTTGCGCGAAGGATGCGCGGTGGCGCAGGTCGCGCCATTGACCGTGCGCGAGGACAAGACCAGCTGGTGCACGGTGGGCGAGTTTGCCGAGCTGGCGTTCGGCCCCGGCCAGGTGGTGCTGATGCGCAAGAACCCGCCAGTGGATGCGGAGTTCGTCTACGACACCCAGATGCTCAGCGTCGCGCAGCGCGCCGGCGCGCAGGTGGTCAACGATCCGCAGGGTCTGCGCGATTACAACGAGAAGCTGGCTGCGTTGCTGTTCCCGCAATGTTGCCCGCCGACGCTGGTCAGCCGCGATGCTGCCGCCTTGAAGGCCTTCGTGCTGGAACAGGGACAGGCGGTGCTCAAGCCGCTGGACGGCATGGGCGGGCGCTCGATCTTCCGCAGCGGCACCGGCGACCCCAACCTCAATGTGATCCTGGAGACGCTGACCGACGGCAATCGCAAGCTGACCCTGGCGCAGCGCTTCATCCCCGACATCAGTGCCGGCGACAAGCGCATCCTGCTGGTGGATGGCGTTCCGGTGGACTACTGCCTGGCGCGGATTCCGCAGGGCGATGAATTTCGCGGCAACCTGGCTGCCGGCGGACGTGGCGAAGGCCGGCCACTGTCCGAACGCGACCGTTGGATCGCCGCGCAAGTCGGCCCGGAAATGCGCCGGCGCGGCATGCGTTTTGTCGGCCTGGATGTGATCGGTGATTACCTGACCGAAGTCAACGTGACCAGCCCCACCTGCGTGCGAGAGCTGGATGCGCAGTTCGGTTTGAACATCGCCGGGCTGCTGTTGGACGCGATTGAGGCCGGCGCTGCGCAATGACGGTGGTCGCGGCGCTGCCAGTTCCCATGGACGACCGCCGACGGCTGATCGCCATGCTGGTGATCTCGCTGCTGCTGCACGGCATGCTGATTTTGGGCGTCGGTTTTGCGGTCAACGAAGACGCGCCGTTGGTGCCGACGCTGGATGTGATCTTCAGCCAGACCAGCACCCCGCTGACGCCCAAGCAGGCAGACTTTCTGGCCCAGGCCAATCAGCAAGGCGGCGGCGATCACGACACCGCGCAGCACCCGCGCGACAGTCAACCCGGCGTGGTGCCGCTGAACCGTACCGGCCTGGCGCCGCAAGCGCAACGCGCGACCAGCGTGCAGGCATCGGAGCCCATGCAGACCCGCGTGGTGAGCAGTCGTCGTGGCGAGCAAAGCGCGCCGACACCGCAACCGAATCCGCAAACCGGCCCGCTCTCGCCCAACGATGCGCAACGCGCTGCGGAAATGGCCCGGCTTGCGGCGGAAGTGCATCTGCGCTCGGAGCAATACGCCAAGCGCCCGAACCGCAAGTTCGTCTCAGCCAGCACGCGCGAATACGCGTATGCCAACTATCTGCGTGCCTGGGTGGATCGCGCCGAGCGCGTCGGCAATCTCAATTACCCGGATGAAGTGGGTCGCCGCCGGCTCGGAGGCGAGGTGGTGATCAGCGTAGGCGTGCGCCGCGATGGCAGTGTGGAAAACAGCCGAGTACTGGTCTCCAGCGGCACCCCAACCCTGGATGCCGCAGCACTGCGCGTGGTGCAGCTGGCACAGCCGTTCCCGCCGCTGCCCAAGACCAAGGACGACGTGGATATCTTGCAGGTCACACGTACCTGGTTGTTCTTGCCCGGTGGCGAGCTGCACGACGATCGTTGATGTTGGTGTTTGATCGATGTGCATCTAGCGGCTCGCGGCATTTAATTGCCCAAGCCGGCGACGAATCACTGCCGCATCCGCGCCGACTTATGTCGACAACACACCATGCCACTACGGTGGAACGCCGGCCGCCTTCGCTGCGCGTGCGGCCTGTTGTTCGGCCAGGGTCAGTGCAACGTTGTTGCGCAGATAAGCCGGTTCGACCCGCTCCGGCGCCACGCCTTCGCCGCGCAGCAGCGCCGGCACCGCGAGTGTGAGTAGATCGGCGGCATGCGGCAGCGCGGCAGCGTCGACGCTGGTCAGCTGCCTTGCAAAGTGCTGTTGCAGGAGTGCATCGGCCGCGGCGAATCCGGTGCCGACACCGGCGAAGCGCTGCGCGGCATCGGGCGGGACGAACGCGTCCGGCGCGCACACCACTTCTGGCCCTGATTCCAGCAACCACTCGCCGCGGCGTTCGAAGACACCGGCATACACCTCACCCATGCGCGCATCGATGCAGGCCAGTACGTGCGTCGCATCGTCAGGCGCGCGCAATGCCAGCACCTGCAGCGTGGAGAGCGCCAGCACCGGCAGGTCCAGGCCCAACGCGATGCCTTGCGCGATGCCGATCGCCAGACGCACGCCGGTAAAGGCGCCTGGGCCACGACCGACGGCAATCGCATCGAGCTGGCGGCGTGCGATGCCTGCATCGGCCAGTAGCTGTTCGGCCCACGGCAATACCAGTTCGGCATGGCGGCGCGGCGCCAGTTCGAAATGCTCGATCACGCGACCATCCACGTGCAGCGCAACGGAACAGGCTTCGGTGGAGGTCTCGAACGCAAGGACTTTCATTGGAGAGCCGGACCCCGGAACCCGGGGCCGGAGACTCGGAACGGCGCAAGGCGTGAGATCGTGAAGATGAGCAGTTTCATGGCGGAGCCGGAACCCGAAAGTGACGAAAATTTTAATGCATTGGCCCGGCGCGCTGCAGCGCTGACCGCTGCGCGAACTAAGAGTGGCTGACAAAACCTAGCGAGCAGGTGTGGACGGCGCGGAGCAACCGCAGTGTTCGCCTGGCAAATGCGTTTCGACGCACCGGCCGCGCCTGCCTGGCGGTGAGCGCAGACGTTTTGTTAGCCACTCTAAATACCGCGACAACACGCTGACCAACGCTTACCCCGGTCCTGGGTTCTGGGTCCCCGGTCCCGAGCTCTCCGCACCCAGCCCAAAAAACGCACGCACGTCGCCGATCTCGCGGGTACGCGCAAATGGAGGCAGCGAGTTCATGAAAGTACGGCCATAGCCTTTGTTCACCAACCGCGGATCGCACAGCACCAGCACGCCGCGATCGTTCTCGCTGCGGATCAACCGGCCCACGCCCTGTTTGAGTGCGATCACTGCCTGCGGCAATTGTTCGTCGCGGAACGGATTGCCGCCCTCGCGGCGGATCGCATCCAGGCGTGCTTCAAACACCGGGTCGTCGGGGGCGGCAAACGGCAATTTGTCGATCACCACCACGCTCAAGGCATCGCCGACCACGTCCACACCCTCGCGGAAGCTTGCCGAGCCCAGCAGCACGCCGTTGCCGGAATCGCGAAAGCGTTGCAGCAATGTCGCGCGCGGCGCTTGGCCCTGCACGAACAAGGGCCACCGCGCGCCACGCAACGCTTCGGCGGCTTCGCGCAGCGCGCGGTGCGAGGCAAACAGCAAAAACGCGCGGCCGTTAGATGCCTCCAGCACCGGCGTCAATACGGCGATCAACGCCGTGCCGAAGCCGCGCGCTGCCGGATCCGGCAGATTCGGCGGCAGATAGCACAAAGCCTGACGCGCCCAATCGAAGGGGCTGGGTTGCAGCAAGGTCACCGGATCGCTCAAACCCAGGCGCAGCGCAATGTGATCGAACTCGCCACCTACCGCCAACGTGGCCGAGGTGAACACCCACGCCGCCTGCGATTTTTCGCGATGCTCGCGTAGCGGGCCAGACACATCCAGCGGGGTGCGCTGGCAGCGGAATCCGCGCGGATTGAGCTCGTACCAGAGCACATCGTTCTCCACGGTGTCGGGCAACTCCTGCTCGAAATCCAGCACCGGCGCGTCTTCGCCCAGCCAGCGCGACAAGCGCGCCAGCGCTTCCTGCGCGCGTGCAGTGCAGCCATCGAAACCCGGCGAAGCCTCGCGCAACGGCAGCAAGGCTTCGCCCAACCGCGCCAGCGACGACAGCACCGCATCGAAACCTTCGCGCACCTGCGGCTTGGCCAGCGCACGCCATTGCGTGCCGCGTGGCGGCAGGCCTTCCATACCGGCGCGCAGGCCACGCAAGGCTTCGTCCAACGCCAGGATCGGTTCCTGCAAACTGGCTTGCGCACCGGCGACCGGGCGCGCTTCGACCATGCAGTCGCGCGCCAATTCCTGCCACGGGCGCATGCCGAAACTTTCGCCGAAGAAATTGGCCGCCAGTTCCGGCAGTTGATGCGCTTCGTCGATAACGAAGGCCTGTGCGCCGGGCAGGATCTCGCCGAAGCCTTCCTGCTTGAGGGCCAGGTCGGCCAGCAGCAGATGATGATTGACCACCACCAGATCGGCAGCCTGCGCGCGCTGACGCGCCTGCATCACGAAGCATTCGCTGTAGAACGGGCATTCGGTGCCCAGGCAATTGTCGACAGTGGAGGTCACCAGCGGCAGCAACGGCGAATCGTCCGGCAAAGCGTCCATCTCGGCCATGTCGCCGAACTGGGTGCGCCCGCTCCAGGCCACGATGCGCTGGAACTGCGAGATCTGTTCAGGCGTGGCAAACCGCGGCTCGCCGCGCGCCTGCTGGGTGCGGTATTTGCACAGGTAATTCGCGCGCCCCTTCAGCAACGCGCTGCGCAGGCCAACGCCCAAAGCGGCGCGCACACGCGGCAAATCGCGGTGGAACAGTTGATCCTGCAGCGCGCGCGTGCCGGTCGAGACAATGGTCTTGAGTCCGGACAGCAGCGCCGGCACCAGATAGGCGTAGGTCTTGCCGGTGCCGGTGCCGGCCTCGGCCAACAGCACATCGCGTTGCTCGAACGCCTCGGCGATGGCGCCGGTCAGGCGCAACTGCGCAGCACGCGGCGCAAACGCATCGAGCTGACGCGCAAGCGCACCTCCCTCGCTAAGCGCCTCGATGCTGGCAGTGGCAAGTTGGGACATGAGACCAGACGAAAAGCGGACAGGAAGCACGACAGCCTAGCGCGTTCGCGGTGATGCTGGCTTGGGTGCGCCTGGCCGGTAGCTGGACGCAGCCGGGACCGGAGTATCCGCCTCTCGACCGCAGCGCTCGCCGACGCCACAGTGCTGTCATCGGCGAGCGCGCACCTCTGGAACGATGCGCACCGCGTGGAGTGCTTCAATACCGCTTCACACCAGGCACCGTGCAGCCGGCGATCTGCGATGTGGCCGAGGCAGCGTTTTCTTTCTCGCCCCGCGCGAGCCTCGACTGTTCGATGGTGGCCCAATGACGACGACACAGCGGCCCAGTCTTGGACCCCAGTTCGATTGCCTGCTTGGCGAATCGCTCGGCGGCCGGCCAATCGGCCTGCAGCACCGCCACTTCGGCACGTTCCTGCAGGATCGCTGGGTCGCCGGACACCAGACCCAGCGCCTGATCCAACGCCGCCGCCGCGCCGGGCAGATCGCCGGCCTGGCGCTTGGACCTGGCAGTCTCGCGCAGATCGTCCACCTGCGGGTCGCGTAGCGGCTGCACCGACAGCTCGGTTTCGTCGACGCCGGCCTCGCGTTCGATCAGCAACAACCGTTGGGTGGGCGTGGTCGGGTCCACCGGGGGCCGCCGCGGCGGCGGCGGCGCAGGTGGCGCGCTGACACACCCGGCGAGTGCGGCAAACACGCCGGCGAGGACAAGCAAACGGTGCAATCGGGGCATGGGGTTACTCCAGTCAATGCGCAGGTGGAGCCGTGGCAGGCGCCGGTGCGGGTGCTTCGGGCTTCTTTTCCAGACCGAAGAAACGGCGCCAGCCACCTCCGCTGGATTGCTCGGCAGGTGCCGCAAGATCGCCGGGCGGGGCTTCGATCGACGGTGCATTGCCGGCACACGGAGCATAGGCCGGCGTGAAGCCGACCACGAACGGGAACTGGCGCGCGCCCGGGCAACCGGCATCGGTCACGCCGGTACCGGACGCGTCCACCCACTGCCAGTCCAGGCCCTTGCCGCTGACCTTCAACGGCGCGCTCGGCAGGCGCGCGAAAATGCTCGACCACACCCGCATCGCGCCGGTGGCGCCGTACAGACCGGTCTGCTCGTTCTGATCGTTGCCCATCCAGATTACCGCCAGGTGGTCGCCGGTGTAGCCGGCATACCAGCTGTCGCGGCCATCGTTGGAGGTGCCGGTCTTGCCGGCCGGCGCCAGGCGGCCAAAGCCATCGTCCAGCAACTGCCGCGCGGTACCGCCGCTGACCACCTGCTGCAAGGCGATGCTGATCAGGTTGGCGGCCACCGAATCGCCCTCCTGCGCTGGGGCCGGGGTCTTGTCGTAGCGCTTGAGCAGCTTGCCTTGCGGGTCAAGCACGCCGCGCACCGCATGCAGCGGCTGGATTTCGCCGCCGGCGGCCAGGAATTGGTACAGCTGCGCCATGCCATACGGGCTCTGGTCGGTCGCGCCCAGGATCAGCGACGGATTGGTGTCGGCATTAATACCGGCAAGCACCTGGATCAGTTGTGCGATGCGCTCCGGGCCGACCTGCAGGCCCACGCGCACCGTGGCCTGGTTGTAGGAATGCGCCAACGCATCGATCAGCCGTACTGTACCATGACTGCGGTTGTCGGAATTGCCCGGCGACCAGGTCTTGCCGCGGCTGAGCTGCACCGTGACCGGCGAATCGTCGACCCAACTGGACAAGGCCCAGCGATCCGGCGACGCCAGCGCCAGCAGATACACGAACGGTTTGATCAAAGAGCCGACCTGCCGCTGCGCTTCCACCGCGCGATTGAAGCCTGGCTTGGCGACATCGCGGCTGCCGACCACCGCCAACACATCACCGTTATGCACGTCGGTCAGTACCAGGCCGGCTTGAAGCGGCGGACGCTTCTTGTTGTCCAGCCGCTTGATGGCACCGGTCACTGCGCCTTCGGCATAGGCTTGCGCAGACGGCGACATGCCAGTCAGCACACTCATACCAGCACCTTGCAGCACGCCTTCCGGGTAATCGTGCGCCAGTTGCCGCCGCACCAGATCCACATAGGCCGGGAAGCGATTGGCCGCAACCAACCCGGGCTCGGTGGGTACGCCCAACGGCGCGGCTAGCGCGCGCGCGTATTCGGCGGCGTCGATGAGGTTGTTTTCATGCAGCTTGCCGAGCACGAAATTGCGCCGATCCAGCGCGCGTTCCGGGTTGCGTCGCGGGTCGTAGTAGGACGGCCCCTTGACCAGCCCGATCAGCAACGCGATCTGCTCGGGGGTCATCGAATTGAGCTCGCGACCGAACCACAGTTCGGCTCCCGAGGACACGCCATGAATCGCCTGCCCGCCACGCTGGCCAAGATAGACCTGGTTGAGGTAAGCCTCCAGGATGGTGCGCTTGTCGTAGCGCGCCTCCATGATCACTGCGTACAAAATTTCGTTGAACTTGCGGGTGAATGTCTGTTCCTTGCCGATGCCGAGCAGGCCGCTGCGTGCCAGCTGCTGGGTCAGCGTGCTGGCACCCTGACGCACATGGCCGCCGGAGCGCGCCATGATCCAGGCTGCGCGCACCATGCCGCTGAGATCGATGCCGTGGTGGCTGTTGAAGTCGCGGTCTTCGACCGCCTGCAGGCCGGTAACCAGCAGCTCGGGCACTTCCTCCATGCGCACCAGGCGGCGTTCTTCCTGCTTCTGCCCGTACAAGGTGGCGATGCGCGCCGGGTCCAGACGCGCGCTGTTGAGCACCTTGCGGTCGCCGGCATCGCGCAGGCTGGCGATACGCCCGCCGGACACGCTGACCTCGACACGTCGCGCAGGCACGCGCCCGTCCACGTCGTTGTAGCCGCGGCTGGCGATGGTGAAGCGGCTGCCATCCTGCTGATAGGTACCGGCCAGCTTGGCTTGACCATCGTCGCGGTACGAGGCCGCGTCCAATTCGGTCTTTAAGGTGGCCGCATCCAGCGCATTGCCCGGCACTAGCACCAATGGCCGCCCGTAGACGCGGGTCGGGATCTGCCAACGCAGTTCGCCGAAGCGCTGGGTGACCTGCTTGTTCAGATACACCGTGTAAGGAATCAGGAAACCGAGCGCCAGCGCGATCGCGGCGACACCCCAGACGATCAGTCTGCGTTGCCAGCGGGAGCCTTGCTCGTTGGTGTCGTCCTCGAAATCGTCGGGAGCGTCGTGGTCGTGGCGTCGGGGCACAGGGATGCGAGAATGTAGAGTCCGGCAAGTCTAGCGCAGCGCTGTCATGGCTGTGACCCACCGGGCCCTTAGAACTTAAGAGCGGCTAACGAAACTAGCGGGCTCACCGTCGGTGGGGCGCGGCCAGTGCTCGGAATCAGCATGCACCACTCGTACACTGCGGTTCCGGGCGCACCGTCTGCGCATTCGACGACGACGCGTTACGGTTTACTGCCATGCCACGCTGGAGTTCCAACGCAATGTCGATGTCTTTGGCCGATGCACGCTATCTGTTCAATCGCGTTCTCGGCCTGATCCACCGCAGTGTGGCCAGCATGCGCACACGCGGTTGGCGCGCCACCTGGCAGCGTATTCGCGTGCACACGCAAGCACCGCCGGTCGCGCTCGGCACGCCGCTGTGGTTGCCGGATGCTGCGCCGTTCGCCGCATTTGCGGTGCCGAAAAGCGCCGCGCCACGCGTGACGCTGGTCATTCCGGTCTACAACCACATCGCGCACACGCTGGCCTGTTTGCGCGCGCTGGCCGCGCACCCGCCGCAGTTGAATGTGGAGATCGTCGTTGTCGATGACGGCAGCAGCGACGCCACCGAAGCGCAACTGCCGCAGGTGCAAGGGCTGCACTACCACCGACGCGCAAGCAATGGCGGCTTTATCGCCGCCTGCAACGACGGCATCGTGCTGGCGCGCGGCGACTACGTGGTGCTGCTCAACAACGACACCATTCCGCAGCCCGGTTGGCTGGATCGGCTGATCAACACTTTCGCCCAGCATCCGAGCGCCGGTTTGGTCGGTGCGCAACTGGTGTATCCGGATGGGCGCCTGCAGGAGTCCGGCGGTGTGGTGTTCGGCGATGGAAGCGCCTGGAGCTATGGTCGCTTCGAATCGGCCGACGACCCACGGTATGCGTATGTGCGCACGATGGACTATTGCTCGGGCGCGGCAATCGCGCTGCCGCGCGCGCTATTGCAGACGCTGGATGGGCTGGATCAGCGCTATATGCCGGCGTATTACGAGGACACCGACCTGGCGTTTGCAGTGCGTGCGGCCGGCCATCAGGTACTGGTGCAGCCGGCTAGCGTGGTGGTGCATGACGAAGGCACCAGCAACGGCACCGACACGCGCACCGGGGTGAAGGCGTATCAGGTGCGTAACCAACGCGTGTTCGCCGAAAAATGGCAGCAGGTTCTTGCGATGCAACCGCCAGTCGGCACGGTGCCCGGGCCTGCGCTGCTGCATCGCGGCCAACGCCAGGTGTTGATCCTGGACGAATGCGTCCCGGAACCGGACCGCGATTCCGGCTCGCTGCGGCAATTCAACCTGATCCGCCTGCTACGCCAAGAAGGCGCGCATGTGGTGTTCGTGCCGACCCGCCGCGAACACGCAGGGCGGCACACGCACGCGCTGCAGCAACTGGGGGTGGAAGTCTGGTACGCGCCATTTCTTGAAGGCCTTGGCAGCTGGTTGCGCACGCACGGCCCACGCTTTGCGGTGGTGCTGCTGGTGCGTCACCACGTGGCGCATGCCTGCCTGCCATTGCTGAAGCAGTACGCCCCGCAGGCGCGCACCTTGTTCGATACCGTGGATTTGCACTACGTGCGCGAACGCCGCGGCGCCGAGTTGGCCGGCGATGCCAACCTACTGCGTGCGGCGCAGCGCACCCGGCTGCGCGAACTGGAGATCATGGCCACCACCGACGTCACCGTGCTGGTATCGGCCGCCGAACAGGCGCAACTGCGTCAGGACGCGCCACACATCCGCACCGCCCTGCTGTCCAACCTGCATGACGTGGCCGGCAGCGGCCACAGCTTCGAGCAACGCCGCGATCTGGTGTTCGTCGGCGGCTTCCGGCATCCGCCCAATATGGATGCGGTGCAGTGGTTCATCAGCGCGATCTTCCCGCAGGTGCGTGCGCAATTGCCGAACGTGATTTTTCATTGCATCGGCGCCGACCTGCCGGATGCGCTGAAACTGCTGGCCGATGAATGCCCCGGCGTGCAACTGCACGGGCACGTGCCGGACTTGGTGCCGTACCTGGACAGCGCGCGGATTGCGGTAGCGCCGCTGCGCTTCGGCGCCGGCGTGAAAGGCAAGATCAATCTGAGCATGGCGCACGGACAGCCAGTGGTCGGCACCACCTGCGCGGTGGAAGGCATGCATTTGCGTGATGGCGAAGATGTATGCGTGGCCGATGACGCCGATGCGTTCGCCAGTGCGATCGTGCGCCTGTATCAGGATGCGGCGCTCTGGCAGCGCTTGGCCGACAACGGATTGCGCAACGTGGCCCGGCATTTTTCGCTGGATGCCGCGCGTGACACGGTACGTGAGTTGTTTATTGCCGGTTGAGTAGATACCTCGGCACGCGGGTCGCGCGCATCACTGCGTGGCAACGTGCCGCCGCCTCAACGCTGCTCAACCACAGCCTTGACCCGGCGCGTGAACTCGGCCAGTTCCGGCAATCTAGGATCCAGCTGCTGCGCCTGGTCCTGAGCGTGCCGGGCGAACGCCGCATCTTCCTGACCCAGCCGTTCGTTGCCAACCGCAATCCAGCGCTGCGCCATGCGTCGACGCGCACCGGCCAGCGCGTCCGCGCTCGAGGTCAGCGCCTGCCAGGCATCCAGGCACCCACGCGCGGCGCGCAGGCGGTTGTTGCGTAGTTCGTCTTCGAAACAGCGCTGGCTTGCCGGCGCCACGCGTGCGGCAGCCTGTAGCACGCGCCGATCGCGCGGTGCCAGCGCCTGGGCTGCACGCACCGCGTCATAGGCGCTGGCGCCAGACGGAGTCATCCATTGCTGGCGCATTTCGGCATCGGCCACACGTTGCAGCAGCGCACGCAGACGGAGCTCACGGGCGCCGCGCGACAGGCCGGTTTCGGGGCTGCGCTCGGCATCGCGCGCACGCGCAATCGCCTGCTCGACCTGCGAGATCGACGCAGCGTCTGGCACCAGGATCCGCGCCTCCTGGAGCGATTGCAGTGCAGCATCGAAATGGAAATCTGCCGCCTGGCGACTGGCCTGCGCGGCATATTCGCTTGCCACCTGCTGACGCCCGCGCTGGGCGCTTGCATCGTCCGGTTCGGCCGCCAGCACGGCAGTCAAATCGCGCGCGGCCGGCGCCAACCGACCGCGTCGCAGCAAGGCCTGCGCACGTTGCCGGCGTTGTTCCAGCACGCGGTGGTAATGGCCTTCGGTCAGCGGCAGATCGACATGCCCGGCGTCGTAGCGCCTGGCTGCAGCCAGCAGCGCCGCCGCCTCGCTAAGTGCATCGCGCGCCAACGCGTGGCGTGCCTGCGCCAGTAGATCGGTCAACGCATCCTCGCGCCCTTCCAGCGCATCGGTCCGGTCCGGCGCCAGGGTCAGGATGCGTTGATACAACGGCAGTGCGCTGTCCGGCGTGCCATCCAGGCGGCCTTGTTGTTGCGCGGCCATCGCTTGCGCGAACAAGGCGTCCAAACCGGCGCGACGCGCCTGTAACCCACGCAAGCGCACTGCAACCGGAGCGATCTGCGTCTGCGGCACCTCCACTGCGTTGGCCAGCGCCAGCGCGCGTTGCGCGCTGGCTGCGTCACCAGCCGCGATCGCGGCACGTGCCTGCACTACCGCAGCGGCGCCGATACGCGCCAGTCCGGCACGCGCTTCGCTGCGGTCGCTGTCCAAGGCAAGCGCAGCGGTAAACAGTTCGCGTGCACCACTGCCATCGGCAGCACTGAGCTGGCCGCGCGACAAAGCCGCATCGCCACGCTGTAGCAGTTGCTGGATGCGCGTGTCCGGCCATACCCAATCGGCCAGCGGCTTACGCAGGGCGATGACAGACAACACTAGGCATGCGGACAGCACCAACACCGCGCGCCAGAGCAAACGGCTGCGCAATGGCGCCCGGGGGCGGGGCGGCGATCTGGCCCAGCGCGGAAGCGGGAACATGCGGTGGCGTGCATCCTTGGCGCGACCTGACGGGGACGCGTTTACCGCATTATGGTAGCTGGCCTTACTGCGAAGGCGAGGTGCGTTTTTAGGATTTGGGATTCGTCAGGCAGGCACAGGCACACTCCTGATGTGCCGCCGTTTTCCGACTGACCCGGTGCTGCCAGGACGCGGTCTGCGCTCAGCCTAGCCGCCTCACCTCGTTGACGCCGGGCAACGCATCCAGCTTGCCAAGCAGGCCGGACAATTGATCGAAATCGCTGACCTTCAGCCGCAACCGCAGCTGCGCTCTGCCGGTGTCGCGCACGTTGTCGCTGTTGATTTCCAGCACGTGCGCATCCTCCTGCGCAATCAGGTTGGTGATGTCCTTGAGCAACCAGCGGCGGTCGACCGCGCGCACCTGCACATCCACTTCGTAGCCGCTGCCGGCCTGGCCCCACTCCACGGGAAGCACGCGCTGCGGATGCGCCGCCGCCAGCCGCGACAGTTCCGCGCAATCGGTGCGATGCACAGTGATGCCGCGGCCGCGGGTCAGATAGCCGGCGATCGGCTCGCCCGCCACCGGCTGGCAGCAGCGCGCCAGTTGCACCAGCAGATTGCCCACGCCCTGCACGGTGAACTTGGACTTGCCCAGGCCCTCTCGGCGTGCGGTGGGCCGTGGCGGCGCTGGCACCGCGGGCTGCGAGGCGGCCCGTTCGGCCTCCAGCAGGGCGCGGCTGACCTGGTTGGGCCCGGTATCGCCCAGTGCCACCTGGATATACAGATCGTCCACGTTCTCGGCGTGGAATTTGCGCGCGGCCACGCTCAGATCGGAGTGCTGCAGGCCCAGACGCTTGAGTTCGCGATCGAGCAAGTCCTTGCCGGCCTGCACGTTGCGTGCGCGGTCGAGTTTGTGGAACCACGCGCGCACCTTGTCGCGCGAACGCCCGCTGGCCAGAAAGCCGTTGGACGCCAGCAGCCAGTCGCGGCGCGGGTCGGCTTCTTTGGCGGTCATGATCTCCACGCGGTCGCCGCTGCGCAGCCGATAGGTCAGCGGCACAATGCGATCGTTCACGCGTGCGCCGCGGCAGCGATGGCCCACCATGGTATGCACGTGATAAGCAAAATCCAGCGGCGTGCCGCCTTGCGGCAGATCGATGACCTCGCCCTTGGGCGTGAGCGCATACACGCGGTCTTCGATCAGCTCGGCATCCAGCGCACCGGCCAGTTCACCGTGGTCGCCCTCCTGCACCTGCTCCAACAACTGGCGCATCCACAGAATCTTGCGGTCGAAAGCCTTCTCGCCGCCCTTGCCGCCTTCCTTGTATTTCCAATGCGCGGCCACGCCGAGTTCGGCCTGGGCATGCATTTCATGAGTACGAATCTGGATTTCGATCGTGCGCCCTTCCGGGCCGACCACTGCGGTATGCAGCGAGCGATAGTCGTTGGCCTTGGGCCGGGCGATGTAATCGTCGAACTCGCTCGGCACCGGCGCCCACAACGAGTGCACCGCCCCCAGCGCGGCATAGCAGGCGGCAACGTCGTCGACCATCACCCGCACCGCGCGGATGTCGTACAACTGGTCGAAGGACAGCCGCTTTTTCTGCATCTTCCGCCAGATGCTGTAGATGTGCTTCGGCCGCCCGCTCACTTCCGCGCGCAGGCCCTGCTGGGCCAGCGTCGTCGACAAGGTGCGCTTGACTGCATCCAGGTAGCGCTCGCGCGCCACGCGGGTTTCGTCCACCTCGCGGGCGATGCGGCGGTAGGTGTACGGCTCCAGGTGCCGGAACGCCAGGTCTTCCAGCTCCCACTTCACCTGCCAGATGCCCAGCCGGTTGGCCAGCGGCGCATGGATGTCGCGGGTAAGCTGGGCCAGTGCGCGGCGCTGCTCTTCGCTCAGGCGGTCAGCCACGCGCATGCGCGCCAACTGCCGCGCCAGCAGGATCGGCACCACCCGCAAATCGTGGATGATGGACAGTAACAGCCGCCGCAGGCCTTCGCTGTTGCGCCCGGCCTCGCGACCGGCATGCAGGGCCCAGACCTGGTCGGCCGCATCCAGCCCGTCCAGCAGTCCTTCGACCGCCACCCGGCGCTCCGCCGGTTGCCACGGCAGGCTGGCGATCGCGCCGCGCAAGGCCGGCAGGTCGAACAACAGTGCCGCAATCAAGGTGGCCTCGTCGGCGGCCAGCAACCCCAATGCGTCCAGCGTGTCGGCGAGCAGCGACCAGGGCACGTTCTCGCTCTGCGCTGGCAGCTGCTGCCAGGCCTGCGCCAAGGCGTCACGCAGGTCTGGCGCGATAGATGCGATGGCGGGACGCTGCAGCAAGGTCTGCAGGCGCTCGAATGAGGAACTGGTCGCAGCGGTGGACACGGCAATGGGCAACAACAAGGGGCTGACAGCTACGGTAACGTGCGCGTCACCTTCTCCACAACGCGCGAGTGGCTCGCGATAGGCGCAATGCCGCACGCTTGCGCTTATGGTCGGTTCACCCGCCAAGGTCTTGATTCGCAACCGCTACGCGCCCGGATTGGTGCAGCGCCGCAGGTCAATCGGCACGCTCAATCGGCTTTTTACGCGCTTTTTACAACTCGCCCAAACCGCCTGCCTATCCTCCAGTGGCGTTGTCGCTGCATCCTGCCGCGGCGACGTCACTCCAACCAACTGCGAGGTAGCCGATGAAGACCTGGAAGAAGCCTGTCGTTCGTGAAGTCAACTGTGGCGCCGAGATCAACTGCTACGTCTCCGGCGAATTCTGAGCGTACCTGCCGCCCTTCCTCCCGCATGCATGACCGGCAATCGCCGGCAGATAGGTAACAGTTCTCCATGCGCATCATCGTTCTGGGATCGGCGGCCGGCGGTGGGCACCCGCAGTGGAATTGCCACACCCCCGCCAGTCGGCGGGCATGGCAACAAGCGGGCGGTGCCCAACGTCGTACCCAGGCCAGCATCGCCGTCAGCGCCGATGGCCAGCGTTGGGTCCTGATCAACGCCTCACCCGATTTCCGTCAACAAATTCTCGCAACGCCCGTGCTGTGGCCGCAACACGGTCTGCGGCATTCGCCAATCGAAGCAGTGCTGCTGACCAGCGGCGAGATCGACCATATCGCCGGGTTGCTGTCGATGCGCGAGAGCCAGACGTTTTCGCTACATGCGAGCAGCCGCGTGCTGGACCTGCTGGCGCAGAACCCCATTTTCGATGCGGTCAATCCAACGTATGTGCAGCGCCAGCCGTTTGCGCTCGACACGCCGGTGTCGCTGCTGGGTCTGCAACTGACGCCATTCTCGGTGCCCGGCAAGGTGCCGCTGTTCATGGAATCGCGCAGCGGTGGCGACCTGGCCGGCTCCAACGAAGAAACACTCGGGCTGACCATCGACGATGGCCAGCACCGCGTGCATTACATTCCCGGCTGCGCGGCAATGACCGATGCCTTGCGCGCGCGCCTGCAGGGCGCCGAACTGGTGTTCTTCGACGGCACGCTGTGGCGTGACGACGAGATGGTGCAACTGGGCGTCAGCCAGAAGACCGGCCAGCGCATGGGCCACATGAGCATCGACGGCCCCGACGGCACCATTGCCGCGTTTGCCCCGCTGGAGGTGGCGCGCAAGATCTTCATCCATATCAACACCACCAATCCCGTGCTCGACATCCACTCGCCGGAGTACGCCAGCGCGCGTGCCAGCGGCTGGGACGTCGCGCACGACGGCCTGGAGATCACCCTGTGACCACCCTGCTCACCCCGGACCAGCTGGAAGCGGACCTGCGTGCCATCGGCGCCCGCCTGTATCACGACCAGCATCCCTTCCACGCGCTATTGCACGAAGGCAGGCTCGATCTCGGCCAGGTCCAGGCCTGGGCGCTGAATCGCTTCGAATATCAGCGCTGCATTCCATTGAAGGACGCCGCGATCCTGGCGCGCATGGAAGACCCGGCGTTGCGACGGATCTGGCGGCAACGCATCCTCGATCACGACGGCAACAGCCCCGGCGATGGCGGCATTGCGCGTTGGCTGCACCTGACCGACGCGCTCGGCTTGGATCGTGCACTGGTGGAATCCGGCCGTGCGCTCCTGCCCGGCACCCGGTTTGCGGTGCAGGCCTATCTGCAGTTCGTGCGCGAAACAAGCCTGCTCGAAGCGATCGCCTCCTCGCTCACCGAGTTGTTCGCCCCCAACATCATCGGCCGGCGGGTGGCTGGCATGCTCAAGCATTACGACTTCGTTTCGCCCGAAGCGCTGGCCTATTTCGAGCATCGCCTGACCGAAGCGCCCCGTGATTCGGATTTTGCGCTGGACTACGTCAAGCAACACGCCGATACCGTCGAGAAACAAGACCTGGTCAAGGCCGCGCTGCACTTCAAGTGCTCGGTGCTGTGGGCGCAACTGGACGCATTGCACGTGGCCTACGTCGCCCCGGGCATCATGTGGCCGGATGCGTTCGTGCCCGCCCGCGACGCCAGCCGGGCCGCGGCGTGAGCAGCATCACCCGCGACAGCCAGCCGGCCCTGCGCGCAGGCGTGCGCCTGCAGCACGACCGCGCGCGCGACCAATGGGTGCTGCTGGCGCCGGAACGGGTGGTCGAGCTGGACGAGATCGCACTGGTGGTGGCGCAGCGCTACGACGGCGCGCGCTCGCTGGCGCAGATCGCGCAGGAACTGGCGGGCGAATTCGATGCCGACGCGGCCGATATCGAGGTTGATGTAATCGAACTCACCAACACCCTGCATCAGAAGCATCTGCTGCGGCTATGAACATCGCCCCGCCGCCGCTGTCCGTGCTGCTGGAGCTGACCCATCGCTGCCCGTTGGCCTGCCCGTATTGCTCCAACCCGATCGCATTGGCGGCGCTGCGCGAGGAAATGGATACCGCCGGCTGGTGCTCGCTGCTGCAGCAGGCTGCCGACATGGGCGTGCTGCAGGCGCATTTTTCCGGCGGCGAACCGATGCTGCGCAAGGACCTGCCCGAGCTGGTGGCGCATGCACGCGCGCTTGGGCTGTACAGCAACCTGATCACCTCCGGCGTGGCCGGCGGTGAGCCGATGCTTGATCAATTGCAGGCTGCAGGACTGGAGCATGTGCAGCTGAGCGTGCAGGACGTCGACCCGGCCGGTGCCGACCGCATCGCCGGCTATCGCAACAGTCTGGCGAAGAAGCGCGAGTTCGCCGCCGCGGTACGTGCGCGTGGCCTGCCGCTGACGCTCAATGCGGTCCTGCATCGCCATAACGCCGAGCGCGTGCCCGGCATGATCGCGCTGGCGCTGGAATGGCAGGCCGAGCGCATCGAAGTGGCGCATACCCAGTACTACGGCTGGGGCCTGCGCAATCGCGCCGCGCTGATGCCCAGCCGCGAGCAGCTGATGGCCACGATTGCCGCGGTGGAAGCCGCGCGGCGCGAGCTCGGCGACCGCCTGGCGATCGACTTCGTCACCCCCGACTACTACGCCCGCCAGCCCAAGCCGTGCATGGGCGGCTGGGGCCAGCGCTTCGTCAACATCTCCCCGCGCGGCGATGTGCTGCCCTGCCATGCGGCAGAAACCATCGACGGCATGCGCTTCGACAACCTGCGCGAGCGTTCGCTGGCCGACATCTGGAACAACGGCGAGGCCTTCGTGCGCTTCCGCGGCACCGCATGGATGCCGGACGTGTGCCAAGGCTGCCCCAAGCGCGAGATCGACTGGGGCGGCTGCCGCTGCCAGGCCCTGGCGCTCAGCGGCGATGCCGCCACGTTAGACCCTGTCTGCGAACGCTCACCGGTGCATGCACAGGTGCGCGCCACCGCCGAAAGCGAGGCAGCAGCTACTCCGCCGGAGTTCATCTACCGGCGCCCGCGTCGTCCCGAACGCGCCCCGTCGGTCACCGCAAACACCCAGGAATAAACAGCTTCGGCCGACGTTGACAACGCCTGCAAACGACTGGCTGCAGGGCAAGGTCGCCAAAGAGGCCGCGGTCGTGGTCGAACAGGCCAAAGAAGCCAGCTGTCAGGAAATCATCGTCAAGAACCGCGGCTTCGTCGACTTCGGCAGCAAGAAACCGATCGCAAGCAACAAAAGATCACCACGCGCAGCTCAACTCCGCAACGCCGCCACTCGCTGCGACAACTTCTTCGCAGACACGCCCGACTTCGCACCCAGTTCCTGCGCGAAGACCGACACGCGCAGCTCTTCCAGACCCCAACGCAGCGCTTGCCATTCCTCACGTTGCTGCAAGCCGCGCGCGGCTGCGTCGTCCAATGCATCCACGAACGGCTTGAGTTCGAGCATGCGCACCTGGTCGCGGACCGGATCGCGCTTGGCCCGCTCGGTGCGCACGATCATCGCCTTGAGGTAACGCGGATAATTGGCCAGCGCCTCGGCAGGTGTCTCGCGCAGGAAGCCGGCGTGCACCAGCGCGCGCAACTGCTGCTCCATATCGTCCAGATTGCCGCGCGCCCAGCCCATCAACGGCGCCTCCAGCAGCGGCTTGAGTTCGGCGACCTCACCGAGAATGCTTTCGGCCAGCTTCAGCCGTTCCATCGCCTCGCCGAACAGGCGCTTAATCGCATCGTTGCGGCGTTGCGCAAAGGCGCCCGGTTCGCGGATGGCGCCCAAGCCCTCAGCCAATACCGCATTGAGGGCGGCATCGACCAGATCGCCACGCAGGCGTTCGTGCGATTCGATTGCCGCATACAGCAGCCCGGTCTTGGGCGACACCGGCAATTGCTTGCGTGCCTGCTTGATCTTGTCGGCCAGCGCGATTTCCAGCAGCCGGCGCACGCCGTGTGGATGCGCCTTTGCCGCCTCATTGCGATCGGCAAAGATGCGTAGCGCCGCATCTTTGCCCTGATCCACCAGTGCAGGATACGCCGGCACACCGGCCTCGCCCGCCACCTGCTCGGGGATCGGCGTGGCCGGAAAATCACGCAAGCCTTCAGCGGCCAAGGCACGGCCGGCACGCGCGGCAAACGCCTGAGCGGCACGCGCGCCGAAGCGCGCGCGAAGCCCGTCCAGATCGCGCGATTCGGCCAGCACCTTGCCGTCGTCATCGCGCAGGCGCAGGTTCATCAGCAAGTGCGTGTCCAGCGATTCTTCGTCGAAGTCCAGCGCCGCCACCTGGGTGCCGGTGGCCCTGGTCAGAAAGCGTGCCAGCTCGCCGCGGATATCGTCGGCAGAGGCGATGCTGTAGGCCTCATAGAACGCACGGCCGAAATCCGGCGCCGGCACATAATTGCGACGCTGCGCCTTGGGCAGGCTGCGGATCAATGCCGATGCCTTATCAGCAACGAAACCCGGCGCAAGCCACGACAAGCGTGCCGGATCCAGCGCATTGAGCAGGTGCAGCGGCACATCCAGGGTGACGCCATCATCGATGGCGCCCGGCTCGAAGCGGTAATGCAGCGGCAGCCGCGCATCGCCAAGCGGGAAATACTTCGGAAAGCGATCTGCCTCGCTGCCTTCGCCCGGCAGCAGATCGTTCAATGACCAATGCAGGCTGCGGCGCTTGTCCGGCGGCAATGTCTTCCACCACGCATCCAGGCCGCTGGCCGAGTGCAGTTCGGCCGGAATGCGATCCAGATACCAGCGCGCCTGCCAGCCCTCATCGGCGACGATGCCGGCGCGACGCAACTTGGCTTCTTCCTCACGTGCCTGCTCCAGCACCTTGAGGTTGTCAGCGATAAACGCTGCGTGCGTATTGATTTCCCCGGTCATCAGGCCCTGCCGCACGAACAAGTCATGCGCAGCAGCCGGGTCAATCTTGCCGAAATGCACCGGCTTTTTCGGCGCCAGCACCAGCCCGAACAGACTGATCTGCTCGGACGCCAGCACCTGCCCCTGCGCACGCGACCAATGCGGGTCGAAGTGCTTGCGCGCGAGCAGATGCGGCAACTCAGCGATCGCCCAATCCGGCTCGATTGCCGCATTGGTCATGCCCCACACTTTTTGCGTATCCAGCAGCGTGGCGGCCAGCATCCACGGCGGCGGTTTACGTGCCAATGCAGAGCCGGGGAATGGCACGAACCGGCGTTGCCGCGCTGCCAAAAAATCGCCCTTCTCGCTGCGATGGCCGATCTGCGTGGGCAAACCCGCCAACAGCGCGCGATGCAATGCCTGATACGCGGCGGCGCGTTCGCGCTCGCTCGTGCGTGCCGACACGTCGGCGGCCTCGGCCTGCTTGTTCGCAGCCGCCACCGCCTGTTGCACGGGCGGCGCACTCGGATCCGGCTTGCCTTCGCGCGCCAGACGTGCGGCGCGATGCAGCTGCCCGCGCGTCGGCCGGTTGGCGTTGTGGCCGTCCTCGCGCGCCGGCGCGTTGGCACCGGCCAGCAACGGCGCCAACATCACATTGGCCGGCTCTTCGCTCCAACCGAGCTCCTCGCATAGCAGCCGCAACTGCCGATGCAGCTCTCGCCACTCACGCATGCGCAAAAAGCCCAGAAAATGCCGATTGCACCACTCACGCAACTTGGACTGGGTGAGATCTTCGTGCACCTGTCGGTACGCCTCCCACAAACGCAGGATGCCAACGAATTCCGAGCGCGCATCGGCAAACAGCGCATGTGCGTTGTCGGCGACCTCGCGTGCCTCGGGCGGGCGCTCGCGCGGATCCTTGATGCCCAGGAACGCGGCGATGACGATCATCTCGCGCAGGCAGCCATGTTGCTGCGCGGCCACCAGCATGCGTGCCAGCTTGACGTCCACCGGCAGGCGCGCCATCTGGCGGCCAATCGCAGTCAAGCGTCGTTCGGCATCGATCGCACCCAGTTCCAACAATTGCTGCCAGCCATCGGCGACCGCACGCTCGTCGGGCGCTTCCAGGAATGGGAAATCCTCGATCCGCCCCAGGCCCAACTGCAGCATGCGCAGGATCACGCCCGACAACGATGCCCGCCGGATTTCCGGGTCGGTAAACGCCGGCCGCGCGGCAAAGTCCGCTTCGGCATATAGGCGGTAGCAGATGCCCTCGGAAATACGTCCGCAGCGACCCATGCGCTGATTGGCGCTGGCCTGCGAGATCGGCTCGATATGTAGACGGTCCAGCTTCTGGCGCGGGCTGTAACGTTTGATGCGCGCAAAACCGGGATCCACCACATAGCGGATGCGCGGCACCGTCAGCGAGGTCTCGGCAACGTTGGTGGCCAGCACCAGGCGCCGACGCGGGCCCGGGTTGAACACCCGATCCTGATCGGCCGCCGACAGCCGCGCGTACAGCGGCACCACTTCGGTTTCGCGGTATTTGCGCCGTTCCAGCGACTGGTGTGCATCGCGAATCTCACGCTCGCCCGGCAAGAACATCAGCACATCGCCGCGCGGGTCGATGCGGGTGATTTCGTCGATCGCCGCCACGATCGCATCGTTGACAGTGCGCTCGCCATCGCGGCCGTTGCTCTGCTCGCCATCGCCGCTATCGCCCACCTCGCCTTCGAGCGGGCGGTAGCGTACTTCGACCGGGAAGGTGCGGCCTTCCACATTGATCACCGGCGCGTTGTCGAAATGCTGCGCAAAGCGCTCGGTATCGATGGTGGCCGAGGTTACGATCAGCTTGAGATCGGAGCGCTTTTGCAGCAGCTGCTTGAGATAGCCCAACAGGAAATCAATGTTGAGGCTGCGCTCGTGCGCCTCGTCCACGATGATGGTGTCGTAAGCTGAAAGCCAGCGGTCGCTGGCGATCTCGGCCAGCAGGATGCCGTCGGTCATGAACTTGATCCGCGACTGCTCGCTCACCCGGTCGGTGAAGCGCACCTGGAAGCCGACCGTCGTACCCAACGGCGTCTTCAACTCGTCGGCAACCCGCGCAGCCACCGCACGCGCGGCGATCCGGCGCGGCTGGGTGCAACCGATCATGCCGGCCGCACCGCGCCCGGCCGCCAGGCACAGCTTGGGCAGCTGAGTGGTCTTGCCCGAGCCGGTTTCGCCGGCAATAACCACCACTTGATGGTCACGGATCAGCGCGATGATGCGCTCGGCCTCGCGCGCGATCGGTAGCTGCATGTCCAGCGCGATGTCAGGCTGCTGCTCGGCACGCGCCTGGCGCTGCGCCTGCGATGCCGCCAGCGCCTGCTCGAAGGCTTCGCGCACCTGCGGGTTGCCGGGCTTGCCCTGCCAGCGCGACCATAAACCGAGCAACCGGCCGCGGTCACGGCTCATCGCGCCATCGACGGCACGGCGGCGCTCACGCAAGGTGTTTGCAAGGTCGGTGTCGATAGCGCTCATTGATTGAAAAATGTGAAAGATTGAATGACAGGTGATCCTTTAGGTTGTCTATTGTGACGCCACATCAGTTCCCTCAGGAGAATCATCCCTATGTCCAAGAAAAAGAACGCCAACAAGCCCGTCGTCATCAATGAAGCATTGGACGCGCTGCCGGTTGCTGCTGCGTCGGCGCCACATATCGATATCGGGATCAAGGACAGCGATCGCAAGCAGATCTCCGACGGTCTGGCCCGCTACATGGCTGACGCCTTTACGTTGTATCTGAAAACACACAACTTCCATTGGAACGTCACCGGGTCGATGTTCAACTCGCTGCACACCATGTTTGAGACCCAGTACACCGAGCAGTGGGCCGCGCTGGACGAAGTGGCAGAGCGCATCCGCGCTCTGGGCTATAACGCACCGGGCTCGTACCGCGAATTCGTCGCACTGACCTCGATCACCGAAGAGCCGGGCCAGAGCGACAGCGCCGACTGGCGTGAAATGGTGCGCCAGCTGGTCAGCGGCAACGAAGCGGTATGCCGCACCGCACGCAAGGTGCTGGGCACCGCCGACGACGCCGGCGACGACCCGACCGTAGACCTGCTGACCCAGCGCCTGCAAACCCACGAAAAGTACGCGTGGATGCTGCGCTCCTTGCTGCAGTAAAGCGCCGCTTTTGGTAGCGCGCGGCCATCTCGGGTACTGATCAGCGCAAACGTTTTCTGATCAGCAATGGCTTTCAGCCGCCGGGCGGCCACTCTCCCGCTCCGGCCCTCGGTCACCTTCATTGGGAGAGCCACTGTCTTGATCAACTGGCGGCGCTGGCCGCCAGTTGATCGCGCAGCTTGGCGTTGAGAATGACCATCTGGTTGCGCTTGGCCGCCACAATGGCGACCTTGCCCGCTTTGCCTCATGACCTTATGCACTTAGCAGCTGGTAAAGGGCGCCCAGGGCCGGGTAAAAGCGCACCGCCACCAGCTGCGCCGCCGGATTGGGATGAGGGTACGGGCGACGCCTCGTGCTCTTCAATCACACAACGCTTGACGCGCACCCTAATCCCCCAACCCGCCGCATCACGGCAATCACTGACGCGCCAGCACACAACGCCGCCGACCAGGACCCGACCCGCGCGGTATCCTAGGCGGATGTCTTCCCCCGCCCACGAACTGCTCAGCCGCGTCTTCGGTTACGACGACTTCCGCGGCCCCCAGCAGGCCATTGTCGAGCACGTCGCTGCTGGTAACGACGCCCTGGTTCTGATGCCCACCGGTGGCGGTAAATCGCTGTGCTACCAAGTGCCTGCGCTGCTGCGCGACGGCATCGGCATCGTGGTCTCGCCGCTGATCGCACTGATGCAGGATCAGGTAGAGGCGCTGCGCCAACTGGGCGTACGCGCCGAATTCCTCAATTCCACGCTGGATGCCGAGAACGCGCAGCGCGTCGAACGCGCTTTGCTGTCCGGCGATCTGGACCTGCTCTACGTCGCGCCGGAGCGGCTGCTGACCCAGCGCTTTCTGTCGTTACTTGAACGTAGCCCCATCGCACTGTTCGCCATCGATGAGGCGCATTGCGTCTCGCAGTGGGGCCACGACTTTCGCCCGGAATATCGCCAGCTCACCGTGCTGCACGAGCGCTGGCCGCATATCCCGCGCATGGCGCTGACCGCAACCGCCGATCCGCCAACCCAGCGCGAAATCGCCGAGCGGCTGGATCTGGTCGACGCGCGCCACTTCGTCAGCTCGTTCGACCGCCCCAACATCCGCTACACCGTGGTGCAAAAGGACAACGCGCGCAAACAGCTGCGGGAATTTCTGGGCCGCTACCGCGGCTCGGCCGGCATCGTCTATGCCATGTCGCGGCGCAAGGTCGAAGAAACCGCGCAGCAGCTGTGCGCGCAAGGCTTCAATGCCCTGCCCTATCACGCCGGCTTGCCGGCCGAGATGCGTGCAGAAAACCAGCGTCGTTTCCTGCGCGAAGACGGCATCATCATGGCCGCTACCGTCGCCTTCGGCATGGGCATCGACAAGCCGGACGTGCGCTTCGTGGCGCATGTGGATCTGCCTAAATCGCTGGAAGGCTACTACCAGGAAACCGGCCGCGCTGGTCGCGATGGCGACCCGGCCGAGGCCTGGCTCTGCTACGGCCTGGGCGATGTGGTGCTGCTCAAGCAGATGATCGAACAAGGCGAGGCCGCCGAGGAACGCAAGCGCCTGGAGCGCGCCAAGCTCGATCACCTGCTCGGCTACTGCGAATCGATGCAATGCCGCCGCCAGGTACTGCTGGCCGGATTCGGCGAGAGCTATCCCAAGCCCTGCGGCAATTGCGACAACTGCCTGACCCCAGCAGCGGCATGGGATGCCACTCTCGCCTCGCAAAAGGCGCTCAGTTGCGTGTATCGCAGCGGCCAGCGCTTCGGCGTCGGCCATTTGATCGACATCCTGCGCGGTAGCGAAAACGAGCGCATCAAACAGGCCGGCCACGACCAGCTGAGCACCTACGGCATCGGCCGCGATCTGGACGAGCGCACCTGGCGCGGGGTGTTCCGCCAATTGGTGGCAGCCAGCCTGTTGGAGGTCGATAGCGAAGGTTACGGCGGCCTGCGACTCACCGATGCCAGCCGTCAGGTGCTCAAGGGCGAGCGCCAGGTGATGATGCGACGCGAGAACCCGGCCGCCGGCCGCGAGCGCGATCGAGGCGTGCAACGTACCGGCCTACCGGTGCAGCAGCAGGATCTGGTGCTGTTCAATGCCTTGCGCGGCCTGCGCGCGAAACTTGCTAAGGAACAGAACGTACCGGCGTTCGTGATTTTCCACGACAGCACCCTGCGCAACATCGCCGAACAACGGCCGACCAGCATCGATGCGCTGTCGCGCGTGGGCGGTATCGGTGGCGGCAAACTGGCCCGCTATGGTGCGCAGCTGATCGAGATCGTCCGCGAGCAAGGCTAATGCAACCGCGTGTGTCAGCGCAGTGCCAACGCTGGCATAAAATTCCGCAGGATCGACAGCGCGCATTCAATCAGCCGTTGCTAGCTTCACTCTGCGAGCTGGCACGCGCTGCCAGGCCCTCTTAGTAGAGTCCAACCGATGAAACGCAGCCTGATTTTCTTGGTCACTCTGTTCGCCGCCGGCAGCGCCCTCGCCCAAGCCGGTGATCGCAGCGCCGAGCCGGTGACGCCGCGCTCGCTGGACCTGAGCGTTCCGCAAGCGCCGGTGCAGTACCGCTCCGACCCCGAATACAGCACCGACCCGCCAGGCACCTTCTACGGTGACAAGAGCGGACCCAAGCCTGCATTGGCACGCCCTAGCGCTGCGTCCATCGCCGCCGAGCGCGCCGAGCAATGTCAGGGCAAGCTGCACGGCGCGGTCGAAACCGGCATGGGATACTCAAACCGCCTTGGCAACAGCAACTGGCAGGCGGTCAATCTGAACTCCTGCAAGACCTATTACAGCGACGATGGAAAGGCGCACCAGATCGGTGTCAGCATCAGTGTCGGACGTGGCGAAGGCTCAATATTCGGCCCGCGCTACGCGCACTGCGGTTATGGTTCGGGTCCGTTCGGCTGGTAATCACACGGCTCCGTCTGCGTTGACGGAGGGTTCACTGCCGCATCGCTGAAGATGCGGTTTGACTTACGAGACGTGCTCATGTCGCAGATCAAGGAACGGCCGGTCGTATTCGTTGTCGAAGATGGCGACGGCACCCGGCAACTTAGCTGCCTTGTGCTGGAAAGCTACGGTTTCACTTGCCGCAGCGCCGGTTCGGTCGAAGAGGCGTTGACTTTGATCGAAAGTGACCCACGCGTCGATGTGTTGTTCTCCGATATCCACTTTCCGGGTGGTCTGACCGGCGTGGATCTGGCCGTCAAAACCGCGCACGCGCCATACAACCTGCCGGTGCTGCTGACCTCCGGTCTGGCGATCGAATATGTGGAAGAGATCCTGCCCGACGGCGTGGCCTTCCTGGAAAAGCCCTACACTCCCGAACAATTGCTGACCGCAATCCGCAGCGTGATGGCCAAGCACCGGGTGATTGCTACCCCGGTCGCGTAATACTGGAAGCGGCGACTGGACGGCAGTCCACAGTCCCGGTACGAGATGCCAAATGCTAGGACCGATTCGACCGTGGTGCGCGCCCAGAGCATCAGCAGCGGCTTGAATTGCGGGCTGGTTCAGGCCACCAGTGACACGCGATCTAGTGGCGTCTGCAACACTTGTGTCGTCTGTCTCTGAGCGCGCGAGATTCAACCAATGTTTGCAAAAGACCCGCTGGCGACCGCTCACTATCAGGGCCCTAAAGTCGAGCATATGTTTCGAGGGTCTCCTGCCTGTTTGCCGATCTTTGCAATCCAGCGTCGTTGTGGATGCCTGACGCATCCTCTTTGCATATGCGCCAAATTAGCTTAAGAAAGCCTGCTTGACCGATGCCTAAAACGCAGCTGTTACGGCAATTTTCAGACGGGAAACTCACAAACCCCGCGATTGCCTCACCACCGGCATGGTTCGATCGTGTCCCCATCAAAAGACGTGGAGCAAGCCGACTCTTGCTGAGCAAACGCCATTGCATCCGTGACGCAGCGCTCTTGCGTTGCTGCAGACGCACCGCGTCGGAGCACGAATGCAGCGTATTTCACACGATCAAGCAGGCCGCTCGCTAGGCTAAAGCGAGCGCAGCGCTCGGCTGCGGAAGACCTTCAGGAGAACTTTATGGGAGACAATTCGTTTCTATCGTCGGCCTTCATCATTTTGGTCATCGGTGTGATTGCCGTTGTGCTCTGGCTGGTGACGCGCGCGAAGAAAAAACGCAACAAAAAGTAATCGATTCGGCATCGCACGCGCGACTCATCTCGCTCCATACGCAGTGGCGGTGCAATGCAGATCAGTGATGCGTTGGTCCACTCATGAGCGCTGCTCTTTACTGAATCGGCGCAGCGTGAGCACAGTGACTGAACGGGCTCATCCAACAGCGGAGAGCGCTGTATCGAGATCACGATTGCTCGCTACATCCGAAGCATCTGCATCGTCGGCATGCCACGGCGTGCTCACTGCTTTTGTACCCGATCCAGCGCCACAATCAAAAACGTTGGCCTGTCGGCAGGTAGCGCCATTGGCCGATCGCCAGCTTGCCTAGCGACACCCCGCCTATGCGTAGCCGACGAACGCTCACCACCTCCAGCCCCACTTCACCGCACATGTAGCGGAGCTGGCCTGGCTGCACGTGCTTGATCGCAAATCGCAGCCGCTCTTCGTTTTGCCAGCTCACCTTGCACGGCGACAGACTGCGCTGTTGATAGATTAGGCCATGCGCCAGCCGCGCCATGCCGTACGGGCCCAGTTCGCCGCGCACTTCCACCAGGAATTCCTGCTCGATGGAACTGGCATCGGCGCTCAGCCTGCGCAGCACGCGACCATCCTGGCTCAGTACCAGCAAGCCGCTTGCCTCATCCTCCAGCGGCAGCGGCGCGTTGAGGCGCAGAAAGTGCTGTTTCAACACGCGCATGTCGGACTGGTCCAACGCGCTACGGGTCACCGGGGTCACCAATGCCAACGCCACCTCGGTCGACATGCCGGCAGCTTTGTGCAGCAGCAACGTGGCAGGTTTGGCATGCTCAAGCACTGCGTTCGGGGCCAGGGTTACCTGCGCTATGGTCGCCAAGGCCTGCGGCTCTTCGACTACCACCCCGTTTACACTAACCCAGCCACCCTCGATGTACTGCCGGGCCTCGCCACGCGAGCAGCCAAACGCGGCGGCAACGCATTTATCGAGACGGATCGGATCGGACATCGCGCAAGCTCAGCATCAGGGGACGGCAGTGTACGTGCTGGGTCCATGGCGACGCGAGCCGAACGCACTCGATGCCACGCGCTGTGCCGGCACTCGTGCGTGGCTGCATTGCCAATGGTCCGAGCCGACGCAGAATCGCGTCGGCGACGCGGTGATTGGTGTCCTTGTCGTTCCTGTACACCCGTATCGCCACAACGCTACTGCGCCGCCCGACAAAGTGGGAAACTCAGCGCTCACACAGGAGATTGCAGATGTTCATCAAGTTCGGCACCACCCAGGTCCGCCTCAACCATATTTCCGTCATCAGCGATCCATTCAACGCAGGCGAAAGCTTCGGGTCGTACTGCCACTCGGTCCGGGTTGGACTGATCTCCGGCGCCGAAGTCTTTGCACGCTTCAACAGCGAGAGCGGCGCCGAGCAGCTCCATGCCGAGGTGCTTGCTGCGCTGGAAGGCTGAGCGCAAGAGCACGACAGTTGCGCCACGCTTGTTGCACGCGATGGATTGATGGCTCGATAAGCATTGGTATTTCGGCATGAAGGCGCATCGTGGCGTAGATGCGGTCTTCGGGCTGGCTCACCATGTCCGTTGCACAGTCGCCAATGTCACGATGACGTACGCGATGATGCATTGAGCGCTGAGACATCGCAGGTCAGCCCCAAGATATCAGCGCTGACCCGGTTCTCCCGGATCAGCCTGTCGTGCGTCCGCGACTGCAGGAGCAAACGCGCAGCCGCAAGGCTGGTGGCATTGGTAAAAAACTAACGCGCCAACGACTGCACCATGACCAGCGAATTCTTGACCCTGTGGTTGAGCTCGTTGATCAGCAACTGCAGATGCTGCTCTGCTGTCTGTGCTCGGTGATATCACGCGTGGCGCCGGCGATCACTTCGAGCTTGCCATCGGGCTCAAATACGAGGAGGAGGAAGATGTAGTTGTGACAGGCAGACCCTTGGTCGTACATAGAAACGGCACCTCCCCACGCACTGGCTTACCCGTCGCGATCACACATTCGATCTCTTCATCATGCATGGCCACATGCCAGGACTCGTTGCCGAGCTCCAGACACGTCTTGCCGCAGGCGTCTTCACAGCGCATGCCCCACATCGTCAACAACGCCTGATTAGCGTAGACGAAACGGTGTTGGGTATCGAACACATACAAAGATCCGGCGTTGCCCTTAACAGAGCTTCGTAAATGCACGACTTCGCTGCGTCTTCCTGATGCTCGGCCATTACGTCATGGCCCTGAAGTTTGACCGCGCAATAAATCGACGTACATGAACGTGGTCTTGCAAATCTCACATGCGGGTGGATGCCTTTGCAGACCTTTTGCACACGACAAGAGTCAGTAGTATCGGCCTAGCCCCCAAAGTATTAGCCGCGACGCATGCCATGGGGCGTGCCGTGAGTGCACGGCGAATGCGCAATGCTGCAGCTAAGACGCGCTCGTCGCACACAACTAGCGCATGCCTTATCACGCTCGTGGATCAGCATCAGCGTTGGCGAAAACAAGAGCCCATTCCCGCTTTGCGCCTTAACCAACACGCGAAACCAAGCATGCGCGCATCCGTTGGCAAGGCCACTTTTTACGTCCAGCGGCTGGCTAGCTTATCGCCCTCCATCTCCGTCCCTGATAGCCTTTCTACCTATTCCGCTGTCATCGCTGATCCGTCATGAAAAAAGCCGTTGTTCTGTTGTCCGGTGGCATGGACTCCGCCGCCGTCATCGCGCTCGCGCAGGAGCAAGGCTTTGCCGTGTACGCCTTGAGCCTGCGCTACGGCCAGCGCCACACCTCCGAACTGGACGCAGCCGCACGCGTCGCTGCCGCGCAAGGCGTCATTACACACAAGGTGCTGGATGTGGACCTGCGCAGCATCGGCGGCTCGGCGTTGACCGACGATATCGAAGTACCAGAGGCCGGCGGCGACGGCATTCCGGTCACCTATGTGCCCGCGCGCAACACCATCATGTTGTCGCTGGCGCTCGGTTGGGCCGAGGTGATCGGTGCCAACGACCTGTTCTGTGGCGTCAATGCGGTCGACTATTCCGGCTACCCCGACTGCCGGCCAGAGTTCGTGCGCGCATTCGAAGTACTTGCCAACCTGGCCACCAAAGCAGGCGTGGAAGGCGCCGGACTGCGCGTGCATGCGCCACTGCAGTTCCTCAGCAAGGCCGACATCGTCCGCGAAGGAGTGCGCCTGGGCGTGGACTTCGGCCTGACCGTCTCCTGCTACCGCGCCGACGCCAACGGACGCGCCTGCGGCCACTGCGACGCCTGTCGCCTACGCGCCGCCGGCTTCGCCGACGCCGGCGTCCCGGACCCCACGCATTACGCCATTTCGTCTTGACGCCCGTGTAGGGTAGAATGCGGACCCCGACGCAATGTCGGGGCAGTGGGCCGTTAGCTCAGTTGGTAGAGCAGAAGACTTTTAATCTTTTGGTCGATGGTTCGAATCCATCACGGCCCACCAATCAAATCAGGAACTTAGATGGCACCGAAGGTGCCTTTTTTGTGCGATTGGAAAAATGATTGGAAAAATAAACCAGAATGTCGTTGTTCCACGGCCCCCTACAGGGTCGCGCTGCAGCCACCAGTTCGGCCACTGCAGCGCGGTTGTCACTGTTTTTTTGGCGGGCTTACGACAGGCACCTGCTGGTCGTAACGCTGAGTCATTTGAGGCGACTTGTGCCCAGCGGCATCTTGCTTGTCTGCACGGGTCCCGACCGTATCAGTGATGCCGCGATGTTTGAGACCATGCAGCGAGAAGCGCTGGTCTTCCCTGATTACCTTCTCTCGAATCGCCATCTGCATCATCCGCTGCCATGCACTGTCCAGCGCCCCTTTGCTGAGGGGTGTACCTGACTGATTGACCAAAAGGCGGCGCTTCTCGGGCTTCAGCTCCACGGGGCGGCCGCGCGCCGACATTGCCTCTTTCCGATAGCCGACCAGCCACTGCCAAGCCTCCCTCAATTCGTCATTCCACGTGGTGATGTTGTCCCGAGAACCTTTGCGCCGGTTGCTCCGGATCCCGACCTCGTCAGCATGTGCGTCAGTGAGTTCGGTGACCTCAACCCCACGAAGGCGCAGGTTGTAAGCCAATTGCATCACCGCATGTAAGTACGGAGAGACGCTGCCGAGCGACGTCCCCCCGATTTTGAGTAGCGCCTCAGTTTGGAGTCCAATTCCCTACCCCGAGGAGATTGGACGTGAAGAAGCGCTTTACCGAAGAGCAGATCATTGGCTTCCTGCGCGAAGCCGAAGCAGGCGTGGCGATCAAAGACCTGTGCTGGCGCCATGGCTTCAGTGAGGCCTCGTACTCCCTGTGGCGCAGCAAGTTCGGCGGAATGAGCGTGCCCGATGCCAAGCGACTCAAGGACCTTGAGTCCGAAAACGCGCGGCTGAAGAAGTTGCTGGCCGAGCAGCTGTTCGAGAACGACCTGATCAAGGATGCGCTGCGAAAAAAGTGGTGAGCGCACCCGCGCGTCGTGCGCTGGTGCGCGAGTGGATCGGGTGCGGTGCCAGCGAGCGTCGCGCCTTGGCGGCGATCGGCATGAGCGCCAGTGCGCTGCGCTACTGCCCGCGCGAAGACCGCAACGTTGAGCTACGCGAGCGCATTCTTGCGCTGGCGCATCGCCATCGCCGCTATGGCGTGGGGATGATCTATCTCAAACTGCGACAGGAAGGACGCGTCGTGAACTACAAGCGTGTGGAGCGGTTGTACCGCGAACAGCAGTTGCAGGTCCGGCGCCGCAGGCGCAAGAAGGTGCCGGTGGGCGAGCGCCAACCATTGTTGCGGCCATCGCAGGCCAACCAGGTGTGGTCGATGGACTTCGTGTTCGACCGCACCGCCGAAGGCCGGGTGATCAAGTGTCTGGTGATCGTGGACGACGCAACCCACGAAGCGGTCGCCATCGACGTGGAGCGCGCGATCTCGGGACACGGCGTTGCGCGCGTGCTGGACCGACTGGCACACAGCCGTGGCCTGCCGCAGGTGATCCGCACCGAGCGCGAAGCCTGCCCTCGGGGCACAACAGCAAGGAGTTTTGCGGCAGGGCGATGGTCGCCTGGGCGCACGCCCGTGGTGTGCAGCTACGGCTCATCCAGCCGGGCAAACCGAACCAGAACGCCTACGTCGAATCGTTCAACGGCCGACTACGCGACGAATGCCTCAACGAGCACTGGTTCCCAACACTGCTGCACGCGCGCACCGAGATCGAACGCTGGCGACGCGAATACAACGAGGACCGACCCAAGAAAGCAATCGGCGGCATGACGCCGGCCGCTTATGCCCAACATCTGACAAACACCGATATCATCAGGCCCGGACTCTAAACCCGGCCGCTACTCAGGGCGGGGGGACGTCGCAGCCGAATGTTGAGGTGGTTATTCACTCACGCGCTGGAGTGAACGCCCACGACCGCCGCCACCACTCTCGACGTCGGGCACCGCACAACCGTCAACCAGTGGCGATAATGGGCCGATGGAAGCACCCAAGCCCTGGCACCTTTACCTGCTGCTATGTCGCAACGGCAGCTATTACGCCGGCATCACCAACGACGTGGAGCGGCGCTTCCAGGCGCACCTGCGTGGCACTGGCGCGCGCTACACGCGGGCAAATCCGCCGCTGGGAATGCTTGCCAGCCGCACGTACCCAGACCGTGCCAGCGCCTCGCGCGCGGAATGGGCGCTCAAGCGTCAACCGCGTGCACGCAAGCTGGCCTGGTTGCTGGCCCAGCCGCACCACGGTACCGAGTCACAGCGCACTGACACACCGATCACGCCCGCCTAGCCGCTTGTTTTTTACGCTGAGGCGTCCTCGATCGGGAGCAGCGCATGCATTACCAGCTGTATTACTGGACCGGCCTGCAAGGCCGCGGCGAATTCGTGCGGCTGGCGTTGGAAGATGTCGGCGCCGTCTACACCGACGTTGCGCGTGTGGAAGGCGATGACGCGATGAATGCCTTTTTGGAGGGTAATGAAGCGGGTGCGCAGCCGTTCGCGCCGCCGTTTCTCAAAGCGGGCGATGTCGTGGTGGCGCAGGTCGCGGCGATCCTGCATTTCATCGGCCCGCAGTTGCAGCTGGTGCCCGAATCGGAGGCACAGCGTCTGCAGGCGCTGCAATTGCAGCTGACCATTGCCGATCTGGTCGCAGAGGTGCACGACACCCATCATCCGATCGCCACCGTGCTGTATTACGAAGATCAGAAGACCGAGGCGGCCAAGCGTGCCAAGGACCTGCGTGACAATCGCCTGCCCAAGTTCCTGGGCTATTTCGAACAAATGCTGCAACGGGCTGGCGGCACACATGTGCTCGGCGCGCATTCGTATGTGGACCTGTCGCTGTTCCAGCTGATCAGCGGCTTGGACTACATGTTTCCCAAGCGTATGACGACGTTGGCGGGCAACCTGCCAAGCCTCAAGTCACTGCAGCAGCGTGTGGCCGAGCGGCCGCGCATTGCGACCTATCTTGCTTCCGAGCGACGCGTCGCCTTCAACACCAACGGTATCTTCCGTCACTACCCGGAGCTGGATGCGGCGTAGGTGAGACCGGCGCGGGCGCCTGCGCCCGCGTTCCAGGCCTGAAGCTCGGCTTGTTCCGGCTCAGCAGCGGAGCTTGCGTTTAGAAAACCAAAGCACGCACGGCCGAACCCAGTGCGGTCGTGTCATCGCATCCGATCTGAAGCTCGGCGGCACTGCAAAGTAGCTGCGCACCAAAGCCTGCGCATCCACGCTGATGAATGCGGCAACCGCTGGCGCATAGCGCGCAGCGTTGGCATGCTCGATCACGCCATGCTCGTTGCATCCTTACGTGCAGGCAGCAACGAGAGCAGCAGTAAAGTCAGCGCCAGCGCGACATAGGCGCCCACAAACTGCCAGCTGATCAGCCGCGCCAATCCTTGCAGCGACCACGGCAGATAGATGCCGCCGCGCGGGTCCACCGAGTGGATGAGGCCGAACAGCGTCAAGCCGGCCGCCACCAACAGGAACACCGCACCGCGCCGCAACCGGCCGTCGATCATCGCCGCCACCGTGGCGATCCATAGCATCGCGGTGATGATGAAACCGTTGCCCAGCGCGAAGATCACCGCCAGCTCCGGCAAGCCATGGCCATCGAGCTTGGTAGTCAGTGCGATCAGCCGATCCGGCGCGATCCAGCCCGGCGCCTTGATGGTCAGCAAGTAAGCCACCGACGGCAGAAATCCCAGCACCATCGCGCCAGCGTGATGTTTTGGCGTGGCCTGAAACGCCTGCGTGGTGATGTCGATCGACACGTACACGATGATCGGCGCCAGCACCGCCAACGGCAGCCACTGCACCATCCCGCTGATCACACCCAGCATGCCGCCGATGCCGACGAACACGCCGGTCAGCAACGTATAGCCGGAGCGCGCGCCCATCTGCTTGTACGCAGGCTGGCCAATGTACGGCGTGGTTTGCGCCACGCCACCGCACACGCCGGCCACCAGCGTGGCGAAAGCTTCCACCAACAGAATGTCGCGGGTGCGGTAATCATCGCCGGCCGCGCGTGCGCTCTCGCTGACGTTGATGCCACCGACCACCATCAACAGGCCGAACGGCAGCAGCAACGGCAAATACGTCACCGTTGCCGGCAAGCCATCGATAAAGCCCAGGTTCGGCAGCGGCAGCACGATCTGCGGCGGCGTCCATTCCGGTACGGCAAAACCCGGCGCGCCCAGGCCCGCCAACCCCAACCCGTAGTACAACGCGGTGCCGATCACGAACGCCACCAGCACGCCAGGCAACTTGGTCGGCAGCCGGCCTTTGGCCAGCAGCACGTAAAGCAGCAGGCCCAAGGTGACCAAGCCGGCCACCGGCGAGCGCAACGTTTCCAGCAGCGGCAGCAAGCCCATCAGCACCAGCGCGATGCCGGCGATCGAGCCGAGTAAAGCCGCACGCGGCAGCGCGCAGGTGACCGCTTCGCCGACGAACGACAGCACCAGTTTGAGCAGGCCCATCACCACCAGCGAGGCCATGCCGAGTTTCCATGCGGCGATCGCGGCGGCCTGCGGGTCCAACCCGTGCGCCTTGAAGCCGGCAAACGCCGGGCCGAGCACCAGCAGCGCCATGCCGATGCTGGTGGGCGCATCCAGGCCCAGCGGCATTGCGGTGACGTCGTCGCGCCCGGTACGGGCAGCCAGCCGGCGTGCCATCAAGGTATAGAGCAGATTGCCCACCAGCACGCCGAACGCGGTGCCGGGGAACATACGCCCGAACACTATCTCGGCCGGGAACTGGAACATTCCGACCAGCGCCATCGCGATGAAGCCGAGGATGGAAAGATTGTCGACGACCAGGCCAAAGAAGCCATTGAGGTCGCCGGCGACGAACCAGCGGGGCGAAGCGGTAGAAGCGGCAGACATGGGCAAGCGACTGCATGGGGTCGGGCGATGGTACCCGGAAGCGCGCTCGCGCAGCGCAGCCTCGGCAATCCAACGCAGGCGATCTTTTTTTTGCACGAGCTGGTGTAGCGGCGCGGTCCTGCCGGGCAGCAACACTGCGACATGAAGAACCATCCACCTGCGCATTGAAACGAAAAAGGCATTCCAACCGCTGCAGACGAAAAAAGCGCTCGCCTAGCGTAGCGACGCACAACCTGAGCAGCCGGAGCCGGGCGAACGGCTACTCTGACCATCGAGTGCGTTTAAACACACACGGCCGCCCCTCAAAACGGAGACCCCCATGATTCCTGTTCGCTCGCTCGTTGGTTGCATCGTTGTCGTCGTCGCCCTGCCAGCCCATGCCGTGGACTACACACTCATCGCGCCGGACAAACCCATCCAGGACTGGAGCATCGGCAACGATCAGCTTGGTTTCCACGATGGCCCACCCTTCAAAGTCAGCTTGCGCGGCCTCAATGGCGGCCGCCAGGAAGGCAGCGCACTGATCGAGATCGATACCGGAGCCATGCAATTAACCGTGGTGCCCACCCGCGGCATGAACGTTCTGCGCGCTCAGGCCGGTGCGTTGCGCCTCGGCTGGGACTCGCCGGTCAGCGAGGTGGTCAATCCCGCTTTCGTCAATCTGGAAAGCCGCGGTGGCCTGGGCTGGCTGGAGGGTTTCAACGAATTGGTGGCGCGTTGCGGATTCGAATGGGTCGGCCACCCTGGCGAAGATCGGGGAGAACTCCTGACCCTGCATGGGCGCGCGTCCTATTTGCCCGCACGCACTGTCGTGCTCAGCATCGACGACCAGCCACCGCACCGAATCAGCCTGAAAGGCGTACTGAGCGAGCAAGCTTTCAAGAAAGTCGATTTTCAGATCGATGCCGAACTGATCACCGAGCCTGGCACGACCGCTTTCACGCTGCATGACCGGCTTACCAATCGAAGCGACCAGCCTGCCGAATATCAGGTTCTCTACCACAGCAACTTCGGCGCGCCATTACTCGGAGAGGGGGCCCGCTTTGCAATGCCGGCGCGTGAAGTTTCTCCATTCAATGCGCGAGCGCAGCAGGAACTCGCCAATTGGCAAACGTTCCGCGGCCCGACAGCCGGGTATGGCGAGACGGTGTACAACATTTATCCCCTCGGTGATGACAGCGGGCAGAGCCTGGCGGTTCTGCATGACAAGAGCGCCCAGCGAGGCGTCGCACTGGCCTTCAACGTCAAGCAGTTGCCGGTATTCTCCCTGTGGAAGAATACCGACAGCCAAACCACCGGCTATGTCGCGGGTCTGGAGCCGGGCACCAGCTTCTCGTATAACCGCAGTTTGCAACGCGATCTCGGCCTGGTCCCCACGATTGAAGCCCGCGGGACGCGCGATTTCGTTCTTCACTATCGGCTGCTTCCTAGTGCAGCAGCCGTGCGAACAGCACTGCAAGACATCACGACATTGCAAAACGGTCATCCAGCCAAGGTACGGCAGACACCGCTGGCACAGGAGCGCTAGCGCACGCGCCTGACTGGCAGTGGCGAGGCGATTGCGCAATGCCACTGAACAGTGCGATTGGAGGTGTCGATGGCGCTACGGCGCCATCGACACAGACGCCGCTGCATTTGCTTGGCGAAGACGAAAAAGCAGCGATTGCCTGACGGTGGACCGCATGACGGGCCTTGCTCAGAACGACACGTCTACCGCCTGCCGCGACCACAACACCGACTGCTGACCGGTCGCCTGCTTCCAGGCCAGACGGATCGCCTCGATATCGTTGCGCCGCTGCGGGGTGTCTTCATGCAGGATCACCAGCACCTTGGTGCCGAGCCGGTTCGGCTCCTTGGCGCCGCGAAACAGCCACTGGCCGTAGGCATCGAAGACGCTTAACCCGTCCGGGAAGCGCGGGGTGACTTCCTTGTCCAGAAAGGCACGCCATTGGGTTTCGTCGATGGTACGGGTCTGCGGGCGATCGGCCGGGCCGGTTTCCTCGCCCACGCCAAAATACAGCTCGCTGCGCACCCAGCCATGCGCCGCGGCCGGCCGTGCCGCATCGCCTTGCAGGCTGGCGGTGGCCGGCGTGCCGCCGGACGTGGTAGCGCAGGCGGACAAAGCCAACGTGGCGGCAATCAGGCAGGACGGCAACACCTTCATCGACTTCTCCATAACCGGTCTGTGGCGGGCGTATGCAGGCCCGGCATCAGCTGATGCCGGGGTGCACAATGTGCCATCTCGCGCTTGCCTGAACGACGCGATAATCTCTTCCTATTCGGGTGATGTGGACACTTGGACCCTTTAGCGTCCCGGCCCGGCCGGATGCCCACCGCGCGGCGCGTTTGCAATTGCAGGAGAGAGCATGACCCGCCCCACCCTCACGGCTATCGGAATGGCCATCGCCACCGTGTTGAGCGCCAACGCGCAGGCACAGCAGGCAGCCCCAGGCGCCACCACGCTGGACACCGTGATCGTCACCGGCACCCGTGCCAGCGACCGCACGTTGCTGGAATCGACCGTGCCGGTGGACGTGCTCACCGCCGAGGACATCCGCAAGGCCGGCGTGGTCAACGGCGAACTCGGCAGCGCGCTGCAGGCGCTGTTGCCGTCGTTCAATATCCCGCGCCAGTCCAACTCCGGCGGCGCCGACCACATCCGCGCCGCACAGTTGCGCGGACTCTCGCCCGATCAAGTGCTGGTGCTGGTCAACGGCAAGCGCCGGCATACCTCCGCGCTGGTCAATACCGACAGCAAGATCGGCAAAGGCACCACGCCGGTGGATTTCAATTCCATCCCGATCAACGCGATCAAGCGCATCGAAGTGCTGCGCGACGGCGCGGGTGCGCAGTACGGCTCGGATGCGATCGCAGGCGTCATCAACGTGATCCTGGACGACAACCCCGCACGCGGCGAGCTGGATGCCAGCTTCGGCGCCTACAACACCGATGTGGAGCCGATCAACCGCCGCGTCACCGATGGCCAGACCAGCTATGCCAGCGCCAAGGTCGGCACCCTGCTCGGCGATGACGGGAGCTTCTTCAAAGTGGGCCTGGAACTGAAGAGTCGCGAGGCGACCAACCGCGCCGGCCTCGATCGGATTCCGCCGTTCGAAGAGCAGACCCTGGCCAATCTGGCGCTGGCCGGCCAGCGCAATTACGTGCTCGGCGATGGCGCCACCAAGGGTCTGAATGCTTGGCTCAACACCAAGATTGCCTTCAGCGACAGCGGCGAGTTCTACGCGTTCGGCGCCTACAACCAGCGCGACACCGAAGGCGCCAACTACTTCCGTTACCCGGATGGCAGCGCCAACTGGCGCGAGATTTACCCCAACGGCTATCGCCCCATTTCAGAAGGCGAAAATCGCGATCTGCAGGTCGTGGCCGGTGCACGCGGGCAGTTGGGCAACTGGGAGTACGACGCCAGCGTCAATGATGGCCGCAACGACTTCACCTACCGGCTGCGCAATTCGCTCAACGCCTCGCTCGGCCCGGGCAGCACCACGCGCTTCAAGACCGGCGATTTTGCGTTTGCGCAGACCATGGGCAATCTGGATCTGACCCGCGTGTTCGCCGCAGCCGGCGCCACCCATACCTTCGGCACCGGCGCCGAATTCCGCCGTGAGCACTACCGCACCCATGCCGGCGACCCGGCCAGCGCCGCCGCCGGCCCCTTCACCGATCGCCCGACCGGTTCGCAGGCCGGCGGCGGCCTCACCCCGCAGGACGAAGCCGACCTGTCGCGCAATGTCGCCAGCGCCTACGCCAACGTCTCCAGCCAGTTCGGCGCCAAGTTCTCCACCGACCTGGCCGGTCGCTACGAGCATTACCAAGACTTCGGCAGCCAGTGGGCTGGCAAGCTGGCCGCGCGCTACGCCTTCGCACAGGCGTTCGCGCTGCGTGGTGCCGTCTCCAGCAACGTGCGTGCGCCCTCGCTCAGCCAGATCGGCTATGAAGCCACCTCCACCGGCTACGATGCGGCCGGTCGCCTCACCCAGGGCCGCCTACTGTCGGTCAACAACCCGATCGCGCGCGCGCTCGGCGCCACCGATCTGAAGCCGGAAACATCGCTCAACTACAGCCTGGGCTTCACCAGCCAGCTAGGCGATCACTTCGACCTGTCGCTGGACATCTTCCAGATCGATATCGACGACCGCATTGCGCTGTCTGAAGACATCACCGGCGACAGCCTCACCGACTTCGTCCAGCAGAACTTCGGCGTTACCGGCGTGCAGAGCGCCAGCTATTTCCTCAACGCTGCCGACACCCGCACCCACGGCGCCGAACTGGTCGCCAACTGGCGCCAATACGTCTTCGGCGGCGACCTGCTGCTGACCGGAACCTACAGCTACGCCAAGACCGAGTTAACGAACGTCATCGCCACCCCGGCGCAATTGCTCGCACTGGACCCGAAGTACGTGCTGTTCGGCGTCGAAGAGAGCAACACGCTCACCGATGCCACGCCGCGCGCGCGTGCGGCGTTGGCGGCCAACTGGAACAACGCACACTGGACGCTGCAGACCCGCCTCAACCGCTACGGCAGCTCCACGCGCGTGTTCGACTTCGGCGGCGGTTTCGTGCCGCGCCAGACCTACGGCGCGCAATGGCAGCTCGACCTGGAAGCCGAGTACCACCTGGGCAACCAATGGACGCTGGCGATTGGCGGGCAGAATATCCTGGACAACTATTCTGACCGCTCCATCGACGACATCGCCTACTTCGGCAACCTGCCCTATGACGTGCTCTCGCCGATCGGCAGCAACGGTGCGTACTGGTACGGGCGAGTGCGGTACGCGTTCTGAAGCCGGGATGGAGAGTCGCGAGTCGGGATTGGAAAGAGCGGGCTTTTCTGGCCAATCCCCACTCCAAGCTCCCCATTCCCTGCCGTTCCATAACCTGAATCTCACACTCAATTGCGCACACTGGCGCGATGGCAGACGTGCACTCCCCCCTTCCGTCGCCGCCATTGCTGGACGATGCCTGTGCATTGTTTCTGGACGTGGACGGCACTCTTATCGAATTCGCCGACAGCCCCGAGGCAGTGCGGCTATTGCCCGAGGTCCGCGAGGCCATCGGGCACTTGAGCGATCGCCTCAATGGCGCAGTCGCATTGGTCAGCGGACGACCGCTATCGCAACTGGACGCATTGTTCGCCCCCCTGCTGCTCCCAGCCGCAGGCTTGCATGGGCACGAACTGCGCAGCGATATCGCTGCACGTGCCGCGATGCCGCAAGACACCTCCGAGCGGCTGCATGGCTTGCATCAACGCGCCGCAGCGCTCGCGCACAAATACCCTGGCGTGCTGGTCGAAGACAAAGGCGTCAGCGTCGCACTGCATTGGCGCGCAAAACCGCACGCCGGCCCCGACGTCCTCGCCTTCGCGCAGCAGGAGATCGCTCAGCTCTCCGGCTATCGCCTGCAACCTGGCGATCACGTAGTCGAATTCGTCCCGGAAGGCAGCAACAAAGGTCTGGCGGTCGAACAACTGATGCAGCACGGCGCATTCGCCGGCCGCACGCCGGTGTTCGTCGGCGACGATCTCACCGACGAATTCGGCTTCGAAGCGGCAAATCGTCTCGGCGGTTGGAGTGTGCTGGTCGGCAATCGCGCACAGACCAGCGCACATTTCCGCGTCGATGGCACGGCGGATGTGCATGCATGGTTACAGCAAAACGAGCGCAGCCTTTGATCGCAGCGCGCTTCCTTTCGTCCTACACAGGATCGTCCGCACTCCATGACCAAGCCAAACCTGGATCTGGGCGTTATAGGCAACTGCAGCTTCGGCGCATTGGTCGATCGGCAGGCAAATGTGGTGTGGAGTTGCCTGCCGGCCTTTGACGGCGACCCGGCGTTCTGCTCGTTGCTTTCGCCCAAGGGCGAAGGTGGCGACTTCGCCGTGGAGCTGGAAGATTTCGTCGACAGCGAGCAACACTACCTACCCAATACCGCAGTGCTTCGCACCGTCTTGCGCGATCACCACGGTGGCGAAGTGGAAGTCATCGACTTCGCACCGCGCTGGCGCAATAACGGCCGTTTCTATCGGCCGGTGAGCATCATCCGGCAGATTCGCCCGCTGGCTGGCAACCCGCGCATCGTGGTGCGGGCACGCCCGCTGGCCGATTGGGGTGGCCGTACCCCCGATACCACCTGGGGCAGCAATCACATCCGTTGGGTGTTGCCGGAATTCACTCTGCGCCTGACCACCGATGTACCGGTGCGGTTCGTGCGTGACGGTTTGCCGTTCGTACTCAGCCACCCGGTGAATCTGGTGTTGGGCGTCGATGAATCACTGACTCGCTCGCTCAGCGGCTATGTGCAGGAAGCGCAGGAACGCACCGAAGAATATTGGCGCGAATGGGTGCGTTATCTGTCGATCCCCTTGGACTGGCAGGACGCTGTGATCCGCAGTGCGATCACGCTCAAGTTGTGCCAGTACGAAGACAGCGGCGCGATCATTGCCGCAATGACCACTTCGATTCCGGAAGCGCCCAATACGCCGCGCAATTGGGATTACCGTTATTGCTGGTTGCGCGATGCAGCGTTCGTGGTGCGTGCGCTCAACCGGCTCGGCGCCACGCGTACGATGGAGCAGTTCATCGGCTACATCTTCAATATCGCCACCAGCGACGGCACCCTACAGCCGCTGTACGGTATCGGTTTCGAATCGCAGCTGGAAGAGCACGAAGTCGACACGATGGAGGGCTATCGCGGTATGGGCCCGGTGCGGCGTGGCAACCTGGCCTGGATCCAGCAGCAGCACGACGTCTACGGCAGCGTGGTGCTTGCCTCCACGCAACTGTTCTTCGATCTGCGTTTGAAGGATCCGGGCGATGCGGACACCTTCCGCCGCCTGGAGCCATTGGGCGAGCGCGCTTACGCGCTGCACAACGTGCCCGATGCCGGCCTGTGGGAATTCCGCGGCCGCGCCGAAGTGCATACCTATACCGCCGCGATGTGCTGGGCGGCCTGCGATCGCCTGTCCAAGATCGCCGACCGGCTTGTCCTGCCCGAGCGCAGTGTGTATTGGCGCGAACGCGCCGACAGCATTCGCGAGCGCGTGTTGTCTGAAGCCTGGAGCGAAGAACACGGCCACTTCACCGATACGCTCGGTGGCCACCGCCTGGATGCATCGCTGCTGTTGCTGGCCGATATCGGCATCGTCGCCAACGACGACAGCCGCTTCATGCGCACCGTGGAGGCGGTCGGTTGCGTGCTCAAGCATGGCGATGCGCTGTATCGCTACATCGCGCCGGATGACTTCGGTGAGCCGGAAACCAGCTTCACCATCTGCACGTTCTGGTACATCGACGCGCTGGCCGCGATCGGTCGCAAGGACGAGGCGCGTGAATTGTTCGAGCGCATTCTCTTGCGCCGCAATCACCTCGGCTTGCTATCCGAGGATCTATCGTTTGAAGACGGCGAAGCCTGGGGGAATTTCCCTCAGACCTATTCGCATGTGGGGTTGATCATTGCAGCGATGCGCTTGTCGCGGAGCTGGCAGGAGGCGTCATGAGTCGTTTGGTGGTGGTATCCAATCGCGTTGCAGTGCCCGGCGAGAACCGTGCCGGCGGTCTGGCGGTTGGCTTGTTGGCAGCGCTCAAAGAGCGCGGCGGTATGTGGTTCGGCTGGAGTGGCAAGACCGTACGCGGCGATAGCGGCGGCATGCACGAGCAGACCGAAGGCGACATTAAGTTCGTCACCATGGACCTCAACAAGCGCGACATGGATTCGTACTACAACGGCTTCGCCAATCGTACGCTGTGGCCGCTGCTGCACTTCCGTCTGGATCTGGTCGATTACGACCGCGCCACCCGCGAAGGCTATATGCGCGTCAACCGGCTGTTCGCCGAGAAACTGGCGCCATTGCTCAAAGATAGCGACACGCTGTGGATCCACGATTACCACATGATTCCGCTGGGCACGATGCTGCGCGAGCTGGGTGTGGGCTGCAAGATGGGCTTCTTCCTGCACGTACCGATGCCCTCGGCCGACTTGATGCAGGCCATGCCCGATCATGCGCGCTTGTTCAGCACCTTCTACGCCTACGATCTGGTCGGCTTCCAGACCCAGCGCGATGCCGAGCGTTTCAAGGCGTATGTGCGTCTGTTCGGCGGTGGCCGCATTCTGGAAGGCGATCTCGTCGAAGGCCCGGGCGGGCGTCGTTTCAGCGCTGCGGCCTTTCCGATCGGCATCGATACCGATCTGATCGCCAATCAGGCAAAGGCATCGGTCGGCAAGCAGGCGGTGCGCGATCTACGCGAAAGTCTGCGTGGCCGGCAATTGGCGATCGGCGTGGACCGTCTGGATTATTCCAAAGGATTGCCGGAGCGCTTTCAGGGTTTCGAGCGCTATCTGGAGCGTTACCCGGATCAATCCGGCAGCCTGACCTATCTGCAGATCGCACCGGTGTCGCGCGGCGACGTCAACGAATATCGCCAACTACGCGGGCAGCTGGAGCAGATCGCCGGCCACATCAACGGTGGGCACGCCGAGCCGGATTGGACACCGCTGCGCTACGTCAATCAGAACTTCAGCCACGCTACATTGACCGGTTTTTATCGTGCGGCCGCAGTTGGCCTGGTGACGCCATTACGCGATGGCATGAATCTGGTCGCCAAGGAGTTCGTGGCCGCGCAGGATCCTGCAAATCCGGGCGTGCTGGTGCTCTCGCTGTTGGCAGGTGCGGCGGATGAAATGAAAGAGGCATTGCTGGTCAATCCGCACGACCTGGACGGCGTGGCCGATGCGATCGCCACAGCAGCGAGCATGCCGCTGGCGACGCGCATCGAGCGCTGGCGGGCGATGATGGATCACCTGCGCAAGAACAACATCAATCATTGGCGCCAGCGCTATCTGCAAGCGCTTGCAGATATATGAGTTGATGTCGACGGGTTGTTTGACGCAATCCAGCGCGATGAAGTCACACCGCGCACTAAGACATGCCCTTCTCCTACCGGGACAGTGGCTCATTCACGGGGCGAAGCTGGCGCGTCGCACCGGATGAGGGTACCGCTGCACGTGGTGGTGAGAAGTCTTCATCGTCTGCGCTCCGACACAAGCAGCAATTTCGCTCGTCCGTTCGGATTTTGGATATTTCGTCGTCCCTGAAAAATCCCCTTCAAGCGCCAAGTGCCGTCGGTGACAGCGGCACGGCACTCAAGGATGACCATCCCATCGCCCGCATCCAGGCACGCAAAAACGCGATCCAGCGCAGCAGCCAGCGCAGGTTGTAGCCGGCCGCGCAGCCGAGCACGTGCAGCGCATCGCCTTGGGCACCTTTCAGCCTACAGCGACGCAACCGGCAGTCGTCTTTCAGAACCTGTTCACGATCTTTCCTGATTGGTGCAGACTCTGCGGATGCGCCAAAAAACCTATCCGAGCGACATGAGCCGGGAGCGTTTCGAACACATCCTCCCGATCCTGGAACAAGCGCGCAAGCGCACCAAGCCACGCCGAGTGGATATGTATGAGGTGTGGTGCGCAGTGTTGTACGTGCTGCGAACCGGTTGCCAATGGCGAGCGCTACCCAGCGACTTTCCGAAGTGGCGGACCGTGCACTCGTACTTTGCCAAGTGGGGCGAGTGCGACGATGAAGGAGTGAGCCTGCTGGAGCGGGCGCTCAAAAAATCAGGTTGGCGTGGCCCGCCAGAAACAGGAGCGCAACATCTTCAGCAGGTTCTTGATCGTGGACGCGCAGAGCGTCAAGAACACGGACACAGCCGGGCAAAAGGGATATGACGCGGGCAAAAAGGTGTCGGGCATCAAGCGGCATATCGCTGTTGATACCCAGGGGTTGCCCCATGCCATCGCGGTGACGACGGCGGAGGTGACCGACCGCAAAGGTGCGCTGCAGGCGCTGGAGCGCTGTCAGTCAAACTTGACGCATGTACAAAGCCTGCTGTGCGACAGTGGTTACACCGGAGTACCGTTTGCCGAAGGCGTACGAGAGATTCTAGGCGAGCAGCTCACGGTGCAGATTGCCAAGCGCAGCGAACTGCACACCTTCAAGGTCATGCCCAAGCGCTGGATCGTCGAGCGCAGTTTTGCCTGGCTGGAGAAAAACCGAAGGCTGTGGAAGAACTGCGAGCGCAAACTCAACACCAGCTTGCAGTTCATCCATCTGGCCTTCTTGGCGCTTCTACTCAAAAGATCGTGAACAGGCTCTCAGATGTCCGATCACCGGCTCCACCGCCTGCCGTCGCTTGATCCAGCGCCATTGCCGTCGCGTCAGCGTCTTGGCCTTGCCGCGATGCAGGACCTGCACGCCATCGACCTCGCGCCCGCGATCGCCCAGGTCCACGATCGCCACCGTCGGTTCTACGCTCACATCCTGCAGCAACCCGCGTGTCTGCTCCAGCTGCTCGGCCAAGGTATCGCCGTCGTACGGGTTGCCCGGGAAGCTGCGCGCACCCAAGACTAATCCCTTGCAGGCGGTGACCGCAATGCCGACCTTGACGCCGAATTCGTACGCTTGACGCGCCTTGCCCTTGCCGATGCATTCCACTTCTGGGGCATGCAATGCGTAGAGTTTTTGTTTGTCCTTCGGACGCTGCGTGTACAGCCGTTGCGCACGTTCCAGCCAGACAGCGATGCGCTCGCGCACGCCGGTGTTTACCTGATCGAGTTTGCGTTGGATGTCGCGCACGAGCCGTCCCAGCACTGTGCGTTGACGTCGCAGGACGCGCCGCATCCGCTTGAACTGGCGCGCATGCGCATACCGACCTGCCTTGCGGCTCAGGGCCGGGCCTTGCCGCGCGTAGCTCTGCCGCAATCCGATGCCGTGCCGCTTGGCCAGTAACACCAGCTTCTTGCGTGCCACCTCCAGCAAACGGCTGTCGGTCGGATAGGCGATCGCCTTTTCCTGCGCCGTGGTGTCCACGATCACCCGCGACAACTCGCGTGCGTCTACCGCCTGCATCGCATGCGCGGCGTTGATGGTGTGCGCCAGCAGCTCTTCCATCCCGGCCTCACCCAGGCGCTACCGCCAGCGCGTCAGCGAGCTGGCATCGCACGGCAAACGCGTCTGGAACACGACCTCACCGGTGAAGAACTGCCAGTACGGATTCTCCAGCCAGCGCTCGCACACCGCTTCATCGGACAGGTCGTAGGCGTGTTTGAGGTAGAGCAAACCGGCAATCAGTCGCACCGGCAATGCCGGCCGACCGCCACCGGCCTGGGTGGCCGGCAAGCGCGATGAAAGTGCTTGCTCCAACGCCGTCCACGGCATCCGTTGGCTCAGCCGCGCCAGCGGATGACGCAGATCGATCTGGTTCTACAGCCGCGAACGAAACAACTCATCGGCAGGCATGTGCTCGGCAGCAGGACGGCGTGTACGCATGGGCGGAAACTGCCAGAAACCAGCCTTCAGCGTAGCGAACACTGGTAGTTCTGGCACGCCGGTGCAGACATCAAGGCCTTGCGGTCGTTGGGTGGTTGGGGTTTTTCAGGTGCGACAATTTCCGGTGTATCGGGCGTGCAGCTTGGAACGGTGCCGCGCAATGTCGAGCTGGCAGATGCCTCCAAGCTGCCGGCCGAGAACGCAACGCCATTCAGCCGCGCTGCTGTGCCAAGCCCGGGCGGCAGCGTCGCCGCCTATCACGATGCCAGCAATTGGACCGCGTATGCCGGCTCCAACCTGTCCAGCCACTACACCCCAGGCGCGCAAATCACTCCGGACAACGTCAAGCAGCTCAAGGTGGCGTGGGAATTCCACACTGGCGATCTGAAGCCGAAGGATTCCAAGCTGGGCTACGCGTTCCAGAACACCCCGCTCAAGGTCGGCGACCTGCTGTACATCTGCACCCCGACCCAGAAAGCAATCGCGGTGGAAGCGGCCAACGGCAAGCAGCGCTGGCGCTTCGACCCGCAGACCGACCCGAAGGCGATGGCCAGCGTTGCCGCTACCACTTGCCGCGGCGTGTCGTACTACCAGGCGCCGCAAGGCACCGCCGAGTGCCCGACGCGGATTTTCTGGCCGATGGTCGATGGCCGTCTCGGCGCACTGGATGCGCAGACCCGCAAGTTGTGCGCCAGCTTCGGCGCGCACGGTTATCTCGATCTGAATGCCGACACCGGCAACACCAAGCCAGGCTTCGTCGGCCCGACCTCGCCGCCGGTGGTCATACCCGGTGTGGTCATCCAGCCGACCGGCCAGGTGCGTGACGGTCAGGAAAGCGATGCGCCGTCCGGCGTGGTGCGTGGCTTCGATGCCTTCACCGGCCAGCTGCGCTGGGTCTGGGACCTGGGCAACCCGGCGATTACCGCCGAGCCGCCCGCTGGCCAGACCTATACCCGTTCAACTCCGAACATGTGGTCGCTGATGTCCGCCGACGATGAGCTGGGCCTGGTCTATCTGCCGACCGGCAACGCGTCCGGCGACTTCGCCGGCAAGGACCGCACCCCGCAGGAGGAGGAATACACCGCAGCGCTGGTCGCTGTGGAGGCAGCCACCGGCAAGGAGCGCTGGCACTTCCGCACCGTCCACCACGATCTGTGGGATTACCACATCGGCCCGCAGCCGAACCTGGTCAATTGGCCGGTCGCTGGCGGCGGCGCCCGTCCGGCGGTAATCCAGGCCACCAAATCCGGCCAAGTCTTCGTGCTGGAACGCGCTACCGGCGAGCCGATCATGCCGGTCGAGCAGATCCCGGTTCCGCAAGGCACCGATCACAGCGACTGGACCGCCGCCACGCAGCCGATTTCGCCGGGAATGCCCAATACCGTGGGCGCGCCGAGCTACGCGTTCGAAACCATCATCGAATCCGATGCCTGGGGCATGACCCCGTTCGACCAGCTGGCCTGCCGGATCCAGTTCAAGCAGCAGCGTTACGAAGGCGTGTTTACCCCGCCGACCCTGCAGGGCTCGCTGGCGTTCACCGGCAACCACGGCGGCATCCACTGGGGCGGCGTCTTGGTCGATCTGCAGCGCGGCATCATGGTGATGAACAGTAATCGCCTGCCGTACACCTTGCAGGTCTATACGCGCGATAAGAAGGACCAGCTGGGCATTTTTTCGGTGTTCGACGGCAAGAGCAAGACGCCCGGCTATATGGCGCAGAGGGGCCTGGCCGACGGCGCGCGCAAGGAGCCATGGATGTCCCCGCTCAACACGCCGTGCATTGCCCCGCCGTGGGGCTACATCGCTGGCGTCGATCTACGTACGCAGCAGGCACTTTGGCGCCGTCCGCTGGGCACCGGTTACGACCAGGGCCCGATGGGCATCCCGTTCAGGACCACGTTCGAGATCGGCACGCCGAACAACAGCGGCTCGCTGGCCACCGCAAGCGGCGTGACCTTCATCGGCGCGACCCTGGACAACTTCATGCGCGGCTTCGACACCCGCACTGGCAAGCAGGTCTGGGAGACCCGCGTCCCGGCCGGCCCGCAGGCTGCTCCGCTGAGCTATACCATCGACGGCAAGCAGTTCATCGTGGCAGCGGTAGGTGGACACGACCGCATGCAAACCAAGTCGGGCGATAGCGTTATCGCCGGGGCATTGCCGGACGATGTGCAGACCAAGCCGGCCAACTAAACGGCGGTGATTGAGGAGGCTGCGCGGCCGTCACGTCAGATGCGACGGCTGCGCCGAATCGGCGAGAATCAAGCAATACGCCGGTTTTTGCGCGCCGTATTTGGGCACTGCCCACCGCTGTCAGCCCGCACAGTCAACGTTGCGCTGGCTGACGCACTAAATCAAACCGGCCGTCGCGAGACGGTGGTTTTTTTGGTGAAAGTGGCTTTTACCGGAGCCGGGCGGAGGGGTCGGATCAGGTTGCGTGTACGTTCGGCCAGCCGCCGACAGGCCGCGTGCAGCCGAGCCGCATCGAAGACGCTCGGAACCCAGATCGTCGCGCGACTACCGGCTCCTTCAGCGCGTTTGTGTCAGGTCGTCGCAGCTCTTCCGTGCTGCCGGCGCTTGGCGTCACGTCAGGCCAAATGCCATACGACTTCGTTGGCCCAATGCACGCTCGCTTCCAGCGGATGGCCGAGATATTCCTCGAGCTACTGGGCTCGCTGACGCTGTAGGCGCCACGTGGGTACCCGTCGGCTTCTTAAGCGGTGTTGGACGCTTGCTGCCAGCCCTGCTGGTGCTGAGCGCGGCGCTCTGGTGGTAGGTGCGCTAACGCTGCGCCACGCAGTTGCGGCACGGTTGTGTCGATCAGCAAAGGCCGCTCCCAGCGTCTGGAAAGGTGTGGATCAACGCGGTTCAAGCCAGCCTCGCAGCGAATGAACCGGCCCGCTAGCGGCACATCCACATCGACCAGAAAGCCATAACGGCCGGTATCGGCGTGCTCAAGGCGCGATCCAGGCCAGTGTGGCCATGCGTCCGCTGCGGCGATCGCGGCGATGCGAGAAGAAGCGTTGTGGATCGGAAATGGTGCATAGGCCACCCCCGTGGATAGCGCTCAGCGGCACACCGGCATGCTGCAAACGCTGACGTGCCAGCGCATACAAATCCACTAACCAATGCCCCGGACAGGTCGCGACAAACGCAGTTTGCGCTTGCGCATCGTGCGCGACGAAAGCGTTGAACACGTCCTCGCCGATTTCGTACACCTGCGGCCCCGCTGCCGGCCCTAACCACGCCACCACGTGCTGCGGCGGCGTGCGCATGGCGGCGACGCTGCGCTCCAGCATGCCATCGGCCAACCCACGCCAACCGGCGTGCGCGGCGGCTACCTCGCTGCCATCGATTGCGGCGAGCACCACCGGCAGACAATCGGCGGTAAGGATCGCCAGTACTACACCGGGCACATCAGCTACGGCCGCATCGGCGACAGGTTCTTGCGCATCCAGCGCGACATTTCTCACGCCATCACGTGTGCAGGCGGCAACTGGTGGTGCCTCGACGCGCACCACCTCCACACCATGCACCTGACGCAGCCAATGTGGCGTGCTCGGCAGTGCCAACGCTTGGACCAGCAGCGCTCGGTTACGCGCCACCCGCGCGGGCACGTCACCCTCTGCACTACTGCGGTTACCGAGGTTGAGCGTATCGAACGGCGCCAGCGATTCGCCCAAGCCGTAGCGCAGCGTGGTCAGGGCGCGGATACGCGGCGGCGCCGGCCAGTTGGCCGGAAGGATGAAAGGCGCGGCGACCGTCACCTCAGCGGCGCGCCAGCTCGGCTGCGCGCGCACTGTCCTCGCGCAGCGCGGTCATCAGCCGTTGCAGGTCGGCAGGCACCGGCGCGCTGGCGCGCACCGGCTCGCCGCTCACCGGATGCAGGAACTCCAGCGTTTCGGCATGCAGCGCCTGACGCTTGAAGGTGCGCAGCTCGTGCACCAGTTCGTCGGTGGCGCCCTTGGGCAGCTTGAGCGCGCCACCGTACAGCGGGTCGCCGACAATCGGCGATTTCAGGTGCGCCATATGCACGCGGATCTGATGGGTACGCCCAGTTTCCAGGCGGCATTCCAGCGCAGTGTGCGCGCGGAAGCGCTCGCGCAGGCGGTAATGGGTGACTGCATCGCGGCCATCATCGCGCACTGCCATCTTCAAGCGATCGCGCGGGTGGCGGTCGATCGGCGCATTGGCGGTGCCACCGGACACCAGCGCGCCCACCACGACTGCCAGATACTGGCGATGCACGTCGCGTGCGGACAGCTGCTCCACCAGCGCGGTCTGCGCCTGCAGGGTGCGCGCGACCACCATCACCCCGCTGGTGTCCTTGTCCAGGCGATGAACCACGCCAGCGCGCGGCACGGCCGCCAGCGCCGGGTCGCGGAACAGCAAGGCGTTGACCAGGGTGCCGTCCGGATTGCCGGCGCCCGGATGCACCACCAGGCCCGCGGGCTTGTCGATCACCAGCACTTGGTCGTCTTCGTACAACACGTTCAGCGGGATGTCCTGCGGCGCGGCGTGAGTCTGGGTTTCCAGCACCACCTGCACCTGTACGCTCTCGCCGCCGCGCAAGGTGTCGCGCGGACGCGCCATTTCGCCATCCAACAGCGCATCGCCGGACTTGATCCACTCCGACAGCCGCGAGCGCGAGAATTCGGGGAACAGCTCGGCCAGCACCGCGTCGAAACGGCGTCCTGCGGCGCTGTCGGGCACGATGGCCTGGCGGGTGGACGGGTCGAGGGATTCGGCAGATGGGTCGTACATGGACAAGGACACTCAGGCAAAAGCGGGAATTTGGCGGTCCGGGCGGCGGAAGTCAGTCGCCGGACAGGCCACTAGGCTATCATCGAGCTCTCGTTTTCCTGATGCGTCCTGCCCAGACCCATGATCCGACGGTCCACGTTTTCCGCGCCTGCGCGCCTCATTGCCCTCATGCTGGTCATCGCGTTCGTCGTCACCGGCTGCCACCGCGGTACCAAGGACAAAAATCCCGACGAGGGCATGCCGGTCGAGCAGCTCTACAGCAAGGGCCATGGGTTGATGGAGAAAGGCAACTGGGCCGGTGCCGAAGCCAGCTTCAAGCGCCTGATCGCCCAGTACCCCTATGGCCCATACACCGAGCAGGCGATGATCGAAACCGCCTACGCCCAGTACAAGGCCGGCAAGCACGACGATACGGTGTCCAGCGTCGATCGCTTCATCCGTACTTACCCAACCCATCGCAACATCTCGTATCTGTACTACCTGCGTGGGCTGGCCAACAGCAACCGCGACACGGTGTTCCTGCGCCGCGTGTGGTCGCTGGATCCGAGCCGCCGCGACCTGTCGTCACCGCAGCAGGCCTACAACGACTTCAACACCGTCACCGACCGCTATCCCAACAGCCGTTACGCGGCCGATGCGCGCAAGCGGATGATTGAGCTACGCGACATCTTCGCCCAGCACGAACTGGACAACGCGCTGTACTACCTACGTCGCGATGCATGGGTATCGGCAGCCGGCCGTGCCAACTACTTGCTGGAAACCTACCCGCAGAGCGCGTACCAGTACGACGCCGTCGCCGTGCTGGCCGAGGCCTACACGCGCCTGGGCAACAAGACCCTGGCCGCAGACGCACGCCGCGTGCTGGAGCTCAATAGCCCGCAGCACCCTTGGCTGACTGGCAACTGGCCGAAGTACCCGTGGGCGCTGCGCAAGCTCAACCCGTTTGCTGGCGAGAAATCTGCCGCGAGCGGCCAGCGCAATGCGCAGATGAATCGCGACTGAGATTTCAGTCGACGCTGAACACACAAAGGGGCCGAAAGGCCCCTTTTTTATTTCGTGACTGTGGATGTTCGGCGCGAGCTCGGCGGTGCAGGCGTTGCCTGGAGGACGCGATCCAATGTCGTTGCGCCGATGCCGTGTGTCTGTCGCTTCAACTTCTCTTGCGCTACTGGCCACGATACCCATTGGTGATCGGATAACGCCGCTCGCGACCGAATGCACGTCGCGACACCTTGGGTCCCGGTGCGGACTGATGGCGCTTCCACTCGTTGAGCCGTACCAGCCGCAGTACCTGCTCGACCGTGTCGGCCGCGTAGCCGGCCGCGACGATGTCCTCGCGCGACTGCTCCTGATCGACATAGCGATACAAAATTCCGTCGAGCACATCGTACGGCGGCAGCGAATCCTGGTCGGTCTGGTTGTCGCGCAACTCGGCGGAGGGCGCGCGCGCGATGACTGCAGGCGGAATCACCGGCGCGCCGCCCACGGTGTTGCGCCACTTGGCCAGGCCGAACACCTCTGTCTTGTACAAGTCCTTGAGCGGTGCGTAGCCACCGCACATATCGCCGTAGATGGTGGCGTAGCCCACCGCGTACTCGCTCTTGTTGCCGGTGGTCAGCAGCAGCCCGCCGAACTTGTTGGACAGCGCCATCAAAATCACGCCACGGCTGCGCGACTGCAGGTTTTCTTCGGTGATGTCCGGCTGGGTGCCATCGAACATCGGCCCCAGCGCGGCGAGCAACCCGTCAAAGGCCGGCTCGATCGCGATGGTTTCCAGCTTGACCCCTAGCGCGCGACATTGCTCGTCGGCCAGATCGTTGGACAAGTCTGCGGTGTAACGCGATGGCAGGCGCACGGCGGTGACGTTGTCGCCACCCAGCGCATCGACTGCCATCGCCAGCACCAGCGCCGAGTCGATTCCGCCGGACAAACCCAGCCAGACCTTGCTGAAGCCGTTCTTTCGGCAATAGTCCTGCAGCCCGCGCACCACCGCGCGCCAAGCCAGCGCGTCCGTGCTCTCATCGCCATCGTCCACCCACATCACCGGCGTGAAGCTGCGCTCGCCGGCAGCGTAGTCCACCACCAGCCACTGGTCCACAAACGCCGAGGCGGCCGGATGCACGGTGCCGTCGCCATCGGCCACCACCGATGCACCATCGAACACCAATGCATCCTGCCCGCCGACCACGTTGAGATAGGCGATTGCCGCCCCGCTCGCGCGCGTGCGCTCGGCCAGCAAGGCATCGCGTTGCGCATGCTTGCCGCGCTCGTACGGCGAGGCGTTAGGCACGAGCACCAGCTCGGCGCCGGCCTGCACGGTCCTGGCTAGTGGCTCGGCAAACCACAGGTCTTCGCAGATCACCACGCCCACCTGCACGCCCTTGATCGTGACCACACAGCTCTTGCCATCCAGATCGACGTCGAAATAGCGGCGCTCGTCGAACACCGCGTAATTGGGCAGTTCGCGCTTGCGGTAGGTGACCTCGATGCGCCCGTCGCGCAATACGCTGGCCGCGTTATAGACCACGCTGGCGGCGCTCTGCGGCCAACCGACCACCGCGACAATGCCGCGCGTGCTGGCCGCGATGCGCGCCAGTGCTTCTTCGCAATGCGCGAGAAAACCAGGCCGCAGCAGCAGATCTTCCGGCGGATAGCCACTAATGGCCAACTCGGGAAACAGCACGATGTCCGCGTCGAACTCGTTACGCGCCGCCGCAATGAACGCGATGATGCGATCGGTATTGTGCGCCACGGCGCCGACTGGGAAGTCGAACTGAGCCATGGCGATGCGGAGGGTTTGGGACATATCAGCGGCCTTTTGCAGGTTCCTGCTGGATGCCGGCAGGAGAGAAAGAAAAGCGGGCAACGCACCGACGTCGCGCAATTGCGTCATGCACGACGTCGGTGCGCATCAGCACGTCATTATTCCAGAAGCGCAGCAACGCAAAGCCTTCCCGGCGCAGGTAGACCGTGCGCGCGGCATCGGAGCGGACATCTAGGTGCTGACTGCTATGCGTAGCTCGGCGAGCTTGAGAGAGCTGCCAGCATCCCGCTGGCACGCGAGTCCAGCTATCGGCGGTGTGCTTTTTGAGTTGGCAGGACAGCCACCCTCAGCCCTACCCCGCAAGCGGGAGAGGGGAAATCAATAGCCGGACCTTTCTGGAGGCAGCGCCTCAACGCGCTCATGCACAACTGCTGCTGTTGTTGCTGTTGCTCGAACGCGACATCACAACTCACGCGCACCATCTCTTCTCCTGCCTGCGGGAGAAGCTGCCCCAAGGGTGGAGAGGACAACGCGAGCCCAAAAAAAGGCCGCCAGAAGGCGGCCTCTCCTACGCACACGCTTGCGCGCGATGCATGCTTACTTCACCAGCGCAGCAATCGCGGCACCCAGATCGCCCGGCGAACGGACGGTCTTGACGCCAGCGGCTTCCATCGCAGCAAACTTGCCTTCGGCAGTGCCCTTGCCGCCCGATGCGATCGCACCGGCATGGCCCATGCGCTTGCCGGCCGGAGCCGAGGCGCCGGCAATGAAACCGACAACCGGCTTCTTCACGAACTGTTTGATGTACTCGGCACCGGCTTCCTCGGCATCGCCGCCGATTTCGCCGACCATGATGATGCCTTCGGTCTGCGGGTCTTCGTTGAACAGCTTGAGGCAGTCGACGAAGTTCAGGCCACTGATCGGGTCGCCACCGATACCAATGCACGTTGACTGGCCCAGACCGACTTCGGTGGTCTGCTTGACCGCTTCATAAGTCAGCGTGCCCGAGCGCGACACGATGCCGATCTTGCCCGGCTTGTGGATGTGGCCCGGCATGATGCCGATCTTGCACTCGCCCGGGGTGATCACGCCGGGGCAGTTCGGCCCGATCAGCACGGTCTGCGGATGCGAACGGGTCAGCACGTTCTTGACGCGCAGCATGTCAAGCACCGGGATGCCCTCGGTGATGCACACGATGACCTTAATACCGGCCGCAGCCGCTTCCAGGATCGCATCGGCCGCATACGGCGGCGGCACGTAGATCACCGATGCATCGGCGCCGGTGCTCTGCACGGCATCGGCCACAGTGTTGAACACCGGCAGGTCGATATGCGTGGTGCCGCCCTTGCCCGGCGTCACGCCGCCGACGACCTGGGTGCCGTACTCGATCATCTGAGTGGCGTGGAAGGTGCCCTGCTGGCCAGTAAAGCCCTGCACGATCACCTTGGTGTTCTTGTTAATCAAAACGGACATTTCGTTGAGTCCTTCGTAATGTGTTGGGCCGGCTTCGGACGCATCGGAACCGGCGTGAGCCGATGTCCGCGCTGCGCTCCTCCAGAACCCCCGTCCCTCCGCTGCGCGGAGTGCCTGCCCCCTTTGAGGCAAGGTAGCGACAGCGGCGGCCTGTCGGCGATCCGAGGCCGGGGAGAATCAGGCGGCGTTCTTGACAGCTTCAACGACCTTCTTGGCGCCGTCGTTGATGTTGTCAGCCGGGATGATGGCCATGCCGCTATCGCGCAGCAGCTGCTTGCCTTCTTCCACGTTGGTGCCTTCCAGGCGCACCACGACCGGAACCTTGACGCCCACTTCCTTGACTGCCGCGATGATGCCTTCGGCAATCATGTCGCAGCGGACAATGCCGCCGAAGATGTTGACGAAGATGCCTTCGACCTTGTCCGAAGACAGGATCAGTTTGAACGCTTCGATGACGCGCTGCTTGTTGGCACCGCCGCCTACGTCCAGGAAGTTCGCCGGCTCGCCGCCATTGAGCTTGATGACGTCCATGGTGGCCATGGCCAGGCCTGCGCCGTTGACCATGCAACCGATGTTGCCGTCCATGGTGACGTAGTTGATGTCCAACTCCGACGCGGTCACTTCGGTCTCGTCTTCCTGCGTCTTGTCGCGCATGGCGATCAGCTGCTTCTGACGGAATGCAGAGTTATCGTCGCTGTCGAACTTGCCGTCCAGCGCGTACAGGTTGCCATCGTCCAGGATCGCCAGCGGGTTGATTTCAACCAGCGCCAGATCCTTTTCGTTGAACAGGCGATACAGGTTGACCATGATGCTGGCGAACTGCCCGGCCTGCTTGGCGTTGAGGCCGAGCTTGAAGCCGAAATCGCGGCCGTGGTAGCCCTGCACGCCTTCGACGAAATCGACATTGAGCGAATGGATCAGCTCCGGCGTCTCGGCGGCGACCTGTTCGATCTCCACACCACCCTCGGACGAGGCGATGTAGGTGATGGTCTTGGTGCCACGGTCGACCAGGATCGACAGGTACAGCTCCTTGACGATCTCACCGGCGGTGGTCACCAGCACCAGGTTGATCGGCAGCTCCACGCCGGCGGTCTGGTAGGTGGACATCTTGGTGCCGAGCATCTTGGCTGCCGCGGCCTTCACCTCGTCGGTGGTCTTGCAGAACTTGACGCCGCCAGCCTTACCGCGGCCGCCCGCGTGGATCTGCGCTTTCACCATCCAGGGGCCCTTGCCCAGGGAGTTGGCGACTTCAACCGCTTCGTCCGGGGTCGCTGCGACCTTGCCGGCCGGGACGGGGATGCCGTACTCGGCAAGCAGCTGTTTTGACTGGTATTCGTGGAAATTCATGCGTCACCGTGGGAAAAGGAAACGACCGCTACGTGCAACGCAGACCGCCTAGGCGGCGCGTCATGAGACGCGAACGGGCCACCTATTGTGGCCGACCACGTCGTGCGGCGCAAAAGCCGACCGGATTGGTCGCCAGATCGCCGCGCTTGCGCAGCGCCGGACACTGCGCACGCGCGCGGCGGATGCGCGCCGTACCTGCCTATACTCGCGGCTTGTTCCAGCGGGGAATCGGTTTGGCATCCAGCACATCGCTTATCGACCGGATCCAGTCCGCGCCGCAGCGCGAGCTGTATTTCTTCTCGCTGTACCGGCTGTTGGTGGCCGGCCTGATCGCCGCGTTGGTGTTCAGCCCGTTGTCCGATGCCATTCCCGACCCGCGTTATCCGCGCCTGGCCGCCGGGGTCGCGATCGGCTACCTATGCATGGCTGTGCCGCTGCTGTTCTGGGGCCGCAGCGAGCGTCGGCTGACCACCACCGTATTCTGTTCGGTGCTGGCCGACATCCTCGCCGCCACCCTGGCCACGCACGCCCTGCCCGGCGCCAGCGCAGGCATCGCGATGATGCTGCTGTTCAATGTCGCCGCTGCCTCGATCCTGCTGCGGCTGCGCTACGGCATGAGCATTGCGGTGCTCGCCAGCGCCGCCATCGTGCTCGAATACCTGTGGACCCTGCTTGAGGGCGGCACCACCCGCCCACTGGCCGAGCTGGCGATGTTCGCCACCAGCTATGTGGCAGTGGCCTACTTTTGCCAGCAGATCGCCTCACGCGCGCGCAACAATCAGGTGCTGGCCGAACAACGCGGGGCGCAAGTCGCCAATCTGTACGAGATCAACGAGTTGATCATCCGCCGCCTGCGTACCGGCGTGCTGGTGGTCGATACGCACAACACCATCACCCTGGCCAACGAAGCGGCACTGGCACTGCTCGGCGATGGCGACCAGCGCAACGCCCCGGCAGACCTGTCGCTGGCCGCTCTCACGCCGGAACTGGCGCTGCGCCTGCAACGCTGGCGCAGCGGCTGGCACCAGGAAGAAGCTCCGCTGCAACTCGGTGCCGACCGCCCGGAAGTGCAACCACGTTTCGTGCGCCTGTTGGCCGACAGCGACCTGGTGCTGGTATTTCTGGACGACGCCACCGTGGTCTCGCGCCGCGCTGAATCACTGACCCTGTCGGCGATGGGCCGCTTCTCGGCCAGCTTGGCGCACGAGATCCGCAACCCGCTGGCCGCGATCAGTTACGCCTCGCAGCTGCTGGAAGAATCGCCGGACATCTTCGATGCCGACCGCCGCCTGCTGCAGATCATCAACCAGCAATGCCAGCGCACCAACGGCATCGTCGAGAGCGTGCTCGGGCTGGCCCGCCGCGAGCGCGCGAGCCCGGAGAATCTGGATCTGGCCGCGTTCGTACGTCGCTTCGTGGTCGAATATCGGCAGACCCTGTCGATGGAGACAGACATTCTGGAAGCCAGCATCCAGGGCAGCTCGGTGCATGCTTTGATCGACCCCAAGCATCTCCATCAAATCCTGACTGCGCTGGTCCACAACGCGCTCAAATATGGCCGGGGCATGGACGAGCCGGCGCGGGTGAAGCTACGTGTCGAATATCAGGAGCGCATGGCGGTGATCGATGTGGTCGACCGCGGCCCCGGCATTCCGGAGACGGTGGCCGCACAACTGTTCCGCCCGTTCTACACCACCTCCGAGCATGGCACCGGACTGGGCCTGTATATCGCTCAGGAGCTGTGCCGTGCCAACCAGGCGCAACTGGATTACGTCTCGGTGCCTGGGGGCGGTGCGTGTTTCCGGATCGTGTTGCAACGACCGAATGGGTTGCTTGGGAACTGAGTGTTTCATCTGTGCTGCATGGCCTGGACAGGCAGACCCTACAGCTGGCGCGGTGCGCCGAAGAACGAACGGTGTTGCGCCGACCCCGCGTGCAGATGACAGTGCAGATGACAGCGCAGCTGCACATCGCTTCAAGACGGCGATAGCGCTACCGCAAGTCGCTATCCCGTAGCAGTAGGCGCTGCCCCCAACAACACGTGACGCCACAGGTCTTCTGCCCAGGGCGATACCCCGTAAGCATGCACCGATCTGCATCTCGTTGACCCCAGCCGAGCGCAGTGCGATGCAACGCCGCGCGCTGTTCTCCTCACGCCTCGCGGCAAAGGCGTGCCGCCGACAAGTGCGTAACCTGCTACAGCGCCGCCCTGTTGACGCGCTGGCGACCGAGTGAAGCGTTGCGCCCGAACCCGACCGACAATTAATTGTCCACTGTCGTCACGCTGGGCTATCGTGCGCAACATGAGCGAACCCAAAAGTGCCCTGGTTGTCGATGACGAGCGTGATATCCGCGAGTTGCTTGTTCTCACCCTCGGCCGCATGGGCTTGCGTATCAGCACCGCCGCCAACCTGGCCGAAGCGCGCGAGCTGCTGGCCAACAATCCCTACGACCTGTGCCTGACCGACATGCGTCTGCCCGACGGCAACGGGATCGAACTGGTCACCGAGATCGCCAAGCACTATCCGCAGACTCCGGTGGCGATGATCACCGCGTTCGGCAGCATGGATCTGGCAGTGGAAGCCTTGAAGGCCGGCGCGTTCGACTTCGTCAGCAAGCCGGTGGACATCAGCGTGCTGCGCGGCCTGGTCAAGCACGCGCTGGAATTGAACAACCGCGACCGCCCCGCCCCGCCACCGCCTGAACAGGCCAGCCGCCTGCTCGGCGACTCCAGCGCGATGGAAAGCCTGCGCGCCACCATCGGCAAGGTCGCCCGCAGCCAGGCACCGGTCTACATCGTCGGCGAATCGGGCGTTGGCAAGGAACTGGTCGCACGCACCATCCACGAACAAGGAGCGCGCGCGGCCGGGCCGTTCGTCCCGGTCAACTGCGGCGCCATTCCCGCCGAACTGATGGAGAGCGAATTCTTCGGCCACAAGAAGGGCAGCTTCACCGGGGCGCATGCCGACACGCCGGGCCTGTTCCAGGCCGCGCATGGCGGCACGCTGTTTCTGGACGAAGTGGCCGAGCTGCCGCTGCAGATGCAGGTCAAACTGCTGCGCGCGATCCAGGAAAAATCGGTGCGCCCGGTCGGCGCATCCAGCGAAATGCTGGTGGACGTGCGCATCCTCTCGGCCACGCACAAGGATCTCGGCGAGCTGGTCTCCAACGGCCGTTTTCGTCACGACCTGTACTACCGCATCAACGTCATCGAACTGCGGGTCCCACCGCTGCGCGAACGCGGTGGCGACCTCCCGCAACTGGCCGCCGCCATCATCGCGCGCCTGGCGCATAGCCATGGCCGCCCGATTCCGCTACTGACCCAATCCGCACTCGATGCGCTCGACCACTACAGCTTCCCCGGCAACGTCCGCGAGCTGGAAAACATCCTCGAACGCGCCCTGGCACTGGCCGAAGCCGACCAGATCAGCACCAGCGACCTGCGCCTGCCCGCCCACGGCGGCCACCGTCTCGCCGCCCCCTCCGGCAGCGCCGCTGTCGAACCGCCCGAAGCCGTCGTCGACATCGACCCCGCCTCTTCCGCGCTACCGTCCTACATCGAGCAACTGGAACGCGCCGCGATCAAGAAAGCCCTAGAAGAAAATCGCTGGAACAAGACCAAGACCGCCGCGCAGCTGGGCATTACGTTCCGCGCGCTGCGCTACAAGCTCAAGAAGCTGGGGATGGAGTGAGGGTGGAGTACAACAAATCTCGCCCTAGCCCGTCCGGGTATAATTGGGATAGCCACGTGTCAGAGCAGTCGTCATGAAAAAGTCCAGGCTTGAGACCGTTGTCGAGCACTATCGCGCCACCCGCAGGGACAACTTTGCCGCCAGTCAACGATTGGAAGGCATTAAAACCACCGCAACGGCCGCAAGCAGTCAGGCTCTGTTGCCCAGCAAAGAAACACTGCGTAAGAAGTACATGGCCTCCTCGCGCCAAGGATGAAAGGCAAGTGCGCGGTCCCTGCCGACCCCACGTGTTATCCCGGCACCGCCGTCCTAAAAAAACAAGCTCAACATTGTTGACCCTGATACTTTGGAAGTGGCGGAAGCGGACTTCGCCGCAACTGCAGTGGAATCCATAGAGATTGGCGCACCGCCTTTCGATCTCGATTACCTGCGTAACCTGCATCGCCAACTGTTCGACGAAGTCTACGATTGGGCTGGGTGCCTCAGAACCGTGGATATCGCCAAAGGCGCCACGCGATTCTGCATCGCTAGCCGCATAGAGCCCGAAGCAAATCAATTATTCAACAAGTTGAACTCCACCGATCTAGCCGCTCTGCCGCGCTCGGCACAGATGCGCCTGATCGCGGAGCTCTACGGCGAGCTCAATATGATTCACCCGTTCCGCGAAGGTAACGGCCGCACACAGCGGCTTTTCTTCGAACACTGGTTACTGCTCAACGGGCTGGCAGTCTCCTGGAAGCGCGTCTACGTCGAACCATGGATCGCAGCCTGCATCGCAGCTGTTTCATGTGACTACAGCCCGCTAACCCACCTGTTCGATACGTGCGTCAGTGAGATCGAAGAGCTCTAATGAGACCGAAGAGCTCTTGGTCGATCACACTGACAACTGAGGCGACTTAGTCGTCCCTGAAAAATCCCCTTCAAGCGCCAAGTGCCGTCGGTGACAGCGGCGCGGTACTCAAGGATGACCATCCCATCGCCCGCATCCAGGTACGCAAAAACGCGATCCAGCGCAGCAGCCAGCGCAGGTTGTAGCCGGCCGCGCAGCCGAGCACGTGCAGCGCATCGCCTTGGGCACCTTTCAGCCTGCAGCGACGCAACCGGCAGTCGTCTTTCAGATGTCCGATCACCGGCTCCACCGCCTGCCGTCGCTTGATCCAGCGCCATTGCCGTCGCGTCAGCGTCTTGGCCTTGCCGCGATGCAGGACCTGCACGCCATCGACCTCGCGCCCGCGATCGCCCAGGTCCACGATCGCCACCGTCGGTTCTACGCTCACATCCTGCAGCAACCCGCGTGTCTGCTCCAGCTGCTCGGCCAAGGTATCGCCGTCGTACGGGTTGCCCGGGAAGCTGCGTGCACCCACGACCAATCCCTTGCAGGCAGTGACTGCAATGCCGACCTTGACGCCGAATTCGTACGCTTGACGCGCCTTGCCCTTGCCGATGCATTCCACTTCCGGGGCATGCAATGCGTACAGTTTTTGTTTGTCCTTCGGACGCTGCGTGTACAGCCGTTGCGTACGTTCCAGCCAGACAGCGATGCGCTCGCGCACGCCGGGTTCCACCTGGTCCAGCTTGCGCTCGATATCGCGCAACACCCGCCCCAATACCGTGCGTTGACGTCGCAGGATGCGCCGCATCCGCTTGAACTGGCGCGCATGCGCATACCGATCTGCCTTGCGGCTCAGGGCCGGGCCTTGCCGCGCGTAGCTCTGCCGCAATCCGATGCCGTACCGCTTGGCCAGTAACACCAGCTTCTTGCGTGCCACCTCCAGCAAACGGCTGTCGGTCGGATAGGCGATCGCCTTTTCCTGCACCGTGGTGTCCACGATCACCCGCGACAACTCGCGTGCGTCCACCGCCTGCATCGCATGCGCGGCGTTGATGGTGTGCGCTAACAGCTCTTCCATCCCGGCCTCACCCAGGCGCTACCGCCAGCGCGTCAGCGAGCTGGCATCGCTCGGCAAGCGCGTCTGGAACACGACCTCACCGGTGAAGAACTGCCAGTACGGATTCTCCAGCCAGCGCTCGCACACCGCTTCATCGGACAGGTCGTAGGCGTGTTTGAGGTAGAGCAAACCGGCAATCAGCCGCACCGGCAATGCCGGCCGACCGCCACCGGCCTGGGTGGCCGGCAAGCGCGATGAAAGTGCTTGCTCCAACGCCGTCCACGGCATCTGTTGGCTCAGCCGCGCCAGCGGATGACGCAGATCGATCTGGTTCTCCAGCCGCGAACGAAACAACTCATCGGCAGGCATCTCTTCGGCAGCAGGACGGCGTGTACGCATGGGCGGAAATTGCAAGAAACCAGCCTTCAGCGTAGCGAACACCGGTAGTTTTGGCACGCCGGTGCAGACATCAAGGCCTTGCGGTCGTTGGGTGGTTGGGGTTTTTCAGGGGCGACTCAATATCGATCGCACGCCTGCAGAAATTAAGAGTGGCTCACAAAACGTAGCGAGCAGTCGCCAGGTGGACGCAGCAACCGCAGCGTACGAGGGGTACATGCCGATTCCGAGCGCGGCCCGCGCCCGCCTGGCGGCTGCGCAGCCGTTTTGTTAGCCACTCTTAATCCTTCGTCACACGATTGATCTCAGCCAAGCTCGTCACCCCATGCGCCGCCTTGATCAGCGCCGACTGCCGCAGATCTTTGATACCGATACTCTGCGCCGCCTCGGCGATCTGCATCGCGTTACCGCCTTCCAGCACGATCGCGCCGATCTCGTCGGTCATCGGCATCACCTGGTAGATACCGGTACGGCCCTTATAGCCTTCGGTGCACTCGTCGCAGCCGACCGCTTCGTATAGCTCGATACCGGCAGCGAGCTGCTCTGCAGTGAACCCTTCCGCCAGCAACGCATGCTCGGGCAAGGTCGATTTGCGCTTGCAGTTGCTGCACAACCGCCGCGCCAGGCGCTGCGCAATCACCAAAGTCACCGATGAGGTGATGTTGTAGGGCGCAATGCCCATGTTCATCAAACGCGCGATGGTCTGCGGCGCATCATTGGTGTGCAGCGTCGACAACACCATGTGACCGGTCTGCGCCGCCTTGATCGCAATCTCGGCCGTCTCCAGGTCGCGGATTTCGCCGACCATGATGATGTCCGGATCCTGGCGCAGGAACGAGCGTAGCGCAGCGGCGAAGGTCATGCCGCGCTTGTTGTTCTGCTGCACCTGGTTGACGCCAGGCAGACGGATCTCCACCGGATCCTCGGCCGTGGAGATATTGCGCGTCTCGTCGTTGAGGATGCCCAGCGCCGTATACAACGACACCGTCTTGCCCGAACCGGTCGGCCCGGTCACCAGCACCATCCCGTACGGTTTGTGGATCGCCTCCAGGAACAGCTTCTGCTGGTCCGCCTCATAGCCCAGCTTCTCGATGCCCAGCTTGGCCGCGCTGCCGTCAAGGATACGCAGCACCACCTTCTCGCCGAACAACGTCGGCAAGGTGCTCACACGGAAGTCGATCTGCTTGGTCTTGGACAGGTTGAGCTTGATACGCCCGTCCTGCGGCACCCGCTTCTCGGCGATATCCAGCTGCGACATCACCTTCAGGCGTGCCGCGATGCGCTGGCTCAGTTTCACCGGCGCCTTGGCCACGTTCTTCAGCAGCCCATCGATGCGCAAGCGCACCCGATAGTCGTCCTCATAGGGCTCGAAATGGATGTCGGAGGCTCCCCGCCGGATCGCATCCACCAGCACCTTGTTGACGAACTTCACCACCGGCGTGTCGTCGCCCTTGGCATCGACCCCGGCATCCCCGCCGGCGCCCATGTCCTCGTCACCGGCCGACACGTCCAGGTCGCCCATCCCCTCATCGTCGTCACCGAGCGACGAGCCAAGCGCCGCATTGCTGGCTTGCCACTGCTCCAGGGTGCGACGGATCTGGTCCTCGTCGACCAGGATCGGCTCGACCACCAGGTTGGTATGGAACTTGATGTCGTCCAGCGCCCGGGTCTGGGTCGGGTTGCTCACCCCCACAAACAATCGGTTGCCGCGCTTGAACAGAGGCAGCACCTGGTACTTCTGGAGCAACTCCTCGCTGACCAGCTTGATGGCGTTCTGGCTGGCGTCGAACACCGACACATCCATCAACGGCATACCGAACTCGACTGCGTTGGCGGCAGCGAGCTGGGATGCGGAGACTAATTTTTTCTCGGAGAACCATTGCGGCAGGGGAATCTTGGCTGCCGCAGCCTGGTCCATCGCCGCACGCGCAACAGCTTCCTCAAGTGCGCCATCCTGCACCAAGCGACGCGCGATGCCGGTGATTCCAACCAGATTTGCAGTCGCAATCGCGTTCATCATCCAATTCCGGATATGGCTTGTAGCCTACATTACAACTTACAGATGCGCTTTGAGCTATGCGGACACTTAGCGGCAAGTCGCTGACGAAAAGCGTTCTTTGTCCAGCGCGGGTAAATCGGTACTGCAAGACCAAATGCCATCCGTACTTCTAGCCCATGTGATTTTGAAGCCGTTAATACGGGGGTTCCCGCGTATAGTGCAGTCGATAGCGTGAGCCTGGGAGCCGTCGGAGCCCGGCGCAAGCACACTGATAGCGCTGCAACGACTTGTCGACGTCACTGTTAATCCAATGATCGAGGCAGATGTTAGTGAGCCTCCCTCACCATCATTGATAAGAATTTCGTAACGCGTCTTACCCGGATTAACTTCCGCAAGCCCTGCAGCCAGCTGAGATCGCGCGACATAGATTTGATATCGCGGAGTTGCAATTGCAGCAAGTACTGCAATGATAGCTACTGAAACCATCAACTCCACCAATGTAAAACCTTGCGCACGCATCTCATTCCCCAGCAAACGGTCCTGAGCAAATAAACTCCTAACAACAAAGCCCCGCAATGCGGGGCTTTGTTGAAAACAAAATTAACCCTGGCAGGTTGCCGGTGCATACTTGGGCTTGTCAGTGGCGCTCAAAGTGGTCGAGCAAGTCCACGTACCATCTGCAGCACGCGTCCAAGAGATGCTCTGACCAGCAACCTTAGGACTTGTGTTCAGCAGAGCGCAGGTGATTGCACCAGTCTCGCTCGGGCTCGGAGTGCTAATCGTGCAGCGGGTGGACGTCTTCAGACCGATAAGATCAGGAGTAATCGTGGAAGCCTTACCTTCGTTGACCATGACTTCATACTGAGTTTTACCAGGAGTGATTTCCGCCAGACCTGCAGCGACCTGCGACTTGGCAACATAATTCTGATAAGCAGGGAGAGCAATTGCTGCCAGGATGGCAATGATGGCAACCACGATCATCAGTTCAATCAACGTAAAGCCTTGTTGCTTCTTCATAGGTGTCCCCTAAAATTGTTGAGTTTCGCTCACAAGACCAGCCCCTGTGAGCGCCGCGTAGCGTTTGCCACGTGCAAGGTGCTTAGTAGCAGAATGCGTGCCAAACCTTCAATCCACTACCAAAAGTCCCTCTACCTATGATGCCGGATGTTGGGTTTAAGCAGGAGAAGATATGCACAGAATTGGGACCCGCTCCCAAACGAACCTCCGAAGGTCACTACGTGACGCAATACGTCACCTACTAACAACGCCACTATAGTCATTGGGCTGAAGAGACGGATGCCAGGTATCGCAGAACGGGGTACCATCGCCTTAAGTATCCGCCTGGGGATGGTGGACGGGGATCTCACATGTCAGCAGTGCGTAGTGCAGTCAAGACTAAACCCTCTGTTAAGGCAGAGCAAATGAGCCCGTTTGTATGGGAGGGGACAGACAAACGTGGTGTGAAGATGAAAGGAGAGCAGACTGCCCGAAATGCAAATTTGCTTAAGGCAGAGCTGCGCCGCCAAGGCATCACCCCGCTCGTGGTCAAACCCCGACCCAAGCCTCTGTTCGGCGCGGCGGGCAAGAAGGTCACTCCCAAGGATATTGCCTTTTTCAGTAGACAAATGGCGACGATGATGAAGTCTGGCGTGCCCATTGTTGGTGCGCTGGAGATCATTGGCAGCGGCCAGAAAAATCCACGCATGCGGAATATGGTCGGTCAAGTCCGCACCGACATTGAGGGCGGCTCTTCACTGCATGAAGCCATCAGCAGGCACCCCGTCCAATTCGATGAGCTATATCGAAACCTTGTCAAGGCTGGTGAAGGTGCTGGCGTCTTGGAAACGGTGCTCGATACCATCGCCTCTTACAAAGAGAACATCGAAGCACTGAAAGGTAAGATCAAAAAGGCATTGTTTTATCCTGCTATGGTCATGGCAGTAGCATTGCTTGTCAGCTCCATCCTTTTGATTTGGGTAGTTCCGCAGTTTGAGGATGTCTTTAAAGGATTCGGCGCAGAGCTTCCAGCCTTTACTCAGCTGATCGTGAATGCATCACGCTTCATGGTGGCGTGGTGGTGGGCGCTCTTGGTTGTAGTGGTTGGAGCGATCGCAAGTTTTATTTACGCCTACAAACGCTCTCCCGCAATGCAACACGGCATGGACAGACTGATTCTTAAAGTGCCGATCATCGGTCAAATCATGCACAACAGCGCCATTGCACGTTTTGCGCGGACTACTGCAGTGACGTTCAAAGCCGGCGTACCGCTTGTCGAAGCATTGAGCATTGTGGCTGGCGCAACCGGCAATTCGGTTTATGAGGCTGCTGTGCTTCGCATGCGCGACGACGTCTCAGTAGGCTACCCAGTCAACGTAGCGATGAAGCAGGTCAACCTGTTTCCCCACATGGTGGTGCAGATGACCGCCATCGGCGAAGAGGCCGGCGCCTTGGATGCCATGTTGTTCAAAGTTGCCGAATACTTCGAGCAAGAGGTCAACAACGCCGTCGATGCTCTGAGCAGCCTGATCGAACCCCTGATCATGGTGTTCATTGGTACGATCGTTGGCGGCATGGTCATCGGCATGTACCTGCCCATCTTCAAGCTCGCTTCGGTGGTTGGATAAAACGTAATGGCATTTCTCGACCAGCATCCCGGTCTCGGCTTTCCCGCCGCGGCCGGACTGGGACTGCTGATCGGCAGCTTCCTGAACGTGGTGATCCTGCGCTTGCCCAAGCGCATGGAGTGGCAGTGGCGGCGCGATGCGCGCGAGATCCTGGAGCTGCCGGACATCTACGAGCCGCCGCCGCCAGGAATCGTGGTGGAGCCTTCGCACGACCCAGTCACCGGCGACAAGCTCAAGTGGTGGGAGAACATCCCGCTCTTTAGCTGGCTGATGCTGCGCGGCAAGTCGCGCTACAGCGGCAAGCCGATCTCACTTCAGTACCCATTGGTGGAGTTGCTGACCTCGATCCTGTGCGTGGCCAGCGTCTGGCGGTTCGGCTTCGGCTGGCAGGGCTTTGGCGCGATCGTACTGAGTTGCTTCCTGGTGGCGATGTCGGGCATCGACCTGCGCCACAAGCTGCTGCCGGACCAGCTGACCCTGCCATTGATGTGGCTAGGCTTGGTCGGTTCGATGGACAACCTCTACATGCCGGCCAAGCCCGCCCTGCTGGGCGCCGCGGTGGGCTATGTCTCGCTGTGGACGGTGTGGTGGCTGTTCAAGCAGCTCACCGGCAAGGAAGGCATGGGCCACGGCGACTTCAAGCTGCTGGCTGCGCTCGGCGCCTGGTGCGGGCTGAAAGGCATCCTGCCAATCATCCTGATCTCCTCGCTGGTCGGCGCCATCCTCGGCTCAATCTGGCTGGTGGCCAAGGGCCGCGACCGCGCCACCCCGATCCCGTTCGGCCCTTACCTGGCCATCGCCGGCTGGGTGGTGTTCTTCTGGGGCAACGACCTGGTGGACGGCTACCTGCACTTTGCAGGACTGCGTTGACCGGGGCACGGCAATGAGCGACTTCATCGTCGGCCTCACCGGCGGCATCGCCTCCGGCAAGAGCGCCCTCGCCGCTGAATTCGAAAAGCTGGGCGTGCCGGTCATCGATGCCGATGTCGTTGCGCGGCAGGTGGTGGAGCCCGGGCCAACCCTAGACGCAATAGCCGAGTATTTCGGCAATCAAATCCTGCTTCCGGATGGGACACTGGATCGCCGAGCACTACGCCAACTCATTTTTACCGATACGACGCAGCGGCTAGCACTCGAAGCAATTACTCATCCAGCCATTCGCGCCAAATTGCAAAGTGCGGCGCTCGCTGCGACCGGCCTCTACGCTATTGTGGCAATTCCACTCCTAGCCGAAGCAGGCGGACTGGCAAGCTATCCCTGGCTGGACCGCATCCTCGTCGTTGATGTACCGGTTGCGATGCAACATGCTCGCTTGATGCAACGCGACGGCAGCACACCAGCACTTGCTGATCGGATGATTGCCGCGCAGGCCTCGCGCGAACAGCGCTTGGCCATTGCAGATGATGTCGTGAGCAATTGCGATCAGCTAGAGCTACTGGCAGTGGAAGCACGAAGATTAAATATGCAATTTCGAACGGCAGCGTTAGGAAATTGAATCTTCCACCTTAGAATCCTGACGCAGAATCATGCAGAAAAAATATAAATATATTCGAACTAAAACCAATGTATACTACCGCATTGACCAATCTCTTAGTTAAGAAAAACAAACAGCATCACACTAAACAAACAGCAAGATATCATTACAAGGATGAAGTTGTGCAAAATTCAGAAGGGGCCATCGCACACTTTTTTAGACTCAAGAAGCCTCTCTCAACCCATCACTTACGCTCAGTGATTGTCGCGACTTTCTTGCTTGATTGCTCTTTCCGTATTTTCTGCAAATGCTTCTGCTGCCTACACTCAAGAGGTTTACTCATTATTTCCCGATTCTAACACTCACTATGTTTATGAGGGACACTGTGCAACATGCAGCGAAGCATTTGCGACTTGCGCCGCATTGGCTAACAAGCATGGCTACACGTCTGACCATTGTGGGCATAGTGGCGGCAATACTGCGACGACTGAAGGTCGACTTGGCGGAGGTTGGTTTTGGGAGCAAAACACAATCAAGGCTTTTCCATTCCATCTTTCGATTTTAACATTTGGCGGCGCTGAGCCTCCGCCAAAGCGAAAATCACTTGGAACGCCAGGATGCCCAGAGCAATGCCTAGGGAAGGTCTGAACAACGCACCAGACCTCTAAAATTCGAGCCTGCTGCGTGCCAATAGCGCACAGAGTTGATGCGTACGATACGATTTCTACGGTTTCTTGCGACGTTGGCTCGACGTCCCCCCGCTCTGAGTAGCGGCCGGGTTTAGAGTCCGGGCCTGATGATATCGGTGTTTGTCAGATGTTGGGCATAAGCGGCCGGCGTCATGCCGCCGATTGCTTTTTTGGGTCGGTCCTCGTTGTATTCGCGTCGCCAACGTTCGATCTCGGTGCGTGCATGCAGCAGTGTTGGGAACCAGTGCTCGTTGAGGCATTCGTTGCGTAGTCGGCCGTTGAACGATTCGACGTAGGCGTTCTGGTTCGGTTTGCCCGGCTGGATGAGCCGTAGCTGCACACCACGGGCGTGCGCCCAGGCGACCATCGCCCTGCCGCAAAACTCCTTGCCGTTGTGCCTCGAGGGCAGGCTTCGCGCTCAGTGCGGATCATCTGCGGCAGGCCACGGCTGTGTGCCAGTCGGTCCAGCACGCGCGCAACGCCGTGTCCCGAGATCGCGCGCTCCACGTCGATGGCGACCGCTTCGTGGGTTGCGTCTTCCACGATCACCAGACACTTGGTCACCCGGCCTTCGGCGGTGCGGTCGAACACGAAGTCCATCGACCACACCTGGTTGGCCTGCGATGGCCGCAGCAGCGGTTGACGCTCGCCCACCGGTACTTTTTTGCGCCTGCGGCGCCGGACCTGCAGCTGCTGCTCGCGATACAACCGCTCCACGCGCTTGTAGTTCACGATGCGTCCTTCCTGACGAAGTTTGAGATAGATCATCCCCACGCCATAGCGGCGATGGCGATGCGCCAGCGCAAGAATGCGCTCGCGTAGCTCAACGTTGCGGTCTTCGCACGGGCGATAGCGCAGCGCACTGGCGCTCATGCCGATCGCCGCCAAGGCGCGACGCTCGCTGGCACCGCACCCGATCCACTCGCGCACCAGCGCACGACGCGCCGGTGCGCTCACCACTTTTTTCGCAGCGCATCCTTGATCAGGTCGTTCTCGAACAGCTGCTCGGCCAGCAACTTCTTCAGCCGCGCGTTTTCGGACTCAAGGTCCTTGAGTCGCTTGGCATCGGGCACGCTCATCCCGCCGAACTTGCTGCGCCACAGGTAGTACGAGGCCTCACTGAAGCCATGGCGCCGGCACAGGTCTTTGATCGCCACGCCTGCTTCGGCCTCACGCAGGAAGCCAATGATCTGCTCTTCGGTAAAGCGCTTCTTCACGTCCAATCTCCTCGGGGTAGGGAATTGGACTCCAAACTGAGGCGCTACTCAAAATTGGGGGGACGTCGCCACCGGCGAGACAAGATTCAATGGGTTTTGTTAGACGCTCTTATTCAAAGCGCTTGAGCGCTATGGCAACGGCAAAAAATTTCATAATCTGCAGCGGGAATTTTTGAGTATAGGAGCCTATCTTAGTCGTCCCTGAAAAATCCCCTTCAAGCGCCAAGTGCCGTCGGTGACAGCGGCACGGCGCTCAAGGATGACCATCCCATCGCCCGCATCCAGGCACGCAAAAACGCGATCCAGCGCAGCAGCCAACGCAGGTTGTAGCCGGCCACGCAGCCGAGCACGTGCAGCGCATCGCCTTGGGCACCTTTCAGCCTGCAGCGACGCAACCGGCAGTCGTCTTTCAGATGTCCGATCACCGGCTCCACCGCCTGCCGTCGCTTGATCCAGCGCCATTGCCGTCGCGTCAGCGTCTTGTGCCGTCGCGTCAGCGTCTTAGCCTTGCCGCGATGCAGGACCTGCACGCCATCGACCTCGCGCCCGCGATCGCCCAGGTCCACGATCGCCACCGTCGGTTCTACGCTCACATCCTGCAGCAACCCGCGTGTCTGCTCCAGCTGCTCGGCCAAGGTATCGCCGTCGTACGGGTTGCCCGGGAAGCTGCGCGCACCCACGACCAATCCCTTGCAGGCGGTGACCGCAATGCCGACCTTGACGCCAAATTCGTACGCTTGACGCGCCTTGCCCTTGCCGATGCATTCCACTTCCGGGGCATGCAATGCGTAGAGTTTTTGTTTGTCCTTCGGACGCTGCGTGTACAGCCGTTGCGCACGTTCCAGCCAGACAGCGATGCGCTCGCGCACGCCGATGTTTACCTGATCGAGTTTGCGTTGGATGTCGCGCACGAGCCGTCCCAGCACTGTGCGTTGACGTCGCAGGACGCGCCGCATCCGCTTGAACTGGCACGCATGCGCATACCGACCTGCCTTGCGGCTCAGGGCCGGGCCTTGCCGCGCGTAGCTCTGCCGCAATCCGATGCCGTGCCGCTTGGCCAGTAACACCAGCTTCTTGCGTGCCACCTCCAGCAAACGGCTGTCGGTCGGATAGGCGATCGCCTTTTCCTGCACCGTGGTGTCCACGATCACCCGCGACAACTCGCGTGCGTCCACCGCATGCATAGCATGCGCGGCGTTGATGGTGTGCGCCAGCAGCTCTTCCATCCCGGCCTCACCCAGGCGCTGCCGCCAGCGCGTCAGCGAGCTGGCATCGCACGGCAAGCGCGTCTGGAACACGACCTCACCGGTGAAGAACTGCCAGTACGGATTCTCCAGCCAGCGCTCGCACACCGCTTCATCGGACAGGTCGTAGGCGTGTTTGAGGTAGAGCAAACCGGCAATCAGCCGCACCGGCAATGCCGGCCGACCGCCACCGGCCTGGGTGGCCGGCAAGCGCGATGAAAGTGCTTGCTCCAACGCCGCCCACGGCATCTGTTGGCTCAGTCGCGCCAGCGGATGACGCAGATCGATCTGGTTCTCCAGCCGCGAACGAAACAACTCGTCGGCGGGTCTGTCTTCGGCAGCAGGACGGCGTGTACGCATGGGCGGAAATTGCAAGAAACCAGCCTTCAGCGTAGCGAACACTGGTAGTTCTGGCACGCCGGTGCAGACATCAAGGCCTTGCGGTCGTTGGGTGGTTGGGGGTTTTCAGGGGCGACTATTTAAATTCTCCACTTCTGGACAGAGAAAAATAGTCGAACGCGCAATGAGAAACCGCCGACGATCCTGCGTCGGCAGTCGATTAAAAACCGTCTTCAATTCATTGAAATCAGGAGTGATTGAAACCCTTTATAAAAACCCAGACTTGCTATTGGACATGGCAAAAAAACTTAGAGCGTGTTATGAACTTTGCCCTTGTCACGCTAACGTATACGGATGAAGCCTCGTAAGCCTTATTCCACCGATATTTCCGACGAAGAATGGGCCTTTGCGGCTCCCTATTTGACGCTGATGGACGTGCAGGCACCGCAGCGCAAGTATGAGCTACGCGCGATGTTCAACGCACTGCGGTGGATCGCGCGCGCCGGCGCACCATGGCGATTGCTTCCCAACGATTTTCCGCCCTGGGAAGCGGTGTATCAACAAACACAGCGCTGGCTGCAAGCGGGCTGCTTTGAGGCCATGGTCAGTGATCTGCGCTCACTCTTGCGTGTGGCGCAAGGGAAAAAAGGCCAGCCGAGCGCGGTCATTTTCGATGCTCGCACGCTGCAGTCCACCTGCGAAAGCGGGCCGCGTGCTGGATACGATGGCTATAAACGCAAGAAAGGCAGCAAGGTACACATGGCCGTCGATACGCTTGGACATCTGCTCGCTGTCCAGGTGACGCCGGCTAATGAGCAGGAGCGCGCGCAAGTCCGATCGTTGGCACAAGAGGTACAACACGTGACCGGTGAAACGGTCAAGATCGCCTTTGTTGATCAGGGCTACACCGGTCAAGAACCGGCGCAGGCGGCCACGGAAGAAGGCATTGAGTTGCAAGTGATCAAGCTGCAAGAAGCGAAAAAAGGCTTTGTCTTGCTGCCGCGCCGTTGGGTTGTCGAGCGCAGCTTCGGATGGGCCAATCGTTTCAGACGGCTGGCACGCGACTACGAGCGATTGCCGGAAACCTTGGCCGGTTTGCACTTCGTCGTCTTCACGATCCTGATGCTTGGAAATGCAGCCACCCTCTTTCAAAGTTCATAACACGCTCTAGCGACAACACTCTCGGCGTCAAAGTTGCAACCAATGGTCAGATAACCGAAAAAATTCTTGCGCAATTAGTCGACGAGACAAATGGCGACCTTACTGCCCTTGGCGAAAAAGTTATTTCGGCTGCCAATGCATCCATACAGACGGCAATCCGTTTCAATTTAAAACGACGTTATCAGCCATCGGCCCCACCCGCCAACAGCCCTCCTGAATTGATCCAACAGGAACAAAATTCGCCGAACGCATCATTCTTCTCGGGTGTCAGCACGCTATGGTGCGATATGGGCTACGAAGGGGAGCCCTCCACGCCGCACTCTCCCCCTAAAAGTACGGCTTCGACCTTCAGCGGCCACTCTTCTCTGAATGGCCGCGAATTCGGCCTCAATATACCTTTGGAAGTCGAGCAGCCGTGCACCCCCCATCGCTATGACGCCATGCACGCAGCTGTGGAGCAGTCGCTCACACCTGCCATGAGCCCCGGCAGGATCGATGTGGACGATATGCCCACGCCCCAGTCCACAGAAGGCAGCGGACTTCAGGGACTGACGCACACTTCCTGGCTGGGGGACGAACATTTGTATGCCTATACCCAAGCCCTCGCCCACCGATTGGAAGGAAAGCCTAATGCCCAGTTACTCAACTTTGCCGACCCGCTGCAGGTCGCCCTGCTGATCTCGGGGGACGATAGACAAAAGCACGATGTGCTGCGCCATCTCGCTGGAGCCGATACCCCGCCCATCGTGTTCCTGCCGATCAACAATCCAGAGTTCCATTGGTCGCTGCTGGTCATCGACTGGCGTACCGGCGAGGCTTTGCACTACGCTTCCTCGCTGAATCCCGAGCACGCCAAATACGCTACTACGACAGCGCAGTACAGATTGGCCAGCGAGGCGGCCCAAGCCATGGGCATCCGCCCCTCTTCTGTCAGGCCAATGCCCATAGCGCAGCAACAGAACAGTCATTCCTGTGGCGACCACGTACTGACTGGAATCGAGGTGTTGGCGCATAGCGTGATAAAGGGCACGTTTGAAGTAGGACTTGGCAAGGACCTGCGCAACATCGCGCCGGACCGTGGCCGCATCGCCGACCTGCTGACGGGCGCCGAGCAATTCCGAACGGAAAGCCTTGCCAGAAAAGCCCCCGAGTCGCCGGTCGAACAATAGAATTAAGAAAAGCAAATGGTGAAGATGATGGGCGTTCCACGTCGACGTTCGGCACACCCGCTACGCCTTCGCCATCTGCGCACCGGGTGTGCGATCGATAGATCACGACGAGTGATGCTTGAGAGCTGGATCGGCAGCGCTTCGACCAGATGAGAAGCCAAGCTCATCATTGGCGCTGATGCGCGAGAGCTGGCAGTGTTCAGCGGATATCCCTGAGCCGCATCAGCTTAACCAGATCCAGGAAAGAGTCGTCTTTTTCATTATGAAGCAGAGCGAAAAAAATGCGGAGCACATAGAGCAGCAATCGTCGGACGCATACCCAGAGCACCTACCAAAGCGCGCAAGAGCAGGCGACTGGCCGGCCGGCGAGTCCGGGCGCCGTTGCGCCCGGAATATCGTCGCCCTCAGGACCTTCTGGCGTCCTAAGGATGCACTGGATAAAGCGGATGGTTCGACGCAGGCGCTTCCACGCGTCTGGGGGTCTCGATACGCCCGCCGCGGAGGTGATGGGACCTTCGTGGTCAGCCCAGCACGAGGCGTCGAGTTTCAGCTCTGCATTCGACTGGCATGCACTGCATCCAGCAGTTACAGGGCCGCAGCACACCACCGCTATGTCGCAAGCGTCAATACTGACCTTCGACGAAGGTGACACCGGGCCCGAATGGCTATTGCAGCGCGGGGTTTGCGATCGGCAGATCGTTATTACCCGCAACGTGGCCTATCACGTCGTCACCAGACAGTGCAAGGTCAGCGGGTTGGACCAGTCCCAACTTTATCTCAATCCATTATTCCCTTGAGAGGTACCTGAACGATTTGCCGTATGCGTGTGGGCACATCGCACGACGCATCGCCGATGCAGTGCGCTGACATCCCGCTCAGAGCGGCTAACAAAACCCAGGAAGTAGCCGTCAGCAGATAATGGAGCAAGCGAGCGCAACGCCAGGTGGATAGCGCTACGACATTCCAAGCGGATGCGCAGCTTGCTCCTGCCTGCAAACCAGCCGTGGGTGCGCTCGACGCCTCAACGATCCGGCAGTCACCTGTCTGGCATGCAATCGCGCCGCCAGACCGGTGATCGATCGCAGTCACATTTCCAGCACGACCTTGCCCAGATGACTGCCTTGTTCCAGATAGTGATGTGCGGCAGCGGCTTCGCTCAACGTAAAGCGCTTATCGAGCAGTACGCGGATCTTGCCTTGCGCGATCCACGGCCACACCACGCGCTCCACTTCCGCTGCCAGCCGCGCTTTCTCATCGGCACTGCGCGGGCGCAGCGTCGAGCCGGTGAGGATCGCCTGCTTGCGCATCAGTAGCGGAATCGGCACCTCGATTTTCGAACCAGCCTGCGACGCGATATAGACGATGCGTCCGCGTGGATTGAGTGCTTCCAAGGTGTCGGCGAAGACCGCAGCGCCAACCATGTCGAGCGCCACATCTACACCGCCGTGTGCCTTGGCCACATCGACAAACGAGTCGGTGGTGGAATCGATCGCCACATCGGCACCCAGCTCGCGCGCCTGCGTCGCCTTGCCGGCCGAACGTGCGGTGGCCAGCACGTGCGCGCCAGCCGCTTTGGCCATCTGGATCGAGGTGACGCCGATTCCGGAAGTGGCGCCGTGTAACAACAGCCACTCGCCGGCCGCCAACCGGCCATGCTCGAACAGATTGGTGTAGACGGTGAAGGTGGTTTCCGGCAGCGCCGCGGCGTGCGCCAGATCCATGCCGGCAGGAATCGGCAGCACGTGCCGCGCATCGACTGCGGCGTACTGTGCGTAACCGCCACCGCCTAGCAGTGCGCACACGCGGTCGCCAATCTTCCAGCGACCGGCCGGCTCCACGATCTCGCCGGCGACTTCCAGTCCCAGCGTTTCCGGCGCACCGGGCGGTGGCGGATAGTGGCCAGCACGCTGCAGCAGATCAGGCCGATTGATGCCGGCTGCATGTACGCGGATCAGCACGTGCCCCGACGCAGCACGCGGGCGCGCTTGCTCGCTGGCATACAGCGCATCGGCATCGCCCTTGCCATCGCGGATGGCGATGGCGGTCATGGTGGTGTCGCTCATGGAGGCACTCCGTAGAAAGTGCGTCAAGTGTAGGCATGCGTCCGTCAACGCTTGGCGCAGGCGCAATGTTGATGCTCCGCCGACGGAAAACGACACGGATATCAACCCGCTCGAACCGTGTGGAATCTACCGCGTATGCGCGACGCGTCACCGCTGTTGAATCAAGGGACCGCACACACAGCCAGCCCACGACGCGCTTGATGGTGATCAATACGCCGACGCGTGGGACGCACGCTGGGCCGGCAGGCCGCGCACAAGACACGACGCCTGGTACTGCACGTGACCCACGCGCGCCTGCACTCGACAGACGCGCGGGGCAGGACCTCACTCTTCGCTGGGAGCGGGGTCCCGATCGATGTACTGACGAATCGCCTCGAAGACTTTCGAGGTGCCGTCATCCTGGCCCAAGGGCAAGCGTGCCGCAAAATCGCTCAGCAGCTTGTTGCCATCCACGCCGGGCTGTTCGGCCAGTGCAAGCGCCAGATCGCCGACGCTGCGCGCCAACGCGACCCAGATGCGGCCCAACGATTCGGCGATTACTTCCAGTTCCTCTTCTTGCATGTCGCGCTCCGATCAAGTGGCGTGGGGGTGACTGAAGCTTACCGCGTGCGCCGCGCGTTGACGCGCGCGAGCGCAAGCAGCCCCGACCATGAAGGGGGTGCGCTCATGTGTGCACACTCGCATCGGCGGCGCCCCGGAAACGCTGCCGTCCGCCATCGATGTCGGCCTGCGGGTCGGTGAGGACGGCAGTGCACGATTCACCGCACCAGCGCCCGGCCAGTAACGTCCGTTGGTGGAAGTGCACGACACCAAGGGCCACGCCGGCTACGCCAAGCTGCCTTTCCAGGTGCGTGTCCGTAGCACCTCGATGGCCGGGAGCCTCACGCAATCGAGACGCTCGCAACCAAATATGCATTCATCGCGATGAAGCGATATTATGCCCGCACGATCCGCCGGACCTGCCGCGATGACGCATCTCAGTTTCGAGTTCTACCCGCCCAAAAACGACGACCAGCGCGCGCAGTTGGACCGCACCTCAGCCAAGTTGAAGGGCTACGCGCCGGAGTACGTGTCGTGCACCTTCGGCGCTGGCGGCTCCACGCTCAGCTACACTTCTGAGACAGTGCGCCACCTCAAGCAGAAGCACGGTTTCGACGCCGCACCCCATCTGTCTTGCGTGGGTGGCAGCCGCCAGGAAATCCGCGAGCTGCTCAAGCTCTACCGTGCGCTCGGCTGTAGGCGCATCGTCGCGCTGCGAGGGGATCTGCCCTCCGGCATGGGCCATCCGGGCGATCTGCGTTACGCCTCGGACCTGATCGCCTTCATCCGCGCCGAGCACGGCGACGCCTTTCGTATCGAAGTGGGTGCCTATCCGGAAACCCATCCGCAGGCGGTCGATGCGCTGAGCGATCTGCGCTATTTCAAGGCCAAGGTAGACGCGGGCGCGGATGCAGCGATTACCCAGTATTTCTACAACGCCGATGCGTACTTTCATTTCCGCGATGCGGTGCAGCGCATGGGCGTGGAGGTTCCGATCATTCCGGGCATTATGCCGATCTCCAACTTCTCGCAGCTGCGGCGTTTTTCCGAGCAGTGCGGCGCGGAGATTCCGCGCTGGATCGGCAAGAAGATGCAGTCCTACGGCGACGACGCCGATGCGGTGCGCACCTTCGGTGCGGAAGTGGTGGCCACCTTGTGCGAGCGCCTGATCACAGGCGGCGCACCGGCGCTACACTTCTACACGCTCAATCTGACCAAACCGACCACGCAGGTGCTGCAGTTGCTGGGGCGCTGAGCGACACCGTTGAAGACACGTTCTTCGCTGGCATGTCTGTCGCAAGCACATCCCTTGCAAGCACGCGCGTGAGTAGCGGGCGCCGGGCAAGCGTGCGTGGTCCCGGCGCGTTGCTCGCCGGCTCACGCGCGCACCGCTACGCTGCGCCGATGCCTCGCCTCCTGCCTCTGTTGTTGTTGCTCTGCTTCTATCACGCCGCGCGCGTGCAGGCGCAGGAAATCCATCGCTGCGTCTCGCCGGACGGGCAAGCCATGTTCACCGACCGGCGCTGTGAAGATGTCGACGTCGCGCCTCGCGCGCCACCGTCCACGCGCGCGCAGGGCGACACCGGCTTGTATCGCTACGGCTGCCCGCGGCGGCTGAGCGAGCTGGTGTCGTTGCTGCAGGCGGCGGTGGACAGCCGCGACGTCAACCGCCTGTCCAGCCTGTATCTGTGGAGCGGCCAGTCCGACGCAGACGCCGATCAGGTGTTAAGCCGCCTGGAGGCCATCGTGCAACGCCCGTTGCTGGACATCGCGCCGATGTACCCGCAAAGCGACACGCCGACCTTGGACGCCGATAGCACCGCACCTACGCCATCGCTGGATGGCAGCGCGATCGATGCGCCACTTCCCGCACCTCCCAGCCGCCCACGACCGTGGGGCCTACGACTGGAACAGAACCAATCCAGCGGCATGCCCGCGCGCAGCGTGTTGCGACTACGCCGGCAATACAACTGCTTCTGGGTGACGTTTTAGGCCGGCAAAACGACTGCGCAATCGCCAGACGGGTGCAGCCGGTGCTTCAACCTTCGCGCAACCTTGTTGTGGGCACGGTTGTCCGCACCGACCTGACAGCGCTCGCTACGCCCCGTTGGCAACGCCAAGAACAGCAGCATCGCCGCACGCGATTACCCAGCGAGGCAGCCACCCACCAACAAGTTGCTGTCATTGCGGCCAAAGCGAGCGAATCGCCGCGATGCCCTGCGCGCCATGCGAACGCGCCTCGCGCAGGTCATCGACCTGCATGCCGCCGAGCGCGTAGATCGGCAGCGAGACCTGCTCACGCAAGGTCTCAAACCCGTTCCATCCCAGCGGTGCCGCACCCGGATGCGACGCGGTGGCCTGCACCGGACCCAGTACCGCGAAATCGCAGCCGATCCGCTGCGCGTGGCGCAGATCCTCCAACCCATGACAGGAGGCGGCGACCAACTGTTCGGCCGGCACCGGACGTTCCTGCAATCCTGCCAATTGCTCCGAGCCCAGATGCACACCGATGCCGAGTTCACTGGCCAGTGCGATATCGCGGTTGAGCAGCAACTGAGCACGTGCCCGACCTCGTAGACTCATCACCTGTTGCAGCAAGGCCTTCCAGCGCACGGCCTCGGCGTGCCGCGCGCGCAACTGGATGCGCATGATCCCGCCCTGCAGTGCGCGCTCCAGACCTTCCAGCCACAGCGCATCGTCGTCGGGTTCGGGGGTGATCAGATAGCGGTCGGGCTGGCGCAGCACGCCGACCACCGGCACATCGGCTGGCGGCATCGAATAGCGGGCCAACTTGTCTGCGGCCACCCAGGTCATCGCCTGGCCTTCGCGACCGCGTGGGCTGCCTTTCCAGGCGGTGATATGGCGCACTTCCAGGCGCAGGCGCTTGTCGGGATACAGCTGCGGCACATCCATCAGCCACTCGCCAACCTGGGCGTCGATGCCGAGCTCCTCGTTGAGCTCGCGTACAAGTGCTTGTTCAGAGGTCTCGCCAAGCTCCCGCTTGCCGCCCGGGAATTCCCACAGGCCAGGCATGTCGCGGGTTTCGGTGCGGCGGGTCAGCAGGATGCGGCCGCGGGGGTCGGTGATCACGCCAGCAACGACGTGAATGGATCTAAGAGAATCAGGCATGCTGCAAGAGTGCCGCGAGTGAGCGGTTCAGCGCAATCGGGATGGCGGCTCGAACGTCCGTCGGCCGCGCTCCATTGGGCGTCTGCGCCACCGCTCAGCACCGGACCGGGAACATATGGAATTCGCAACTGCCGACTTCGGATCTGGCTCCAGCCAACCTCCAATGCCGAATCCAGGTCTTACAACGGATGTCCGATCCGCCACAGCACACTGCTGGGATCGTGCAAGGTGAAATCGCGTGCGCGCCATGGTCGATCTTCCGGCGCACTGCAGGTCACCCCGAAGTGCTCGTCCAGACCGGTGTCGTGCACGTGATGCCACCAGCCATCGTCATCGTCATCGTCAACCCAAAGGTGCAGCATCAGATTCTCGGCCAATTCGCGCAGATAGAAATCCTGCAGTAAAAACGCGTGATGCGCGCCATGCCGGAAGCAGCTCACGCTGCCTACCTCGTCTTCTCTGCACGAAGCCCGGCGCACGATAGAAGCGCTGCGACAACGCATAGTCGCGCAGGCACGAATACCTTCAGTTGCTGGCTGGACAGCAGCGTCATGACCGCACTCCACGCAGGATGCGGCCTAGCGCAGACGCCCCGCAGTCGCGTAAGTAGAGCCCCCTTGGTAAGGGGGCGCGAAAAGGCGCGGGGACCAAAGGCAAAGACCGTGCACCCAGCAAGGCTGGGCTGCTCCACGGTCGACTTGACTCAGCTCAGCTCAGCTCAGTTGACCGTGGCAGTGCTTGTACTTCTTACCGCTGCCGCAGGGGCAAGGATCGTTGCGGCCGACCTTGGGCTCATCGCGGATGACCTGCGACACCGGCACCGGCGCTTTGCCGCCCTGCATCTGCTCTACTTCCTCGTCGGCAGCGTAGCCGCCGACATCCTGGTGCTGGAACTGCGAGGCCATCAAGCGCGCTTGCGCCTGAAGACGCTCCTGCTCTTCCAGCTCGGCCACTTCTTCTTCGCTGCGGATACGCACGCGCGCCAGCAAGTTGATCACTTCGCGCTTGACGTTCTCCAGCATCTCGGAGAACAGCTCGAACGCCTCCTTCTTGTATTCCTGCTTGGGCTGCTTCTGCGCATACCCGCGCAGATAAATGCCCTGACGCAGGTAATCCATTTTGGCCAGATGCTCTTTCCAGCCCTGGTCGAGCATTGTCAGCATCACGTGCTTTTCGAGCGAGCGCATGGTGTCGTTGCCCACCGCCGCTTCCTTCTCGGCAAAGTGCGCATCCACCGCCGCCTGCACCTTGGCCGTCATCTGCTCGGCGTCCAGTTCTTCCTGCGTGTGTGCCATCTCGCTCAGCGCAAGCGACATGCCCAACTCGGATTCCAGCGTGGCTTCCAGGCCCTTGAGGTCCCACTGCTCGTCCACCGAATTGGGCGGCACGAAACGCGCAACCAGGTCGTAAATCACATCTCCACGGATGCCATCGACGTTGTCCTTGATCGATTCTGCATCCAGCAATTCGTCGCGCTGGGCGTAGATCGCCTTGCGCTGATCGTTGTTGACGTCGTCGAAGTCCAGCAAGTTCTTACGGATGTCGAAGTTGTGCGCTTCTACCTTGCGCTGCGCTTTTTCGATCTGCCGGCTGACCAGGCGATCTTCGATGACGTCGTCCTCCTTCATACCCATCATGCGCATCGCCTTCTGCACCCAGTCCGAGGCGAAGATGCGCATCAGATTGTCTTCCAGCGACAGATAGAAGCGCGACGAACCCGGGTCACCCTGACGCCCGGCACGGCCGCGCAGCTGGTTGTCGATACGACGCGACTCATGCCGCTCGGTGCCGATGATGTGCAGGCCACCAGCCGCCTTGACCGCATCGTGACGACGCTGCCATTCAGCCTTTGCAGCAGAGCGCTGCGCGTCGCTGATGTCCTCGCCTATGCCATGTAGCTCGGTTTCCAGCGAACCGCCCAGCACGATGTCGGTACCGCGACCGGCCATGTTGGTGGCGATGGTGACTGCGCCCGGCTGGCCGGCGTTGGCCACGATCGTGGCTTCGCGCTCGTGCTGCTTGGCGTTGAGCACTTCGTGCTTCACGCCGGCCTTGCGCAGATGCTCGGACAACATCTCCGAGGTCTCGATCGAGGTGGTACCCACCAGCACCGGCTGGCCGCGCTTGGCGCAGTCTTCGATGTCGGCCAGCACCGCGTTGAACTTGCCCTTGCGATTGAGGAACACCTGATCCGGATGGTCCTTGCGCACGGTCGGGCGGTTGGTCGGAATCACCACTACTTCCAGGCCATAGATGCTCTGGAATTCGTAGGCTTCGGTGTCGGCCGTACCAGTCATGCCGGACAGCTTTTTGTACATGCGGAACAGGTTCTGGAAGGTGATGCTGGCCAGCGTCTGATTCTCGCGCTGCACCGGCACGCCTTCCTTCGCCTCGACCGCCTGATGCAGGCCGTCGGACCAGCGGCGCCCGGAAAGCGTACGGCCGGTGAATTCGTCGACGATCACCACTTCACCATCGCGCACGATGTAGTCCACATCGCGCTGATAGATCGCATGCGCACGCAGCGCGGCATTGAGGTGATGCACCACGCTCAGGTTCTGCGCGGCGTACAGGCCGTCTTCGGCATTTTCGAGGATGCCGGCCTGCATCAGCAGTTCTTCGGCGTGTCCCATGCCCGCCTCGGACAGATGCACCTGCTTGCCCTTTTCGTCGATCCAGTAATCGCCCTCGCCTTCTTCGCTTTCCTGCTTGGTCAGCTGCGGCACGATGCGGTTGACGCGGATGTACAGCTCCGGCGATTCGTCGGCCGGGCCGGAAATGATCAGCGGGGTGCGTGCTTCATCGATCAGGATCGAGTCGACTTCGTCGACGATCGCGTAATGCAGATTGCGTTGGTAACGGTCGGCCCGCGACAGCGCCATGTTGTCGCGCAGGTAATCGAAGCCGAACTCGTTGTTGGTACCGTAGGTGATATCGCTGCCGTAGGCTTCGCGCTTGTCGCTATGCGGCATGCCTGGATACACCACGCCCACGCTCAGGCCCAACCAGTTGTACAACTTGCCCATCTGCGCGGCATCGCGGCGCGCCAGATAATCGTTCACCGTGACCACGTGCACGCCCTCGCCCTGCAGCGCGTTGAGGTACACCGGCAGCGTGGCCACCAGGGTCTTGCCTTCACCGGTGCGCATCTCGGCGATCTTGCCCAGATGCAGCACCATGCCGCCGATCAGTTGCACGTCGTAGTGGCGCATGCCGAGCACGCGCCGGCTAGCCTCGCGGCACACTGCAAACGCCTCGGGAAGCATCTTGTCCAGTGGCTCGCCGGCGGCAAGCCGCTGCTTGAATTCCGGGGTCTTGGCTTGCAGCTCGGCATCGGAAAGCTTCTCGGTCGTCGGCTCCAGTGCATTGATCTGGATGACAAGGCGGTCGAGCTGGCGCAGCTGGCGTTCGTTACGACTGCCAAAGACACGGGTAAGCAGACTGTTGATCATTGAAGAAACCGGTTGAAAAGGAACGGTTTGACCGACGCCGGTCCCCACAGACCCGACCGCCGTAAACAAAACAGGGCGCACTGCGCCCTGTCGATGGCAACGCCCTATTGTAGCTTGGGGCGGGCCTTCACGAATCAAGCACCGCCCACGCCTGCGTCAACCGCGCCCTCGACGCCCTACCGGCGTGTTGGTATCACCCAGGAACTTGCGCGGATTGACCACACGCCCGTCCGCCCAAACCTCGAAATGCACGTGCGCGCCAGTGGAACGGCCACTGGAGCCAGCCTTGGCGACTTGCTGGCCTGCGCGCACCAGATCGCCCACCTTCACCACCAGCCGCGAGTTGTGCGCGTAGCGAGTCACGTAACCGTTGCCGTGGTCCACTTCGACCACGTTGCCATAGCCGCCGCGCACGCCAGCGTAGCTGACCACACCATCGGCGACCGACATCACCGGGTCGCCCACGTTGGCGTGGAAGTCCACACCTTTATGAAAGCCCGAGCCACCATCGAACGGATCGGCGCGGCCGCCGAAGCCCGAGGTGATGTAGGTATTGCGAATCGGCATCCGCGAGGGCACCGAATTCTGTTCGAGCTGATGATCGAACATCAGCGAGGCAAGCACGTTCAATTGCTGGCCGGAGGCGGAAAACTTTTGTTCGACTTGCCCTAGCGTCTCCTTGAGTGATTCGATCGGCATGTCGCTGACCGGCTCAGTGCCGCCACCGACGCCGACCGGCTCGTCGAAGTCGAACTCGCCGTCCTTCAACTTGCCCATTTCGGTTAGCCGCTCGCCCAATGCATTGAGGCGGGTGGCCTGCGCCTGCAGCTCGCCCAGGCGGGCGGCCAATGCGTTGACCTGTGCCTGCGAGGCGCGCTGCACCTGTGCAAGCTCGGCCTGCTGCTGGGCGACCTTGGCCTTCAGCGTGGAATTGGTCATCATGCCGGTGGCGGTGCTCGCACCGACGCCGATCAACATGCCCAGACCCAATACTGCGCCGAGCACTATCATTGGTCGATCCGCAGCGAAGCCCTGGAACTTCCGGGCCACACGCTGCACCCGGGTCTCGCGAGATTTGATTACAACTTTCTTCAACGCCATATGAGTGTTATGTCCAAGCCCAAGTCCAACGCACGCACCGCTTCCACTCCAAAGCAGGCCATCGAGGCCGCGTTGGGGGAAAAGGCTGGCGACCCCTTGCGCCGTGCCTTGTGGCTCGATGCGCTGGACCGGCAGTTGCGCCCCGTGTTACCGCCCCATTTGTCCACCCGTTGCCGGTTGGCCAATGTCCGAGGCGAACAACTCGTTTTTTTAGTTGATTCACCGGTCTGGCATGCCAGGTTGCGGCTTGCCGAGACCCAAATCCTTGATGCCGCCCGATCCATCGGACTGAAGGCCACAGCAGTGACCGTCAAGACCACAACTACCGCACTGCATTCCCCAACGCAGCAGAACCGCGAGCGTTCACAACCCGTGTCCGAGGCGACGCACAAAGGCTTGCGCGACGCATTGGCTTCCTTGCAGGACGTCGTACCGACCAAGCAGTAGGGTCCTCGCCGCTCTTCCGAAGCGGCCACCAGTGCATGAAGAGATTGCGAAGACCACAGATAGCCCGACGCATCCTAGCGGGCATAGGGCCCGCAGGAGTTAGGGAGATCTTAAATAAACGTTAATAATGAGCCGGAGATCCCACGGAGGTCGCACTTCCAACGCCGCCTGCGGCATTTCCTGACCTCAGGCGTAGACAGGACTGGCGTAGGTCACCGGCGGTTGCTCGGTGCCTTCCGAGAAGCTGACCCATTCCCAGGCGGCCTGATCGGCGAGCAGCGCACGCACCAGCTTGTTGTTGAGTGCATGGCCGGATTTGAAGCCTTCGTAGGCGCCAAGGATGGCGCCGCCGGCCAGATACAGGTCGCCGATGGCGTCCAGGATCTTGTGGCGCACAAATTCGTTGGTGTAACGCAGGCCGTCCTCGTTGAGCACGCGGAACTCGTCCAGCACGATGGCGTTGTCCATCGAGCCGCCCAGGCCCAGATTGCGTTCGCGCATGTACTCAAGGTCGCGCATGAAGCCGAAGGTGCGAGCGCGCGAGATTTCCTTGACGTAAGCCGAGGTGGAAAACTCGATTTCCTGGCGCGACTGCTTGGCAGGGATCATCGGGTGATTGAATTCGATGGTGAAACCGAGCTTGTAGCCCTCGTACGGCTCGAAGCGCGCCATCTTGTCGCCTTCGCGCACTTCTACCTTCTGCTTGATGCGGATGAAGCGCTTGGCCTTGTGCTGCTCGACGATGCCTGCCGACTGCAGCAGGAACACGAACGGGCCGGACGAACCATCCATGATCGGCAACTCGGCCGAGGACAGTTCGACGATGACATTGTCGACACCCAGACCGGCCAGCGCGGACATCAGATGTTCGACGGTCTGGATCTTGGCGCCGTTGCAGGTCAAGCCGGTACACAGCGTGGTTTCAGTGACCAGCTCGGCATTGGCGGGGACTTCGACGACCGGTTCCAGATCCACACGCCGGAACACCACGCCATGATCGACCGGAGCCGGTCGTAGCGTCATATACACCTTGTCGCCGCTGTGCAGGCCGACGCCGGTGGCGCGAATGGTGTTTTTGAGAGTGCGTTGCTGGGTCATATGCGAAGTCTGGATGAACGATGCAGACAGACGCTGAACCGGCCGCCTAATCCGTTGAAATTATCCGAATCTTAACAAGTTACGCGTGATGGAAACTGTCATGCCTGGTCATTCCACTGCAAAAGCTGCCGGATCGCGAACGATCCGGCAGAAAACGACATTGCATTGTGACCCCGAAGCGAACGTCGGGGCAGAACGGGCTGTGCCACCGTGGCGGCGTAGCCGCCGCCCTTAGTCGGCCTGGCGGCGCAGGAACGCCGGGATGTCCAGGTAGTCGTTGGGCAGGTCTGCAGCCGGCAGAGTGGAGCCGCTGCCGCTGCCATTGCTGTCGCTGCTGCCGACCGAGTCACTGCTCGGACGACGCAAGCCCAGACCCATGCTGCCGCCGACCGCCTTGGACACTGCATCGCCGCCGCTGGTCTCGAAATCGCCGAACTCTGGCTGGCCGGTGGTGGCGTTGCGCACCAACTTGATCGGCGCGCGTTGGTCCGAACGCTGGGTCTGACGTGCAACCGCACGGTTCAAGCCAGTGGCCACGACGGTGACGCGCACTTCGTCCTGCATGTCCGGGTCAAGCACGGTACCGACGACCACGGTCGCATCTTCCGAGGCAAACGCTTCGATGGTGCGGCCGATTTCGTCGAACTCGGACATGGTGAAGTCCGGGCCGGCGGTGATGTTGACCAGGATGCCGTTGGCACCGGCCAGGTTGACGTCGTCCAGCAGCGGGTTCTGGATGGCGGCTTCGGCAGCGGCCTGCGCGCGATCGTCGCCGCGTGCCGAACCGGTTCCCATCATGGCCAGGCCCATTTCCGACATCACGGTGCGCACGTCGGCAAAGTCGACATTGATCAGACCCGGACGCACGATCAGATCGGCAATGCCCTGTACGGCGCCCTGCAGCACGTCGTTGGCAGCGCGGAAGGCCTGGATCATGGTGGCGTTGCGGCCGAGCACTGTAATCAGCTTTTCGTTGGGAATGGTGATCAGCGAGTCGCAATGCTGGCTCAGTTCCTCGATGCCCTTCAGCGCGACCTGCATCCGGCGACGGCCTTCGAACGGGAACGGCTTGGTGACGACGGCAACGGTCAGGATGCCCATCTCCTTGGCCAGCTGCGCAACGACCGGTGCTGCACCAGTGCCGGTGCCGCCGCCCATGCCGGCGGTAATGAACACCATGTCCGCACCCTGCAGCGCGTCCATGATGCGTTCGCGATCTTCCAGCGCGGCCTGACGGCCGACTTCCGGATTCGCGCCTGCGCCCAGGCCCTTGGTCACGTTGGTGCCGAGCTGCAGCTGCAACTTGGCGCCGCAGTTCTTGATCGCCTGCGAGTCGGTATTGGCGGTGATGAATTCCACGCCATCGACGTTGGTGTTGACCATGTGGGCGACGGCATTGCCACCGCCGCCGCCCACGCCAACGACCTTGATTACCGCGTTGGGAGCCATCTTTTCGATCAGTTCAAAATGTGCCATGTCAGTGTCCTCTTGAGCCGGGATTCGGGAGTTGGGATGGGGGGTTCGGAAGTACTCCGGTACCTGTCCCATCTCTCCGTCCGGCGAGTGTTGTTGTTTGAAAGTCGGGACTCGGGAGTCAAACCGTGACGCGCTACTGCGCTCCAAGATCTACCTCACCTACTCCTCGACCGGAATGCCTGCAAAAAATTATCGCCTGCCCGCTCTCCGCTCATACCGCTTGTCGCTAATGCTCTTGCTGCTGCTTCTTACCAATGCCAAATCCCGAATCCCGGCCCTCAGAACTCCCCGCGGTACCAGTTCTTCAATTTCTTAAACAAACTCCCCGCACGTCCGGTCGGGATCGATGGGCGGCGTGGGTGATCAATTTGACTGCCCATCAACAACAGGCCCACGCCGGAGGCGTGTACCGGGTTGCCGACGACTTCACCCAAACCGGTGACGTGCTGCGGAATGCCCACGCGCACCGGCATCTGCAACATTTCTTCGGCCAGCTCCACCACGCCTTCCATCTTCGAGGCGCCACCGGTGAGCACCATGCCGGCGCGCACCATTTCTTCGAAACCGGAGCGGCGCAGTTCGGCCTGCACCATTTCGAAAATTTCTTCGTAGCGACCCTGCACGGCCTGCGCGAGCGCGTGCCGTGGCATGCGACGCGGCGGGCGATCGCCGACCGACGGCACCTGGATGCTTTCTTCGGCGGTGGCCAGCTGCGCCAGCGCGCAGGCGTAACGCACCTTGATCTGCTCGGCTTCCGGGGTTGGCGTGCGCAGCATGTGCGCGATGTCGTTGGTGACATGGTCACCCGCGATCGGCAAGGATGCGGTGTGGCAGATCGCCCCTTGCACATAGACTGCCAGGTCGGTGGTGCCGGCGCCGATATCCACCAGCACCACGCCTAGCTCGCGCTCGTCGGCAGTCAATACCGCTACTGAAGATGCCAGCGACGACAGCACCAGGTCGTCGACCTGCAAACCGCACTTTTGCACACACTTGGTAATGTTGGCCGCAGCCGATTGCGCGCACACCACCAAGTGCGCGTGCACCTCAAGACGCACACCGGTCATGCCGACCGGATTGCGGATGCCTTCCTGCGAATCGTCCAGGACATATTCGCGCGGAATCGCGTGCAGGATGCGCTGGTCGGCAGGAATGGCCACGGCCTTGGCCGCATCCAACACGCGTTCCAGATCGCTCCAGGTCACCTCGCCATCGCGGATCGGCACGATGCCCGGCGAGTTCTTGCACTGCACATGGTTACCGGAAATTGAGGCGTAGACCGAACGGATTTCGCAGCCGGCCATCAGCTCGGCCTCTTCCACCGCGCGCTGAATCGACTGTACGGTGGATTCGATATCCACCACGACGCCGCGCTTGAGGCCGCGCGATTCGTGCGAACCGATGCCGATCACTTCGATCGGATTGCCGGGCGAGTACTCGCCGACCAGCGCGACGACCTTGGAGGTGCCTATGTCCAGTCCAACGATGAGGGATTTGTCGCCTTTGCGGTTCATGTCTTAAAGCCGGGAATAGGAAATAGCGAATGGGGAATGGTCAGAAACAGTGCACGGTTACTCGGAGAATTCAGCACTAGTTTGTGATGCGCGGCAGGCGACGCGGGTTTAGGCTTTTTATCCATTCCCGATTCCCCATTCTCCATTCTTCGTTCGACCGTGAAACCGTTTGTGTAGCGCAGGTCGGCACGCGCAATCGGGCGCTGCGGGTCAGCTAGCTGCGGCAGCACGCGTGCGAACCGTTGCAAGCGTGCGCGCGCATCGTCGCGACCGATCACGATCTGTACGCCGTTACTCAAACCCAACGACCAGCTTCCGCGCGCGTCCATTTCCAGACGTTCCACATTCAAGCCAGTTGGCGCGAACAACGCGCGCGATTCGTTGTATAGCGCCACCACTTCCTGGGTCTTGCTGTCCGGGCCACCGAGTTGCGGTAACTTGAAATCCTTCAACAATGGCGGAGTGCGGAACAGCTGCCCTTGCTCGGACAACATGCGATCGGTGCCCCAGCGCGCGAACGGCTCGTACTCGGTGACATGCACCTCCAGCACGTCCGGCCAGCGCTTGCGCACCTGCGCACTTTCCACCCACGGCAAGCGCCCGATGGCGTCCTGCGCCTCCTGCAACTTCACCGCAAAAAAGCCCGAACGCGCATACGGCAGCACCACCGCTCGCAACTCTTCGGCCGGTACCCGCTTGAAATCGCCGGACACCCGCAACCTCGCCAACGGCCAGCGCTCGGCACCGACCCAGCCATTGAGCACAGCCACCACCGGCAACGCGACCAACGTCACCGCGATCAACCAGGCAAGAATGCGCAAGGTGGCGTTCATGAGCGCACTCCGCGTGCCGGTTGAGCGATTTGGGATCGGTGATTCGCAACGGCAGCAGCAAGCGCAGCGACGCGTGCGGCGCCGCCGTCGACTAAACCCCAGTTGCAAATCACCAATCCCTGTATCACAGCGTCTGCTCCAATACGCGCCAGACCAGTTCTTCGAAATCGATGCCGAGCTGGCGGGCTGCCTTGGGCACCAGCGAGTGGCTGGTCATGCCGGGGGCGGTATTCACTTCAAGCAGATATAGCTGGCCGCTACTGCGGTCACGCATCACATCTACGCGGCCCCAGCCGCGGGCGCCGGCGGCGCGGAAGGCATCCAGTGCAAGTTGGCGGATCTGCACTTCGGCATCGCCTTCCAGGCCCGGGCACAGATACTGGGTGTCGTCGGCCACGTACTTGGCGTTGTAGTCGTACCACTGGCCCTTGGGCACGATGCGGATCGACGGCAACGCGGTGTCGCCGAGCACCGCCACGGTGAGTTCGTCGCCTTCGATCAGCTGCTCCATCAGCAACGCGCCGTCGTAGCGCGCAGCCAGCACCACGGCTTCTTCGAGCTGGGCTTGGTCGAACACGCGGCTGATGCCGACGCTGGAGCCTTCGTTGGCCGGCTTGACGATCACCGGCAAGCCGATCTGTTGTGCGGCCGCATGAATTTCATTGGCGCTTGCACCAGCTGCCAGACGCGCATAACGCGGCGTGGACAGGCCCAACGACAACCACACCTGCTTGGTGCGGATCTTGTCCATGCTCAACGCAGAACCGAGCACGTTGGAGCCGGTATACGGCACCTTGAAGGCTTCCATCAGGCCTTGCACGATGCCGTCTTCGCCGCCGCCGTTATGCCCGTGCAGCACGTTGAAAACGCGATCGAAACGCTGCTCCACCAAAGCCTGCGCCAAGGCCGGAATACCGTCGACCGGCTGTGCATCGACACCGCGCGCGAGCAGTGCCTCCAGCACATTGCTGCCGGAATTCAGCGACACCTCGCGCTCGGACGAAGTGCCACCGAGCAGCACGGCCACACGGCCGAAAGCGGCCGGGATGGATGCCCGAAAAGACGCGGGATCGGGGACCGGGGACCGGGGACCGGGAACAGCCGACCGCGGTGCCGACTCGGCTTGCGCCTTGCCTGTCCGCGGCCCTCGGTTCCCGGTCCCGCCAGAGCTCACGCTCATGCCGACTCTCCGGTAAAGCCATTATTGATGATGTGCTGAGCCACGTAACCGATATCGCCTGCACCCATCATCAGCAACAGATCGCCGTCTTGCAGGACGTCGGGCAACACTTCGGCTAGACCTCCAATCTGGCTCACGACCACCGGTTCGCTGCGACCGCGCGCACGGATGGCGCGCGCCAGTGCGCGCGAATCGGCGCCGGGAATCGGCGCTTCGCCGGCCGGATAGACCTCGCTCAGCACCAGCGCATCGACGGTGCTCAGCACTGCGGCGAAGGCATCGAACTGATCGCGGGTACGGCTATAGCGATGCGGCTGGAACGCCACTATCAGACGTTTGTCGGGCCAGCCACCGCGAGCGGCGGCGAACACGGCTTCGAGCTCGCGCGGATGGTGGCCGTAATCGTCGACCACACGCACACGTGCACCGGTACTGGTGGTGACTTCGCCCAGATCGTTGAAGCGGCGGCCGATGCCGGCGAAGTTCTCCAGCGCACGCGCAATGGTTTCCGGTGCCACGCCCAGCTGCCAGCCGATCGCGGCAGCAGCCAGTGCGTTGAGCACGTTGTGACGGCCCGGCAGTGCCAACGTCACCGGTGTGGTGGTGCCTTCGGGCAAACGTAGGTTGAAACGCATACGCGGGCCGTCCTGCACCACATCTTCGGCGCGCACGTCGGCGTTTTCGCTCATGCCATAGCTCATCACGTGACGCGGGGTCTTGCCGGCCAATGCGGCCACTTCCGGATCATCGATGCACAGCAGTGCAAGGCCGTAGAACGGCAGACGCTGCAGGAATTCGGCGAATGCGGCCTGCACACGGGCAAAGTCGTTGCCGTAGTTTTCCAGGTGATCCGAATCGATGTTGGTGATTACCGCCATCAACGGATTGAGGCGCAGAAAGCTGCCATCGCTCTCGTCGGCCTCGGCAACCAACCACTGGCCACCACCGAGCTTGGCGTTGGCACCGGCTGCCAGCAGCTGCCCACCGATGACGAAGGTCGGATCCAGACCGCCTTCGCTCAGTACGGCCGCAGCCAAACTGGTGGTGGTGGTCTTGCCATGCGTGCCGGCCACCGCGATACCGCGACGGAAGCGCATCAACTCAGCCAGCATCGCCGCGCGCGGCATGATCGGAATGCGCTGGCTGCGCGCTTCCATCAGCTCGGGATTGTCTTCGCGGATCGCGCTGGACACCACCACGCAATCGGCGCCAAGCACATTGGCCGCCGAATGCCCGCGCATCACCCGTGCACCCAGCTTGGCCAAGCGCCGTGTCGCCACGTTGTCGGCGTTGTCGGAACCAGAGACTTCATAGCCCAGCGTCAGCATCACCTCGGCGATGCCACTCATGCCGGTGCCGCCGATGCCAACGAAATGCACGCGCGGAAACGCACGTACCAGATCTCCACTGTCTTGCAGACGGCGCATCACAGGGCATCTCCGGTGAAGGCGCCAAGATTGCAAATTTGGGATTGGGGATTGCTGGCAACGGCGGCGATCGATCGCACCGAAAATTCGCCATTTACGGATTTCTGCATGCTGTCCTGCTTGTGCTGTTGCGCTTTACCAATCCCCAATCCCGAATCTCCACTTCCGGCCTCTTGAAGAATGATGTCGGCGATGTGTTCGGCGGCATCCGGTTTGGCCAGGGTGCGGGCGGCGTTTGCCATCGACAGGCGGCGGGCGGGACCGGTAAGCAGGGTCTGCAGAACCTGCTGCAGACGCTCGGCCAGGGTGTCGTCCTGTTTGAGCAGGACGGCGGCATCGGCACCGACCAAGTACTCGGCATTGCGGGTCTGGTGGTCGTCGACAGCGGCGGCGAAGGGCACCAGCACGCTGCCGATGCCGGCGGCGCACAGCTCGGCCAGAGTGGATGCGCCAGCGCGGCAAACGACCAGATCGGCCCATTCGTAGGCGGCCGCCATGTCGGCGATGAAGGGTTCGACGCTGGCATTGACTCCAGCCTGCGCATACGAAGCTTCGGCTTCGGCACGCAGCTTTTCACCGCACTGGTGACGCACTTCAACGTCAGGGCGGCCGAGTGCCGCCAACGCCGCCGGCACAGCTTGATTCAATGCGCGTGCGCCCTGGCTGCCACCGAGCACCAGCACACGCACGGGGCCATCGCGGCCGACCAGACGCGCGGCCGGTGCAGGAAGCGCGGCGATTTCTGCACGCACAGGATTGCCCACCGCCTCTTCGCCAGCAAAGCTGCCAGGAAAACCGGTCAACACGCGGCGTGCGAAACGTGACAACACCTTATTGGTCATGCCGGGTGCGCGATTTTGTTCGTGCACCAGCAACGGCACGCCGAGCAGACGTGCAGCCAGCCCACCCGGGCCGGCCGCAAAGCCACCGAAGCTGATCACCGCACGCGGCTGACGCTTGCGCAACACAAAGCCGGCGGCGCGCACTGCGCGCATCACCCGCACCGGCGCGCCGAGTAACTTCACGATACCCTTGCCACGCAGGCCGGTGATGGCCAGCGTGTCGAGTTGAACGTCGTGCTGCGGCACCAGACGGGTTTCCATTGCGCCGTCGGCACCCAACCAGGTCACCGGCACGCCACGCGCACGCAGCACCTTGGCCACCGCAAGACCCGGGAAGATATGCCCACCGGTTCCGCCAGCAAGAATCATCACTGGCCGAACCACAGCAGACTGCGCGCACGCCTGTGAGGCATTCGCATACCCACCAACGCTCATGCAATCCTCCCGAACGTCGGTTCCACACGCGGCTGCATCCGGCTGGTGCCGCGCAAGATGGTCGATGCCGGCGCAACCGACACCGGTGCGACCGGTGCGGCGGCAGCAACGGTGTCGCGCTGCGGCTTGTGCGCTGGCGCAGAAGTCGGCGGCACAGAATCGACCATCGGCTTGGCCAGCTCAGCCGACGGTGCGCCTGCACCCTGCGGCGACAACTTGCTGCGCAAGCGCTCGGCACGATCCATTTCGTAGGACACGCGCAGCAACAGACCCATCGCTAGGCACGTCATCAGCACCGACGAACCGCCGGAGGAAATCAGCGGCAGGGTCAGGCCCTTGGTCGGCAAGATGCCCAGATTCACGCCCACTGAAACGAAGCTCTGCAGGCTGATCCACAGACCGATACCAAAAGCGATGTAGCCGGAGAAGTGACGCTTCATTTCCACGCAGCTCATGCCCAACCAGAACGCGCGGCCGACCAGCAATGCATACAGCGAAACCACCCCGCACACGCCGACAAACCCCAGCTCTTCGGCAATCACTGAAAAGATGAAGTCGGTATGCGCTTCGGGCAGGTAGTTGAGCTTCTGCACCGACGCGCCCAGGCCCACGCCGGTCCACTGGCCACGCCCCACCGCCATCAAGGCATTCGACAACTGATAACCGGAGCCCAGCTGATCGGCCCACGGATCCAGGAACGAGGTGATGCGGCGCAGGCGGTACGGCTCCAGGATTGCGATGAAGGCGAACACTGGCAGACCGAACACGATCGGCATCGACATACGCGGCAGATTCACCCCACCCAGCACCAACATGCCTGCGGTGATCGCCAGCAATAACGTCGACGAGCCGAAGTCCGGCTGCATCAGCAACAGGCCGACCAGCGCGATCGCCACACCCAGCGGCTTGAGCATCGCCGGCCAGGTTGCGTTGACCTCATCGCGAAAGCGCACCAGATAGCTGGACAGCCACACGATGTAGAGCACCTTGACCGCTTCCACCGTCTGGAATTTCGACACCCCCAGATTAATCCAGCGCTTGGCGCCGTTGACGCTGCTGCCCAGGCCTGGCACGAACACCACCATCAGCAAGCCGAAGCACGCCAGCAACAACAACTGGTTGTATTGCTCGATGGTCTTGAGCTCGGTGCGCATCGCCCAGAACGCCAGGCCAATGCCGATGCCCAGGAACAGCAGATGACGCGTCAGATAATAAAATGGGTTCTCGGACAGCTCGATCGAGCTGGACGCAACCATCACCACGCCCAGCGAGGCGAGCGTAGCCGCGGCCCCGAGCAGCCACGGGTCGTAGCGGCCGCCGATGGCGTCCAGTCGCGTCGCTTGGCGGGACATGTCGTTCATCAGCGCACCTTCAGCGTGGCGAGGCCGATCAGCACCAGCACCACTGAAATGATCCAAAAGCGCACGATCACGCGCGGCTCCGGCCAGCCCTTGAGTTCGAAGTGGTGATGGATCGGCGCCATCCGGAACACGCGCTTGCCGGTCAGCTTGAAGCTGGCGACCTGGATCATCACCGACAGCGTTTCGATCACGAACACGCCACCCATGATTACCAGCACCATTTCCTGGCGCACGATCACTGCAATGGTGCCCAGCACCGCACCCAACGACAGCGCGCCGATGTCGCCCATGAACACCATTGCCGGATAGGTGTTGAACCACAGAAAACCCAGACCTGCCCCGGCGATCGCAGAGCAGATGATGATCAGCTCGCCGGCCCCTGGAATCAGCGGGATTTTCAGGTAGTCGGCAAACACCACGTTGCCCGAGGCGTAAGCGAACACGCCCAGCGCGCAGGCCACCAGCACGGTCGGCATGATCGCCAGACCATCCAGGCCATCGGTCAGGTTCACCGCGTTGGAAAAGCCGACGATCCAGAAGTAGGCGATCACCACAAAGCTCACGCCGGCCAACGGCAGCGCGATCGACTTGAACATCGGAATGTAGAAGGTGATCGCCGCCGGCACGTCAGCGGTGTAATAAAGAAACAGACCGGCAGCCAGACCTAAGACCGACTGCAGCAGATATTTCCAGCGCGACTTCAGCCCGTTTGGATCGCGCCGCACGATCTTGATCCAGTCGTCGTACCAGCCGATCGCACCGAAGCAGATCATCACCGCCAGCACCAACCACACATAACGGTTACGCAGGTCGCCCCACAGCAGCACCGACAAGGTCACCGTCAGCAGGATCAGCGAGCCTCCCATGGTCGGTGTGCCGGCCTTGGAAAAATGCGACTGCGGGCCGTCCTGGCGGATCGGCTGGCCGCCCTTGAACTGGCCAAGCTTGCGGATCACCGCCGGGCCCATCCACAACGACAGAAACAGCGACGTCAGCGCTGCGAGGATGCCGCGGAAGGTCAGATAGTTGAACAGCCTGAACAGGCTTTCCAGTTGCTGTAGCCAGCGTGCCAACTCAAGCAGCATGGGATGCGTCCTCTGCCGGTGCGAGCAACGCGGCGACGATGCGGTCCATGGCACTGCCACGGGAGCCTTTCACGAGAATCGTCGGGGAGCCTGGACCCGGGATGGCTTCCGAGGATTGCTGCTGATCGTGAATCAATGCGTGTTCCTGCGTGTTTTCCAACATTCGTGTTTGCTCTTCCCTGGTCCCTGGTCCCTGGTTCCCGGTTCCGACTTCAGCCAGATCCGCCTGCAGCGCGGCGACCAGCGCGGCATGGGTGGCGAACACGCGGCCGCCATCGCCGAACGCCTGCGCGGCGGCGGCACTGAGCTCGCCCAACGCGTACAGGCGCTGCAGCTTGGCCGCGCGTGCGCGACGCCCGGCGGCGGCATGCAACGCCGAACCCTCCGGGCCGAGTTCGCGCATGTCGCCGAGCACGAGCCAACCTTCGCCCGGCGCAGCAGCCAGGGTGTCGATGGCAGCATCCAGCGAACCGGGATTGGCGTTATAGCTGTCGTCGATCAACACCGCGCCGCTCGGTAAGGTGTGAGCGATCTGCCGACCGGCCACAGGGCGCGCCTGCGCCAGGCCGGCAGCAATCGCCGGCAATGCGATGCCCGCGCCCAACGCCAACCCGGCGGCAGCCAGCGCATTGAGCACGTTGTGGCGACCCGGCAACGGCAGCGCGATGTACGCGTCACCTTGCGGGGTCACCAGCGTGAACTGTGCACGGCCTGCATGCAGCCGCAGCTGACGTGCGGTGATGTCGGCACTGGCCTGCAAGCCGTAGCGCAACACGCGGCGGCCCTGCACCGACTGCGCATGCAATTGCTGCTCGAACCATGCACCGAAGGCATCGTCGGCGTTGATCACCGCCACGCCATCGGCCGGCAGAGCGGTGTAAATGGCGCCCTTGGTGCGGGCAACGCCGAGCAGGCTGCCCAGGCGCTCCAGGTGTGCGGGGGCGATATTGTTGACCAGCGCGACGTGCGGCTGCGCGATCTCGGTGAGATAGGCGATATCGCCCGGCTTGCCGGCACCCATTTCGTAGATCGCAAAATCCGCGTCGTCCGGCGCAGCGATCACCGCCAGCGGCAGACCAATCTCGTTATTGCGGTTGCCCGGCGTGGCGTACACGGTGGTGCCGTCGATACGCCCGGCTTCCTGCAGGATCGACAACAGCAATGCCTTGACGCTGGTCTTGCCGTTGGAACCGGTCAGCGCGATCACCCGCGTGGCGCGATCGCGCTGCATGCCGGTGGCGATGCGCGCCAGGGCAAGCTCGGAATTTTCCGCCAGTACCTGCGGCACGCTCAACGCCGGCAGCAGGCGTTCCACCAGCAAACCGCTGGCACCGCGCGCAACCGCGTCTGCGGCAAAATCGTGCCCATCGAAGCGCTCACCGCGCAACGCAACGTACAGGCTGCCGTTGGCGAGCGTACGCGTGTCGTTGCCGACCGCGTCGATCATCGCGTCGTCGCCGTGCAGTTCGCCACCTGCCCAGTGGGCAATCAACGACAATGGAGTGAGCTTCATGCGCGCATCTCCAGCACGCTGCGTGGCAACAACGCCTGCGCTGCCACCAAGGCGTCGTCGAAGGCATGCCGCACACCGGCGACTTCCTGATACGGCTCGTGGCCTTTACCTGCAATCAACACGATGTCGGACGCGCCGGCCATGCCGATGGCCTGATGGATCGCGGCAGCGCGATCGCGCTGCACGATGGCGGCATCCGGGCGAGCAAAGCCACGCAGGATGTCGGCCACGATCACCTCGCCATCTTCGCAACGCGGGTTGTCGTCGGTGACGATCGCCACATCGGCATTGATCTCGGCGATCGCCGCCATCTGCGGACGCTTGCCGGTATCGCGTTCGCCGCCGCAACCGAACACGCAGATCACCTTGCCCTGCGCATGCGAGCGCAAGCTGGTCAGCGCTTGCTCCAGCGCATCGGGCGTGTGTGCGTAATCGACCACTACCAGCGGTGCGCCATGCGCGCCACCGAGCCGATTCATGCGGCCGTGGATCGGCTGCAGCTGGCCCAGCACCTCGGCAATCTGCGGCGGCGCAACGTCCAGCGTATACAACACGCCGGCTACGGCCAGCACGTTGTCCACGTTGAAGCGACCCAGCAACGGCGAGTGCACCGGGTGCACGTGGCCGTCGATGTGCAGCGCGAAATTGATGCCGTTATGGTCCAGTTGCAGCGCCTGCGCACGCACCGCGGCATCGGCGTGCGCGCGCGAACTCACACCGATCACACGCAGCGCGGGGTCGAGCGAAGCGAATAGGCTGCGGCCGAATGCATCGTCCAGATTCACCACCGCGGCCTTCAATCCAGCGCGCGTGAACAGCTTGGCCTTGGCCGCGCCGTACTGCGCCATGTCGCCGTGGTAATCGAAGTGATCGCGGGTGAGATTGGTGAATACCGCCACATCGAACTGCACCGCATCGACGCGGCCCTGGTCGAGCGCGTGCGAACTCACTTCCATCGCCACGGCCTGCGCGCCTTCATCGCGCAACTGCGCCAATAGCGCATGCGTCTGCAGCACCAGCGGCGTGGTGAAACCGGTCGGCACGGCGGTGCCATACAGACCGACACCCAAGGTGCCAAGAGTGCCGGTGGGAGTGCCGAGCAGCGTCAACGCCTGCGCCAGCAACTGCACGGTGGAGGTCTTGCCGTTGGTACCGGTCACGCCAACCATGCGCATTGCATGCGAAGGCTGACCGTGGAACCGATTGGCCATCACGCCAAGGCGGGCGCGCAAGCCAGGCACTGCGATCGCATCGGCCGGTGCCGGCAGATCAGCGGGCGCTGGCGGTTCGAACAACACCACAGCTGCACCGTTGACGCGCGCCTGCTCGACGAAGTCCAAACCGTGCGCACCGAAGCCGGCGATCGCCACGAAGGCATCGCCCGGACTTACCGCACGGCTGTCCATCACCAGGCCGGACACCTGCACGTCATGCGCAAGCGTCACCTCGGGCAGCAGCTGCGACAGCGGCATGGAGCGGCTCACTGGCGGCTCTCCCGCGGCGGTGCCGGCTGAGCCGGCGCCGACATGGCAGGCGGTGCGGCGGCGGTCGGAATACCGGCAGACACTTCGTCCACCGGGTCCGGTACCAGCGCCGGGTCCAGATCGACCGGCTGCGGCTTGACGACCGGCTGCCCGGTCTTGCCGGCGGCCTGCGCGGCCAGCCACGACTGGATGTCATCCGGCGGTACGTCCATCAGCCGCAAGGCGCCTTCCATCACCCGATGGAACACCGGCGCCGACACCAGGCCGCCGTAATACACCTTGCCCTGCGGATCGTTGATCACGATGACGGTGGCAAGCCGCGGACGCGTTGCCGGCACCAGGCCGGCGAACAGCGCGTTGTAATGCCCGCGCTCGTAGCCGTTGGCGCCATTCTTGCGCGCGGTACCGGTCTTGCCGGCCACGTGATAGCCCAAAATCGCCGCGCCCTTGGCGCCGCCCTGAGTGACCACGGTTTCCATCATGTCGATGACTTGGCGTGCCACTTCCGGCGTGACCACCTGGCGGGTTTCGTTGTGCTGGCCGCGTACGAAGGTCGGCGGGGTCAGCTTGCCGCCGTTGCCCAGGGTGGCGTACGCCTGCGCAATTTGCAGTGGCGTCACCGACAGGCCATAGCCGTAGGACATCGTGGTCTTGGACGGGCCGCTCCAACGGGCCGGCTGCAGCACAACACCGGTCGATTCGCCAGGGAACCCGCTGTGCGGTGCCGTGCCGTAACCGAAATTGCGGATCGACTGATAGAAGGTCTGATCCGGCACCTTGGCCGCGATCTTGGCCGCGCCGATGTTCGAGCTGCGGGTGATCACGCCGGTGACGTTAAGCACGCCGTTGTTGTGCGGCACATCGCGAATGGTGAAACGCCCTACGGCCATGTAGCCGGGGTTGGTGTCGATGATGGTGTCCTTGGTCACCACGCCCGCGGTCAATGCTGTGGCCACCGTGAGCGGCTTCATCGTCGAACCCGGCTCGACCAGATCGGTGACCGCGCGATTGCGGCGCGCCGACGGGTTGATACCGGTAACCGCGTTGGAGTTGTAGGTCGGCAGATTGACCATCGCCAGCACTTCGCCGGTGGCCACATCCATCACCACCATCGAACCGCCAGCGGCGTTGTTCTCGACCAGCGCGTTACGCAGTTCCTTATAGGCCAGGAACTGGATGCGACGGTCGATGCTCAGCGTCAGGTCCTTGCCCGGTTGCGCCGGACGCACCAGATCCACGCTCTCCACGATCGCGCCGCGCGCATCGCGCACCACCTTCTTGGAACCCGGCTTGCCGCGCAGCCATTCGTCGAAGGCAAGCTCCAGGCCTTCCTGGCCGCGGTCGTCGATGTTGGTGAAGCCCAGCACATGGGCCATCGCCTCGCCTTGCGGATAGAAACGACGGAACTCGCGTTGCGAGAACACGCCAGGAATCTTTAAATCGACAATTGCATGCGCCTTATCCGGGTTGATCCGGCGCTGCAGGTACATGAATTCCTTGCCGGCCTTCTGCGCCAGCTTGGCGTTCAACTCGTCCAGCGGTTGGCCGAGCGCCTTGGCCAGCTCGGCAATACGGTCCGGGTTGCGCAGCAGTTCCTGCGGATTGACCCAGATCGACTCCACCGGCGTGGACACTGCCAGCGGCTCGCCGTTGCGGTCGGTGATCATGCCGCGCGAGGTGGCGATCGGCAGTTCGCGCAGATAGCGCGCTTCGCCCTGACGCTGATAGAAATCACGATTGACCAGCTGCACGAAGGCCGCGCGGCCGATCAACGTCACCGAGCACAGACCCAGCACGATGCCAACCAGGGTCAGGCGACCGCGCAGGTTGAAGTTGCTGCGGGGGCGGTTGCGGCCGGCTTTCATGGCGCACCTTCTTGTGCGCCACCCTGCGGGCGGCTTCGCCGTGCAAAACGGCTGTCCTGCCGCTTTGTCATGGACGCACCACCACGATGTCGTTGGTCTCGGGGAACTTCATCCCGATGCGCACACGTGCGACCTGATCGACCCGATTGCTTTCCGCCCAGGTGGCCTGCTCCAGCTGCAGCCGGCCGAATTCGATATTCAACTCATCACGCGTGTGCTCGAGCTTGGACAACTGCACGAACAGCTTGCGATGCATGTGACGCATGTACACGACACCGATCGCCGAGGCGATGCTGCAGGCGAGCAGCACGATGAGCAGCAGACGGCTCATCGTGCGTCTCCTTGAGACGCCGGAATTGCAGAGTTGGGATTGGGGATTGGCTTGGAGCGCTCTTCCAATCCCGAATCCCAAGTCCCGAATCCCAGCTTCTCGGCCACCCTCAGCACCGCGCTGCGGGCGCGTGGGTTGACGCTCAGTTCGTCGAAGTCGGCTTTGATGGCGCCGCTGACCAGTTGCAGCGTCGGCACGAAAGGGTGCGCTTCGGGCAGGCGGCGGTTGCTGGGCGGCGCCTTGGCGTAGCGGGCTATGAATTGTTTGACGATACGGTCTTCCAACGAGTGGAAGCTGATCACCGCCAGACGACCGCCCGGCTTGAGCGCGCCCAGGGCGGCGTCCAGACCGTCTTCCAGATCGTCTAGCTCGCGGTTGATGTAGATGCGGATCGCCTGGAAGCTGCGCGTGGCCGGGTGGGTCTTGCTGTCGCCGCGCGGCATCACCGAGGCGATCAGGTCGGCCAGCTGCGCGGTGCGCAGCAGCGGCTGGTCGGCACGCCGCGCCACGATGGCGCGCGCAATGCGGCGGCTCTGGCGTTCTTCGCCATAGGTCCACAGCACATCGGCGATCTCGCGGTCGGTGGCATGCGCCAACCACTCGGCCGCGCTCTGCCCGGCGTCCGGGTCCATGCGCATATCCAGCGGGCCGTCCTTGCCGAAACTGAAACCGCGACCGGCCACATCCAACTGCGGCGAGGACACGCCCAGATCCAGCAGGATGCCATCAAGGGTTGCGGCGGCGACCACCTGGCCGAGGCCGGCAAAACTGCCGCGATGGATAGACACGCGCGCATCGCCACCGAACGACTGTTCGGCCACCGCGATCGCTTCAGGGTCCTTGTCCATCACCAGCAGTCGACCTCCCGGGCCAAGGTGTTGCAGCACGCCACGAGCGTGTCCGCCACGCCCGAACGTGCCATCGAGATAGGTTCCATTTTCGGTCACTTGCAGGCCATCCAGAACCTGCGTGTACAGCACCGGCACATGAGCCGCCGGCGGCTGCGACACCGGGTGACCGGGCTGCGCTTCACCGCGCATCCGGGCACCCCGGCTCACAACCTGAGATCGAGCAATTCATCGCCCAGATCCCCGTCAGACAATGTCTGCTGGATCAGTGCGCGATGTGCCTGCTCGCTCCACAGTTCGAATTTGTCGCCCATGCCGAGCAGCACGGCTTTTTTCTCGATGCCAACCGCGTTGCGGTGGCTGGCCGGAATGCTCAGACGGCCATTGGCGTCCAGCTCGAGTACGGCCGAAGAACCTACCAATTTCTGCTGCAGCGCGCGGACCACGCGCTGGGTGTTGGGCTTGGACATCACATCGTCGCGCACCCGCTCCCACTCTTTTTCCGCATACAGCCACAGGCATCCGGCTTCGAACGGGTTGTAGGTGAGGACCAGGCGATTGCCGCTGACACGCGTGACGAGGTCGCGGTACGCGGTTGGCACCGCCATCCGCCCCTTGTCGTCCACTGTGATGGCAGTCTCGCCCTGAAACACCGAATGCGGCCTCGAATACTCGCTTGGGAGAACCATTGAACCACGAAAAACCACAAAACACCTGGTTTTCCCTCCTTTGCCCACCTTAGCAGTGCGTCAAAGCTTGTCAACAGTTTTCAAGGTCGCAAATCGCCAGCTGCATCAATGAGTTGCAGCACTCTTTAGAGACTTGTTCAAAGGTTATCCACAAGTTGCTGTTTCGTCTCAGATTTTGAGATTGAACAGAAATTCAGGGGCGTGAAGGCCATGTAAGCTGGACCGTTGTCTCACTTCCCTTTGCGCCAGTTGCATGCCTCCAATTGCGCAAACCGGCGACAATCGATGCCATGTGCCTAGTCGCTCTCGCCTGGAAAGCCCACCCGCGCTGGCGTTTGCTGCTGGCGGGCAACCGCGACGAACTTCACGGGCGCCCGGCCGCGCCGCTTGCGCGCTGGGCAGCACCGGCCGACAGCGTGCTGGCCGGCCGCGACCTACGCTCGGGCGGAAGCTGGGTGGGCCTGGGCAGCGACGGCCGCGCCGCAGTGGTGACCAACGTGCGCGACCCGCTCGCCACCGCCTCCGGCCGCTCGCGCGGACATCTGATCGCCGACTACCTGGCCGGCAGTCTGGATGCGAGGGCTTACGCACATGATCTGGCGACCGCCGCAGATGAGTTCCCACCATTCAATCTACTGCTATGCGACGACCAACGTTGCGAACACCTCAGTAACCACCCGCCATTGGCACGCATGTTGGCTCCGGGCATCCACGGCATGTCCAACGGTCCGCTGGATGCGCACTGGCCCAAGACCGCTGCACTGACCATGGTTCTGCGCGACTGGTGCGCTGCGGACAGCGGCGACCTGCAACCGCTGTGGACTGCCCTGGGCAACCCGGCCACCGCACCCGACGCACAGCTACCGCACACCGGCATAGACCTGTCCTCCGAACGCCTGCTTGCCGCCGCTTTCATCAAAGGCACCAACTACGGCACCCGCGCCAGCACCCTCATCGCGGTGGACCATCAAGGTCACGGTCTAATCCACGAGCGCCGCTTCGGCCCAAATGGGGTGTTCCAGGGCGAAACCCGGCTGGAGATCTCAGGCGCACATTGACAACCCGGATTCATGCGCATGAATCCGGGAGTTCGCGATGACCCGCTATTACGATAGCTCTGCGCAAAAGAAGCCGCTCAATCCGACCATCAACTCGGACTTGGCCGCGCAGGCCCGAGCGATGACCGGCAACCTGTCGGCAAAGGTCGAGGAGCTGCTGGCCGAATACGTCACCAAGGAGCGCGACAGCCACAGCGCCAGAGCGATGGAGCTGCAGCGCGCCGCGAGCGAATGGAAGGCCTTCACCGAAGCGCACGGCTCCTTCGCTGACGAGTTTTCCACGCTATGACCGACCAGTTCGATGTCTACGCGAAAGTCGGCCAGAACAAGAACATTCCTTATGTGGTCGTGGTCCAGTCGAAGATCTTCGACCCCTCCCCTCGCCGCGTCGTCGTGCCCCTGGTCCGAAAGTCCAACCACTCTCCAACTCCGTCCCGCTTCACTCCCGAACTTACCGTGGCCGGCAGCAGCCTCATCCTGCAACCCCTGGAAATGACCTCAGTGCCACTGGCAGTACTCAGCAAACCCGCCGGCACCCTGAAAGACCAGGGCCAACGCATCATCGACGCCCTGGACGAGCTATTCACCCGCTCGTTCGGATAAGTGCCAAACGCTGCCGCAGCTGCTAGTGCAAAGCCCAAGCCAAGCAACAAAGATCCAAGCAACCCTAAATCGCAGGGATCGCGACCAACCCAACGCTCCAGCAATGCACCCAAGTGCAAGCCCTCTTAAGTCAAGGGGGGCGGCGACAGCCGCGGGGTTCTGGCATGCCCGGAGCGGGACCCGCGTTTTTTACCGCCACCGGCGGTACGCAGCGTGGGCACCTTTCCTGAGAGGGGCAAGGCCCGGAAAGGAAAGTGGCGGAGTCGGCCGATAAGCCGGGTTCTGTCGTGGACAGTCATTCGTCTAGGCGCCGCGTCACCGCGGCGCTCAAGCAACCTACCCGGATCCAGCGCGGGCCACGCCAATGGATCCCTATTTGGTCTTGCTCCAGGTGGGGTTTGCCGTGCCGGTCCGTTACCGGACTCGCGGTGCGCTCTTACCGCACCATTTCACCCTTACCGGCTCCTCGAAAGGAACGTAGGCGGTATCTTTCTGTTGCACTTTCCGTCGGCTTGCGCCGCCCAGGCGTTACCTGGCACCTTGCCCTAGGGAGCCCGGACTTTCCTCGGCACTCTTGCGAGTGACGCGACTGTCTGGCCGACTCCGCCAGGGCGCACTATACGCTATCGCCAGACCATACACCGCCCGTCGCTGTCTTCGGCGTAGAGAACAACGCGTTCGAAATCATGGTCAAACGACCGCCGTGCGATATCTGCAGAACTCCCTACGAGGTTTCAGTGCAGCAAGCAATTTCTCACGCGCCCGAACGAATACCTGGCCATCTGCACGCAGCAGTTGGGTCATCTCAACGGCGTAACGCGCCGCATCAGCAAGACGAAAGCAAATGTCCGCCGCAGGCTCCCTGGGTTGTTCGATATTTCCGATCGGGGGTTGAAACGCGTCTGGCCAAGTCCTCAAGACCCACTCGAACCGACCTGGCTCCAACGCCTTCTTTCTGATTTCAGCAGCGCTTGCCTCAGCCATTGCCGCCATACAACGCCCTACGAGGCGCACCGGTCAGTTCGGCAGCCAGCTTGGCGGCGGTGGATGGGGACAGATGTTCGGCGAGTTTGGCGTAGACGCGGCGACCTTCGGCCAGTTGGCCTTCGGCAGCGTCGGCGGCGCCGCGCACCATCACCACGAACTCGCCCTTGCGCTGGTTGTCGTCGGCTTCGACCTTGGCCTGCAGCTCGGCCAAGGTGCCGTCGAGCACGGTTTCGAACAGTTTGGTCAGCTCACGGGCGATCACCGCGGGGCGGTCGTCGCCGAAGGCGCCGCGCAAGGCGGCCAGCGACTCGACGATGCGGTGCGATGATTCGTAGAACACCAGGGTGCGGGTCTCGCCGGCCAGGTGCGCAAGACGCTCGCGGCGAGCGGCGCTCTTGGCCGGCAGGAAACCCTCGAAACTGAAGCGGTCGCTCGGCAGGCCGGCCACGCTGAGCGCCGCGATGGCGGCGCAGGCGCCCGGCACCGGGCTGACCCGGATCCCGGAGGCGCGTGCGGCGCGTACAAGTTTAAAGCCGGGGTCGCTGACCAGCGGGGTGCCGGCGTCGCTGACGATGGCCAGCGATTCGCCTTCGCGCAGGCGCGCCACGATGCGCTCGGACATCGCGTCTTCGTTATGGTCGTGCAGGGCCAGCAACGGGCGGTCGATGCCGAAATGGCCGAGCAATTGGCGAGTGTGGCGGGTATCTTCGGCGCAGATCGCGGCCACGCCACGCAGCACCTCCTGCGCACGCGGCGACAGGTCGGCCAAGTTGCCGATCGGCGTAGCGACCACGTGCAAGGTTCCGTGGGGCGTCATCGACGGTATTCCGTAGGGCGAAGGGTAGAATCGTAGCGTTTTTAACGGTCCGCCCCGGCGGGCCCCGTCCAATGGATCTGAAATGAACAAGCACATTACAAGGATTTCCGCCCTCTCGCTGATGGTGATGCTGGCCGCCGGTTGCGCCACCAGCAGCATCACGCAGACCGCGTCGCCGACGCAGAGCGCCGCGCTGGCATTGCTGGACCAAGGCAAGCCGCGCCAAGCCGCACAGCAGTTAGAATCCGAGGCCGCCGGTGTCAGTGGTGTGCAGCGCAGCCGTTTACTGGCCACGGCCGCGTTCGGCTGGCACGACGCCGGCGATGACGCACGTACACGCTCGCTGATGGCGCAGGTCAATCCGCGCCATCTGAGCGGCGAAGAGCGCGCCCGTTTCGGGCTGTTGAACGGCGAGTTGGCGGTGATCGACAAACAGGCGGCGCAGGCTCTGCAGGCCCTGGGCGACGGCCCGCAGAGCCTGAGCCAGCCGCTGCAGACGCGCTGGCTGGCGGCACACGCCGCCGCACTAGAAGCTACCGGCGATCTGTTCGGCGCCGCTGCCGACCGTGCGCACGCCGACGCCAGCCTGACCGGCACTGCGCACAGCGAGAACCAGCGCGCGATCGTACGCCTGCTCGCGGCGCTCGACGACGCCACGCTCAAGGGTCGCACCGCCGCGCTGCCGGCCGGCGATCCGCTGTACAACTTCGCCGGGCGCGCCTTGATCAGCCGCGGACTGGCATTGCCGCGCGCGTTCGAAAACGATGCGCAATGGGGCTTTGACACCAGCAAGCGTCCGCCCGCCGAGCGCGACGGTTATCGCCCGCCCGTCAAGCTGGGGGTGCTGCTGCCGCTCACCGGCAATCTGGCTACTGTCGCCGCGCCGGTCCGCGACGGTCTGCTCGCAGGCTATTACGCCGAAACCCGCCGCCGCCCGGAAGTGCAGTTTTTCGACACCGCCGCAACTGCGGCCGGTGCCAATGCCGCCTATGACAAAGCAGTGAGCGCCGGGGTTGACTACGTAGTCGGCCCGCTCGGACGCGACGAGGTAAGTGCGCTGTTCGCACGCGGGCAGTTGGCGGTACCGGTGCTGGCGCTCAACCGCCCCACCGACAACAAGGCCCCGCCCAGCGGCAGCGCCGGGTTCTCGCTGGCGCCGGAAGACGACGGCATCATGGCCGCCGAATATCTGCTCTCGCGCGAGCGCCGCAACGTGCTGATCGTCGGCACCAGCGACGACAACGGCAAACGCACCATCAAGGCGTTCGGCGACCGTTTCAGCGAGCGCGGCGGCACCGTTGTCGGCAGCATCAGCGTCGCCGATGCGCCGGGCGATATCAGCGCGCAGCTGCGCAATTACGGCACCGCCGATGCGGTATTCCTGGCGGTGCGCGGTAACACGGCACGTGCGCTGGCACCGCAGCTGGCATTGGCCGGATTCGCCGGCAAGTCGCGCGTGGGCACCTCGCAGTTGGTGTCCGGCACCGGCAAGGTTGAAGACGATCTGGCGCTGGACGGCATCATCTACCCGAGCGAAACCTGGACCGCACTCGGCGTGTCAGGGCTGCCGGCGGCCAGCCAGGTCGCCAGCACCCTGCCCAGCGCACGTGGCCCCGGCGCACGCTTGTTCGCGTTCGGCTACGACGCCTGGAAGATCAGCGCGTATCTGGAAAAACTCGTCACCGGCAGCGATGGCGGCCTGCGCGGCGCCACCGGCACGTTGCATCTGGATGGCTTCGGCAACGTACTGCGTACTCCGGCCTGGTCCACCTTCAACGGTGGCCGCCCGGTGCCGATCGCCGACGGCCGTTGACGCCATGTCGGCGGCGCGTCGACAGCGCGGTGCGGCAGTCGAAGCGGCCGCACGCGCGCTGCTGGAACAGGCCGGCTTGCGGCTGGTGGTCGGCAATGCCAACTACCGGGGCGGCGAACTCGATCTGGTGATGCGCGACGGGCAATCGCTGGTGTTCGTGGAAGTACGTTATCGCCGCGACGACCGCTTCGGCGGCGGCGCGGCATCGGTGGACCGGCGCAAGCGCAGCAAGCTGGTGCTGGCCGCGCAATTGTTGCTTGTCTCCTACCCCGCACTGGCGGCGCTGCCGTGTCGCTTCGACGTGGTCGAAGCCAGCGGCGAACCGCCGATCTTGAACTGGATACGCGACGCGTTCCGCGCCGACGATTGCTAAAGCGTGTCAGCCCTCATGAACATCATCATTGGCCATGCTGGCAACATGCTCGGCGTCTTATCTATATCCGTTGCAATCGCTTCACTGGGCTTTGTCTTTCACTCGTGGCGCCAAGTTAAGGAAGGTCTGAACAACGCACCAGACCTCTAAAATTCGAGCCTGCTGCGTGCCAATAGCGCACAGAGTTGATGCGTACGATACGATTTCCACGGTTTCTTGCGGCGTTGGCTGGCGCCAGACAGCATTATCCCCTGGCCGGCAGCAACTGCCGGCGCACCATCCACAGATTGGATAGTGCGAACAGGGTCAGCACATGCGCGGTGTTCTTGGCCAGGCCGCGATAGCGGACCTTGGTGTAGCCAAACTGGCGTTTGATCACGCGGAATGGATGCTCCACCTTCGCACGCACACTTGCTTTGAAGTATTCCCAACGTTCTTCCTGGCGGCGCTCGCGTTTGTTGCCAATGGCTTGAATCGTCGAACGCTTGGCGGCAATGAAAAAACCAGCCTTGCAGGTCTGCAGTTCTTCGCGTTTGTCCGCACCGGTGTAGCCGCTGTCGCCGAACACACTGTCTTCTTTGCCGTGCAGCAATGCGTGGGTCACCGTGACATCGGCCACATTGGCAGCCGTACAACGGACGTGGTGCACCAGCCCGGAAAACTCATCCACGCCGATGGGTGCCTTCATCCCGAAATACCACTGATTGCCTTTCTTGGTCTGATGCATTTCAGGGTCGCGCGCGCGGTCGGTGTTCTTGGTCGAACTGGGCGCAGCGATCAGGGTTGCATCGACGATCGTGCCGGACCGCAGGCTCTGACCCTTGCGCACCAGATCCGCGTTGACGGCCTCCAGCATCCGCGCTGCAAGGCCATGGGTTTCCAGCAAGCGGCGAAAGTTGAGAATCGTGGTCTCGTCGGGAACATTGTCCAAACCGCCGAGCCGGGCAAAACGGCGCAAGGTCGGGATCTGGTGCAACGCTTCTTCCATCGCCGGATCGCTCAACGCATACCACTGCTGCTGCAAATGAATCCGCAACATCGTCGCCAGTGCGTACGGCTGTCGACCAGGCCGCCCCGACACCGGATAGTGCGGCGCGATCAGTCCGAGCAAATGCCTCCACGGAACCACCTGCTCCATCTCGGCCAGGAAGATCTCGCGGCGAGTCTGCTTGCGCTTGCCCAAACCTTCAGCGTCACCGAACGTCAGTTGCATGGATGACTCCTCAACGTAGGTGTGTAGTGTCGCGCATTTGAAGTGCGTTGTTCAGAGGTTCCTTAGAGCGTGTTATGAACTTTGCCCTTGTCACGCTAACGTATACGGATGAAGCCTCGTAAGCCTTATTCCACCGATATTTCCGACGAAGAATGGGCCTTTGCGGCTCCCTATTTGACGCTGATGGACGTGCAGGCACCGCAGCGCAAGTATGAGCTACGCGCGATGTTCAACGCACTGCGGTGGATCGCGCGCGCCGGCGCACCATGGCGATTGCTTCCCAACGATTTTCCGCCCTGGGAAGCGGTGTATCAGCAAACACAGCGCTGGCTGCAAGCGGGCTGCTTTGAGGCCATGGTCAGTGATCTGCGCTCACTCTTGCGTGTGGCGCAAGGGAAAAAAGGCCAGCCGAGCGCGGTCATTTTCGATGCTCGCACGCTGCAGTCCACCTGCGAAAGCGGGCCGCGTGCTGGATACGATGGCTATAAACGCAAGAAAGGCAGCAAGGTACACATGGCCGTCGATACGCTTGGACATCTGCTCGCTGTCCAGGTGACGCCGGCTAATGAGCAGGAGCGCGCGCAAGTCCGATCGTTGGCACAAGAGGTACAACACGTGACCGGTGAAACGGTCAAGATCGCCTTTGTTGATCAGGGCTACACCGGTCAAGAACCGGCGCAGGCGGCCACGGAAGAAGGCATTGAGTTGCAAGTGATCAAGCTGCAAGAAGCGAAAAAAGGCTTTGTCTTGCTGCCGCGCCGTTGGGTTGTCGAGCGCAGCTTCGGATGGGCCAATCGTTTCAGACGGCTGGCACGCGACTACGAGCGATTGCCGGAAACCTTGGCCGGTTTGCACTTCGTCGTCTTCACGATCCTGATGCTTGGAAATGCAGCCACCCTCTTTCAAAGTTCATAACACGCTCTAGTCGTCCCTGAAAAATCCCCTTCAAGCGCCAAGTGCCGTCGGTGACAGCGGCACGGCGCTCAAGGATGACCATCCCATCGCCCGCATCCAGGCACGCAAAAACGCGATCCAGCGCAGCAGCCAGCGCAGGTTGTAGCCGGCGGTGCAGCCGAGCACGTGCAGCGCATCGCCTTGGGCACCTTTCAGCCTGCAGCGACGCAACCTGCAGTCGTCTTTCAGATGTCCGATCACCGGCTCCACCGCCTGCCGTCGCTTGATCCAGCGCCATTGCCGTCGCGTCAGCGTCTTGGCCTTGCCGCGATGCAGGACCTGCACGCCATCGACTTCGCGCCCGCGATCGCCCAGGTCCACGATCGCCACCGTCGGTTCTACGCTCACATCCTGCAGCAACCCGCGTGTCTGCTCCAGCTGCTCGGCCAAGGTATCGCCGTCGTACGGGTTGCCCGGGAAGCTGCGCGCACCCACGACCAATCCCTTGCAGGCAGTGACTGCAATGCCGACCTTGACGCCGAATTCGTACGCTTGACGCGCCTTGCCCTTGCCGATGCATTCCACTTCCGGGGCATGCAATGCGTACAGTTTTTGTTTGTCCTTCGGACGCTGCGTGTACAGCCGTTGCGCACGTTCCAGCCAGACAACGATGCGCTCGCGCACGCCGGGTTCCACCTGGTCCAGCTTGCGCTCGATATCGCGCAACACCCGCCCCAATACCGTGCGTTGACGTCGCAGCACGCGCTGCATGCGCTTGAACTGGCGCGCATGCGCATACCGACCTGCCTTGCGGCTCAGGGCCGGGCCTTGCCGCGCGTAGCTCTGCCGCACTCCGATGCCGTGCCGCTTGGCCAGTAACACCAGCTTCTTGCGTGCCACCTCCAGCAAACGGCTGTCGGTCGGATAGGCGATCGCCTTTTCCTGCACCGTGGTGTCCACGATCACCCGCGACAACTCGTGTGCGTCCACCGCCTGCATCGCATGCGCGGCGTTGATGGTGTGCGCCAGTAGCTCTTCCATCCCGGCCTCACCCAGGCGCTGCCGCCAGCGCGTCAGCGAGCTGGCATCGCACGGCAAACGCGTCTGGAACACGACCTCACCGGTGAAGAACTGCCAGTACGGATTCTCCAGCCAACGCTCGCACACCGCTTCATCGGACAGGTCGTAGGCGTGTTTGAGGTAGAGCAAACCGGCAATCAGCCGCACCGGCAATGCCGGCCGACCGCCACCGGCCTGGGTGGCCGGCAAGCGCGATGAAAGTGCTTGCTCCAATGCCGCCCACGGCATCCGTTGGCTCAGCCGCGCCAGCGGATGACGCAGATCGATCTGGTTCTCCAGCCGCGAACGAAACAACTCGTCGGCAGGCATGTGCTCGGCAGCAGGACGGCGTGTACGCATGAGTGAAAATTGCCAGAAACCAGCCTTCAGCGTAGCGAACACTGGTAGTTCTGGCACGCCGGTGCAGACATCAAGGCCTTGCGGTCGTTGGGTGGTTGGGGTTTTTCAGGGGCGACTCCTTAGAGCCTGTTCACGATCTTTTGAGTAGAAGCGCCAAGAAGGCCAGATGGATGAACTGCAAGCTGGTGTTGAGTTTGCGCTCGCAGTTCTTCCACAGCCTTCGGTTTTTCTCCACTGCGCTCGACGATCCAGCGCTTGGGCATGACCTTGAAGGTGTGCAGTTCGCTGCGCTTGGCAATCTGCACCGTGAGCTGCTCGCCTAGAATCTCTCGTACGCCTTCGGCAAACGGTACTCCGGTGTAACCACTGTCGCACAGCAGGCTTTGTACATGCGTCAAGTTTGACTGACAGCGCTCCAGCGCCCGCAGCGCACCTTTGCGGTCGGTCACCTCCGCCGTCGTCACCGCGATGGCATAGGGCACCCTGGGTATCAACAGCGATATGCCGCTTGATGCCCGACACCTTTTTGCCCGCGTCATATCCCTTTTGCCCGGCTGTGTCCGTGTTCTTGACGCTCTGCGCGTCCACGATCAAGAACCTGCTGAAGATGTTGCGCTCCTGTTTCTGGCGGGCCACGCCAACCTGATTTTTTGAGCGCCCGCTCCAGCAGGCTCACTCCTTCATCGTCGCACTCGCCCCACTTGGCAAAGTACGCGTGCACGGTCCGCCACTTCGGAAAGTCGCTGGGTAGCGCTCGCCATTGGCAACCGGTTCGCAGCACGTACAACACTGCGCACCACACCTCATACATATCCACTCGGCGTGGCTTGGTGCGCTTGCGCGCTTGTTCTAGGATCGGGAGGATGTGTTCGAAACGCTCCCGGCTCATGTCGCTCGGATAGGTTTTTTGGCGCATCCGCAGAGTCTGCACCAATCAGGAAAGATCGTGAACAGGTTCTTAGAAGTACCATTCAGTGAGTGACACACTTTATGATAATGGCTTTTTTGATAACAAGCACCATGCTGCCGCGCACGGCTCTCGGACACCACGCATCGGGATTACGTTAGAGGGAGCCCGCAGGTTCCCTTTTACTACTCCGCACCCCGCACCACCTGCCACCCATTTATCAGGGGCAAGCCTGACTAACCTTCGCAAAGCGAGATAATCCACCCCATTCGGTGAATACTGTCCGCCGCAACCTAGGCCCACAGTTCCTGCGCGGCATGTCGCCTGGATATACGTAATCGATGACAAAGTCCCAATGGATGAAGCGCCCTGAGTAGCTTCCCCGTCGTGCGCGGTTGACGTGATAGTGTTACTTGAATGCAATGGCTGCATTTAAGAAAAAAGAAAAATCATACATCCAGAAGAAAAAAATCGATTTATTTTTCACGATTTACCCCTGAGAAAAAGACCGCTGTCCGCGGCCTTTCTCTTTTCATGCATGAGAGCGTATTAGAGCGTGTTATGAACTTTGAAAGAGGGTGGCTGCATTTCCAAGCATCAGGATCGTGAAGACGACGAAGTGCAAACCGGCCAAGGTTTCCGGCAATCGCTCGTAGTCGCGTGCCAGCCGTCTGAAACGATTGGCCCATCCGAAGCTGCGCTCGACAACCCAACGGCGCGGCAGCAAGACAAAGCCTTTTTTCGCTTCTTGCAGCTTGATCACGTGCAACTCAATGCCTTCTTCCGTGGCCGCCTGCGCCGGTTCTTGACCGGTGTAGCCCTGATCAACAAAGGCGATCTTGACCGTTTCACCGGTCACGTGTTGTACCTCTTGTGCCAACGATCGGACTTGCGCGCGCTCCTGCTCATTAGCCGGCGTCACCTGGACAGCGAGCAGATGTCCAAGCGTATCGACGGCCATGTGTACCTTGCTGCCTTTCTTGCGTTTATAGCCATCGTATCCAGCACGCGGCCCGCTTTCGCAGGTGGACTGCAGCGTGCGAGCATCGAAAATGACCGCGCTCGGCTGGCCTTTTTTCCCTTGCGCCACACGCAAGAGTGAGCGCAGATCACTGACCATGGCCTCAAAGCAGCCCGCTTGCAGCCAGCGCTGTGTTTGCTGATACACCGCTTCCCAGGGCGGAAAATCGTTGGGAAGCAATCGCCATGGTGCGCCGGCGCGCGCGATCCACCGCAGTGCGTTGAACATCGCGCGTAGCTCATACTTGCGCTGCGGTGCCTGCACGTCCATCAGCGTCAAATAGGGAGCCGCAAAGGCCCATTCTTCGTCGGAAATATCGGTGGAATAAGGCTTACGAGGCTTCATCCGTATACGTTAGCGTGACAAGGGCAAAGTTCATAACACGCTCTAGGGAAGGTCTGAACAACGCACCAGACCTCTAAAATTCGAGCCTGCTGCGTGCCAATAGCGCACAGAGTTGATGCGTACGATACGATTTCTACGGTTTCTTGCGGCGTTGGCTGGCGCCAGACAGCATTATCCCCTGGCCGGCAGCAACTGCCGGCGCACCATCCACAGATTGGATAGTGCGAACAGGGTCAGCACATGCGCGGTGTTCTTGGCCAGGCCGCGATAGCGGACCTTGGTGTAGCCAAACTGGCGTTTGATCACCCGGAATGGATGCTCCACCTTCGCACGCACACTTGCTTTGAAGTATTCCCAACGTTCTTCCTGGCGGCGCTCGCGTTTGTTGCCAATGGCTTGAATCGTCGAACGCTTGGCGGCAATGAAAAAACCAGCCTTGCAGGTCTGCAGTTCTTCGCGTTTGTCCGCACCGGTGTAGCCGCTGTCGCCGAACACACTGTCTTCTTTGCCGTGCAGCAATGCGTGGGTCACCGTGACATCGGCCAAATTGGCAGCCGTACAACGGACGTGGTGCACCAGCCCGGAAAACTCATCCACGCCGATGGGTGCCTTCATCCCGAAATACCACTGATTGCCTTTCTTGGTCTGATGCATTTCAGGGTCGCGCGCGCAGTCGGTATTCTTGGTCGAACTGGGCGCAGCGATCAGGGTTGCATCGACGATCGTGCCGGACCGCAGGCTCTGACCCTTGCGCACCAGATCCGCGTTGACGGCCTCCAGCATCCGCGCTGCAAGGCCATGGGTTTCCAGCAAGCGGCGAAAGTTGAGAATCGTGGTCTCGTCGGGAACATTGTCCAAACCACCGAGCCGGGCAAAACGGCGCAAGGTCCGGATCTCGTGCAACGCTTCTTCCATCGCCGGATCGCTCAACGCATACCACTGCTGCAGCAAATGAATCCGCAACATCGTCGCCAGTGCGTACGGCTGTCGACCAGGCCGCCCCGACACCGGATAGTGCGGCGCGATCAGTCCGAGCAAGTGCCTCCACGGAACCACCTGCTCCATCTCGGCCAGGAAGATCTCGCAGCGAGTCTGCTTGCGCTTGCCCAAACCTTCAGCGTCACCGAACGTCAGTTGCATGGATGACTCCTCAACGTAGGTGTGTAGTGTCGCGCATTTGAAGTGCGTTGTTCAGAGGTTCCTTAGCGCGTGGCGCTAGCCACACGCAGCACCTTCGGCGTCACGAACACCAGCAACTCAGCCTTCTCTTTGCTCCTGCCACGCTTTTTGAACAAATTGCCAAGGAACGGAATGTCGCCCAGAAATGGTACCTTGGAAAGGCTTTCGCGATCGGTAAATTCGTAGACGCCGCCGATCACAACAGTCTCACCATCTCCCACCAGAACGGCGGTATTGATCTCCCGACGATTAATCTCGGGCACGGTGCCATACAGCGGCAAATCGATGAGCCGTGCAATTTCATCCTTCTTGACATTCATGTTAAGAAAAACGCGATTGTCGTTGGTAATGGTTGGCGTCACCTTGAGTTCAAGCAGAACTTCTTTGAACTGCACATTGGCCTGCGAACCGCCACCGCCAGCACCACTGCCGCTGATGGTCACGTAGCCGATTTCGCGCCCCTGCTTGATAACGCCCTCGCGCTGATTGGCAGTTACGATGCGCGGATTGGAAACAACCTCGCCTCGACCCTCTTGCTGCATCGCGGACAGCTCGATATCCAGATTGAAATTCGACCCTAGCAAGGTGTAGGCGAGGCTGCCAGGCGTGCTGCTGGTAAATCCGCCCGCTGCACCGAGATTGACATTGAGTCCTGACGGGAACAAATGCGCCGAGCTGTTCAAATAGTTAAGGTTGCTCTCCAGCGAGCCGCTGAGGATTCCGCGCCCAGTTGCCCCAGTAACACCAAAACGCGCGCCTAGATCACGCGCAAATGTATCTGTCGCGATAACAATACGGCTTTCAATCAAAACCTGATCTACCGGACGATCGATATGCGAGATCAATTCCCGCATCTGCGCGACCTTCTTCGGAATATCGCTGATCATCAATGTATTGGTACGTTCGTCCGGAACCAGGCGACCGCGGGGCGATAAAAACCCATTGTCCTGCTGCCCCGCGCCACCACCACCTTGGCCGCCCTGGCTACCACCGCCGCCGCCAATTCCCTTGGCTTCTGTCAGTGCCTTAAAAATCAACGACGCGCTGTGGTAATTGATCTGCACATAATCGGTGATCAAATCCTCGCGATTTTCAATTGCGATGCGGGCGTCTTCCTTGTCCTGCTCGAACTTGGCCAGCTCCGGCTGCGGTGCGACCCACACCACGCCGCCATCGCGGCGCTTGTCCAGACCCTTGGCGCGCAGCACGATGTCCAGCGCCTGGTCCCACGGCACGTTCATCAGGCGCAGGGTGACATTGCCCTGCACGGTGTCCGACGCCACGATATTGAGGTTCGACTCTTCAGCGATCAGCTGCAGCACGGTGCGCACTGGCACGTCCTGGAAGTTGAACGTCACCGGGCGGCCGCTGTAGCCACGCGCAGCAATTTGCGCTGCGGCCTGGGTGACCGCCGCGGCGCTCACACCGCCTGCTGCCGGCTGGCCCTTACGCGGAGTGATTTCGACCACGTATTCGTTGCCGGTCTGGTAGGCCAGCGAGTCGAATGCTCCCTTGGTCGACAGCACCAGCTGCGAGCCAGAACCGGACGGCTTGGCCTCGACACGCTGCACCGGCGTTGCGAAGTCGGTGACGTTGAGCGGGCGCTGCAGTTCGGCAGGCAGCCGGGCGTTGCCGATGTCGACCAGCACGTTATCGCCCTGCGTACGCAGGTCCAGGCTGGCGCCCTGCCCGTCGAACTGCAGGATCAGACGGCCTGCGCCGTCTTCACCGCGTTTGAAATCGATCTTGGACACCGCCAAGCTCGCAGGAGCGACCTTGGCAGGATCCTGCGCCGGCTGATTCAGCGCCGCCGCTGCGAGTGTGCTGCCGCCTGCCAGTGCCAACACGAACCCCAACGTGCAGGCCTGGACTATCGCGTGGCGTCGCACCGGACGCAGCCGCTGGGCATTGGAAAACGTCATCGTGCTATCCCCTATCACTTTATTTGATCATCCAATGCGAGTGCGGCCGGCCGTTCAAGCCATCCACCCGCACCGTCCGGCACAAGTTCAATCAGCTCGATGCGGTCTTCGTAGACCCCGGTGACCCGGCCATCGCTCTGTCCCAGATACACACCCGGCCGCACCCGGTAGGTCACCTTGTCGGGCGCCATCACCAGAGCGATCAGGCCCGACCCGCCTCCAATGGTCCCCACCATGTCGAGGGCGTCGAGCGGGAAAGCTTCCAACGGTTCCTTGCGCCGGTTCGGATCCGGACGCGTACCATTGCCACCTTCGGCGCCGACCCAGGCATCGCTGAACGGATCCCGCATCGCCTGCGCCGCATATTCGAAGGTTTCGAACTGCTGCATCACCGGCAGCGGTTCCAGCGGCGGCGCAGGACGCGCACGCACTTCGGCCACCCACGCTTCCAGGTTCGGCGCATCGCCCGGCGTGCTGGTGACGCCGCGGCTGCACGCCGGCAGTACAGCGATTAACGCCACGCAGGACAGGATTTTGAGCAGTCTCATGTTCATTGGCCGCCCTTCTTGGCAGCGTCGGCCGTAGCCTTCTCCTGCTCGGCCATTTCCTCGTCGTCCAGATAACGATAGGTCTTGACCGTGCCGGACAGTTCCAGCGCCCCGCGCGGCGTAATGCCGGCCTTGGGTTCCTTCGGCTTGAGGTTGATGTCGTGCATGGTCAGGATCACCACGCGCGGCAGGGAGGCTACGCCGCCGACGAAGGCACCGAACTGGTGGTAACTACCCACCATGCGTAGCGCAATCGGCTTCTCGGCGTAGAACTCCTTGGGCGATTCCGGACCCGGCTGGAACAACTCGTTGGACAAGCCACTGGACAGCGCGGTCTGCGAGATATCAATGATCAGATCCGGCATTTCCGTCTTGCTGGGCAGCTGACGCAACATCTGCTGCAGCACCTGCTCCATCTGCGCAAGCTGCTGCTTGAGTGGCTCCAGATTTACCGCGCGGCCCTGCTGGGTCTCGAACTCGGTGCGCAATTGCGTTTCGGTGGCTTCCAGTCCTTCCAATGCATCGCGCTTGCTGCTGATCAGCAGGAACCAGGCCAACACCAGGATGAAAAGGCCGACCACCATGCAGAACACGATACGTGCTTGCTGCGGCCACCCGCCGATGTTGTTGAAATCCAGATCGCTGAGCTTGAATGATTTCTTACTCATGACGCCGCGCCCTCCTGCGGCCGATTGACTGGCGCCGGCGGCGCCTGCATAGGTACAGGCGCAGCCGCTGCAGGTGTCGCCGCTGGCGCGCCCGCAGGTGCCGCACCGGCCGGTTTTCCGGCCGGCGCTTGCGCGTCGACCGCTGCTGGCGTGGCGCCGTTCTTGTCCGCCTCGTTCGGATTGGCCAGCTTGACCTTGAGCGTGAACACATACGGCAGCGCCTTGGTGTCCATCGACGATGCAGCGGGTTGCCCGGCCTTGTCCTGGCTCTTGGCCTCGATGATCGACAGATCCGGATTGGTCATCCAACCCGAGCCTTCAAGATTGCGCATGTACGCACTGACGCGGGCATTGGACTGCGAGCGCCCTTCCAGGGTCAGGATGTCGCCGTCCTGCTTGATATTGGTCAGCACCACGCCATCGGGAATGGTGCGCACCAGCGAATCGAACAGATGCACCATCTGCGACCGATTAGCCTGCAGTTCCTCGATCACCTTCTTACGGGCAAGCAGGCGGTCCTTCTTTTTATCGAGTTCCTTGATCTTTTCGTTCTGAGCCTTGACCTTGTCGATCTCGGTGGTCAGGAACGCGTTGCGCTCGGTCTGGCCACTGATCTGCACGTCGTAGTAGAACCAGATCAACCCAGACAGCAGAACGCCGCCGAGCGCGGCAAAGCCCAGCATCGAGTAGAACTCGCGCTCGCGCGCCTTCCGGCGCTCGGCGCGCCAGGGCATTAGATTGATTCTTGCCATCAGTCAAAGCTCCTCAGGGCCAGGCCGGTGGCGATCATCAATGCAGGCGCATCCAGCGCCAGCGCGTGGGCCTGAACCTTCGGGCCCAGGGTCATCTGGGCAAGCGGATTGGCGACCACGGTGGTCACGCCGAGCTGCTCTTCCACCATCTCCGGCAGGCGCGAAAGCGCGGCGCAACCGCCGGCCAGCACGATGCAGTCGACGCGGTTGAATTCGCTGCCCGCATAGAAGAACTGCAGCAAACGGCTGATCTGCTGCACCGTTGCTTCCTTGAACGGCTCCAGCACCTCGACCTCGTAGCTCTCCGGCAAACCGCCCTGACGCTTGGCCAGCCCGGCTTCTTCGTAGGTCAATCCATAACGGCGCATCACTTCATCGGTCAGTTGCTTGCCGCCGAACATCTGTTCGCGGCTATACAGACTGCGACCGGAGCGCAGCACGCTCAGCGTAGTCATGGTGGCGCCGATGTCCACCAGCGCGACCACCGCATCGGCGGCGACCGGCAGTTCGCTGGCGATCAGGGCAAACGCGTTTTCGACCGCAAAAGCCTCCACGTCCATCACCTTGGCGGTCAGGCCGCCAAGTTCCAGCGCCGACTGGCGCAGTTCCACATTCTCCGAACGTGACGCCGCCAGCAGCACCTGGACCATGTCCGGACTGTTGGGCAGCGGGCCAAGCACCTCGAAGTCGAGGTTCACTTCCTCGATCGGGTACGGGATGTAATTGGTGGCTTCCAGCTCGACCTGAGCTTCCAGATCGCCGTCGTCCAGATCAGCCGGCATCGGGATCAATTTGGTGATCACTGCCGACCCGGCCACGGCTGCGGCCGCGTTCTTGGCCTTACTGCCGGAACGGTTCATGGCGCGGCGAATGGCTTCGCCGACCGCCTCCACTTCGACGATGTTCTTTTCAACGACCGCATTCGGCGGCAATGGTTCCACTGCGTAATGATCCACGCGAAAACGATTCCCGCTGCGCGACAGCTGCAAAAGCTTGACCGCAGTGGAACTGATATCGACACCGATAAGTGGCGATTGACTCTTGCGTAGAAGCCCCACGGAAACTCCCCTGCCGACGGGCACATGGGCGAATGGCTGTGCCCTCGTATTAATAATCGAATCTTAACAGTTGACAACTCCCTCACGCGCGAGGCAATCGCCCCGAAACATGCCCCCAGTGTTGTCTGCTGCGATCCCCAGAGTTCGGCCCCAGCCCAACTCAACGTCATCTATACTCTGTGACCAAGAAATCCGCAATTGGAATCTCTCTTACATGCCCCGTATTCGCCGTTGGCTGGGCTGGATCCTGGCCATGATCGTGGTGCTCGCACTGCTTGGCGCTGTTGCTGCCGGCGGCCTGTATTACGCCATTTCCTCGAAGTTGCCGGACGTGCAGTCGCTCAAGCAGGTCGAGCTGCAAGAGCCGATGTACGTCTATTCCAGCGACGGTCGCCTAATGGCCGTCTATGGCGAGACCCGGCGCTATCCCATCCAGATGAAGAACGTGCCACTGCGCCTCAAGCAGGCCTTCCTGGCGACCGAGGACGCGCGCTTCTACGAGCACGGGGGCGTGGACTACAAGGGCATTGCCCGCGCGGTCTGGCTGCTGGCCAGCACCGACGCCAAGCGCGTGCCGGGTGGTTCGACCATCACACAGCAGGTGGCGCGCCAGTTCTTCCTGAGTTCCGAGTACAGCTACACGCGCAAGCTCGCCGAGATCCTGTTGGCGCGCAAGATCGAGAGTGAACTGAGCAAGGACGAGATCTTCGAGCTGTATCTCAACAAGAGCTTCTTCGGTAACCGTGCCTACGGCGTAGGCGCTGCCGCCGAGTACTACTACGGCAAGAAAATGAGTGAGTTGAGCCTGGACGAGATGGCCTCGCTTGCTGGCATTCCCAAGTTCCCGTCCAGCGGCAATCCGATCAGCAACCCAGAGCGTGCGCAGGAACGTCGCGACTATTACGTGCTGCAACGCATGGCCGATCTGGGCTTCGTCAGTCAGGCAGAAGCCGATGCTGCGAAGGCGGTGCCGATGCATGCAAAGCAGCACGAGCCGCCGGTCGAGGTGTATGCACCGTACGTGGCCGAGCTGGTGCGTCAGGAGATGATCGCCAAGTACGGCGGCGATGTGCTTAACAAGGGCTACCATGTCACCACCACCATCGACGCCACGCTACAGAGCGGTGCCGACGCGGCGGTTGCCGAAGGCCTGCGCCTGTACGACCACCGGCATGGCTGGCACGGCGTGGAGCAGCACTTCGACGTGGCCGCCGATGCCGACGCGCTGGCATTGGCCAAGCATTTGTCGGGCGTGTTCACCCAGGGCGGCTTGCGCGCGGTGATCGTGGCGCGCACCAATGCCGATGGCGGCGTCACCGTGGTGCAGAGCGACAAAACCGAACTGACCTTGCCGGCAACTGCCAGCCACTGGACCAACAAAACGCCGGCCAAGCTACTGACCCGCGGTGACCTGACCCGCATCCGTGCCGGCGAAAAGGACGGCGAGTGGATCATCGACCAGTTGCCGCTCGGCCAGGCCGCGCTGGTGTCGCTGGACGCCAATAGCGGGGCCCTGCGGGCTTTGATCGGCGGTTTCAGTTTTGCCGGCAACAAGTTCAATCGCGCCACCCAGGCACGGCGTCAGCCAGGGTCGAGCTTCAAACCGTTCGTGTATGCGGCCGCATTCGAGAAGGGCTTCAATCCCGCTTCGATCGTGCTGGATGCGCCAGTGGTATTTCGCGATCGTCGCGGCAAGACCTGGTCGCCGCAGAACGACGGCGGCGGTTTCCGTGGCCCGATGCGCTTGCGCGAAGCCCTGGTGCAATCGCGCAACTTGGTGTCGGTGCGCTTGTTGGACGCGATCAGCGTCGATTTCGCACGCAAATACATCAGCCAGTTCGGTTTCCAGGAAGCGGAATTGCCGCCCAATCTGTCGATGTCGCTGGGCACCGCGTCGCTGACGCCACTATCGGTTGCGCGGGGCTATGCAGTGTTTGCCAACGGCGGCTCGCGAGTGGAGACCTGGATCGTCGATGAGGTCAAAGACCGCGACGGCAATGTCATCTTCAAGGAAGTGCCGGCGGTGGCCTGCCGCACCTGCGCGTTGCAAGGCGGCACCGCCGCACCGGTGAGTCAGGTCGTGGACGGCTTCAACTTCGGCGCTCAGGCACCTGCCGCACTGCCAGCACCCGCAGCCGATGCAGCACCGGCGCCTGCACAAACCGCGCCGGCCGCCATTGCCGAAACCAGGATCGCACCGCGCGCCATCGATGCGCGCACTGCGTATCAGCTGGTGTCGATGATGCGCGATGTCGTCCAGCGTGGCACGGGCACCGCAGCCAAGGTGCTGGGGCGTGAGGACGTCGGCGGCAAGACCGGTTCGACCAACGATCACCGCGACGCCTGGTTCTCCGGCTTCGGTGGACCCTACGCCACCACGGTGTGGGTGGGTCGCGATGATTTCCGCTCGCTCGGTTATCGCGAGTACGGTGGCAAGGCGGCGTTGCCGATCTGGATCGACTACATGCGCGTGGCGTTGAAAGACATGCCGATCGCAGCCAACGACCCGCCTGAAGGCATGATCCAGGCCACCATCAATGGCGCAGTCGAATGGGTGAAGACCGAAGATCTGGATCGCCTGCAGGACTACGATTACGGTCTGCAGCAACAGCAGGACGAGAAGGCCTTCGATATCTTTTGAGTGCTGGGGATTTGAGATGGCTTCGCCCACCTGGGTCTCCGATCGGTTTAGCAGTACCGGCATGCACACTCGCAGAGAAAGCACCGGGGCAATCACCATTGCGTGATTGCCCCTTCAGAGACGGCATGAAGCGTTCGCCGAGTCTTCATGCCGCTGTTGTAGAGTCGAGTCCAGGTTCATGAGGGGAGCCCGGTCATGCATCACGCACGCGAGCACGCCAACACACACACCCGCGAACGTCGCCATCGGTTGGCGCACGAAGCCGCACGCTTGATGGCCGAAGGTGGCATCCGCGATTTTCATCAAGCCAAGCTCAAGGCCGCCAGCCGGCTTGGCATCCACGACGACGCATCGCTGCCGCGCAATCGCGAGATTGAAGATGCGTTGCGCGAATATCAGCGCCTGTTTGCAGGGCCTGTACACGGCGTGCGTTTGCGCCAACGCCGCGAGGCTGCGTTGCGGGCACTGGAATTTCTCAGCCCATTCCAGCCGCGACTCACCGGCATGGTGCTCGACGGTACCGCCGATGCCAATGCGCCAGTGCAGTTGCAGTTGCATAGCGACGATGCCGACGCAGTGCAACGCTTCCTGGAGGAGCACCGCATTCCGGCCAAATCGCGCATCCGCCGATTGCGCCTGGATCGCGAGCGCAACGGTGATTTCCCGGTGTGGCTGTTCGACGCCGAGGAACTTACCTTCGACCTGACCGTGCTGCCTTACGACGCGCTGCGTCAGGCCCCGCTATCGCAGCTCGACGAGAAGCCGATGACCCGCGCATCGGCCGCACAGGTACGTCAGTTATTGGCCGAAGATGACGGCAACGACGCCGTACAACAGTTGCGCTGATTCGCAGCCGCGTCAGCATCCGCCAGCAAGGCTGCGATGCGCACTTGAGTTCCGCCCAACAGCAAACGCCCCGCAATGCGGGGCGTTCGTTCAAACAGATAACCACAAGCGCTTAGCGCTGGCCGGCGTCCTTGTAATCTCGATTGTCATAGCCGGTGTAGATCTGGCGCGGACGGCCGATCTTCATTTCAGGGTCGACCTGTTGCTCCAGCCAATGCGACACCCAACCGGCGGTGCGTGCGATGGCAAACATCACGGTGAACATTTCCACCGGAATGTTGAGCGCCTTGTAGATCAGACCCGAGTAGAAGTCGACGTTCGGGTACAGCTTTCGCTGCACGAAGTAGTCGTCCTTCAACGCGGCTTCTTCCAGTTTCAGCGCAACTTCCAGAAGCGGATCGTTGACGCCCAGCTCGCCCAGCACCTTGTGGGTCATTTCGCGGATGATCTTGGCGCGCGGATCGAAGTTCTTGTAGACGCGGTGACCGAAGCCCATCAGACGGAACGAGGAGTTCTTGTCCTTGGCCTTGGCAACAGCGGATTCGACGTTGTCGGCGGTGCCGATCTCTTCCAGCATCTTCAGCACGGCTTCGTTGGCGCCACCGTGTGCCGGGCCCCACAGCGCGGTGATACCCGCGGCAACCGAGGCGTAGGGATTCGCACCGGTCGAACCGACCAGACGCACGGTCGAGGTCGAGGCGTTTTGCTCGTGATCGGCGTGCAGGATAAACAGCAGATCCAGCGCCTTGGCGACGACCGGATTGATCTCCAGCGGCTCGCTCGGCACTTCGAACATCATGTGCAGGAAACGGTCGACGTAGTTGAGATTGTTGCGCGGGTAGCGGATCGGCCAGCCGATCGAATAGCGGTACGCAGCAGCAGCCAGGGTGGGCACTTTGGCGATCAGACGGATGGCAGCCTGACGGCGCTGTTCCGGGTCGTTGAGGTCCAGGGTGTCGTGATAGAAGGCCGACAACGACGCGACCGAACCGGCCAGCATGGCCATCGGATGCGCGTCATGGCGGAATCCACCGAGAAAGTTCTTCAGCGACTCGTGCATCATCGTGTGATGCGTCACCTCGTGGTCGAACTTCTCGAATTCGTCCGCCGTCGGCAGCTCGCCGTTCATCAGCAGATACGAGACTTCGAGGAAGCTGGACTTCTCGGCCAACTGTTCAATCGGGTAGCCGCGATACAACAACACGCCGTTGTCGCCATCGATGTAGGTGATGGCCGACTTGCAACTGGCGGTGGCGGTGAAGCCCGAGTCGTAGGTGAACAGACCGGTTTCTTTGGTCAGCTTGGAAATATCGACGCAATCATTGCCAAGCGTGGGCTTGAGAACCGGCAGAACAACCGACTTGTCGCCGGCGTTGAGCGTGACCTGATCAAGATCGGACACTGTGTACGCTCCTTCAGTGGAAGGCGCCTGCACTCGAACGGGCAGGCGCGTGATGGAAGTCCAGGGCATCGCCCGGATCACGTTATTATCGCACAGCAGCATTTTGGTCGTCGCTTGGACAGAAGTCGTAGACGAAGCCGTCAGGAAGGCGAAGACGGACTCAGTAACACCAAAAAAAGGCCGCGCAATGCGCGGCCTTTGCCGGTACAGCCCGTTCTACAAGTTCAGCGCGCGTAGCGCTTCTGGAACTTGTCGATACGCCCACCGGTGTCGATCACCTTCTGCTTGCCTGTATAGAACGGGTGCGATGCAGAGGAAATTTCCACCTTGATGAGCGGATATTCCTGGCCGTCTTCCCACTTCACTGTCTCTTTCGAGCCCATGGTGGAACGGGTCAGAATCTTGAAATCAGACGTCACGTCGTGGAAGACGACGTCTTTGTAGCTGGGATGAACGTTATCTTTCATAGACTTGGCGCCGGGCTGCCTGGGTAAGCGAGAAATTATAGCTGTCTGCAGACAGCCCGCGCAAGATCGCCTTACCCTGCCACCAAGGCGGCCCCGACCAGGCCGTAGAACTGCTGACGGTCGTACTCCAGCAGCAGGTTGGCGTTGTCGGGCGCCCCGCCCTGGCTATTCCAATCCACCAAGGTCATGCCGCGGGTATGCGTGCCGGACAGCTCGATATGGACCGGGCGCTGCTCCAAGCGGTGTGCGCCTTCCGGGTGCAGGGCGAAGGCCATCGCCAGCGCGTCGGCGGCATACCAATACTCGCCGCGGCTGTCTGCCGACCACAAGCGGGTCTTGCGCGAAATTTCCTCATAGAACCTGGCATAGGCCGAGTCCGCTGCCAGCCACTGCTCCACATCCCGATGCAGCAGGCCATGCACGATGGTCGCTTCCCAATCGGCAACGTCGAACCGCGGGAAACCGCGGAACACGATATGCGCCGCTTCCGGGTCGAAGCCGATATTGAATTCGGCCACTGCGGTGATGTTGCCGTGCCCGGTCAACGCCCCGCCCATCACCACCAGCCGCGCCACGCGCTGCGGCAGGGTCGGATCCAGGGTGAGCGCAAGGACCAGATTGGTCAGCGGGCCGAGTGCGACCAGCAGAAGCTGGCCGGCATGTTCGTGCGACAAGCGCAAGATAGCGAGCGCGGCATGCTCTGCGTCGGCAGTACGCTTGGCCGGCGCAAGACCGACATCACCGAAGCCATCGATGCCATGCACATGCGCCGCGTCCACCGACGGATGCAGCAACGGCTGCGGACAGCCCGCATAGACCGGCACATCGTCACGACCGGCGATCTGGCAGACCTTCAAGGCATTGCGCACGGTGTGCTCCAGACCCACGTTGCCGACGGCGATGGTCAGGCCGACAACCTCGTGACGGGTGTCGTTGAAGGCCATCAGCAATGCCAGCGCGTCGTCGACGCCCGGGTCGGTCTCGATCAGCAGCGGTATCTGCTTGGTCATGGGATCCGGAATTCGGGATTCGATGCGGCATCTTCGCAAGGATCGGCCGGCCAAGCGAATCACCAGCACGCAGCAGCCTGGCTCTTAGAGCCTGTTCACGATCTTTTGAGTAGAAGCGCCAAGAAGGCCAGATGGATGAACTGCAAGCTGGTGTTGAGTTTGCGCTCGCAGTTCTTCCACAGCCTTCGGTTTTTCTCCAGCCAGGCAAAACTGCGCTCGACGATCCAGCGCTTGGGCATGACCTTGAAGGTGTGCAGTTCGCTGCGCTTGGCAATCTGCACCGTGAGCTGCTCGCCTAGAATCTCTCGCACGCCTTCGGCAAACGGTACTCCGGTGTAACCACTGTCGCACAGCAGGCTTTGTACATGCGTCAAGTTTGACTGACAGCGCTCCAGCGCCCGCAGCGCACCTTTGCGGTCGGTCACCTCCGCCGTCGTCACCGCGATGGCATGGGGCAACCCCTGGGTATCAACAGCGATATGCCGCTTGATGCCCGACACCTTTTTGCCCGCATCATATCCCTTTTGCCCGGCTGTGTCCGTGTTCTTGACGCTCTGCGCGTCCACGATCAAGAACCTGCTGAAGATGTTGCGCTCCTGTTTCTGGCGGGCCACGCCAACCTGATTTTTTGAGCGCCCGCTCCAGCAGGCTCACTCCTTCATCGTCGCACTCGCTCCACTTGGCAAAGTACGCGTGCACGGTCCGCCACTTCGGAAAGTCGCTGGGTAGCGCTCGCCATTGGCAACCGGTTCGCAGCACGTACAACACTGCGCACCACACCTCATACATATCCACTCGGCGTGGCTTGGTGCGCTTGCGCGCTTGTTCCAGGATCGGGAGGATGTGTTCGAAACGCTCCCGGCTCATGTCGCTCGGATAGGTTTTTTGGCGCATCCGCAGAGTCTGCACCAATCAGGAAAGATCGTGAACAGGCTCTTAGGAATCCCCAATCCCGCATGCCCAATCCAGACCTACGCCGCGGCGTAACGCACCGCGCTACCTATCCAACGCGCGACGACACGGTCGGCGATCTCCGGCGCTTCATCCAGCAAACGTTCGGCGAGCATTTGCACGCGCGGCAGCAGCCCGGCGTCACGGGCGAGATCGGCGATGCGGAAACTGGCCAAACCGGTCTGCCGGGTGCCTAGCAATTCGCCCGGACCGCGCAGCTCCAGATCCTTTTCCGCAATCACGAAGCCATCGTTGGTTTGCCGCATGGTTTCCAGGCGTTGCCGCGCCATCATCGACAACGGCGCTTGATACAGCAACACGCAGCTGGATGCCGCCGCGCCGCGCCCGACCCGGCCGCGTAACTGGTGTAACTGGGCAAGGCCCAAGCGCTCGGCATTTTCGATAATCATCAACGAGGCGTTGGGCACGTCCACGCCGACTTCGATCACCGTGGTCGCGACCAGCAGATCGCTGTGGCCTTGCTTGAAATCCAGCATGGCCTTCTGCTTTTCGGCCGGCTTCATGCGGCCGTGCACCAACGCCACGCGCACGCCCGGCAGTTGCGCGGATAGCGCAGCGAAGGTGACTTCCGCGGCCTGCGCTTCGATGCGTGGCGGCCCGTTTTGTGCGCCCTTCTCGGGCTCTTCGCTTTCTTCGATCAAGGTGCACACCCAGTACGCCTGACGCCCTTCGGCGCAGGCGGCGCGGATGCGCTCGACCAGGTCAGGCCGACGTTCTGCGCTCAAGACAATCGTCTGCACCGGCGTGCGGCCGGGCGGCAGTTCATCGATGGCCGAGACATCCAGATCGGCATAGGTGGACATCGCCAAGGTGCGAGGAATTGGCGTGGCGGTCATCACCAACTGATGCGGCACGCTACCGGTGGCCGCGCCTTTGTCGCGCAATGCCAGACGCTGATGCACGCCGAAGCGGTGTTGCTCGTCGATGATGGCCAGCGCGAGGTCGTGGAAGACCACTGCCTCCTGCATCAATGCATGCGTGCCGACCACCACCTGCGCATGACCGGAGGAGACCTCGGCCATCGCAGCAGCGCGCGCCTTGCCGGTGACCTTGCCAGCCAGCCAAACGATGCGCACGCCCAACGGCTCCAGCCAGTCACGCAGATTGTTGAGATGCTGCTCGGCCAGCAGTTCAGTCGGAGCGGCAAGTGCAACCTGCTTGCCTTGCTCCACAGCAAGCATCGCCGCCAACGCGGCGATCACGGTTTTGCCGCTGCCGACATCGCCCTGCACCAGGCGCAGCATCGGCGATGGTTTGGCCAGATCCTGCGCGATCTGTTCGAACACGCGCTGCTGCGCGCCAGTGAGCTGGAACGGCAATGCGGCGCGCAGTTGCTGCACCAAATCGCCATCGCCAGACAGCATCGGCGCATGGAAGCGCTGCAAGGCGATGCGTTGCCGGCGCAGGCTCAATTGATGCGCCAGCAGTTCTTCAATCGCCAAGCGCTGCTGAGCCGGATGACCGCCCGCGAGCAATTGCTGCGGGTCGGTGTTCACCGGTGGGCGATGCATGGTCAACAACGCCTCGCGCAACGAAGGTAGCTGCTCGTCCTGCAACCAGTGCGGCGGCAGCAGTTCCAGCGCTGCTTCGGGTGGCAGCCGCTCCAACGCTTGGCCGATGAGTTTGCGCAGCGTGGCCGGGCCGACACCTTCCAGCACCGGATACACAGGGTCCAGACTATCGCCTAGCCCGGCATCCTCGCCAGGTGCGAGCACACGGTAACTGGGATGCACAATCTCCCAGCCGTGTTGACCGGGTTTTGGCGTGCCGAATACACGCAGCCGCGTGCCCGGTGCGAATTGCGCCACTTGCGCGGCGCGAAAATGGAAAAAGCGCAGCACCACGGTGCCGTGCGAATCATCCGACACCGCCACGCGCAGCATCGGCCGATAACGGAAACCGCGCTCGACCGCATCCACACGCCCTTCGATCTGCGCCGGTACACCGCCCTGCAGCTGCGCGATCGTGGTCAAACGCGTACGGTCTTCGTAGCGCAGCGGCAGGTGCAGCCACAAGTCCTGCACCGTGAGAATGCCGCGCGCAGTGAATCTCTCGGCCACTTTCGGGCCGACACCGGGCAAGCTGGAAAGCGACGCCTGGCCTGCAACGGCCAGGCTCGGTGTAACGGTATGCGCGCGCGGCACGGTAGATCGAGTCGGATCAGTCGAACTGAATCAGTCGAGCACCATCACCGCATCGACTTCGAACCCGGCGCCCTTGGGCAGACCAGAGACTTCAATGGTCGAACGTGCGGGGAACGGGGCCTGGAAATACTCCTGCATCACCGCGTTGACCGCAGCGAACTGGCCGAGGTCGGTCAGATACAGGCCCAGGCGCACGATCTTGTCGAGCGAGCCGCCGGCCGCTTCGGCCACTGCCTTAAGGTTGTCGAATGCGCGGCGTGCCTGCGCGCCGATGTCACCGGGCACAATCTCGCCGGTGGCCGGATCCAAGGGGATCTGCCCGGAGAAATACACCGTGTTGCCGGCACGCACGGCCTGCGAGTACGGGCCAATGGCGGCGGGCGCCCGGTCGGTATGGATGATCTGGGACATGAAAACTCCACTACAAAGATGTGCACAGCAGTTTAGGCGTTTGTGCGGATTTGCTCGACTGTTCTGCGAGGCAGCGCACGACGGCGCAGCAGGTGTTCAACCTGAAGCGAGCCGAAACGGCGCCATCGCACGCGGTGGCGGTCGCAATCGCGCCAACGGGATGCCGCACGCGAGACTGCAGATCGTCCTGGGCGCCCGCCCTGACGAGCATACCGCGCGCTACTGCCGCCCGACGCTCTGCACCACATGCAGACGCCGCAACCGGCGCATCACTTCGGCAAGATGGCGACGATCGCGCACCTGGATATTGAAGCGCAGCACCGCCGCATTGAAATCACGATCCAGGTAATCCACACGCTCGATATTGGACTGGCTCTGCGCAATCGCTGCGGCAAGTTGGGCCAGCACGCCGGTGCGGTTTTCCACTTCCACCACCAGCGCGGTGTCGTAATCGCCGGTGACGCCGGAATCCCAATCGATCGGCACCCAGCGCTCGGGCGATTTGCGCAGCTCGGCCAGGTTCGGGCAGTCCAGACGGTGCACCACGATGCCCTTGCCGGCGGTGTGATACCCCATGATTTCGTCGCCGGGAATCGGCTGACAACAGTTGGCGAAGCTGATCACGCCACGCTCGCTGCCGTCGATCAGGATCTTTTCGTGCGAATGCTTGGACTGGCCTGCGCCGCGCAATTCGGCGTAGGCCATCAACGCCTGCGCCGCCTGATTGGGCATCCAGTTACCGAGCGCCACATCGGCCAGCAAGGCTTCCAGACGCGGGTAACGATGCTCGTTGAGGAAGGCATCCAGCCGCCCCTTAGGCAACCGCTCCAGCGAGCTGTCCATCGCTTCCAGCGCGCGATCGAGCATGCGATGGCCAAGCTGCACGGCATCTTCGTGTTCGAGTTGCTTGAGCTGGTGGCGGATCGCGGTACGCGCCTTGCTGCTGACCACAAATTCCAGCCACTGCGGCTTGGGCGTGGCCGAACGCGCAGTAATGATCTCCACCGCCTGGCCACTGACCAGCTTGGTGCGCAGCGGCACCAGCTTTTTGTCCACGCGCGAGGCAACCGCGCGATTGCCCACGTCGGTGTGCACTGCATAGGCGAAATCCAGCGTGGTGGAATTGCGCGGCAACGCCAGAATCTTCCCCTTGGGCGTGAACAGATAGACCTCGTCCGGAAACAGGTCGACCTTGACGTTGTCCAGAAACTCCAGCGATGAGCCGGCGGCGCGCTGCGAATCGATCAACTCCACGATCCAGTCGTGCGCGCGACTCTGCGCGCTATTCGGCGATGCCGAGCCGACCTTGTAGGTCCAGTGCGCGGCCACACCGCGCTCGGCGATCAGGTCCATTTCTTCGGTGCGGATCTGCACTTCGATCGGCGATCCGTAAGGGCCAAACAACACGGTGTGCAACGACTGGTAACCATTAGCCTTGGGAATGGCGATGAAATCGCGAAAACGCCCATCCAGCGGCTTAAAGCTCGCATGCACCGCGCCTAGCGCGTGATAGCAATCGGCCACCGAGCGCACCACCAGACGGAAGCCGAACACATCCATCACCTGGTCGAAGGATTTGTTCTCTTCGTGCATCTTGGAATAGATGCTCCAGGGCGTCTTGATGCGGCTGACCAGCCGATGCTCCAGCCCTTCCTTGGCCAGCCGTTGCGACAACTGCACTTCCACCTGCGCCATCGATTCGCGACGCACCACAGGCTGGCTGCGAATGTGTTTTTCGATAATGGCGTGACGCCACGGATACAGCGCGCAAAAGCCCAGATTCTGCAGCTCGGACTTAATCAGGCTCATGCCCAGGCGCTGCGCGATGGGTGCGTAGATTTCCAGAGTTTCGCGTGCGATGCGGCTGCGCGCTTCGCTGCTCTGCGCGCCCAGCGTGCGCATGTTATGCAGACGGTCGGCGAGCTTGATCATGATCACGCGCAAATCGCGCGACATCGCCAGCAGCATCTTTCGGAAACTTTCCGCCGCCGCTTCCTGGCGGTCGCGGAACTTGAGCTTGTCCAGCTTGGTGACACCGTCGACCAACTCGGCCACCGCTTCGCCGAACTCCGACGCCAGCTCTTCGCGGGTCAGCGGGGTGTCTTCGATGGTGTCGTGCAGGATCGCGGCAATCAGCGATTCCATGTCCAGGCCAAGCTCGGCGAGCACGCCGGCAACGGCAACCGGATGCGTGATGTAGGGCTCGCCAGATTTGCGGGTCTGGCCGGCATGCGCAGTGGCACCGACTTGCCAGGCACGGCGCAGGATCGGCAGCTGCTCCTTGGGAAGGTAGCTAGCCGCGCGTTCGAGGTGCAGGACGTAGTCGGGGATGGCCTGGTCGGAAGACGGAGACGTCACGACGGTCGCCTGGGCAGTGGGGCCTGGGTTCATGACGGAAGACTATTCCAGCAACGCAGTCGCGGCAAACGTTTGCGCGCCATACAGCACAGATGAGGCATCAAACGCAAACAGCCCGCATTGGGCGGGCTGTTCTGATCGATCAAAGTGATGCGAACAATCAATCGTCGTTCTTGGACATGTCTTCGTCGGCAACCACTTCGGCAGCAGCCCACTCCAGCGCTTCGCGCTCAGCACGCTCGCGCTCGGCCTTCTCGACTTCATCGATCAGCGCGTTGTCGATCCGGCGTGCGGCGATTTCGCGCAGTGCCATCACGGTGGGCTTGTCGCTGGCGTCTGCGTTCTCGATCAGCGGCTGCACGCCGTTGGCGAGCTGACGGGCACGCTTGGAGGCCATCATGACCAGCTCGAAACGGTTGTTCACGACTTCCAGGCAATCTTCTACGGTAATGCGGGCCATGCGGGCTCCCGGCGACCAGCAACGGCCGCTCATCGAATGAGGGAAAGGGACCGGAGTGTACGCCCGGACTAGCGCCCAGGCAATCGCCGCCGACCCAGTTTCCTTTGGAATCAGGCATTTGGGCCAAAAGAAGGCGTGAAACTCAGTCCAGCAGCGCCTGAATCAGCCCGGCGTGCCGCTGCTGCTGTGCCTTGCGACGCAAGCGGCTGGCGGTGAAGATCGCGCACATCTCCGAGACAGCGGTGTCGAAGGTCTCGTTGATGATGACGTAATCGAATTCTTCGAAATGGAGCATCTCTTCGCGTGCGGCGGCTAGGCGCTGCGCCATTACATCCTCGCTGTCCTGCCCGCGCTTGCGCATGCGCTCGTCCAAGGCCTGACGCGACGGCGGCAAGATGAACACGCTGACCGCATCCGGCACCTTCTGGCGCACCTGATGCGCGCCCTGCCAGTCAATTTCCAGCAGCACGTCGTGGCCGGCGGCCAGCTGCGGCTCGACCGACTGCCGCGCGGTGCCCTTCCAGTCGCCATGCACCAGCGCGTATTCGAAGAAGTCGCCTGCTTCGATCATGCTCTGAAACTCGTCGGCGGAAACGAAATGGTAGTGCTCGGCATGCCGTTCGCCCGGCCGTGGCGCGCGCGATGTGAACGAGATCGACAAGGCGATCTTGGGATCACGCGCCAGAGTGGCGTTGACGATGCTGCTCTTGCCGGCGCCCGAGGGGGCCGCAACGATGTAGAGGGTGCCGCGCATAGGGTCAGGGATTCGGGAGTCGGAGTTGGGGAGTCGGAATTCGCGAACGGACTGCGGACCGGTACCGCCAGGGTCGACATGCTACCGGGATTGGCCGCTGCCCGCCCAAGCCAGGGATTTGCGGTCGCCCAAGCCCGAATTCCCACTCCCGGTTACTCAATGTTCTGCACCTGCTCGCGGATCTGGTCGATCAATACTTTCAAATCGACCGCGGCGTTGGAGGTGCGGCTGTCGACCGACTTGGAACCGAGGGTATTGGCTTCGCGGTTGAATTCCTGCAACAGGAAGTCCAGGCGGCGGCCGACCGGCTCGCGCTGCTTTAGCACGCGGCGGATCTCGGAAATATGGCTGGACAGGCGGTCGAGTTCTTCGTCCACGTCGAGCTTCTGCAGCCACAGCACCAGTTCCTGCTCGGCGCGGCCGGGATCGACCGGATGCGGCAGATCGGCCAGGCGTGCGGCAAGTTTGGCGCGCTGACCTTCCCGGATGGCCGGGATCAAGGTGCGCACGGTGGCGGCGATGCGTTCTATCGCATCGACCCGCTCGCTGATCGCTTCGGCCAGCTTGGCGCCTTCGCGCTCGCGCGCAGCGACAAAACTGCCCACCACCTCGTCTAGCAATGCCAGGGTCTGCGCCTGCAGCGCAGGGGCGTCCACGTCCTGCACCTGCAACACGCCCGGCAGCTGCAGCAGATCGGTGAAGCCGACCTGCAGCTTGGGAAACATCCCGTCCAGCCGTGTGGCCAACGCGCCCAGTTCCCACAGCAGCGATTCGTTGACGGCCAGCGTCTGCGCGTTGTCAGGCGCGCGCAGACGCAGCGCCAGATCCAACTTGCCGCGGCTGTTTTTTGCCGCCACGCGCTCACGCAGCATCGGCTCCAGCGCACGCAATTCTTCGGGCAGACGCACGCCCACTTCCAGAAAGCGGTGGTTGACCGAGCGCAGCTCGCAACCGAGCGTGCCCCAGGGCGTGATGCGTTCGCCGCCAGCAAACGCGGTCATGCTTCGAATCATCGTCAAATCCCGTACCTTCAAAGCGCGAATGGTACCCTAGCGGCCCTTGCCGGCTGCCTGCACGCTGCGCACTGGCGTCTAGACCCATCTCCCGACTTTCGGACTCATCGCATGACCTTTTCCCGTCCCAGCGGCCGCACGGCCGACCAGCTGCGCCCTGTGCGCATCGAACGCGCCTTCACCCGTCACGCCGAAGGCTCGGTGCTGGTCAGCTTCGGCGACACCCGCGTGCTGTGCACCGCCAGCGTTGAAAACCGCGTGCCGAACTTCCTGCGCGGCAAGGGCGAAGGATGGTTGACCGCCGAATACGGCATGTTGCCACGCTCCACCCACACCCGTTCCGATCGCGAAGCCGCACGCGGCAAGCAAGGCGGCCGCACATTGGAAATCCAGCGTCTGATCGGCCGCGCCCTGCGCGCCTGCGTGGATCGCAATGCATTGGGTGAGCGCACCATCACCCTGGACTGCGACGTGTTGCAGGCCGATGGCGGCACCCGTACTGCGGCGATCACCGGCGCCTATGTGGCGTTGGCCGATGCGGTGAACCTGCTGCAGAAGCGTGGCGACATCAAGAAGCACCCGCTGATCGGCGCGGTGGCCGCGGTGTCGGTGGGTATTTATCGCGGCGAGCCGGTGCTGGATCTGGATTACCCGGAAGACAGCGACTGCGATACCGACATGAATGTCGTGATGAACGACGGCGGCGGTTTTATCGAGCTGCAGGGCACCGCTGAAGGTCATGCGTTCCGCCGTGACGAACTCAACGCATTGCTCGCACTGGCCGAAAAAGGCATGGGCGAACTATTCGCACTGCAACGCGACGCGCTGGCCGGATGAGTCGTCACATCGCCCAGATCGCAATGACACAACTGGTCCTGGCCAGCGGTAACGCCGGCAAGCTGGAAGAGCTGAGCGCCATGCTCGCGGCGCTGCCGCTACGCATCGTCGCGCAAGGCGAACTTGGCGTGAAGGATGTACCGGAAACCGGCCTGACCTTCGTCGAGAACGCCTTGATCAAGGCACGTCATGCAAGCGCAATAACCGGTTTGCCGGCACTGGCCGACGACTCTGGCCTGATCGTCGATGCCCTGGGTGGGGCGCCCGGCTTGTACAGCGCGCACTACGCCGGCAGCCCGACCAACGCGCAGGCCAACAACGCCAAGTTGCTCGATGCGATGCGCGATGTACCGGCCGAGCGCCGCAGCGCGCGGTTTTATGCAGTGATCGTGTTACTACGGCACCCGGAAGATCCGCAACCGTTGATCGCCGAAGGCAGCTGGGAAGGTGTGATCACCACAGCGCCGCGCGGCGATGGCGGTTTTGGCTACAACCCGGTGTTTCTGGACCCGCTGTACGGCCAGACCGCTGCGGAAATGGACAGCGACTTGAAGAACCGCTTGAGCCATCGTGCGGTAGCCCTGGCCACGCTGCAGCATAAGCTGCACGCATTGTCGCTTTAAACGACAGTGTCTGACCTGATCCCACCTCCGCTCTCGCTGTACGTGCACCTACCCTGGTGCCTGCGCAAATGCCCGTACTGCGATTTCAATTCGCATGCGGCCAAGGGCGCGTTGCCGTTCGAGGAATATGTGGATGCGTTGATCCGCGACCTGGACGCGGACCTGCCGTTGGTGTGGGGCCGTGTGGTGCATTCGGTGTTCTTCGGCGGCGGCACGCCGAGCCTGTTTCCGCCCGAAGCGATCGACCGATTCTTGCAGGCCGCAGCCGCGCGACTGCGCTTTGCGCCGAATCTCGAGATCACCCTGGAAACCAATCCAGGCACGGCCGAGCATGGCCGTTTCGACCGCTACCGCGCCGCCGGCGTGAACCGCCTGAGCTTCGGCGTGCAGACTTTCGACGAGGCGGCGCTGCAGCTGCTCGGTCGCATCCACGACAGTGCCGAAGCCGAGCGCGCGATAAAGCTTGCGCAGGACGCCGGCTACGACAATTTCAATATTGATTTGATGTACGCGTTGCCGGAGCAGACGCTGACGCAAGCTGAGCACGATCTGGAACGCGCGTTCGCGCTGCAGCCCACGCACCTGTCGCATTACCAGCTCACGCTGGAACCGAACACGGTATTCTTCGCGCGGCCGCCCCAGGGCATTCCCGACGACGATGCGGCCTGCGACATCCAGCAACATTGCCAGCAGTTGCTTGCCGAGGCCGGCTACGCGCACTACGAAGTCAGCACGTATGCCAAGCCCGGGCGGCAATGCGCGCACAACCTCAATTACTGGCGTTTCGGCGATTATCTGGGCATTGGCGCAGGCGCGCACGGGAAGATCAGTTCCGGCGCCCAGCAGCATGTGCTGCGGCGCTGGAAGCACAAGCATCCGCAAAGTTATCTGGTCAGCGCCGGCACTGCGGCGTCGATCGGTGGCGATGAGATCGTGCCGCGCGAGCGGTTGCCGTTCGAATACATGCTCAACCTGCTGCGTCTGCACGAAGGCTTCCGTTCGAGCGATTTCGAGGCCCGCACCGGTTTGGCCGCGTCTGTCATCGAAACATCGGTGGCGCGTGCGGTTGCACAAGGTTGGATGACCCGGCACGACGGACGCGTGATGCCGACCGAGCTGGGCCGTCGATTCACCAATGACGTGGTCGAGTTGTTTCTGGTCTGAGTCGCAATCGCCTATCGCTTGGTAGTCGGTTTCACGGGCGCAGCGCATCGCCTGCACGACGATCGCGCGGCGCCTGTCCACGCCCGGCGGCGAGGACGAGGTGACCTCGCGCACCAAGCTCGCCGCCAAGCTCAAGACGCGCACGCGGCTCGGCGACCAGGGCGACAACGCCACTCGCAAGCCAATTTCCATGCCGGGCACATCTGCCGAAGAGGCGTGCTACGCCCAGGTGCGCAGCCTGCCGCTCGGCGCCTGGTTTGAATTCGCGAGCAACCAGCAGGCGATCTGCGCCGGCAACGGCTGTCCTGGTATAGCCCGACGACAGGCAACGCATTGTTCGTGAATCGGCGCTGGCAAAAAGTCGGCGAGCAGTCTGTCGCGGCTAATGCCCGGCGGACAAACGCGTTTGCTGATCGAAGAAAAATCGCGACTGATCGATCGCTTGGCATGCCACCATGCGCGCGCTGCGCAGCCTGGCCGGCCAGTCGCCCGTTGCAGATGACAGCCACTATCGATGTCGGCGCGCATCTGCTGTGGACCGAAGCTGCGCACGCTCCCGTTCAAGCATGGGCGGGCTTTCGCTTTCCAACCATGCCCGAGCCGCATCGACAACGCCTGGGCGCCTGGATCGCCGAAGAACAGATGCTCAGCTGACGCAGGCCGCCGGGATTGCGGCAAAATTACGCATTGCTTGCCTTGCATTGCCGATCGAGCCCCGCATGACCCAGCCCTCCCTGAGCAGCCTGTATTCCGATCACCTGCGAACGCTCACCGCGCGCGCCGACCAGGCGTTGCAGCGTGGCGGCTTCGATCATCTGGTCGTGCCCAGCGGGACAACGCACTATCAGTTATTCGACGACCGCGATTACACATACGCGGTCAACCCGCAGTTCAAGGCATGGGTGCCGCTGACGCGGGTGCCGAACAGCTGGCTGATCTACACGCCTGGCAAGCTCCCGACGGTGATCTTTTACCAGCCCTTCGACTATTGGCATGTGGTGCCCGACGCGCCCAGCGGCTGGTGGGTGGAGCATTGTGACATCCACATCATCCGCATCCCGGACGAGGCGCTGGCGCTGCTGCCCAAGCAGCCCGAACGTTGCGCGATTCTCGGTGAAGCGCAAAGCGCGCTCGGCGCGTACGTGCCGAACAACCCACAGCCGGTGATCGATTACCTGGAATACCAACGCGCGTTCAAAACGCCGTACGAACTGGCACTGCTGAGCATCGCGCAGCAGTTGGCGGTGCGCGGGCATCGCGCGGCCGAAGCGGCGTTCCGTGCTGGCCAAAGCGAATTCGGCATCCACATGGCCTATTGCACGGCGGTGGGCCAGGATGCAAATGCGCTGCCGTACGGCAACATCATCGCGCTCAACGAACACGCTGCGGTGCTGCACTACACCGAGCTCGGCCAGCAACCCCCACAGCCGCTGCGCAGCTTTCTCATCGATGCGGGTGCTTCGGCCTATGGCTATGCCAGCGACATCACCCGTACCTACGCTGCCGACCCCGGTAACGAATTCCAGGCGCTGATCGATGCGGTGGATGCCGCGCAACAGTGCATGGGCCAAAGCGTTCGCGCAGGCGTGGATTACAAGCAGCTGCACATAGACGCGCATCTGGCATTGATGTGCATCCTCAAAGACTTCGGCATCCTCACCGTATCGCCGGAAGCCGCATTGGCCACCGGCGTCAGCGCCGCGTTCTTCCCGCACGGGCTAGGCCATCTGATCGGCCTGCAGGTGCACGATGTAGCGGGCTTGGCGGCCAACGACTGCGGCGGGCGTATCGAGCGGCCGGCCGGCCATCCGTATCTACGCCTGACCCGCGTGCTCGAACCGGGCATGGTGGTCACCATCGAGCCAGGTCTGTACTTCATCGACATGTTGCTGGACGAAGTGAAGAACAACGGCCACGCCGCCAGCATCGATTGGGCGCGCGTGGCACAGTTCAAACCCTATGGCGGCATCCGCGTCGAAGACGAAGTGGTCTGCACCGATGGCGATCCGGAGAATTTGACTCGCTCGGCGCTCGCTGCATCGACTTGAGTTCCTATGGAAAAAAGGGATAGCGCGGCTGGACTCAGCGGATTCGCTTGGTCAGGAATTCTGTAGACAACTCCAATAGCTTTTCACCATGTAATTTCCCTTGGTATCAGCACTGATCGTGTCGAAGCCGTTCAGTCTCACGGAATCAATGGAAATATGTCTCTCTGTGCATTGGTTGCATGCAGGTTTCAAGTGGCCGAGCTTTACCTGATCTTTGCTGATTGACTTGTTTGGGTCTACCGAGTCGATCCACGCTCCGTGACTGTCTAGCAGACGCTAATTCAGCCGAGCGCGCGCGATGCGCTATCAGCCATCTCAGCTTCAATCTCGTCGGCGCTGCGCACCAATGCATCGGTCAATACGCGATGGCCATCGGCGGTGATCAGCACATCATCTTCGGTGCGGATGCCGATACCGCGCCACTTGGCCTCCACCGTGGTGTCGTCGGCACAGATGTAGAGCCCCGGTTCGATGGTGAACACCATGCCGGCCTCGAGCATGCGCGAATCACCGGCCAGCCGATAGTCGCCGACATCGTGCACATCCAGGCCCAGCCAATGGCCGGTCTTGTGCCGATAAAAGCGCTTGTAATGACCGTCGGCGATGTTGCGTTCCAGCTTGCCTTTGAGCAGACCTAGGCGCAGCAGTCCTTCGGTCAAGGTTTCCACCGCGGCCAGATGCCCGGCTTCGTAGGCCACACCAGGATGCGCCTGTGCGAGCGCGGCGGCCTGCGCGGCGCCGACCAGATCGTGCAGCTCACGCTGTGCCGGCGTGAAACGGCCATTGATCGGGAAAGTACGAGTGATATCGGCCGCATAGCCGCGGTATTCGGCGCCGGCATCGATGAGCACCAGTTCGCCATCGCGGCTGCGTGCGTTATTGTCGCGGTAATGCAGCACGCAGGCATTGCTGCCGGTACCGACGATGCTGCCGTACGCCGGCCATGCATCTGCGGCGCGGAATTCGCGCTCGACCTCGGCCTGCAGTTCGTATTCGTGCACGCCTGGCCGCGCCAGCCGCATCGCCGCACGATGCGCACGCACGCTGATGTCGGCGGCGTGCTGCATCAACGCGATTTCGTCGCGCGATTTGAACAGACGCTGCTCGTGCAGCAGATGCCCGAGTTCGAGGAATTCGTGCGGCGACTGCGCACCGTGGCGCACCTGCTCGCGCACACGTTTGAGCCAGCCGATCAACTTGAGATCGAAATCGACGTCGCGCCCGAAGTGGTAATAGACGCGGCTACGCCCCTCCAGCAGGCCCGGCAGAATCTCGTCGACATCGTCGATGGGGTATGCATCGTCCATGCCGTAACGCTCCACCGCGCCCTCCTGACCTTCGCGCGGACCATCCCAGGCTTCGCGTTCGGCATCGCGCTCGCGACAGAACAAGATCGCCTCGCCATGCTTGCGCCCGGGCACCAGCACCAAAACCGCTTCCGGCTCCGGAAACCCACTCAAATACCAGACATCCGAATCCTGGCGATATGGGTAATGGGTGTCGTGGCTGCGCACGCGCTCGGTCGCGGCCGGCAGGATCAAGATGGCTTGATCGCCGGCCATCTGCATCAGCTGCTTGCGCCGGCGCGCGTATTCGGCCTGGCCGATCCCGGTGCGCTTCTTCATGGCGGTTGCGAGGTCAGTTCAGACGTTGACGGAAGCGCGGGCCCATAACGCAGTCGCCATGCAGCAACAGCACCGCCACACGCACGAACTCTTCGATTTCGGCCAGCGCGGTGTCGTCTTCTTCGGCCGCATCGAAATCGTCGCTGGAGGCCTGCGCCAGACGCGCCAGATCCTGCAGCGCCTCCTCGCCCTCTTCGGTCAGCGCCGGGCGCTGCTGCGCAGCCAGGCCGAACCCGCCCAAAAAGGCGCGACACCAGTCGAACAAAGCATCAGTGCGCGCCGGCAGCGGGGCGCTGTCTTCGACCAGCATTAGCTCGAACACGAAATCGCGGTCTTCGAGCTGCGCCACGGTGGCTTGGCGCATCTGGTCCAGCGCGCCGCCCTGCGTGGGCGCCACCTGTGCGGTGTCGGCAAGGACGTACGCCAGCCAGTCGCCGCTGTCGGCGCCACCACCGCAGAGCCACCCGCACAGCCCGCCATGCAACTCCGCCGCTGAGGACACCAGCGCGAGCTGACGACTTTCGTTTTGCACAGCGGTTACCTCGGGCAGATCCATCAGGTCATCCAAGCTTGATAACAAAAGGCGCCGCCGATCAGATCGGCGATCAGACTTCCAAGTATATCAAGGCGCCCCGAGTCGGCCGCTACAGTGACATTCCATGCAGCGTTCGCGCACACGATGCCGGCCTGTCTCGATCTTGCGCCAAGCCTTGTGGTGGTTGGCCTGAGGCTGTCCGATCGGGCTATGAGCGGCGCTTGACCGCTGCGCGCACGCACCCCTATCGTGAGCGCATGGACAACGCTTCCGCCCTCGCTCAAATCCGCGCACTTGCCGCCCGCGTGGAGGCATTGGTCGAGCGCACCCAACGGCTAACCGACGAGAACCGTAGCTTGCGTCATCAACAAGAGCAGTTGATCGGCGAGCGATCGCAACTGTTGACCAAGAACGAACAGGCGCGCTCGCGCGTGGAAGCGATGATCGTGCGGTTGAAGTCACTGGAGCAGCACACGTGAGCAACAACGAGCCAGTCAGCGTGCGTATTCTGGATCGTGAATACACGGTCGGCGTGACTGCAGACGAGCGCGAGAGCCTTACTGCAGCGGCGCGGCTGCTGGATCTGCGCATGCGCGAGATTCGCGGCAGCAATCGCATGGCGGCCGTCGATCGTGTCGCGGTGCTGGCTGCGCTCAACCTTGCGCATGAATTGCAGCAGCTGCGCGAGCAGCAGGCACTCTACGATCGTGAATTGGCCAACACGCTGGAAACCTTGAATCGTCGGCTCGACAGCATTACCGATACCCCACGTTGAGGCATACGTCGCACTGCCATCGCAAAGATGAATCTTCAAGTGCTGGCCGACGAATGGGCTAGTCATTGCGCAGCAGAGGTCTATACTTCACCTGCGTTCTCTGCTGTAAACGACAGCGTGCAAAACATTCGCCTTGTCCCTTAATTACGACCACGGGGGCGCGACGAAGTCGGGTGTGCAAGTCCGCCTTGTAGCGGGAAGCCCGATGGCCTCACAGCGTCCCCACTTGAACCCCGGGTTCAAGGTCGTTTCGCCCGCATCGTCATGGTGGAGAATGCAAATCTGAAACGGCGCCTTCGGGCGTCGTTTCTTTTTGTGCGGCCAAAACGCCTGCGCTCACGGCTCCTGACTACGGTGATGCTGACGTGATGGGTTTTTTCCCATCGTCGGCTTCTGCACGAGCGCGCTTGCGCACGCTGCAGCGCGATCTCAGCACTCCCCTTGCGATCATGGGCGCGCTTTCGCGGAACACGCGTTGTCACTCCCCGCACGTAATGCATGCCAATTCCGAGCACCGGCCGCGTCCGCCTGGCGACTACGCAGTCGTTTTGTTAGCCGCTCTGAGTCGGCTCGGTGCCACCTCACATGATCTGCAAAAGTGCACAGGCTGCAATTGCACCCCCAGCTAGGCACGCGCACGCATGCCGTCGACAATGCGCAACACCCTTCGATGCGAGACACCGATGACCGACGACCGAGCCGCGTTGCGCCAGCAGTTGCGTGCGCAGCGCCGCAGCCTGCCGGCCTCGCAGCGCTTGGCCGCCGCCGATGCCTTGGCCGAGCGCTTGCTGGCGCTGCCGTTCGCGCCGCAGACCGGCGCGGTGGCCGGGTACTGGGCGATGGATGGCGAAATCGCGCTGCACCTGCCCCGTTGGCAACTTAGCCTGCCGGATGGCGTGCGCTACTGCCTGCCGGTGCTGGACGGGCGGGTGTTGCGCTTTGCGCCGTGGCAACCCGGCCAGGGCCTAGTCAGCAATCGCTACGGTATCCCGGAGCCAGACGTGGACCGTGCCGATACGCTTGCGCCCGAACAGATGACGCTGGTGCTCACACCGTTGACCGGGTTTGACGCGGCGTGCCGCCGGCTGGGCATGGGAGGCGGCTGGTATGATCGCAGCTTCGCGTTCCGGCATCGCCAAGCGCCGCCGCCCTGGCTGGTCGGCGTCGGTTTCGCCATGCAACAGGTCGCCGCCTTGCCCACCGAATCGTGGGATGTGGCGGTGGATGCCATCTGCACCGAACACGCCACCTTCCTGAAAGACGACGCCGTTTCTGTATGACTGCCCGCAAGCGCTACTGGTTGATGAAGTCCGAGCCGGACACGTTTTCCATCGATGACCTGGAGCGTGTCGGCACCGAGCCTTGGAATGGCGTGCGCAATTATCAGGCGCGCAACTTCATGCGCGACGGCATGCATGTCGGCGACGGCGTGTTCTTCTATCACTCCAATTGCAAAGTGCCGGGCATTGTCGGCATTGCCAAGGTTGCAAGCGCAGCCTACCCGGACGATACCCAGTTCGATCCAACATCCGATTACCACGACCCCAAGGCCACGCGCGAAGACCCGCGCTGGGTACTGGTGGACGTTGCATTCGAACGCAAACTCAAACGCACGATTTCGCTGGACGCAATCAAGCAACAGGCCGACGCACTTGGCGAAGGCTTCCCCCTGATCGCCCGCGGCAACCGCCTGTCGATCCTGTCGGTAACCGCCGCACAGTGGAAGCTGCTTCTAGCGATGGAGTAGCTGGGATTGGGGATCTGCCAATACCCGCCGCCCGCTCCACACCGCGCTTACCCATCCCAAATTCCCAATCACAAACCACGAGCCCACACATGTCTGAAGCAAAACGCCTGGCCGCTGAAAAAGCGATCGATTCCGTAGAGGACGGCATGATCGTCGGCGTGGGCACCGGTTCGACGGTGGCGTATTTCATCGACGCACTGGGCCGCATTGGCCATCGCATCAAGGGGGCAGTGTCCAGTTCCGAGCAAAGCAGCGCGCAGCTCAAACGTCACGGCATCGAGGTGCTGGATCTCAACCACACCGGCAATCTGTCGCTGTATGTGGATGGCGCCGACGAATGCGACCCGAACCGTTGCCTGATCAAGGGCGGCGGCGCAGCGTTGACACGCGAGAAGATCATCGCCGAAGCCAGCGAGCGCTTCATCTGCATCGTCGATCCGAGCAAGCAGGTGCCGGTGCTGGGCAAGTTCCCGCTGCCGGTCGAAGTGATTCCGATGGCGCGCAGCCTGGTCGCCCGACAGATTCTGGCCCTCATCGGCGGCCAGCCGGTGTGGCGCGATGGCGTGGTCACCGATAATGGCAACGTGTTGTTGGACGTGCACAATCTGCAGATCACCGACCCGGTGGCGTTGGAGCGCGCTTTGAATCAGATCCCGGGCGTCGTGTGCGTAGGCTTGTTTGCGCGTCGACCGGCCGATGTGGTGATCGTCGGCGGCGAACCGCCGCGCGTGATCTAACCGACCGCGCGCTTGGTTCGCTCGCCTATCGACGCGCGAACGACCGCTGCCCGACAGCCGAAGTTGAGCGACAACGACACGCCGCGAACAGTCATCGCGCGAGTGTGGGTAAAGACCTACCCTTTTCCGCGTCGACTGCCGGGGAGCCGATTCGCGCGACACGCCTGGGTCGCTGACGATGAGCGGGCAGCGCAGTGCCGCGTTGCGGCAAGATGCAGCCGGCGTGGACGCGCCGGTTGCGCGCAGTCACCGCTGGCCTGCCGCCATGCAGTCGGTCGATCGGTCGATCGGTCGCTCCCGGTGAGCATCGGCGGCTTGACGCACACCAGCGCTTGGCAGAAGGTGCGCCATCCCCCCGCCCGCTGGTACGCCGCATGCGCCATCTTCGCTTCCTCGCCCTCGCCTGTCTGATCCTGCTCAGCGGCTGCGCCAGCGCCCGCAGCTCCTGGGTGGAACTGGCCGGCACGCGCTATCAGGTGGAATTGGCGCAGAACGACGCCGACCGTGCGCAAGGCCTGATGTTCCGCGACGCCATGGAGGAGGATCGGGGCATGCTGTTCATCCATGACCGCCAGGAGCCGCTGGCGTATTGGATGAAGAACACCAAGATCGCCCTGGACATCCTGTATTTCGACAACCAGCGCCGGTTGGTGTCGCAGCAGCGCGATGTACCGCCCTGCTCGGCCGGCGATGCCTGCCCACCCTACCCCAGCAAGCAGCCGGCGCGTTACGTGCTGGAGCTCAATGCCGGCCAGGCCGCCAAGCTCAAGCTGAAAGATGGCGCCACGCTGACCTTCAGCCCCGGCATCCCGAGGCTCAAGTAAAAGAGCTGCTACACGCCTGAGCGAGCTGTTGTCCGGTAGGCGCACCGCAGGCAGGAACTGCAGCGCTTGCGCGATTCATTCCGAATCCACGGCAAGATCCCACAGGCGGTACAACTGCCTTGAAGGCCACGCGGCTTCACGCCATGCGCGCCCCTGTCAGGAAGTACCGGACTTGAACCCGGCGCCGCTTGCCGACACTCTTGGCAGCATGGTAGATATGCTCCCACTCCCCCATTGGACCGCGCTCGCCAGCCTGGACGACGATGCGGTGCCGTTGATGTCCACCGCGCTGCTGATCGCCCGCGACGAGTATCCGCAGCTAGATGCCGAGCTCTATGACACGCTGGTGCAAAACCATGTCGAGCATCTGCGCCGGGAAGTCGAGGCGATCGACCTGTGGCAGTTGAAGATGGCGGCGGTGAACCGCTACCTGTTCGACGAGCTGGGGTATTCGGGCAATCACGACGAATACTACGACCCGCGTAACAGCTACCTCAATCAGGTGCTCGAACGCCGGCTGGGCAATCCGATTTCACTGGCAATGGTGCAGATCGAAGTGGCACGCCGGCTGGGCATTCCGTTGGCAGGGGTGTCGTTTCCCGGTCATTTTTTGGTGCGCCTGCCGGTGGATGATGGCGTGCTAGTGATGGACCCGTTCAATGGCGGACGCCCGCTGGATGTGGATGAGTTACGCGAGCGCGCACGTCCGCACCTGGGCGGTGAGATTCCCGACGACCGCGCCTTGGCGCAGATTCTCGACCCGGCCCCGCATCGCGCGATCCTGATCCGCATCCTGCGCAATCTGCACGGCGTGTACGCCGATGCCGAGCACTGGGACCGTGCCGCACGCAGCGCCGACCGCATCTTGAAGCTAGTGTCCGATCAACCCGAAGCCCTGCGTGATCGCGGCATGGCCTATCTGCATCTGGGTCATCGCAACGGCGCCCGTCGCGACCTGTCGCGCTACCTGCAGCTTCACCCCAGCGCGCAGGATGCAGCCAGCCTGCATGAGCACTTGGTCGAGTTGAACAGCCAGCGCGCACGCGCGCACTGACGTGACGGCGATTGCTCATGGAGATCTGCGCGCTGGCAATGCACCGCAGGCGCCCACCTGCCGATAAGCGCAGTAGTTTTGATCGCCACGCTCAGCCGATCTCCACCATCTCGAAATCCTCCTTGGTCACGCCGCAATCGGGGCAGGTCCAGCTGTCGGGCACATCTTTCCAGCGTGTGCCCGGGGCGATGCCTTCTTCGGGCATGCCGTCGGCCTCGTGGTAGAGAAACCCGCAGACGACGCACATCCAGGTGCGGTAGGTGGTCGTGGATGTCTCGCTCATCGGATAATCGCGGTTACGCAACGGTGGGGCTGCATTGTCCCATCCCACCTACCGCTTTCGGAAGCGCTGCCATGCCCGACCTTCACAACGCCCGCGGCGTCTACCTCATTACGCACGACGAACCCGACACTGCAAGGCTGCTCGCCCTTACGGCGCCGTTGCTGGCGGGCATCACCTTGCTGCAATACCGCAACAAGCAGGCCGATGCGGCGCTGCGGCTGCAGCAGGCCAGCGCATTGCGCGAAGCCTGCACGGCACACGGCGTGCCTTTGATCATCAACGACGATGCGCAACTGGCATTGCAGGTGGGCGCACACGGTGTGCATCTGGGCGAAGACGATGGAGAGGTCGCCGCAGCGCGCGCGCTGTTGGGCGAGCAGGCCATCATCGGGGTGTCGTGCTATGACGAGATTGCGCGTGCACAGGCGGCGGCTGTGGCCAGTGCGAGCTATGTGGCCTTCGGTGCCTTCTTCCCCACCACGACCAAGGCGACGACACGGCACGCCACGCCCGCGTTGCTGCAACAGGCCGCGTCGCTGGGGCTGCCGCGGGTAGCGATCGGCGGCATCGCCCCGATACATGTGCCGGACCTCGTCGCTGCAGGTGCCGATCTGATCGCAGTGGTCAGCGGCGTCTATGCCGCGACGGATCCAGTCGCAGCATTGCAGGCGTATCGGGCGGGTTTTGCGTAGCCGGCATAGTGCCTGCCTGCAACGGCAATGCCAGCAGACAGGCCATGCGGCGCATCCAACACATCTGCGAATAAGACGGTCGGCGATGCCTCAATGGGCTGCGTACGGATGGCACTGCCAACCAAAAGCGCAGGCCTTCGTAGCCCGCCCCCGGACGTTGGTCGCGGGCCTGCGCGTTAGTGATTTGAACCCGTCGAAACGCAGCGCCAGCTCGCCGCCAGCGAACGCAGGTTTGTCGGTCACACCCGTGTCGAGCTGCATAATCCAGCACAGGCGCCCTTGTGAACCCCAAGCTGATGCCACGCCGGTGCCGGTTTCGAGGGTGTAGCAGTAGTGGTACGGGCCGCCGGTGATTGCACTGCCGCCGCAGCCGACCGGGTCTCAACCGGTGCAGGTGTCGCCGTAGTAGTTGCCCAGGCAATGATGCGGGGCGCCCGACATCTGGCTGAATTGGCCGATGCACTCCTAGATGCACCCCTAGGTATCAATTGGTGGCGGGCGGTGACGATGAGGCCCTGCCCATCGGCTCCGATGGGTAGGCAAGCACATAGCGGGTAGGCGCGCGCGGCTCCAAGCCTGACAATGGCCGGTGCGGCGCTCGCTGTCGGGCATCGCCGCCCCCACTCGGTATCACTCAAGGATCTGCGTATGAATCACTCTCGCTCCCACGCCCTGTTTGCCCAGGCGCAGACCCTGCTGCCCGGCGGCGTCAACTCACCGGTGCGGGCGTTCAAGTCGGTCGGCGGCCAACCGTTCTTCGTGGCGCGGGCCGATGGCCCGTATCTGTATGACGTCGACGACAACCGCTACATCGACTACGTGGGCTCGTGGGGCCCGATGATCGCCGGCCATAACCACCCGGCGGTGCGTGAAGCGGTAGCGCGCGCGATCCGCGATGGCTTGTCGTTTGGTGCGCCGTGCGCGGCCGAGGTCACCATGGCCGAGACCATCAACCGGCTGGTGCCGTCCTGCGAGATGGTGCGCATGGTCAATTCCGGCACCGAAGCGACACTGTCGGCAGTGCGATTGGCGCGCGGCGCAACCGGGCGTAACCGCATCATAAAGTTCGAAGGCTGTTATCACGGCCATGGCGACTCGTTCCTGGTCAAGGCCGGCAGCGGCATGCTAACCCTGGGCATGCCCACCTCTCCGGGCGTACCGGCCGGTTTGAGCGAGCTGACCGCCACACTCAGCTTCAACGACTTTGAAGGCGCCACCGCACTGTTCGACGAGATCGGCGCCGATGTGGCGGCGGTGATCATCGAACCGGTGGTGGGCAACGCCAACTGCATTCCGCCGCAGGCCGGCTACCTGCAGCATCTGCGCACGCTGTGCACGCGGCATGGCGCACTGCTGATCTTCGACGAAGTGATGACCGGCTTCCGCGTCGCACTCGGCGGAGCGCAAGCGCACTACGGAGTGACCCCGGACCTGAGCACGTTCGGCAAGATCATCGGCGGCGGCATGCCGGTGGGCGCGTATGGCGGCCGGCGCGCGCTGATGGATCAAATCGCCCCGGTCGGCCCGATCTATCAGGCCGGCACCTTGTCCGGCAATCCGGTAGCAATGGCTGCCGGCCTGGCGATGCTGGAACTGGTGCAGGAACCGGGTTTCCACGCACGCCTGAGCGATGCCACCAGCGTGCTATGCGAAGGGCTCGAAGATGCTGCGCGCGCAGCTGGCATTGCAGTCACCACCAACCAGGTTGGGGGCATGTTCGGGCTGTTCTTTACTGATGAAATCGTGGAGAGCTACGCACAGGCGACGGCCTGCGACATCACCACCTTCAATCGTTTCTTCCACGCAATGCTACGGCGGGGCGTGTATCTGGCGCCGTCGGCGTACGAAGCCGGCTTCATGTCGAGCGCACACGATGAAGCGGTGATCGAAGCGACGCTTGCAGCCGCGCGCGAAGCGTTTGCGGAAGTGGCGCGCTGAGGCGTATTCGCCCGGTTCACCACGCACAGTCTGCGCGGTGAACGCCGCAGACTTCGCTTTTGTCTTGTGGCCGTCATACCTTTCTGGAAAGTGTGCATGGATGGGCATGAGTGGGGCCTTCGAAGCGGCTGATAGAAGACGCAGGCCCCGATCACTGCTGCGCTGCGTAATCGGCAATCGCCAGACGCAGGCGTGCAAGACCATCGGCCAGTTCGGCATCGGTCAGGTTCAGCGCCGGTACGAAGCGCAACACATCCGGCCCGGCCTGCAACAGCAGCAAGCCGTGCTTGGCCGCAAGATCCAGGATCGCCCCAGCCTCCCCGGCATGCGCCGGCGCCAGCACTGCACCCAGCATCAGGCCGCGTCCACGAATTTTCGCAAACAGGCCGAATTGGGCATTAAGCGCTTCCAGACCATCGCGCAATGCCGCCGACTGCCGCGCCACGTTCTCGGCGATCTGCGGCGAGGCCAGCTTGCGCAGCGCCACACGCGCCACTGCCGCAGCCAACGGATTGCCGCCGAAGGTGGTGCCGTGAGCCCCGAACTGCATGGTCTCGGCGACCTTGGGGCCGGCCAGCATCGCGCCGATCGGAAAGCCGCCACCCAGCGCCTTGGCCAGCGTTACGATGTCCGGCGTTACCTGCTCCTGCCAATGCGCGAACAGCGTGCCGGTGCGGCCCATGCCGCACTGAATCTCGTCCAGCACCAGCAATGCATCGTGCTGATCGCACAGCGCGCGCACGCGGCTCAAAAAGCCCGACTCGGCCGGCATCACTCCGCCCTCGCCCTGAATTGGCTCGAGCATCACCGCTGCCACATCACCCGAGACCATTGCCGCTTCCAGCGCCGCCACATCGTTGAAATCCACATAGCGAAAGCCGCCGGGCAGCGGCTCATAACCTTCCTGATACTTGGGCTGCGCGGTCGCGGTAACCGACGCCAGGGTGCGTCCATGGAAGCTGCCGCGGAAGGTCACGATGACGCGCTTGTCGCCCGGGCGGCCCTGGCTACTGGCCCACTTGCGTACCAGCTTGATCGCCGCCTCGTTGGCTTCGGTGCCGGAATTGCACAGAAACACTTTCTGCGCGAAGCGCGAGGCGGTGACCAATTCTTCGGCCAGCTTCAATGGCGGCGCACTGTAGAACACGTTGCTGGTGTGCCACAGCTTGCCAGCCTGCTCGGTCAGCGCGGCCATCAGGTCGGGGTCGTTATGGCCCAGCCCGCTGACTGCGATGCCCGACGACAGATCCAGATATTCGCGGCCCTGGTCATCCCAGACGCGACTGCCCTGTCCACGCTCCAGTACCACTTGGCGCGGGCGATACACCGGAAGGTAGTAGTGCGCCAGGGACAGGGGCGAATCGGCAGCGGTGCTCATGATTGGGGGTCGCAGAAGCGGAGGGAGAATTCGCATTCTCGCGCATTCGCCGACCTGCGGCACACTGCGCGCATGCGCCCTTCTTCCGATCCTCAGCTCACTCCCGCCGCCACTGACGGCTGGCGCCGGCAATGGTTTGACATCATTTGTCGGCACGACACTCGCCTATCGCGCAATTTCGACCTGATGCTGGTGGTCGCGATCCTGGCAAGCGTGGTGGTGGTCATGGTCGACAGCGTGCCGCGCATCCATTCGCACCCGGCGCATTGGCTGGCGCCGCTGGAATGGGCGTTCACGGTGATTTTACAGTCGAATACGCACTGCGCCTGGCGGTGGTGCGACGCCCGCTGCGCTATGCGCTCAGCGCGTGGGGCGTGATCGATCTGCTCTCGATCCTGCCGAGTTACCTGTCGCTGTTCGTGCCAGGCGCGCAACCGCTGCTGGTGGTGCGCGTGCTGCGGACTGCAAAGCCACACATAGGATGCACGCTATTGCCGGCAATGCGCCGGGCCGCTGCCGGAGATCCCCGACGGCTGATGCGGCACAGAGAATTCGGATGTCGGTTGCTATCGGACATCAGCGCGTTGCAGGTGTTGAGCAACTTGCTCGGCGGACAATCCGGTGCCAGCGATGGGCTGCGAGCCAGCATTGTTCGATGCGCTAAGGAAGGTCTGAACAACGCACCAGACCTCTAAAATTCGAGCCTGCTGCGTGCCAATAGCGCACAGAGTTGATGCGTACGATACGATTTCTACGGTTTCTTGCGGCGTTGGCTGGCGCCAGACAGCATTATCCCCTGGCCGGCAGCAACTGCCGGCGCACCATCCACAGATTGGATAGTGCGAACAGGGTCAGCACATGCGCGGTGTTCTTGGCCAAGCCGCGATAGCGGACCTTGGTGTAGCCAAACTGGCGTTTGGTCACGCGGAATGGATGCTCCACCTTCGCACGCACACTTGCTTTGAAGTATTCCCAACGTTCTTCCTGGCGGCGCTCGCGTTTGTTGCCAATGGCTTGAATCGTCGAACGCTTGGCGGCAATGAAAAAACCAGCCTTGCAGGTCTGCAGTTCTTCGCGTTTGTCCGCACCGGTGTAGCCGCTGTCGCCGAACACACTGTCTTCTTTGCCGTGCAGCAATGCGTGGGTCACCGTGACATCGGCCACATTGGCAGCCGTACAACGGACGTGGCGCACCAGCCCGGAAAACTCATCCACGCCGATGGGTGCCTTCATCCCGAAATACCACTGATTGCCTTTCTTGGTCTGATGCATTTCAGGGTCGCGCGCGCGGTCGGTGTTCTTGGTCGAACTGGGCGCAGCGATCAGGGTTGCATCGACGATCGTGCCGGACCGCAGGCTCTGACCCTTGCGCACCAGATCCGCGTTGACGGCCTCCAGCATCCGCGCTGCAAGGCCATGGGTTTCCAGCAAGCGGCGAAAGTTGAGAATCGTGGTCTCGTCGGGAACATTGTCCAAACCGCCGAGCCGGGCAAAACGGCGCAAGGTCGGGATCTCGTGCAACGCTTCTTCCATCGCCGGATCGCTCAACGCATACCACTGCTGCAGCAAATGAATCCGCAACATCGTCGCCAGTGCGTACGGCTGTCGACCAGGCCGCCCCGACACCGGATAGTGCGGCGCGATCAGTCCGAGCAAATGCCTCCACGGAACCACCTGCTCCATCTCGGCCAGGAAGATCTCGCGGCGAGTCTGCTTGCGCTTGCCCAAACCTTCAGCGTCACCGAACGTCAGTTGCATGGATGACTCCTCAACGTAGGTGTGTAGTGTCGCGCATTTGAAGTGCGTTGTTCAGAGGTTCCCTAATGCGTCGTGATCGCGCCACGCTGCCGCATCCAGTTTCGGCAACGATGGGTCCGCTGCAACGGCGGCACTGGCCAGTGCGTCGCACTCCTTCATGGCGCAGTCGTCGATATCGTACGGACAGGTCATGCCGGACTCGCGACCGGCCGAACCCACAACTGGATCGTCCATACCGCAGGCGCAGTGCTTGGCGCCGGTATGCACCTGCGCATCGACACAGTTGAAGCAATCGATATAGGCGCCGAGTTTGGCCTCCACGCTTTGCTGCGCATCGCGCCGTTTTTCAGCAGTTCGGGGCGCTGCCTCGTTTGCAGGTTGCTGTGATTTGTCGCCTCAAACAGTTGCAAGAACGGACACGGAAACAGCAAGCGCAAGTACGCGAAAGATCGGAGAGTGAGCACATCACAGTTGGGAACCTTTTCAGCCGCGCACGATAGCAAACTGGGCTATGAACTCTTTTTGTGCTCACCGGAACAACGTGCATGAAGCGACCAACCCCTGCATCGCCGCGATCAGGGTCGCGAACGGCACACGGAAACGGTAGCCATGCACCTGCCATTCGACTCGATCACGGCCAACAAGCGCCCAGATGGCACCCACTCAACAATGTTGTCCGCCGCCTCAGTCAAGGAACAGATCCGGCAACAACGCACGCGATGAATCGACTGCATAGCCGCTCAAATCGGTAATGCCGGCCTGGGCCAACACCTCGTCATCGATCAGAAACTGGCCATGAAAGCCGGCCGCCTCACGACTCAACACCGCGTGCGCGGCATCAGCCATGATTTCGGGCCGACGACACGCGGCCGCATCCACACCGGCAATCATGTTGATCGCATCGGTCGCGATCACGGTACGCGGCCACAGTGCATTGATCGCCACACCCTGCGGGCCGAATTCGGCTGCCAACCCCAGGGTTACCAGACTCATACCCATCTTGGCCAGCGTGTAGCCGGTGTGTGCGCCCCACCACGCCGGGTTCAACGACGGCGGTGGCGCCAGGGTGAGAATATGCGGATTGGACGCCTGCAACAGGTGTGGCAAGCACGCCTGCGCGCACAGAAAACTGCCGCGCGCGTTGACCTGCTGCATCAGATCGAAGCGCTTCATCGGCGTGTCCAACGCACCGCGCAACCAGATCGCACTGGCGTTGTTGACCAGGATATCGATCCCGCCGAACGTCTCCACCGTGGCGGCCACCGCCGCACGCACCTGCTCTTCTTGACGGATATCGCACTTGAGGGCCAGCGCCTGCCCGCCGGCTGCATGTACCGCTGCGGCTGCGCTATGGATGGTGCCCGGCAACTTGGGATTGGTCACTGCAGATTTGGCCGCGATGGCCACATTGGCCCCGTCACGCGCTGCCCGCAACGCAATCGCCAAGCCAATCCCGCGCGAGGCACCGGTGATGAAAAGGGTTTTGCCCGATAACGTCATGGGAGTGGGAAGTGGGAAGTGGGGATTCGGAAAAGCTTACAGCCCGAGCAAAAACGTCACGGGACTCGGAACTCCGGTTTCGCAAAAGCTTATCGCCTTCACCACCGCCATCGACAAACCCGCAGCCCAAGCCATGCGCTCGTGCGAATCACCAACCCCGGCAATTCAGGGCTTTGGCCCCTGCCCTTCGTTGTCTTCCCAATACATCACGCGGCGGGTCACGAAACGGTAGACCGGTTTTCCGGTGGCGAACCACAGTTCGCGCAGCCAGGACGTGCGCTTGAGCACGCGACGTTCCACCGGGGTGATCGCGGCGGGGCAATACATGCGCTTGTGCTTGAGCAGGTGACGCAGGTCTTCGCGCGCAAGCAGACGCATCCAGCGCGCGCGTGGGTTGCCGCGCACCGCGAGTTGGAAATCGATCACTGCCGGGCTGCCGTCGTCCTGCACCAACCAATTGGCTTCCTTGGCCAGGTCGTTGTGCGCGACGCCGCAGCGATGCAGTTGCTGCAACAACTTGCGCGCGGTGCGGAAGTAGGCCACATCGCCACGCGGCGGGCGCTGGTACATCGCATCGCCAGCCAGATAGCTGCGATCCAGATGGCGCCCATCCCAGTGCAACAGGCGCGGCGTGCGCGGCAATCCATCCAGCTGACGCAAGGCCTGGGCCTCGCGTCGCGCCAACCACCAGGCCACGCCACGCAACAGCCAGGGCGCCACGCTCAGGTCGCGGCGCACAAATACGCGGCCGGCCTCGCGGATCAAGAGGATGCGCCCGAATGTATCGGACTTCAGCGGCAGATTGCCGGCGGGATCATGACTCATTCCACATTGTAGGCGGCCCGTCTGCATCGCCACACCACGCAAGGTCCGCATATGTGTCATGCGCGCTCGCGACCTCAGGTAAAGCGGACAGGCCGATGTGAGGACGCGCAAGTCGGTCGCCGCCGCGCCCGCCTATAATTCGGGCATGAACTCATGGATCGACGCCACGCTGGAGTGGATCGGACACCACACCACCTTGGCTGGCGTGGTGATCTTTGCCATCGCATTTTGTGATGCGGTGATCGTGCTCGGTGCCATCGTGCCCGCGCTGCCGTTGCTGTTCGCCATCGGCGTGCTGATCGGGCTTGGGCAGATCAACGGCCCGTATGCGGTGATCTGTGCCACGCTTGGGGCGTTCGTCGGCGATGCGTTGAGCTTCTGGGTCGGCCATCGCTGGGGCCACCAGTTGCATACCTACTGGCCGTTTCGCCGCTATCCGCAATTGCTGGAACGCGGCGAGCTGCTGTTCCGACGCAACGCCTTCAAGAGCATTTTGATCGCACGCTATGTGGGCGCGGTGCGGTCGTTCGTGCCGGCGATCGCCGGCATGTCGCGCATGCCATTCAAACGTTATGTGGTCGCCAGCGGTTTGGCCTGCATCTCGTGGGCGTTGCTGTTCCTGGTGCCCGGTTGGGTGCTGGGCACGGCCTACGATGCGGTCGCCGCGGTGGCCGGGCGCTTGTTCGTGGTGGTCACGCTGCTGGTTGCGGTGATCGCGCTGGCTTGGGCGGTGGTGTTGTATTCGTATCGCTGGTCCGCCGGCCATCTGGATGCGCTGCTGGCGCGGTTGCTGGAGTGGTCGCATCGGCATCCGGTGCTGGGCAACTGGTCGGTCAGCGTGTTCGACCCGCGCCGTCGCGAGTCGGTGCCGCTGGCGATGATGGCGTTGATGCTGCTGTTGCTGGGCTGGGGCTGGTTCGTGCTGTTGATGGTGGTGTTGGCGCACGGCGAGCCGCTGCGCGTAGACCTGGCCGTGCACGATCTGATGCTGGCACTGCGCAACCCGCTGACCGACTACCCGATGGTGGCGCTGGCCTCGCTAGGCGACTGGCAGGTGCTGTTGCCAGCGATCGCTGCGGCGATGGGCTATCTGGCCTGGCGCCGCCGCTGGATGGCCGTGGCGCATTGGGTGATCGCGCTTGCGTTCGGGCTTGCGTTGACACAGTGGCTGGGCGCCACCGTTCAAGTGGTGCGCCCGCCTGCGGCCAGCAGTGGTTTCGGCTTCCCGTCGGTGGCGGTCACCATGGCTACGATCGGCTTCGGTTTCTTCGCACTACTGATCGCGCGCGAGCTGCCTGGCCGGCGTCGGGTGTGGCCTTATCTGGTCAGCGGCGCGATCGTCTCGCTGATTGGATTTGCGCGGTTGTATCTGGGCGCGCACTGGCTCAGCGACGTGGTCGGCGGCATGTTGTTAGGCATCTTCTGGCTGCTGGTGCTGGGCATCGCTTATCGCCGCCGCGCCACGCGTGCGTTCTGGGTCAAGCCGGTGTCGTGGATCTTCTACGGCGTGGTCCTGGCCTGCGCGATTGTGTTTGCACCGCGCAATCTTGAGGCCAAGCTGGCCAAGTTCGAACCGCCGCCGCCGTTGCTGCTGGAGCTGCCGGCCAACGACTGGTGGAACGGGCAATGGCGCTTGCTGCCCGCGCGTCGCAACGAATTCGACGACGACCAACGCTGGCCGCTGGACGTGCAACTCGCCGGCCCGCTTGCACCGTTGCAGCGTCAGCTCGAAGCGCGCGGCTGGCGGGCACAACCGCAGGCCGGCTGGGAACAGGCGCTGCATCTGCTCGATGTCAGCGGCCACCCGGACGAGGTGCCGATTCTGCCGGCCACGCTGGATACGCAGGTCGAGGCCTTGTTAATGATGCGTCCCGCTGCGCCCGGCCATGTGCATGTGCTGCGTCTGTGGCCAGCGGCCGCACGCTTGCAGCCGGATGCACAACCGCTCTGGGTGGGCAGCACGCAGACATTGCGCTATAGCCGCCACTTCAGCCTGATCGGGCTGTGGTACCCGCTGCGTGGTGTGGACCCGGCATTGAGCGCATTGCGCGAAGCGCTCGGCCCGTTGCCCTATCGACTGCAACAACGTCGCCGCTCGCAAGTGCCGGTGATGCTGATCGACAGCACCTCGGGTGACACGGTTCGAGGCGAGGACAAGGACAAGGACAAGGACAAGGACAAGGACAAGGACGACGATAATGCACCGCAAGCAGCGACTGCGATAGGCGCGGTGACCGCATCCAATCCGGCCGCCTCCGATCCCACAACACTACGCCGTTGGTGTGACTGACAAAACCTAGCGAGCAGTCGTCAGGTGGCTGCGGACAGCGCGAAGTAACGCAGCGTACGCCCAGTACATGCCAATTCGGAGCACCGACCGCGCCCGCCTGGCGACTGCGCAGTCGTTTTGTTAGCCACTTTTAGTCGATCGCTGCAAACATGGCGGTGGACTGATCGATAGACCGGCATGACCGCGTCACCGCATCCATGCGAGCAATTGATCCAGGCGCCGATGTGGGCAGTCCTGCTGCAACAGCGACAAACGTCGCTGTTCGGTTAGCGGCAATAGCTCGGCCAGCCGCCAGCCCACCCACGCGGCCTGATCCAACAAGCCTGGCCCGGCCGATGCGAATTCGCCGCCTACCTGTTCGAGCATCCGCTCGAGTACGGTTGCCAGTAGGCTGTGCTCGGGCCGCAATTCGTCGTCGTTGTCGAGCTCGCACCAACTCACCTCGCCCACCACCAAGCCGTTGTCGCAGATGCGCGAGCGCTGTACGTGGAAGCGGCGCATACCGCGCAGGCGCAGCACCAGCACGCCATCGGCGCCGACATCGAAATCCTCGATGCGCACTTCGGTGCCGAACGCGGCCGGCCGTGCCGGTGCGCCGACTTCGTTGCCATCCAGGATCAGGCACACACCGAAGCTGGTGCCATTGCGGCCGCTCTCGCGCACCAGGTCAAGATAGCGTCGCTCGAACACGCGCAAGCCCATCGCCGCGCCTGGCAGCAGCACGTTGTGTAACGGAAACAGCGGCAAGGCGCTGGTGTCGGCGGTGGTGGTGATGTTCGCCATTAGGATAGCTGCGCCAGGAAGCGACGCGGCGCGCCGTCGAAGCCGCCATTGGACATGAACACCACATGATCGCCCGGCCGCGCGATCTCGCCCAGTGTCTGCAGCAGTGCGTCTACGTCATGCGCCACGCGCGCATCGCCGCGCACCTGCGCAATGATCGGTGCCGCATCCCACGCCAATTCCGACCGGTGCAAAAACACCACCGCGTCGGCATCCTGCAGCGACGGCGCCAACGCCTGCGCATGCGCGCCCAACCGCATCGAGTTGCTACGCGGTTCCATCACCACCAGCACGCGCGCCGCACCGACCTTCGCACGCAAACCCTGCAGGGTGGTCGCAATCGCGGTGGGATGGTGTGCGAAGTCGTCGTAAACCGTGATGTCGCGCGCCCGCCCCAGCATCTCCAACCGCCGCTTGACGCTCTGAAAGCGCGCCAGCGCCGGCATCACCATCGCCGGATCCACGCCCACCGCATGCACCGCTGCCAGCGCGGCAAGACCGTTGAGCACGTTATGCCGCCCGACCAGCGGCCACTGCACCTGGCCGATCTCCACACCCCGATGCAGCACCGCAAACGTGCTGCCATCAACGGCCGTCAGGCGTGCGCTCCACTCAAGCCCCGCATTGAAACCGAAGCGCTCCACCGGCGTCCAGTAACCCATCGCCAGTACTTCGGCCAGGCGCGGATCTTCGCCGTTGACGATCAGGCGCCCGCGCGCTGGCACCGTACGCACCAGATGATGGAACTGACGCTGGATCGCGGCCACGTCCGGAAAAATATCGGCATGGTCGTATTCGAGGTTGTTGAGGACCGCCACCAGTGGCCGGTAGTGCACGAACTTGCTGCGCTTGTCGAAAAATGCGGTGTCGTACTCGTCGGCTTCCACCACGAACTCGCGCCCCTGGCCCAGTCGCGCCGACACACCGAAGTCTTCGGCCACGCCACCGATCAAAAACCCCGGCGCACGCCCGGCCGCCTCGAGCAGATAGCTGAGGATGGTAGTGGTGGTGGTCTTGCCATGGGTGCCGGCGACCGCCAGCGTGTCGCGGCCCGGCAGCACCTGTTCGGCCAGCCACTGCGCACCGGAGGTGTAGCGACGGCCGGCGTCGAGCACCGCCTCCACCGCAGGATTGCCGCGCGACAAGGCATTGCCGACGACCACATCGGTGGCGTCTGCCGAAATATTGGAAGGCGCGTAGCCCTGCCCCAGCGCGATGCCGAGCGTTTCCAGCTGGGTGGACATCGGCGGGTAGATCGCCTGGTCGCTGCCTTCCACCTGCCAGCCCAGTTCGCGCGCCAGAGCGGCTACGCCGCCCATGAAGGTCCCGGCGATGCCGAGGATGTGGAGTTTGGTCATGCCGCACATTGTCGCCGATCGCCGGAGTTGCGGGACATTCCAATCCACCGCCTGCCCAGGTGTCAGGAAAATCCTACCGTACTGCCAGCAATTTCCCGATATGCAGACTCCGTCACATCAGCCGCAATGCTGGAAACGAGTGGTCGCTCTCCTTTGGTTCTACTTCCCAAGAAGCCTAATCCCCAGCGAACTCATGCTGTAGGGCTCTGAGCAGGCCCATTAATAGGGTCATTCCGCCCCGGCCGTCGTGTACGGCCAGGGGTTTTCCTTTGAGCATCAGATCAGCGCTGAAAGACTGCGCGCTACTGTATTGACCAAGCATTGCGCCCGGCCCCACCTGACTCAGCGACCGAGCGCCTTGCCGATGCGCTCGAGCACTTGGTCCAGCGAACCCACGCCATCTACGCGCGCCAGCTTGCCGCGCTGCTCGTAAAAGCCGATCACCGGTGCGGTGGACTCGGTATAGACCTGGAGACGCTTGCGTACCGATTCCGGATTGTCGTCCTCACGGCCTTCGGCCTTGGCACGACCGGCGATGCGCTCGACCAGCAACTCACTAGCGACATCCAGCTGCACCACCGCATCCAACGGCTGACCGATCTTGCTGAGCAGCCCGTCCAGCGCATTGGCCTGCGCCACGTTACGCGGGTAGCCATCGAGGATGAAACCTTTGGCCACATCGGCCTGACCGAGGCGCACCTCGAGCATGCCGAGCAGGATCCCGTCGGACACCAGGTCGCCGCGTGCCATGACTTCCTTGGCCTTCAGGCCCAGCGGTGAGCCGGCGGCCACTTCGGCGCGCAGCAGGTCGCCGGTGGAAATATGCGGAATTTCAAACTTGTCTTTGAGACGTGTCGCCTGGGTGCCCTTGCCCGAACCGGGCGGTCCCAACAGAACCAATCGCATCAGTGGACTCCACTTTCGAATAAAACGCGTTGCGGTTGGCGGCGTTAGACTCAAGCCTTCGCCAGCGCTGACCGTATGGTCGTGCAGCTTACCGCATCCGGGGAATGTCCCGGCACTGTCCCCCGCGCCATGTCCCCATGTAAGGAGCCTGTTCCCCGATGACCATTGGCAACTTGTTGTATGCCCAATCCGGCGGCGTCACCGCCGTCATCAACGCCACCGCTGCCGGTGTCATCACCGAAGCGCGCGCCCGCAAGATCAAAGTGCTGGCCGCACGCAACGGCATCCTGGGCGCATTGCGCGAGGAGCTGATCGACACATCGAAAGAATCGGCCACCGCGATCGCCGCGCTGGCGCAGACGCCAGGCGGCGCGTTCGGCTCGTGCCGCTACAAGCTCAAGTCGCTGGAAGAAGATAGCGCCAAATACGAGCGCCTGCTGGATGTGCTGCGTGCGCATGATGTGCGCTGGTTCCTCTACAACGGCGGCAACGATTCGGCCGATACCGCATGGAAGGTCTCGCAGCTGGCCAAAGCCTATGGCTACCCGCTGCACTGCATCGGCGTGCCCAAAACCATAGACAACGACCTTGCAGTCACCGACACCTGCCCCGGCTTCGGCTCGGCGGCCAAATACACCGCGGTGTCGGTGCGCGAGGCCGCATTGGATGTCGCCGCAGTGGCCGACACTTCAACCAAGGTTTTCATCTACGAAACGATGGGCCGTCACGCTGGCTGGCTGGCTGCTGCAGCAGGCTTGGCCGGTCAAGGTCAGGACGACGCGCCGCAGATCATCCTGCTGCCCGAGCGTGCCTACGATCAGGCCGCGTTCCTGGCCAAGGTCAAACAGGTGGTGGAAAAGGTGGGCTGGTGTGTGGTGGTGGCCAGCGAAGGCATCCAGGACGCACACGGCAAATTCGTCACCGATGCAGGCGGCGCGACCGACTCGTTCGGCCACGCACAACTCGGCGGAGTCGCCTCGTTCCTCGCCGCGCAGGTCAAACAGGAACTCGGCTATAAAGTGCACTGGACGCTGCCCGATTATCTGCAACGCTCCGCACGCCACCTGGCCTCCAAGACCGACTGGGAGCAGGCGCAGGCCGTCGGCAAGGCCGCGGTGCAGTACGCGCTCAACGGCATGAATGCAGTGATCCCGGTGATCGAACGCGTCAGTGATGCTCCGTATCGCTGGAAGATCGTACCCGCCCCACTGCACAAGGTAGCCAACCACGAAAAGAAGATGCCCCCCAGCTTCCTGCGCAAGGACGGCTTCGGTATCACCGAACGCGCACGCCGCTACCTCGCTCCGTTGATTAAGGGCGAAGCTCCATTGGCCTACGGCGGCGATGGTCTGCCGAAGTATGTGACGTTGAAGAACGTCGCTGTGCCCAAGAAATTGCCGGCTTGGGAGGGTGAATCATAATGTGGCGATCCCTTGAGAAAGATAATGGCCCAGCAGGTGACTATCGTCGCGAAGCCGGCGGCCAATCGTTCGCAGGTATGCGTTTGTATGAATAAGAGTGTCTACCAAAATGTAGCGAGCAGTCGCCAGGTCGGCGCGGAGGCACGCAGTGCACGCGTGGCACATGCCGATTCCGAGCACCGGCCGCGCCCGCCTGGCGGTGAGCGCAGTCGTTTTGCGACACGCTCAAGCAGTATCAGCAACAGCTTGACCGCTCTCAGCGGCAACTCATCCAATTGCAGCAGCCGCAGTTTCGCAAGCCCGACCTGGGCGACAAATTCGTTCTGCCGAGGCCAGACTGACGAGCTGGCTGCAGCCCATTGCGGACGCCAAACTCGGGGACTTCGTTTTCTTCAAACTGGTCAACGACTACTTCAACACCGAGATTCAAGCGTTCGGCCTGAAGCTCATAAGCCGCTCCATGGGCTGGGTCTGCACCGTCGCGCTGACGGTGACCACGCTATGGGTGCTGATCCTGAGCTACCGCATCGCCACCGGGCAACCGCGTGAGAGTGCGATGGCAACGATGATCAAGGCCGGCAACGTCGGCATGATCGCCAGGTCCCAGTGTCCACGGCGCGTCGAAAGTCCGAAGCGCTGAAATTTCAATTGCAAGCCTTGCCCTCCACCGTCATCTGCGCAGCGAACATTGGCACCTGCGGAATCTTTCCGGCCGTGGCTTGTTGCTTGGCGTCTTCCAGATAGATGCGCGACTGCCCCTGTCCATCGAGTTGCGGCCTGACATCCAACGGCTTGCGCCAGACGCGCACTACCGCCTGCTGTGCCGGGCAGGCTGCGCTCGGGACGCGGATCACGTCGTTGAAGATCCATCCCGATGCAGCACTGGGCGCGACCTTGGCGAAATCCACGAAGCGTGCGCGCGGTTGGCAGGTGGGGCTGCTGCGTACCACCGAGAAGGTGTACGGCTGGGTTGCATTTCCGGTGAACACACCTTCGAGGCGGGCACAGGCTTCGGGGATCTGACGCAAGGTGTGCACGGCACCGACCGCTTGTGCGGTGCCGGGTGCGCGCTGTTTTAGTTCAGGCGTTGGTTCGGCCCCAAACGCGTGGGTGGTGAGCATCAGCGCTGCAATCATCACAGCATATTTGGACGCAGCATAGTTGGACATAGACACTCCTGGATTAACCGAATTACGTTGGCCGCAGGCTGTCATGCCGCGACTGAACGAGGCGCCAAAGCTGCAGTGGTGGCAGCTCCGCAAGGTGCGGCGCATACTCGATTACAATCCGGCCACATGAACATCGCGACGCGCATTACGGTCCTTGCGGCCGTCGAGTCCGTATTCGCCGTTCCACTCGTCGCGTGCATCGCCTTTGGTTCTTCCCGACCGGACAACGTCCATTCTCTTGGGAGGGGTCATGCTGGAACACTACGGGTTACCGCTTGCGCTGGGTTGTGCGGTCTTGGCACTCATCTATGGGATTGTGTCGGCACGCTGGGTAATCGCGCAGCCGGGAGGCAATGCACGAATGCAGGAGATCGCCGCCGCGATCCAGGAAGGCGCGCGTGCCTATCTCAACAGGCAATACCTCACCATTTCGATTGCCGGCGGCGTGCTGTTCGTGCTGGTTGGGCTGTTCTGGAGCTGGTACACAGCGATCGGCTTCGCGATCGGCGCAGTGTTGTCGGGACTGGCCGGCTATATCGGCATGAATGTCTCGGTGCGCGCCAACGTGCGTACTGCCGAGGCCGCACGGCATGGCATCGGCAAGGCGATGGATGTGGCGTTCCGTGGCGGCACCATCACCGGCATGTTGGTGGTGGGCCTTGGCCTGCTCGGCGTGGCCGGTTACTACGCGGTACTGCAAGCGATGGGCTTGCCACTGGAAGAGAACCTGCATGCGCTGGTTGGATTGGCGTTCGGGTCGTCGTTGATTTCGATCTTCGCGCGTTTGGGTGGTGGTATTTTCACCAAGGGCGCAGACGTAGGCGCGGATCTGGTCGGCAAGATCGAAGCCGGCATTCCCGAGGACGACCCGCGTAATCCGGCGGTGATCGCGGACAATGTCGGCGACAACGTCGGCGACTGCGCGAGCATGGCGGCGGATCTGTTCGAAACCTATGCGGTCACCGTGATCGCTACCATGCTGCTCGGCAATTTGACGCTTACCGAAACCGGGCCACACGCGGTGCTGTATCCGCTGGTACTCGGTGGTGTGTCGATCATCGCCTCGATCGTCGGCGCGGCCCTCGTCGAGGTCGCAGCAGGTGGCTCGATCATGGGCGCGCTTTACAAAGGCGTGATCGTTTCCGGCGTGCTTACTGCGCTCGCCTATTGGCCGATCACCCAGTCGCTGATGCGCGACAACAGCCACGGCGCCACGTCGTTGTATGCCTGCGCATTGATCGGCCTGGTGCTCACCGGCTTGATCGTGTGGATCACCGAGTATTACACCGGCACCCAATACAAGCCGGTGCAGCATGTTGCAGCAGCGAGCACCACCGGTCATGGCACCAACATCATTGCCGGCTTGGGCGTCTCGATGAAATCCACTGCGCTGCCTGTCATCGCAGTGTGTGCCGCGATATGGGGCGCATTCCACTTTGGCGGGTTGTACGGCATTGCGATCGCTGCAACAGCGATGTTGTCGATGGCCGGCATGATCGTTGCGCTGGACGCCTACGGGCCGATCACCGACAACGCCGGCGGTATTGCCGAAATGGCCGAGTTGCCGCCAGAAGTACGCAACATCACCGACCCGCTGGATGCGGTGGGAAACACCACCAAAGCAGTGACCAAGGGCTATGCGATGGGCTCGGCAGCGCTGGCTGCACTGGTGCTGTTTGCCGACTACACCCACAACCTGCAGGCGGCCAATCCCAACGTAGCGTTCACGTTTGATTTGTCCAACCACACGGTGATCATCGGCTTGTTGATCGGCGGACTGATCCCGTATCTGTTCGGGGCGATGGCGATGGAAGCGGTGGGCCGCGCGGCAGGGGCAGTGGTCGAGGAAGTGCGTCGCCAGTTCCGCGAGATCCCCGGCATCATGGCCGGCACCGCCAAACCGCAATACGACCGCGCGGTGGACATGCTGACCCGCTCGGCAATCCGCGAAATGATCGTGCCTTCGCTACTGCCGCTCGTCGCTCCCGTCGTGGTCGGGCCGCTGCTCGGCCCACGCGCACTGGGTGGCTTGCTGATCGGCAGAATCGTGACCGGCTTGTTCCTGGCGATTTCCATGACCACTGGCGGCGGTGCCTGGGACAACGCCAAGAAGTACATCGAAGACGGCCACTTCGGCGGCAAGGGCAGCGAGGCACACAAAGCTGCAATCACTGGCGACACGGTCGGTGACCCGTACAAGGACACTGCCGGGCCTGCGATCAATCCGCTGATCAAGATCATCAATATCGTGGCTTTGCTGTTGGTCCCAGACGTACGCACTGTTTGGAGCCAACCCAACGCTGTGGTTAACGCCGCAATCGCACTTACCCACCGACCAAGCGCGCCCCATGAATTAGCTGGAGGGCGCGAAAGGCTGCACGACCATGTGCAGCCCTCTAACATCAGGCTCAAAGGCAACCGATCAATCCGTCGTAGATCGGCGACGCGCCGTTCGGCAGCGGCTCGAACAGCGGATTGTTTACCCCAAGCGTGCGATACATCTCGTCCAGGCGGGTCCCATCCTTCAATGGCGCCGTGCAGCGCCAGACCCGGCTATCCGAGTGTAGGAACCCGCTGCGGGGATCGACGCTGAGCTCGCTGGCACCAAATGTCCAGATGCAGCTGCGCACCACCCCGGTCACACGATGCACCGAGCAACGGAAGCGCAGCGGCTGATAGTCGCTGAACTCGCCGCCGCAAAAGGTGTCGCCGCAAATCTGGTCGAAGTCGTGATCCAGACGCTGTTCCAGATCGATGAACGCCTCCCAGCCTTCGCCATTGGCCGGCCAGTCCACCGCGTCCACGAAGGTCGGCGGTGGCGTTTCCGCGGCGGCAAGCTGTGCGATGAGGGACAGCAGCAATACGACGAGCAAACGCGCGAGCCTGGACATGGCGATTCCCGAACAATGGATGAGCCTGTAGCGTGCACCGCAGTGTTGGTTGTAATGATCGGCGACCTCCTCGCGATGAACGCGGGCTATGCCGCGCTCGACCGTCAGAACATTGCCCATTCAGTATCGCTGCAGCGCAACAGCCGAACGCGTAGAATCGTGTTCCACACACAGCTGACGCCTCGGAGCTACCCGCATGGGCCTTGAACTGGTCACCTCTGGCAAAAATCTGCCGGAAGAAATCAACGTCGTCATCGAGATCCCGAAGGATTCCGAGCCGGTCAAGTACGAAGTGGACAAGGCCAGCGGCGCGATCTTCGTCGACCGCATCCTGTCGACCCCGATGCGCTATCCCTGCAATTACGGCTACGTGCCCAACACCCTGTGCGGCGACGGCGACCCGGCCGATGTGCTGGTGGTGTTGCCGCTGCCGCTGGTTCCGGGCTCGGTGGTGCGTTGCCGTCCGGTAGGCGTGCTGCGTATGAGCGACGAGGCCGGCAGCGACGAAAAGATCCTAGCCGTGCCGATCGAGAAGATTTTCTCCGGCTACGCGCACATCGAAGACATCGACCAGGTGTCCAGCCACTGGATGGAACGTATTGGCCATTTCTTTGAGCATTACAAGGATTTGGAGAAGGGCAAGTGGGTCAAGCTGGACGGTTGGGGCGGCGCGGCCGAGGCCAAGCGCATTCTGGTGGAGTCGGTAGAGCGCTATAATTCCGACGCCCCCTGATCCATCAACCGTGATGCACACCAGCAGACGCGAAGCGATCGGGATCACGCTTCTGGCGTGATCCCGATGACCGCCGTCGGCAGATTGGGTACATTGCCGGCAGCGTCTGGCCGGTGCCTGTCACCGGTGACTCTTGGGGAAGCGCCTTGCGTATTCTGTTTGTTGGGGACGAAGCAAGTCTTCCGTCCGACCTTATCGACTATGTTGCCGATATCGGCGACCAGTGGCAGACACAGCAGGTGGCCGACGGAAATTCGGCGATTGAAGCTACCGTACTGTCGCCGTTCGATGCGGTCATCGTCGCCCCCGTGTTGGCGGACCTCACTGCCGCCACATTGCTGGGGCAGATTCGTACGCTGCGCCCGGACACCATTCGCATCGCCTTGATCGATGGGCAAGACGGCCAGCGCACGCCGCCCGCCCGCATCATCGGCGTGGCGCATCGCTTCCTGCCGATGCCGTTGGCGCCGGAAGTGCTGCTCGAAGCGGTCATCAGCCTGGAAGAGTTGCGCGATCTGCTCAGCAACCCGCGTCTGCGCGCAGCGATCGGACGTATCGAAAAACTGCCGTCGCCACCACACCTTTATCTGAGTCTGATGCACGCGCTGGAAGAAGACGATGGCGCCGATGCGGCGGACATTGCCAAGCTGATCGCCGGCGACCCGGCGATCGCGGCCAAGGTGTTGCAGCTGTGCAATTCGGCCTTCTTTTCCGGCGGCAGCAGCATCACCGATCTGCGCACGGCAGTGACCCGCCTGGGCGTGGCGACATTGCGCGATCTGGTGCTGGCCAGCGAAGTATTCTCGGTGCAGACCCTCGCTCCGGCCGAGCGCAGCGCAATGCAGCGCCGCGCCCTGCTCTCCTCGCGCTTGGCGGCCAAGATACTGCCGCCAACCAGTGCAGAACTCGGCTCCACCGCCGCGCTTCTGGCCGATATCGGCCTGTTGCTGCCTGGAGTTCGCGACGAGCGCGGACCGCCGCTGGAAGGGGGCGACGAGCGCCCTGGTCACACCGAAGCCGGTGCGTACCTGCTCGGTCTATGGGGCCTGCCGATGCCGATCATCGAAGCGGTGGCCTTCTATCGCAACCCTCAGCGCTCCAGCCTGCGCAGTTTCTGGGTGACCGGTGCGGTGCATGTTGCAACGGCACTGGCCAGCGGCGAAACTGTGGACGAAGAGTATCTGACCAAGGTAGGCGTCATCACCCGCTTGCCGGTCTGGCGCGAGCAGGCTGATACGTTATTGGGGCTTGCCGATGCGTGAGTGGATGGTAATGCGGTTGATGAACAAAAAAGGCGCGACATGGTCGCGCCCTTTTTCTTTGAGTTCTTTCGAGGCGTTCTTTCGACTGCACTGTACAGATGCATATGCAGCGCTCCGGTGTGCACCTCAGCAAGCATGGAGGCAATCGATATGTACCGATATCGATGATTCCGTAGGATGCCGAAAAAGCGCGCTTAACAAGGCACGCCTCTTGGCAATGACCCCGCCATATCTCGCACGCAATCACACGCGACTTTAAGCGAACCACAGAAAAAGCGGGCCTTTCGGCCCGCTTTTCTTTAAAACCTTACGACGCTTAGATGATCAGAAGCGCTGGTTGTACTGCATGAACAGGAATCGGTCGTAATCGAGCATCGGATCGATCGCAGCGGTGCTGCTGTTGGTGATCGAGTAGGTGATCGGCGGCTTCTTGTTCCACACGTTGCGTGCGCCGATGGTCACGCTGCCGTTCCATGGAGCCTGCCAGCTGACAGAGGCGTCCTGATAGGAGATCGAGCCCTTCTTGTTGGCTCCGTTACCGCCGCCCCATGCCGGGTTGGACGTCTGGTAGCTGGGGTCGTTGCACTCGATACCAGCCGCGGCATCCCAGCAGTAGTCACGGAAGCCACCGTAGTAACGCAGATCCCAGCTGGCCGACAACGCATCACGCGACCAACCCACACCCAACGTAGCTCGCACGCGCGGGTAGTTCCAATAACCGGCATAGTTCTGCCACTCGGCACCAGACTCGGCCTGAGATTTGTAAGTGGTCAGGTAGTTGGTGTCGAGGTTGACGACGAACTTGCCGATACCCATTTCAGGCAAACGGTAACGCACGCCGAAGTTATAGCCTTCGGTTTCCAGACGACCCAGGTTGACGTTGCCACGGCTCAGCGTTGTGACCTGACCGGTCACCGCATCGCGACCGAAGTCGGCGCAGTAGCTTTCCAGATTATTGAGGTAGCAATTGTTCAACACATCATCGGCCGACAACAACGTAATGATGTTGGAGATCGAGATCCGGTACCAATCTAGCGAGAAGTCCAGACCCTGCACCCAGTGCGGGCTATAGACCATGCCGACGGTGCGGGTAATGCTGCGTTCCGGCTCCAGCTCGGCATTGCCGACGCCAGAATTGAAAGGCGCATTGCCCTGTACATCGCGACGGGCCACCGGGTTGCCAGCACTATCGGTCTGACGGAAGTCAGCTGGCAGGCCTGCGCCAGCGCAGCGTGCTGCCACCCCGCTGTTGCCCAACGAACCGAAGGTCGCATCGCACGGATCGGTGAAGGTGTCGAACGTCTGCGAGCCACCACCGAAGGTGTCGGCCAGCGTCGGCGCCCGGAAGCCGGTGCCGTAGGTACCACGCACCAGCAGGTCGTCGATCGGCTTCCAGGTGAAGCTGAACTTGCTGTTGGTGGTATCGCCGAAGCGGCTGTAGTTGCTGTAACGCGCAGCGACGTCGAACGACAGTTGCTTGGCGCCCGGCAGATCCTTCAGTACCGGAATCAAGAACTCCAGATAGGCTTCGTTAGTCTGGTAGCTACCTTCGGTTGCCTGTGCGGCCAGATCGGTGGTGTAACCGGCGCTGGACAGCATGTCCGGATAATCGTAGCCGCTGATTTCACGGTGTTCGACACCGGCAGCGAAGCCCAGCTCACCTGCCGGCAAATCGAATAGGCCACCGGTGATGTTGGCATTCCACTGCTTGCTCAGGCTCTGCTGCGTTGCCTGACCCAGCGCATTGATGTACTGCAGGGCGTCCGGGGTGGAGGCCGACGGGCCGCCCAGGACGTTGAACGGGGTGCACTGGCCCAGCGCATTGCTGGTGCCCAGCGGTAGCGGGCTGGCCGCAGTACCGCACTGCACCTGGCCCTGTGCATTGAGGAACGACGGACCGATCGCCTTCTGCAACGCCAACAGGTTGATGTTGCCGCGCGAGACCTGAGTCACGTCGTATTTGTTGTAGTTGAAACCGACGTCCCAGTTCCAGCCGTGACTGCCGACATCGAGCACGCCTTCCAGCGCTGCATCGAGGTGGGTGGACTTGACGTTGCTCTCGGTGGTGCGCGGCAACTCGACGATACGGCGGAACCAGCTGTTGATGTCTTGGCCGACCGGGTTGTAGTAGCTGCTGCCGCTGATCGCCACCGGGAACTGCGGCTGCGATGCGGCCTGCAGAGGATAGCCGGCAATCTGACGGTTTGACTCGCGCTCGGAATACATCGCCGTCGACTTGAAGGTGATGCTGTCGGTGATGTTGTAGCTGCCGCTTGTGAAGACCGACTTGTTCTTGCTGGACTGCTGCAACATCATCTGGTTGACGCTGTTGTAGTAATCGTCGGTGGTGATCTCGTTGTGGTAGTTGGCAAGGTTGCGCGAGTCTGCGCCGACGCCGCTACCATCGAACGAGCCGGTGTGGTTGAGGATGTAGGTTTGGTCGTCGGAGGTGAAACGGCCCCACGGGCCGGTCGCGCTCAGGCTTTCTTCGATGTGGTTCGGGCCAGACGAGTAACGAGTCAGCGCGCGAGCCCTGGCCCACACTGGATCCTCCTGGGTGTAGTTGACGCCAAACACCAGTGACGAACGCTCGTTGGTGGTACCTGCGGTGAAGGAATACTGCTCCTTGGAACCATCACCACGGCCGTTCTGGCCGAAGTACGCCGACGCTTCTGCGCCGTCGTAATTGTGGCGCAGGATGATGTTGACTACACCGGCCACTGCGTCGGAACCATAGATCGCCGAAGCGCCGTCCTTCAAGACTTCGATGCGCTCGATCAGCGCGCTCGGAATCGTGGACATGTCGCTCAGGCCAGACAGGCTGCTGGTCCAACGCTTGCCGTTCACCAGCACCAGGGTACGGTTCTCACCCAGGTTATACAGGTTGACGTACTGGCCGCCCTGTTCCGGATCGGAGGTCAGCACTGATGCCTTGCTGTAGGTCTGCGTACCAGCAATCGACAAGTTCTGGAGGATGTCGCCAACGCTGACAAGGCCCGACTTCTGAATGTCCTGCTGGGTGACGGTAAACACCGGCTGTGCGGTTTCCACGTCAACCGAGCGGATGCGCGAGCCGGTAATTTCAATGCGGTCCAACGTCGTGGTCGACGGTGCGGACTGCTCTTGTGCATTGGCAGCGAATGCCGGCGTCAACGCGATCGCAATACCGGCGGGCAACAAGCCCAGCCGCACTGCGGAAGTGCGAAGGTTCATCAATCTCTCCAAGGATTCGTTAGTGGCACGTTAAGCGCCTCCGTCCAAGTTACGATTGCGTAAACACCGTGGCTTTGCGCGTCGCGTTCCGTGGCTTTGCCGAATCTGGCGAATTTTCCGTTTGATCGCGGTAGTGCGATGCGCAGACACCAAAGCGCGCACGAAAGGCACGCGCGAAGCTGCAGCAATTGTCGAAGCCGCTAGCGGCCGCAACCTCGCCGATCATCATCGAGGTATCACGCAATAGGTCGGATGCACGCTCCAGACGCAAACGCGCCGACAAAGCCTGCGGACTCTCTTCATACAAACTTTGAAAGGTCTTGGAGACATACCAACTGGAAAAGTTGGTCAGCTGCGCCAGCTCGCTGATACGCACCACGCGGTCGCTATTGCCTTCCAGATACAGTCGCGCACGCTGCATGCGACCGAACACCTGACGACGGCGGCTACGCGAGCGACCTGGGCAACGTTGTTCTTGCTCGATAAAGTCGCGTTGCATTGCGGCCAAGTGAAGCAACAACGGGCGTGCCGATGCGCTGCCGCTCTGTGCAGCGGCATGACGCCACAAACGCAACGCGATCCGCAGATCGCTACGCGATAGCTGGCTGCGGCCCGGATACAGCGTGGCGTCGGTCAATGCGGCCAGCGATTGCAAGCTGTCGCCATCGAGGCTGACGCCAACGCACAGCGCGCTGCGGTCTGTCTGCACAGTGGGATGCGAATCCTTGTCGAAGGCGATCCAGTCGCTGGTGCGCAGACGAAAACGCCCTTCCTTGGATTCCACCCAGGCTCGACCGCGCAACTGCACCCACAGCGTGAATGTCGAAGCAACGGTCCGGATGCTGCCCAGACGCGAGGCTGCCAGACAGGTGGTCGAGGCCAACTCGCTGGCACCATCCAATGAAAGTGCAAGTCCGCGATCTGCGGTGATGACCTGTTGCATATTGGCAGTGCCTTGTAAAAAAGATGGCGTGAGTCAGTAAGTTCCGACGAAGATGTGCCGAGATTGACACGAAGCCTTTCCGAAGAACTTACGAAATTATTTTTCTCAACACGGACAACAGGTTGGAGATGAATCCTATGCTGACGGAAGAACACTCCGCTAGGGAAGGTCTGAACAACGCACCAGACCTCTAAAATTCGAGCCTGCTGCGTGCCAATAGCGCACAGAGTTGATGCGTACGATACGATTTCTACGGTTTCTTGCGGCGTTGGCTGGCGCCAGACAGCATTATCCCCTGGCCGGCAGCAACTGCCGGCGCACCATCCACAGATTGGATAGTGCGAACAGGGTCAGCACATGCGCGGTGTTCTTGGCCAGGCCGCGATAGCGGACCTTGGTGTAGCCAAACTGGCGTTTGATCACGCGGAATGGATGCTCCACCTTCGCACGCACACTTGCTTTGAAGTATTCCCAACGTTCTTCCTGGCGGCGCTCGCGTTTGTTGCCAATGGCTTGAATCGTCGAACGCTTGGCGGCAATGAAAAAACCAGCCTTGCAGGTCTGCAGTTCTTCGCGTTTGTCCGCACCGGTGTAGCCGCTGTCGCCGAACACACTGTCTTCTTTGCCGTGCAGCAATGCGTGGGTCACCGTGACATCGGCCACATTGGCAGCCGTACAACGGACGTGGTGCACCAGCCCGGAAAACTCATCCACGCCGATGGGTGCCTTCATCCCGAAATACCACTGATTGCCTTTCTTGGTCTGATGCATTTCAGGGTCGCGCGCGCGGTCGGTGTTCTTGGTCGAACTGGGCGCAGCGATCAGGGTTGCATCGACGATCGTGCCGGACCGCAGGCTCTGACCCTTGCGCACCAGATCCGCGTTGACGGCCTCCAGCATCCGCGCTGCAAGGCCATGGGTTTCCAGCAAGCGGCGAAAGTTGAGAATCGTGGTCTCGTCGGGAACATTGTCCAAACCGCCGAGCCGGGCAAAACGGCGCAAGGTCCGGATCTCGTGCAACGCTTCTTCCATCGCCGGATCGCTCAACGCATACCACTGCTGCAGCAAATGAATCCGCAACATCGTCGCCAGTGCGTACGGCTGTCGACCAGGCCGCCCCGACACCGGATAGTGCGGCGCGATCAGTCCGAGCAAATGCCTCCACGGAACCACCTGCTCCATCTCGGCCAGGAAGATCTCGCGGCGAGTCTGCTTGCGCTTGCCCAAACCTTCAGCGTCACCGAACGTCAGTTGCATGGATGACTCCTCAACGTAGGTGTGTAGTGTCGCGCATTTGAAGTGCGTTGTTCAGAGGTTCCTTAGCGGCATATAGGCAATCGAACTGCCATCTTCTTCTGCTAGCGCTACATACCGCGCGCCGTTGTTCTGATCCAGGCTGAAACCGTTGATCGTGGTGAATTTCGCCACATCCAGACACTGCCCATGACCACCGCGCAACTCGCTGTCATACATGGCACAGGTGTCGCTGGATAACAGGTAACGCAGCCGACCAATAAATTCCGGCGCCCACTAGGATCGAGAAGGTGGGTCGCCTGCGATGGTCGCGGTTGCGGCACCGGCAGTCGCACTGCCTTGCCGGTGCTCGCTGCCTTGCCAGTGCTAGGGGGCGCTTCGAACAGTGCCGCATGCCCGTCCGCATCGCTGCCGCTGACAAGCACGCGCTGCGAGTCGGCGGACCAGTCTGCGGCCTGACGCGCATCCGCTCGCAGCCCTTCGATCAAACGCACCGAGGCGGGTTCACTCTCCCCCACATCCGGCGACAGGCTGGGCGTGAGATCGAAACCGCCGCCTGCCGTGATGACCTGATACTGCCGCTTGGGGCTGCCCAACAGCGCGGACGAAGCCGTGGCGTCCGTCGAAGGGCCGCGCAAGCACAGCGAGCGTGCAGCCAAGCCGAGCACCACCAATAACGCCACGCTGGAGACTGCCAAGGCCATCCAGCGACGCTGACGCAACGATGTTGACGCAGCGGGCGACGGCCGCGCAGGCTGTTTGGGTGCGCCATGAGCTGTCGGCGTCGCAGTGCTGACTTTGCGGGACGCACGCAGCGCGCCGTTATCGGGTTGCAACTGATTAGGCGGTCCTGATTGAGACGCACCCTGAGCGATCGGTGTCAGTGTCTCCAACTGCGTTTCCCACTTCACCGGCGCCATCAAGCGATACCTGGTCTTGGCGATCGTCTCGATGTGCTCGGAGCGTGGCCCGTCACTGCTGGCGAGTGCCTTGCGCAGTTGAGTGACCACCTGGGTCACCACATCGTTGGTCGGCAAGATGTCGGGCCACCCCTCGGCAAGCAGTTGCGCGCGCGTGACCACATGCCCTGGCTGTTGTATCGGAGTCAGCAACACCGCCAAGGATTTGGGCGCCAAGCGCAGCGCACGCCTCGCATAAAGAGCACCAATTTCGCACAATGCAGCATCAGCCACGCACTGACCGATTCGTAGCCGGCCCGATGGGATTGCATTAGCGGGAGGAACACTCATTGGCAAGAGCACGCATCGGCATGCAAGGACTACGGAGAACGCATTGCGTGTTTCGCGCGAAACGCCAAATTCAGCAAAGGACGACGGCCAACTATGTCATACATCTATTTAGTACAAAACTTTACTCTATTTTTCGTTGCTTCCTACAACAGGCAGCGACGTCAGGCTCTCTCTCTCGCCGACGCATTCAAATAATTACGACGTATCCTTCGCGCCTTCTGGCGCGATTTTTTATCTACGGTTCAGGTAAAATCGCTCGAAATCCTCGTCGGTCGTAAACGCTCGCAACTCGACCGCACCACGACACTTGCAAGCCGTGGTGCGATCTGCAAAGGATGAAGCTGAATTCTCCCTAAGCAGCCGCTGCACTGCGCGCGCAGAAATCAATCCCGCACCCTGTCACGAAGCGCGATACACCTGCGCGCCTTGCGCCAGAAATTGCGCCGACTTTTCGTCCATTCCCGCCGATAGCGCGTGCTCTTCGTCCATGCCGTGCTCGGCTGCGTAATCGCGTACGTCCTGGGTAATTTTCATCGAACAGAAGTGCGGCCCGCACATCGAACAGAAGTGCGCCAGTTTGTGCGCGTCCTTGGGCAGAGTCTGGTCGTGGAACTCCTTGGCCTTTTCCGGATCCAGGCCGAGATGGAATTGGTCGTCCCAACGGAATTCGAAACGCGCCTTGCTCAAGGCGTTGTCGCGCACCTGCGCGCCCGGATGCCCCTTGGCGAGGTCGGCGGCATGCGCGGCGATCTTATAGGCCATGATGCCGTCACGTACGTCCTGCCGGTTAGGCAGGCCCAAGTGCTCCTTCGGCGTGACATAGCAGAGCATCGCGGTACCGAACCAACCGATCATCGCCGCGCCGATCGCGCTGGTGATGTGGTCGTAGCCGGGGGCGATATCGGTGGTCAACGGCCCCAAGGTATAGAACGGTGCTTCGCCGCATTCGCGCAGCTGCTTGTCCATGTTTTCCTTGATCAACTGCATCGGCACATGGCCAGGACCTTCGATCATGGTTTGCACATCGTGCTTCCACGCGATCTTGGTCAGCTCGCCCAGCGTTTCCAGCTCGCCGAACTGCGCCGCGTCGTTGGCATCGGCGATGCAGCCTGGGCGCAAACCATCGCCCAGCGAGAACGCCACGTCGTAGGCCTTCATGATCTGGCAGATGTCTTCAAAATGGGTGTAGAGAAAGTTTTCCTTGTGATGCGCCAAGCACCACTTGGCCAGGATCGAGCCACCACGCGAGACGATGCCGGTGACGCGTTTGGCGGTAAGCGGCACGTAGCGCAACAACACGCCGGCGTGGATGGTGAAGTAGTCCACGCCTTGTTCGGCCTGCTCGATCAAGGTGTCGCGAAAGATTTCCCAGGTAAGCTCCTCGGCGCGGCCATCGACCTTTTCCAGCGCCTGATAGATCGGCACCGTGCCGATCGGCACAGGCGAGTTGCGGATGATCCACTCGCGCGTTTCATGGATGTGCTTGCCGGTGGACAGATCCATCACCGTGTCGCCGCCCCAGCGGATCGACCACACCAGCTTTTCGACTTCTTCGGCAATGCCCGAGGACACCGCACTATTGCCGATGTTGGCGTTGATCTTGGTCAGAAAATTGCGGCCGATGATCATCGGCTCGCTTTCCGGATGATTGATGTTGTTGGGCAGGATCGCGCGACCGCGCGCAATCTCGTCGCGCACGAACTCCGGCGTGATGCGTTGTTGGATCGCCGCACCGAAGGCTTCGCCCGGATGTTGCTTGCGCAGCATCGCGTCGGTCACCGCCTCCAGGCGCTGGTTTTCGCGAATTGCGACGAACTCCATCTCGGGGGTGATGATGCCGCGGCGTGCGTAGTGCATCTGGGTGACGTTGGCACCGTCGCGCGCCACCCGCGGCAAGCGCCGTGCGGGGAAGCGCACCGCATCCAGCCGTACATCGTGCTCGCGGCCGCGCCCGAAGTTCGAACTCAGCCCGTCCAGCGCCACAGTATCGCCACGCTCGGCGATCCAGCCAGCGCGCAGCGGATCCAGGCCAGCGACAAGGTCGATTGCAGCATGCGGGTCGGTGTACGGCCCGGAGGTGTCGTAGACACTGAGCGGCGGGTTGTCTTCGCCACCGAACAATGTGGGGGTGCGGGTCAGTGCGATTTCGCGCATGGGCACCTGTAGATCGGCGCGCGAGCCTTGCACGAAGATCTTGCGGGAACCGGGAATCGGCTGGGTCACAGCCTCGGACAACGACTGGGCTTGTTGCTGCAAAACGGTGGGCGCGGCATTCATGGCATTCGTCCTGTGTGCTGGAAAACCAGCACCAACGGCGCTGGGTCTGCGAAGGATTCGCAGTGGGGACGAAGCGGCGGCGCTCAACACAGACTGCCCGTGCAGGTACGGACCATCGCATTTAACGAAGCTTCCCTACGCCGGTATCAGCCGGATCAGGTTCGAAGGGACTATCTCAACCGCGGCTAGACCGAGGTACCCCCACTTCGCCGCTAATTACACCACATCACCGCAGCGGCAGCATGTGCTTAATGCACTCACAGGTATGGCCACCGACGCACAAGCGGCGCTCACATGGGGCAATGCATCAACACAACAGATGGCCGCGGCTCTTTTTGGCTGACGCATTCGCAGTTGCGAACGTGTCCTTACACCCACCACGTGCATGCGCGGATTTTTCTGGTAGCGGTACCTTCTTTCGGTTCAGCGCATGTTGCAGGTCAGCGATACCGTGGGCGGGCGCAATGCTGGCGGCTGATGGCGCAGAGCAACTGGCTCACGAGTGGCCATGAGCATATCCAAACAAAAACGCGGTGTCGCGAGCGGCATAGTCGCGCCGTCGCGCGCATAGTGCCGTGCCGTATCAAGATCGATCGTGGCTCCCAAAACTGACACGGGCAATTTCCAAGCCAGTCGGCACACATCGCAACATCAATCTGAAAGACATCCACTCTCAGCTACGCCCCTGCTCCCATCGCTTTAGCTGCTGACGCTGGCTTATGGCCTGCTGGAGAGTACCCAACTGGTCAACAAGCGTGGTCACAGCGGCAGCATCGGCGATACTCTCCGAGCTATTCTTCGATGGGATGCAGCTATTGAAAAAATCCTTTTCTTCACGCCAAAGATTGTAGGCAGCGTCAACCTTCTCCAGCGGCACATCTTGCATATCGATCTCCAGATTCAGCTGCTCAAGCACGCGGAATAGGGCCTGCAAATGGGACGGTTGAAGACGTTGACGTGAAGGGCTTCCCTCTTCCATCGCGCGCGCTGGGTCCAGCGCTTCATACACGGACCTGATCGAGTCCACTAGCGCCCGCGTCGTTTCTGTGATCGTCAGGTCGTGCCTGGCCGCCTCGACAGCACGCGCTTGGTCCAAGCGTGTCGCGTTTGCAGTGTAGGAACCGTTCTTGGACTTGACGGCATTCCAGACCATGTCATTGGTGGCCGTGGCCGCACCCTGTCCGAACAGTACCGCGGGCGCGTTGACGGCTTCATTTGGCGGAGCTGTATACCTGCCACCACGCCAAAGCGAGGCGATAAACCTGCCTACGCTGGTAGAGGCGAACGTGGCCAGCATATTGGCTGACACATGACGGAACAGCACATCGTTCACCGCGTCCGTGACCGCGCCGGCGGTGTTCCAGGCATGCTTGGCCAACGCCATCCCCTCCTTGCCGGTCTCCAGCAAATAGCGTGGAAAATGGATCGCATCGGACCATTGCGTGGGTGGACGCGCCGTATCCGGCAAGGACAACAAGAAGGTATTAAGACGCTGGTGCCCACCCACCAGGTCTGGAACACTCGCCTGACCAGTGCAGGCAAGGGCTTTACCGGTCTCCAGAATGGCCTGATGCGCAATCCCCCAACTACCGATGGCGAGCGCGGCCATCGCCGTCTGACCAATGGGCGTATGTGCCGGCCCGCTGGGGATCCGGCGCGCACCGTTGACCACCGCATTTACCCCTGGCTTGAACAGAAAGGTGCGGACCGACCTTTCTTCCAGCACCGCTTGCCATTCACTGATCCGCTTGCGGCTCTCGTAGACATCCGCCTTCTCCTGTGCCGTCGCGAGGTCCCGCCCGCCACGGACACTGAAGCGCTTTTTGCCGTGGGTGGATATCTCCAGAGCGACCGGCGGCGGGTCGGGCACCAGTACCTTTGGATCGATCGCTTTGAATCTTGGCAAATTTGCCACGCGCGCGCGCCGGTCCATCGCCGGCACCAGAAACGTATCGCAAACGTAAGACCCTGCCGAGGAACCAAGTGCCGCTACGGCCGCCATACTCACGGGTTCCGATCCAGGAATTCTGTGTTTATCGTAGGTGGTGCCCGTGAACACGCCCAATGGTTGACGCGTTGTTACGATCATGAGCTTCCTCAAGCACTCGTAAGCGATCGGCAACGTGGCCTTGGCTCCTATCGCTGCCATATCGCCGCCGATCTGATATCCGGCGTCTGGCCCGAATGCCGCCACGCGCTCCTGCAAGCGTGCGTCCGCCCACTGCAGATACTGATTCTCCAGATCTCTCTGGGTAGTCGATTCCTCTTCAAAACGAATACCCCTCAGGTGCGAACGTAGCGTGTTCTTCAACGTTTCCAGCGCCTGTGCGCTGCTATTGGCTAGAGGCTCTGACACTTGGGGCTCTGACATATCGGGCGTGATCGACATCTGCAAGTCGGGTGGCATAAAGTCCGTATGCGCACTTCTAAACGACAACTCGGACGCTTCGGAGGCACCAAAGGATCCGAAATTTCTTGATCCGGTTTCGAACATAAGCTCGGACGCATCAGAGGCCGGCAAGAATTCGGAACGGCTTGGTACGTATTGGAACGAGAACCCGGACGCATCAGAGGAACGCCCGGATTCGGTAAAGCTTAGTGTGCCCTCTGACGCCAACTTGGACGCATCAGAGTTTTTGAACGACATGCGGCGCGAAGGATGCCTCAGCCCCTTTAATAACTCGGATTGCGTTGATGTTGAGGTTTCTTCCATAACCTCGCCTTGGTTCGTTTGCTCGCTATCACCCTGGGGGACGCACTGTTGCGGGGTCCTCCAAGAGCTTCCTATCTGTGCGGGAGACTTCATGACACCACCGCCGCGGATTCGTCGGTCTGTGCTACCAACACTTCCAGCGCTAACCGCGCGATCGTCTGGCCACGGTCCAAGACCGCCGCCACATCTTCGGCGCTGTGCGCAGCGATCAACGGACAGACACACAGCAGGCCCAGATTCGATAGCGTGAGCCGCCAACCGTATTCTGTCAGCAAGTGCTCCTGCAGCGCGAGTAGCTTCACCACATCGTCTCCGCCTAGTTCGCGTGCCGCTATCGGCAGAATCACCTCAGGAAACGCGGCCAATGTATCTGCGTGCTTGTGCGGCTGCATATGTACACGGCAGAGCATCCCTGCCGGCCCAAGCACCGCCTCGCCAGCAGCGATCCGTTGTACAAGGTCATCGGGCAAACCTAGGCTGACGCCAAGATTGATGAAGAAATTGGTAGGCGCGTGTTGATTGATTTGAATATGAGTCGTGGTCACCTTAAATATCTCCGGTAGAGAAATACAATCGTCTAGCTGCGGCAGGCAAATCCTCTACCTCTCATGTAATACCTCAAAAATTTATCGCGAAGAAAAAGAGCGATGCACGAAGTGCTGCGAAGCAGCATATGCATAGTCAGAGATTCTTAGCGAAAAAATAATGAGCGGCGGTCATGGCCGCATCAACCGTTCAGCGTCCGCGCTGACACTGGAATATACCAAACTTACAATAAATTAATATATCATTAACTCAATCAAGGAAAACGCCTCAAACTTCTACTCCCTGAATACAGGGTTCATATTGCCGTCACCACGCGCAAATTTTCTTTATCAAAGCAGTGCTTTAACCCTAAAGGACTCGGATTGCATGGGGTAATCTACAAGAATGTGCTGGCCACTTTCGCGTGGCTACTATTCGAATTTTCCGTGGCAGTTATGCAGGCGACTGAATGGGTAGCCCAAACGCTGGCGTACGATGCCAACGACGACTCGCAATACTTGCCTCGATTATTATAAGGACGGGGTCACTGCGCGCCATCCCCAGACCGCCTTGCACCATCACTATCCGCTTGTAGCCGATGTGCAGCGGCTTTTTAGCGGTATATGCAGCACGTTCAAGATTGGCGCTTTACTCAAGTTCTGCTGCACAGTGTCATTCCAGCCTATACCCTACCCGCAGACCGCCCCAGTGTTTGCGCCCGACGAAGATTGGTGCAGACAGGTCGAACATGATCTGGCCGGTGTCGCGACGGTAAACCTGCAGGCGATATGGGTCGGTATGCGCACCCACACTACGGCCGACACGGTCGGCAAACTTGCGCTTGGTACGGTTGCCGAGCAAATCGCGCTTGGGATCGCCGGTCAGCGGCTGGGTGAAGCGCAGATTGTGGGTTGGAACGTAGCCATCGGGATTAGCGCAGATCGCGAACACGATCCACGGATGCGCATCCAGCGGCGGCTCCTGCAACGCCGGCAATACGTCGTCGCAGACCGCATCGAAGTCGGTGCTGAATTTATGCGGCTCCACGCCGCCAATCGGTGTATAGGTGCGCGCAAACAGGTGTGCTTCGGCGATGGTGTGCTTCGGCGATCTGGCCGCGTGCAATTGCCTGCGTCAATGCGGTGCCGATTTTGCTCGCGGTCGCCACGGCGAGCTCCTTAACGCGCGCGTGCCTGTGCACCTGCAGCGGGTCGGCAGGCAAACGAAACAAGCCCACACAATCGCGCAGGGTTTCGGTACCGCGCTCCAGCGCTTCGCTGCGTTCGGCCACATGCGCGGCGTGTTGCAGATTGCTGCGCCCCAACGCGACCACACCGTCCACGGCACGCTCGATGCCACGAATCTCACCGTCTTGCGCCTGGATGCGCCCGGCCACATTGGTCATCGCGCGACTAGCCTGCCCGAGCACGCGGGTGATGCCATCGAGCACCGCTTCGGTGCCGCGAGCGGACGCGGCGCCCTCGCCTATCACGGCGCTGGTTTCGGCCAGGATCGCGCGTACGTCGCGCGCCGCAGCTGCGGCACGTTCGGCCAAACGGCGGATTCGGTGGCGACCACCGCAAAGCCGCGCACGGCATGGTCGGCATGGTCGGTATGCGCAGCTTCGATGCTGGCGTTGATCGACAGGATATTGGTCTGAAATGCCACCGCGTCAATGACTTCGATGACCTCTCCGGCACGTGCCCCGCGGCGCTCCACTTCGTGCATTGCCTAGCCCAGCACGTGTGCCGCGGCCACACCTTGGCGCGCGCTTTCATCGGCACTGTTGGTCAGCGCAATGACCTGCACCAGCTCGGCATTGACGTCCTGCAGGCTCGACGACAGACGCTCCGCCGCAGCGCGCGCGCCATCGAGTGCCTCAGTCTGCGCCTGCGCCTGCGACTGACGACGCACCAGCTCGTCGTTCTCGGCCACCAACGGCGGCACCTCGGCGGCGATCTGCACCGACAGCGCAACGGCTTGCCGGATCGCTTCAGCCAGATTGCCGAAGCCCGCCTGTAGCCGGCGGCCCATCTCGGTCTCTGCCAAACCGAGCGGCAGCAGCAACTCCTGTTCGCAGCCGGCCAGTGCCTGCGCGGTACGTTCGAGCACCGTGCGGTCTTCGTGCTCGGCTTGCAGCCGCGCAACCAAGGGCTGCAACAGAGGCGAGATTGGCACCGGCCGGCTGTCTTCAGCCAAGCGGGTGGCTTCGCGCAATATGACCGCGGTCTCCACGTGCGGCAGCGACGGCATTCAACCGCCGTGCTCGCGGTCGCGCAGATAGCGCACGCGCCGTGCCGGGTCGTCGCCCGGAGCGACCCAGACGCCGTCTTCGCCGACCAGATCGGCCGCGCTCAGTCCCCACAGCAGCGCTGCCGGTGCACCTTGCAGCTCGCTGGCGGTCTTGCCTAGCACGTCCAGGCCGGCGCGGTTGCAGGCGCCACCAAGCGGGCCTCTGCCGACAGCCGCAGCAAGGCGGCCGGCGCATCGGGAAGTACGGCCGCATGCGTTTACGACGGCGGATCAGGCTGTTGCATCGAACTCATGAGAATTCCTAATCAATCGAAGCAATTAATCGAAGCCATTAGGAATGGAATTGAGCAGCGCGCTCATCCGCGCGGGCTTGCTCAGTTACCGGCCATCTGCCCGTCCTTGCGGCTTTACGAGGCGCCGCACGCTTGCCGACTCACGCGCGATCGCCTGGTAACCGCCATACCGGACGTCGGCAAAGATCACCCGAATGTTGAGCATCGGCAACTCGGCAATGCCCTGACTGTTAGGCGGCAGCTCCCACACATCGTAGCAACGGTAGTTAGACTTTCTAATAAAACTACTGCGCAGTCGCGAGACGGGCGCGGCCGGTGCTCGGAATCGAGCATGTGCCCCAGGTTCGCAACGCATGACAGGAGGTTACCGTGCCACAACGAATGCATCGCCAACCAGACCTGCGGGTCATGCTGGGTGGTTCGATGCGCACGCCACGTTGACCCTGAATACCGCGCAATTAGGGATCGGGATTGGCGATTCCTGCGCTGCGTCGATCAAGTTTCATAAGTAACCATGCTGCTGCCGCGAGGCTTTGCAAGCCGCGTCACACATAGATACGGCCGTTTCAGCCGCAAGGGTTGACACCATACCTACGGCAATGGTTATCTCAGGCATATGCAGGATCGCCGCACCACCTCGAACGCTTTGATGTCCGCGCCCTTCGGCGCGTCGGCCGTCTCGCTTCTCGTGCTCGTACTTATTACCTTGCCAACCGGTGCGGGACGGGACTTCGTGTAGGCAACAGACACACAAGGCTTCGATCAGACCCCGCACCGGCAACGGCGCGGGGTTTCGCGTTTCAGGGACCACCAAAAGTTTCGAATGACATGAACGACATCACTGAAATCGCCGCAACGTCTTCCACCCGCGCCCGCAACGGCACTGGTGCATGCGTCGGCACGGACAGTGCCATCGTCCATCCCCTCTTTGCTCAGCCGGCCAGCCTCTGACGCTGCCGGCTGACCTTATTTCTCACTGCCAACTCGCTAAGGACTTATTCATGAGCAACAACATCCAACCGACAATCGCGATCATCGGCTACGGCAGCCAGGGCCGCGCGCATGCGCTGAATCTGCGCGATTCCGGCTTCGAGGTCACCATCGGGCTGCGTCCCGGTGGCCCGACCGAGTCCAAGGCGCAAGCCAATGGCTTCACCGTCGTGGCGCCGGCCGAAGCAGTGAAGGGCGCCGATCTGGTTGCGATCCTGACCCCGGACATGGTGCAGAAGAAGCTGTACGAAGAGGTCATCGCGCCGAACATGAAGCAGGGCGCCTGCCTGCTGTTCGCACATGGTCTGAACGTGCATTTCGACATGATCAAGCCGCGCGCAGATCTGGACGTGGTGCTGGTCGCGCCGAAGGGCCCGGGCGCGCTGGTGCGTCGCGAATATGAAATCGGCCGTGGCGTACCGTGCATCTATGCGGTGTATCAGGACACCAGCGGCAAGGCGGAGCAGTTTGCGCTGACTTATGCCGGCGGTCTGGGCGGCGCGCGCGCCAACATCATCAAGACCACCTTCAAGGAAGAAACCGAAACCGATCTGTTCGGCGAGCAGGCCGTACTGTGCGGCGGCGCCTCCTCGCTGGTGCAGGCAGGTTTTGAAGTATTGGTGGAAGCCGGCTACCAGCCTGAAATCGCGTACTACGAAGTGCTGCACGAACTGAAGTTGATCGTGGACCTGTTTTACGAAGGCGGCATCACCCGCATGTTGGAATTTGTCTCTGAAACCGCGCAATACGGCGACTATGTCAGCGGACCGCGCGTCATCGACGCCAGTACCAAGGCGCGCATGAAGGATGTGCTGACCGACATCCAGAACGGCACTTTCACCAAGAATTGGGTGGCCGAATACGAAGCTGGCCTGCCGAACTACACCAAGTTCAAGCAGGCCGATCTGGAACATCCGATCGAGGAGGTAGGCAAGAAGCTGCGCGCCAAGATGGTGTGGCTCAACGGCGAACAGCAAGCCGCCACCACACCTGCGAATCAACAAGCGGCGTAACGCCGCCGCATCCCCCACCGCTTAACACCGAAGGTCCGCAACGCATGAACACCTCCGCACACAGCACGCCCCGCAACGGCGCGCGCTGGCTGACGCAGGCCCTGGAAGCCGAGGGCGTGGAAACGCTGTTCGGTTATCCGGGCGGCACCATCATGCCGTTCTACGACGCCCTGGTGGACTCCAGGCTCAAGCACATCCTGGTTCGTCACGAGCAGGGCGCCGCACTCGCCGCCAACGGCTACGCCCGTGCCAGCGGTCGGGTCGGCGTGTGCGTGGCCACCTCCGGCCCAGGCGCGTCCAATCTGGTCACCGGCATCGCCGACGCGATGCTTGATTCGGTCCCGATGGTGTGCCTTACCGGCCAGGTCGCCACATCGTTGCTGGGCACCGATGCGTTCCAGGAACTGGACGTGTTTGGCATGACCATGCCGATCGTCAAGCACAGCTTTCTGGTGCGGCGTGTGGAGGATCTTCCGGAAATGGTGCGCGAGGCCTTTCGCATCGCGCGCGAAGGACGTCCTGGGCCGGTCCTGATCGACCTGCCCAAGGACGTGCAGATCGCCGATGCCTCGCAGTTGCCCGATCACGTGCCGGCGGCGGTGCTGCCGCCTCCGGCGCCGGAAGACGCCAAGTTGGCAGAAGCATTGGCAGCCATTGCCGGTGCCGAACGCCCGGTGGTGTACGGCGGTGGCGGAATCGCGTTGGCTGGTGCGGTGGAGGCGTTTCGGCGCTTTGTCGAAGCCACCGGCATCCCGACCGCGCTGACCTTGCGCGGCCTGGGTGCGTTGCCGCATGCGCATCCGGATTACCTGGGGATGCTGGGCATGCACGGCACGCGTGCGGCCAACATGGCAATCCAGGAATGCGATCTGTTAGTGGTGGTGGGCGCGCGTTTCGACGACCGTGCCACCGGCAAGTTGAGCGAGTTCGCACCGTTCGCGCGCGTCATCCATCTGGATGCCGATGCGTATGAAATTTCCAAGCTGCGCACTGCCGACATCGCAGTGCCTGGCGATGTGTCCGTGAGTCTGAAAGCCTTGAGCGCGGCACGTGGCAACTGTCAGGCATGGCGCACGCGTTGCTTTGCGAATCGCGAAAAATTCGGTGCGCGTTACGACGCGCCCGGTACCGATATCTATGCACCAGCGCTGCTCAAGCGCCTGAGCGAAGTGGCCCCGGTCGACACCATCATCGCCTGCGATGTGGGTCAGCATCAGATGTGGGTGGCCCAGCATTGCCGCTTCAACGATCCGCGCAACCATCTCACCAGCGGCGCGTTGGGCACGATGGGCTTCGGCCTGCCGGCGGCGATGGGCGCGCAGTTTGCCTGCCCCGACCGCACCGTGGTGCTGGTTTCAGGCGATGGCAGCTTCATGATGAATGTCCAAGAGCTGGTTACCATCGCGCGTTGCAAGCTGCCGGTGAAAATCGTGCTGCTGGACAACAGTTCGCTGGGCATGGTGCGGCAGTGGCAGGAGCTGTTTTTCGCCGAGCGCTACAGCGAGATCGATTTGTCCGACAACCCGGATTTCGCCGCGTTAGCGCAGGTGTTTGGTATTCCGGCCAAGCGCATCATCGCGCGCGGCGATGTGGATGCGGCGCTGGCCGAACTGCTGGCGCAACCGGGCCCGGGCCTGCTGCATGTCGCCATCGATGCACGCGCCAACGTGTGGCCGCTGGTGCCGCCCAACACTGCCAACAGCACCATGCTGGACAGCAATCCCGCACTCGCCGTCAAGGAGACATCGCATGCGTTACCGGCTTGATCTGGTGCTGAAGTCGGCCGAAGGCGCGCTGGTGCGCGTGATCGGCATGACCGAGCGCCGCGGCTTCCGCCCATGCGCCATCCAAGGCGCATCCGCTGTGGACGATGCCGGCCGTTGGCATCTGCAATTGGACGTGGACAGCATCCGTCCGCCGGAAACGCTGCGCCTGCAGTTGGAAAAGGTCTACGACTGCGAATCGGTGGCGATCACTGCAGTCGACTCGGTCGAGGCCGCCGCATGAACGATCAAACCTCACGTGATCATCAGACCGCTGTCCGGAGGTGTCTTCTTCCGGATCGGTCGCGCGCGTGCTGCAATGCCTGATTCCGGCCGCCCCTCTACGCAGGAGCCAGACGTAAGCGACGTAGCCGTCAGCGTGGCAGACGTGCTTGCCGCACAGGCACGTCTGCGCAAGTACCTGTCGCCCACGCCGCTGCATTACGCCGAGCGCTTCGGTGTGTGGTTGAAGCTGGAAAACTTGCAGCGCACTGGCTCTTACAAAGTGCGCGGTGCATTGAATGCACTGTTGGCCGGGCTGGAACGCGGCGACGAGCGTCCGGTGATCTGCGCCTCGGCCGGCAACCATGCGCAAGGGCTTGCGTGGTCGGCGTATCGGCTGGGCGTGCAGGCCATCACGGTGATGCCATATGGCGCGCCGCAGACCAAGATCTCCGGTGTCGCGCATTGGGGCGCCACCGTACGCCAACACGGCAACAGCTACGACGAGGCGTTTGCGTTTGCGCGCGAGCTGGCCGACCAGAATAGCTACCGCTTTCTGTCGGCCTTCGACGACCCGGACGTGATCGCCGGCCAAGGCACCGTGGGCATCGAACTGGCCGCGCATGCGCCGGATGTGGTGATCGTGCCGATCGGCGGCGGCGGGCTGGCTTCCGGCGTGGCGCTGGCACTGAAATCGCAAGGCGTGCGCGTTGTCGGCGCGCAGGTGGAAGGCGTGGATTCGATGGCCCGCGCAGTGCGGGGCGATCTGCGCGAAATCACCCCGGTCCCCACGCTGGCCGACGGCGTGAAGGTCAAGATTCCCGGCTTCCTCACCCGCCGCCTATGCTCGAGCTTGCTCGACGATGTCGTGATCGTGCGCGAGGCCGAATTACGCGAAACTTTGGTGCGTTTGGCGCTGGAAGAACACGTCATCGCCGAAGGCGCTGGTGCCCTGGCATTGGCCGCTGGTCGCCGCGTTGCGGGCAAATGCAAATGTGCGGTGGTCTCTGGCGGTAATATCGACGCAACTGTTCTGGCCGCGCTCTTGTCCGAGGTGCGGCCGCGGCCGCCACGCAAACCGCGTCGTCGCAATACCGAACGACTTCGCAACGAACGCAGCGCCAAACCAGCTTCCAAAGCACACGTTCTTTCCCGCCCATCCGCAGTCGCTTCAACGCCTGTCATCGCCATCGCCGTAGAGGAGTCTTCCAGGTGAACACGACCGTATCCAACCAGACCCCGCGTATCCGAATTTTCGACACCACCCTTCGCGACGGCGAGCAATCCCCCGGCTGCAGCATGACGTCCCAGCAAAAGCTGGTCATGGCGCGTGCGCTGGACGAACTCGGCGTGGACATTATCGAAACCGGCTTCCCGGCCAGCTCGCATTCCGACCGCGAAGCCGTCGCGATGATCGGCCGCGAGTTGCGTCGCCCCACGCTGGCGGTTTTGTCACGCTGCCTCCAGGCGGATATCGAGACCTCGGCACGTTCGCTGGAAGCAGCCGCCAACCCGCGCTTGCATGTCTTCTTGTCCACCAGCCCGCTACATCGTGAGCACAAGCTGCGCATGAGCCGTGAACAGGTCCTGGAATCGGTACACAAGCATGTGACGCTGGCGCGCGGCTATATTGATGACATCGAGTTTTCCGCCGAAGACGCCACGCGCACCGAAGAAGATTTCCTGGCCGAGGTGGCGCGCGTGGCGATCGCGGCCGGTGCCACGACGATCAATCTGCCGGACACGGTGGGCTTTACCACGCCAGAAGAAATCCGCGCCATGTTTTCGCGCCTGATCGTTAGCGTGGAAGGCGCCGACAAGGTGATCTTCAGCGCACATTGCCACAACGATCTAGGCTTGGCCGTGGCCAACTCGCTGGCTGCGATCGAAGGCGGCGCGCGGCAGGTCGAGTGCACCATCAACGGCATCGGCGAGCGTGCGGGCAACTGCGCGCTGGAAGAAATCATCATGGCACTGAAGGTGCGCGGTGCGTTCTACAACATCGACTCGGCCGTCAACACGCCGCGCATCGTCTCCACTTCGCAGCTACTGCAACGCCTTGTCGGCATGCCGATACAACGCAACAAGGCAGTGGTCGGTGGCAACGCGTTCGCACACGAATCGGGTATCCATCAGCACGGCATGCTGCGCCATCGCGGCACGTACGAAATCATGCGTCCGGAAGATGTGGGATGGGAGTCCTCGCAGATGGTGCTGGGCCGCCACAGCGGGCGTGCGGCAGTCGAGCAGCGCCTGCGCGCGTTGGGCTATCTGTTGGAAGAAGAAGAGGTCAAGCTGGTCTTCGAGCAGTTCAAGGCATTGTGCGAAAAGCAGCGCGTGCTCACCGACGCCGATCTGCAGGCGTTGATGCAGGATGCCACCGTGCAGGAAGGCTATCGCCTGGCCTCGATGACCATCAGTGATGTCGGCAGCCGCGCGAACGCGCTGGTTGAATTGTCAGATCCGGAAGGCAATCGCGTCGCTGAAACCGCTCAAGGTAATGGCCCGGTGGATGCGCTATTCGGCGCGCTTGCTTCGGCCACCGGTGTGAAGCTGGAATTGGACAGCTACCAGGTACACAGCGTCGGCATCGGCGCAGACGCGCGTGGCGAAGCCAGCCTGAGCGTGCGCCACGACGGCGTGGAATACGAAGGCACCGGCACCAGCAAGGACATCATCGAAGCCAGCGCACTGGCGTGGCTGGATGTAGCCAACCGCCTGTTGCGCCATCGCGCGCGTGGTGTGGTCGCCGGCAAGACGGCTGCGGTGGCGTAACGCGCCGCACAGCGATCTACCGATCCAATCCTGACGGCCAGCAGAGCGATCTGCTGGCCGTTTTGGTTTTTTAGTCGTCCCTGAAAAATCCCCTTCAAGCGCCAAGTGCCGTCGGTGACAGCGGCACGGTGCTCAAGGATGACCATCTCATCGCCCGCATCCAGGCACGCAAAAACGCGATCCAGCGCAGCAGCCAACGCAGGTTGTAGCCGGCCGCGCAGCCGAGCACGTGCAGCGCATCGCCTTGGGCACCTTTCAGCCTGCAGCGACGCAACCGGCAGTCGTCTTTCAGATGTCCGATCACCGGCTCCACCGCCTGCCGTCGCTTGATCCAGCGCCATTGCCGTCGCGTCAGCGTCTTGGCCTTGCCGCGATGCAGGACCTGCACGCCATCGACTTCGCGCCCGCGATCGCCCAGGTCCACGATCGCCACCGTCGGTTCTACGCTCACATCCTGCAGCAACCCGCGTGTCTGCTCCAGCTGCTCGGCCAAGGTATCGCCGTCGTACGGGTTGCCCGGGAAGCTGCGCGCACCCACGACCAATCCCTTGCAGGCGGTGACCGCAATGCCGACCTTGACGCCGAATTCGTACGCTTGACGCGCCTTGCCCTTGCCGACGCATTCCACTTCCGGGGCATGCAATGCGTAGAGTTTTTGTTTGTCCTTCGGACGCTGCGTGCACAGCCGTTGCGCACGTTCCAGCCAGATAGCGATGTGCTCGCGCACGCCGGTGTTTACCTGATCGAGTTTGCGTTGGATGTCGCGCACGAGCCGTCCCAGCACTGTGCGTTGACGTCGCAGGACGCGCCGCATCCGCTTGAACTGGCGCGCATGCGCATACCGACCTGCCTTGCGGCTCAGGGCCGGGCCTTGCCGCGCGTAGCTCTGCCGCAATCCGATGCCGTGCCGCTTGGCCAGTAACACCAGCTTCTTGCGTGCCACCTCCAGCAAACGGCTGTCGGTCGGATAGGCGATCGCCTTTTCCTGCACCGTGGTGTCCACGATCACCCGCGACAACTCGCGTGCGTCCACCGCCTGCATAGCATGCGCGGCGTTGATGGTGTGCGCCAGCAGCTCTTCCATCCCGGCCTCACCCAGGCGCTGCCGCCAGCGCGTCAGCGAGCTGGCATCGCACGGCAAACGCGTCTGGAACACGACCTCGCCAGTGAAGAACTGCCAGTACGGATTCTCCAGCCAACGCTCGCACACCGTTTCATCGGACAGGTCGTAGGCGTGTTTGAGGTAGAGCAAACCGGCAATCAGCCGCACCGGCAATGCCGGCCGACCGCCACCGGCCTGGGTGGCCGGCAAGCGCGATGAAAGTGCTTGCTCCAACGCCGTCCACGGCATCCGTTGGCTCAGCCGCGTCAGCGGATGACGCAGATCGATCTGGTTCTCCAGCCGCGAACGAAACAACTCATCGGCGGGTCTGTCTCGGCAGCAGGACGGCGTGTACGCATGGGCGGAAATTGCAAGAAACCAGCCTTCAGCGTAGCGAACACTGGTAGTTTTGGCACGCCGGTGCAGACATCAAGGCCTTGCGGTCGTTGGGGTTTTTCAGGGGCGACTTTTTAGCCTGGGCGTAGGGATTGGCAGGGAATCGTGATGGCGCTATCCGGCTTCTGCCACGCCAGTGCGGCAAGCTGCTGGAGCGAACCCTGTGGCGCAGCGCATGCGCACCTCAAAATTTGTAGGTGAAGTTGGCGTACAACTGCCGCCCGATCGCGCTGTACACGCGCGGGAAGTACGGCCATGAGATGTAGGTGTCGTCGCGCGGGTGGATCCTGTCGAACACGTTCAACACACTGAGGCCGAGCGTGGCCTTGTGGGTGATCTGCTTGGCGATGTCCGCATTCCAGACCACGTACTGCGCCACGCGTCCGCTCTCGGCGTAGTTCGGGCGCGAGCCGTAGCGGTAGCCGTACAGGCTGGTGGACCAGTTGCCGATGCTCCAGTTCAGACGCCAGTTGCTGCGCGTGCGGAACGCCAGGTAGTCGACGTCGTTCATCGCGTCCACCGGCTTGGCCCCGGCGAACTGCGCCACTTCCATCTTCAGCACGTGGGTATAGCCGGCCTGCAGGCCGAACGCGCCCCGATCGCCGAGGTCGACGCTGTAGCGCAGATTCGCATCGATACCATCGGTGCGCATCAGCGACTGGTTGATCGGGAAGGTCTCGAATGCGGTGATCCGGCCTTCGGCGGTCAGGTCGGTGCCGGGGCTGCGGGTCACCGACTGGATATAGAACTGGCAGGCCGCCGACGCGGTATCGACCGCATTGCCGGCGCGGTCGCTGCCGAGCAGGCAGTTGGCGTTGTTCTCCAGCAGTGTCTCGCTGGAGATCGACTCCACTCGCCCTTCCAGTTCGATCCGGTAGTAATCCGCGCTCAGCGACAACGTCGGCAGCACGTCCCATACGAAGCCCAGCGTGGTCGACTTGCCCTTCTCTTCCTCCAGCAGCGGATTGGACGACTGGGTGGAGAAGGTCTGGTACTCGTACGCGGCCGAACAGGCGTCCGACAGCGGATCCAGGCCATCGCGGCGGCACAGGTATTCGTCGGTGACGAAGGGATGGTTGGCGCTGGTGTCGGCGTAGATCCACAGCAGGTCCGGCGCGCGAAAACTGGTGGCGTGGCTGCCGCGCAGCAGCAGGCTATCGAACGGCCGCCATTCCAGCCCGGCATGCCAGGTGGTGGCATCGTCGACCGAGGTGATGTCGTTGTACTTGTCGTAGCGCCCGGCAAGCGTGGCGCTGAGCCGGCTGAAGATCGGCACGCGCAACTCCAGCCCGGCGGCGTAGCGGTCGCGCGGGCCGCCGCCCGGGGTCTGGGTCAGGTTGTAGATGCGCTCGCTACCGGTGTAGTCCACGGTGACGCGCGGATCCGGATCCAGGTCGTACTTCTGCCGCGCCGCCTCAAGCACGGTGGCCATCTGCAGCATGCCGGCCGGCAGCGCAAACAGGTCGCCGCTGAACACGAACTGGGCCTGGTCGGTGCTGGATTCGCCGCGGCTCACCACCTCGGTGGTGAGCTGGTTATACAGCGACTCACTGCCCGGCGCGAACAGCCTGTCTGCGTAGAACTCGCGGATCTCGGTGCCATCGGGCCGATAGCCAAGCGCCGGCCCCATGTAGTGGTCGCGCACCGCATTGGTGAGGAAGCGCCGACGTCGCGTGGTGATGTCGTAGCGCGACATCGACACGCTCGCATCCCAATCGAAGCGGCCGTCGAACAGCTTGCCGCGCACGCCAGCGTTGAGGTTCCAGGACTTCTCGTCGTATTCGATGTTCTTGATCCCGCCCACTTCCGAGGGCAGGAAGATGCGCTGCGCGGTAACCAGGCCCAGGTCCGGGTCGTAGACGGTGAGCGCGCCCTCGCCGATGTAGTAGTGGGTTTGGCTGGAGCTTTCGTCCTTGGAGCGATTGGCCAGCACCTGCGCATAGCCGGTGACCTCATCGCTGACATCGAAACTGCCGGACAGGTAGGCAGAGGTCTTGCCGTAGCCGTTCTGCACCGAGCGGCCTTCGTAGTAGCCGAACGCGCCGCAGCGGTTGGGCGCGGCCAGGCTGTCGGCGGTCTTGTAGGGCACGAACGCCGGGTTGGTCGCCGCGCAGGCCGCGTCCAGCGCGCCGGCCGAGGTCGACAACGTGCCGCTACTCGTCGGCCACAGGTAGGTATCGCCGCGGCGCAGGTAGACTCCTGAAATCGACGCGTTGGGGCTGGACGGATCTGCCTTGTTGCCGGGATGGTCATCGTACGAATCCAGGAAGTCGCGTTGGTTGGCGACGATCGCTTCGCGGTCCAGCCGCTCGAACGCGTAGGTCAGGCTCCAACGGTCGCCGCTGCGTCCGCCGCTCCATTGCAACTGGCCGCTGCCGCCGCCGCCGCGCGTGGTGCCGCCGCCGCGCAGGCGCAGCGTGTCACCGTTGAAATCGCGCTTGGTGATGATGTTGACCACGCCGGCCACCGCATCGGAGCCGTAGATCGCCGAAGCGCCGCCGCTCATCACCTCGATGCGCTCTACCGCCGCGGCGGGAATGCTGCCTAGGCTAACCGCCGTACCGTTGGCGCCGTAGGACTGCGGGTAATCGGCCATGCGCTTGCCGTTGAGCAGGATCAGCTGGTAGCCCGGGCCGAGGCCGCGCAGGTTGAGATACTGGCCATTAGGCGAACTGCCGGTCTGGTCGCTTTCGTTGAAGGCGCTGCCGCTGAACTGGGTCAGTGTGCCGAGCGATTCCCACACCGTGCTGAAGCCCTGCTTCCGAATGTCTTCGGCAGTGATGACGGTCACCGGCGCCGGACCCTCCACCTGCGCACGCGCGATGCGCGAGCCGGTGACGGTGACCTTGTCCAGGTCACGCGTGGCGGTTGATGTTTCCTGCGCCGCTGCAAGAGGCGGCGGCGCGAACCCCGCCAGCAGCGCAAGCGCCAGGCGGGATGGTCGTAGGTGGAAACGGGAACGCAAGACTCGGATGGACATGCGGATCTCTCCTGCAATTGACGAGGAACGATGACGACGGCGCCGGGAGTCGACGCGAGGCCAGAAGGCGACTTCATTCCCAAGGCTACAAGCGAACAACATCGCAGACCGCAGTGAATTGCATGACCTTGCCGACCGAACTTTGGTGTCGATTGCGAGTGCTTAGGTTGGCAGGCCATCGTGCAGACGTCGGGAGGCTGCCCGCCGGGACGAACCGGAGCACTCGCACGCGTACCTGCATGGGACACGCCGCAAGTCCTTCCGAGCAGGCGCTTATGCGGCATCGATGCCGCATAAGCGCCCACGCCGACACGCGCGCAAGCACCACCAGTGGTTAGCGACGGCGAGAAGAAAAGCGGAACATGGTTGACTGATCGTTTAGCTGATCGATCAACCAGCCAAACGAAAGTGACCATCGTCCACCAGAACGATAGCCACCAGGACAGCCACAACTGTTCAAGCAAGAAGAGCTTTTACAGCGCAGCCACCACCGCATCCCCCATCGCCACGGTACCGACCTCGGTGGTGCCTTCCGACCAGATGTCAGCGGTGCGCAGGCCTTGATCGAGCACCTTGCCGACAGCGTGTTCGATCGCATCCGCTGCAGCAGATTGCGCAAACGTGTAACGCAACATCATCGCCACCGAAAGGATGGTCGCCAACGGATTGGCAATGCCCTTGCCTGCGATGTCCGGCGCCGAGCCATGACACGGCTCGTACATGCCTTTGCTGTTTGCATCCAGCGAAGCCGAGGGCAGCATACCGATCGAGCCGGTGAGCATCGATGCCTGGTCGGACAGGATGTCGCCGAACATATTGTCGGTCACGATCACGTCGAACTGCTTCGGCGCACGTACCAGCTGCATGGCCGCGTTGTCGACGTACATGTGCGACAGCGCGATGTCCGGATAATCCTTGGCAACCTCTTCCACCACCGCACGCCACAACTGGCTCGATGCCAACACGTTCGCCTTGTCAACCGAGCACAATTTCTTGCCGCGCAGACGTGCCATGTCGAAGCCGGCTTTTGCAATCCGTCGGATCTCGCTTTCGCTGTACGGCAAAGTGTCGTATGCCTGGCGCTCACCATTTTCTAGCGTGCGTGTGCCGCGCGGCTGACCGAAGTAAATGCCACCAGTGAGCTCACGCAGAATCAGCAGATCTAGTCCGGAGACGACCTCCGGCTTGACCGTGGAGGCATCGGCCAACTGCGGATACAACAGCGCCGGACGCAAGTTGGCGAACAAGCCAAGCTGCGAGCGGATCTTGAGCAAACCGCGCTCCGGACGCAGCGATGGGTCGACGGTGTCCCATTGCGGTCCACCCACTGCGCCCAGCAGCACTGCATCGGCAGCACGTGCGCGCTCCAGGGTTTCGTCGGCCAGCGGGCTGCCATACTTGTCGTAAGCCGCGCCACCCAGCTCGTCGTATACCAGGGTGAAACCCAGGCCATGTTGCGCATCGATCCGCGTCAACACCTTGACCGCTTCGGCCATGATCTCCGGGCCGATACCGTCACCAGGAAGAATCAAAATCTGCTTGCTCATGCAATCCTCGTGAGTTGGCGCCGCATCGCCTTTGAAATCAACCCAACGCAGCGCGCGCTTGGCGTCACCAAATTGGAGAAACCAACTGTCGCATTCACTGCAGCGCGCCGAACAACCACGGTTGGCGCGTGCGATGGCCTTGTTCGAAGCGACCTATGGCATCGGCTTCCTGCAAGGTCAAGCCGATGTCGTCCAACCCATTGAGCAGGCAGTGTTTGCGGAACGCATCGATGTCGAAGCTATATTCCACACCATCGGGGCGAAGCACGCGCTGTGCGGCAAGATCCACAGTGAGTTGGTATCCCTCTGTGACCAGGCATTGCTCGAACAAGGCGTCGACTTCCGGTCCGGCCAACACGATCGGCAGCAGGCCGTTCTTGAAACTGTTGTTGAAGAAGATGTCGGCAAAGCTCGGTGCGATCACCGCGCGAAAACCGTATTCATCCAGTGCCCACGGCGCATGTTCGCGCGAGGAACCGCAACCGAAGTTTTCGCGTGCCAGCAACACGCTGGCGCCTTGGTAACGCGGGAAATTGAGCACGAATTCCGGGTTGATCGGACGCTGACTGTTATCGCGACCAGGCTCACCGATATCCAGATAACGCCACTCGTCGAACAGGTTCGGCCCGAAGCCGGTGCGCTTGATCGACTTGAGAAATTGCTTGGGGATGATCTGGTCGGTATCGACATTGGCGCGATCCAGCGGCGCCACCAGTCCGGTGTGTTGGGTGAAAGGTTTCATAGGGAGGCCGGGATTATGAATTGAGAATTGGGGATTCGAAAAGGCTGAAATACACGAGCCGGCTGTTACGCATCCGGAATCCTCAAACTCGTATCTGCAAGTTCACGCACATCGACAAAGTGACCGTTGACCGCCGCTGCGGCTGCCATCGCCGGGCTGACCAAGTGCGTGCGGCCGCCGGCGCCTTGGCGACCTTCGAAATTGCGGTTGGAGGTGGACGCACAGTGTTCGCCGCTGCCCAGCTTGTCCGGGTTCATCGCCAGACACATCGAACAACCCGGCTCGCGCCATTCGAAGCCGGCCTCCAAAAATACCTTGTCCAGACCCTCCGCCTCGGCCTGCGCCTTGACCAGGCCAGAACCGGGTACCACCAGCGCTTGCTTGATGGTTGGCGCGACCTTGCGCCCCTTGGCCACCGCAGCGGCCGCGCGCAGATCTTCGATGCGCGAGTTGGTGCACGAGCCGATGAACACGCGATCCAGGCGGATTTCAGTCATCGGCTGATTTGCCCGAAGGCCCATGTATTTCAGCGCACGCTCGATCGAGTCGCGCTTGGTCGGATCCTGCTCGGTCGCCGGGTCCGGCACCTGCTGATCCACCGCCAGCACCATTTCCGGCGAGGTGCCCCAACTGACCTGCGGCTTGATGTCTTCGGCACGCAGCTCCATCACCGTGTCGAAATGTGCGTCCGGATCGGAGACCAATGTGCGCCACAGCGCGACCGCCGCATCCCAGTCGGCGCCCTTGGGCGCGAACGGGCGACCTTTGACGTATGCAATGGTTTTTTCATCCACTGCCACCATGCCCACGCGCGCACCGGCTTCGATGGACATGTTGCAGATGGTCATGCGCCCTTCCATCGATAGGTCGCCGATCGCGCTGCCGGCAAATTCGAGCGCATGGCCGTTGCCGCCAGCGGTGCCGATCTTGCCGATCACTGCCAGCACGATGTCTTTGGCGGTCACGCCAAACGGCAGCGTGCCTTCCACGCGCACCTGCATGTTCTTCATCTTTTTGGCGATCAGGCATTGCGTGGCCAGCACATGCTCGACCTCGGAGGTGCCGATGCCGTGCGCCAGCGCGCCGAATGCGCCATGCGTGGAGGTGTGCGAATCGCCGCAGACCACGGTCATGCCCGGCAAGGTGGCGCCCTGCTCCGGACCGACCACATGCACGATGCCCTGGCGCGCGTCGTTCATCTTGAACTCGAGGATGCCGAAGTCGTCGCAGTTCTCGTCCAGCGTCTGCACCTGCAGACGCGAGACTTCATCGGAGATCGATTCCAGCCCGCCCTGACGCTCGGCGCGCGTGGTCGGCACATTGTGGTCGGGCGTGGCGATGTTGGCGTCGATGCGCCATGGTTTGCGCCCGGCTAGGCGCAGGCCTTCGAAGGCTTGCGGCGAAGTCACTTCGTGCAGGATATGGCGGTCGATGTAGATCAACGACGAGCCGTCGTCACGGTGTGTGACCTCGTGCAGTTCCCACAACTTGTCGTACAGCGTCTTGGCAGTCATCGCGGCAATCCGATTGGCGTAACGGTGGGTGGCTCCCACTTGGCTGAGTTCGATGCTAGGAGCTTGCCCTGGATAAGGCAAATTCATCTTTTTTGTTCGAAAAATGAATTTTAGGGATGGCAATGGATCTGTCGAGCCTGAGCGTATTCGTGGCGATTGCCGAAAATGGAAGCTTCTCGGCCGGCGAAGCGCTGCACCTGACCCAGCCTGCCGTGAGCAAACGCATTGCGTTGCTGGAATCGCTTGGGGGCAAGGCAACGCGCGTCGCCACCACGGCGGGACCAGTGCGAGGGTGAATTCCCTACAGCTGCCGGGAGGACCATGACACCGAGAGTCACTTAGATGAAACCATTAACGTAACCCAGCACTGCCGAGTATAAATATAGAACCCGATGGTATAGTATTGACAGTATGTCGAGCTTGCCCCCTCTCAAGTCCAAAGCCAGGAGCAATAGCCCTGGACGTCCCAAGGATCTTGGGAAACGCGCCGCTATTTTGGGCGCCGCCCGCACCATGTTCATGGAACAAGGCTATGCCGGGGTCAGCATGGATGGGATCGCTGCGCAGGCCGGCGTTTCCAAACTGACCGTCTACAGCCACTTTGGCGACAAAGAAAGCTTGTTTTCCCAGGCGATACGCGAGCAATGCCAGCACATGATGCCGGAGGACCTGTTCGATCACGCCCCAAAAGGTGCGCTGCGCGACCAGCTGATCGAGATCGCCCACGCGTTCTTCGCTGTGGTCAGCACCGACTCGGCCATCTCCACCCACCGCATGATGATGGCTCCTGGCACCGGCGATGTGCATGTGCATGTGCGTGAGATGTTCTGGGATGCCGGCCCCAGGCGGACCCAGCAAGCACTGGCGGATTTTCTCTCGGCGCGTGTGGCCGATGGCCAGCTGGAAATCTCCGATCTGGCGCGCGCGGCCTCGCAGTTCTTCTGCCTGCTCAAGGGCGAGCTGTATGCGCTGATGATGTGCGGCCTGCACGGCCAGCCGACGCGCGCGCAGGTAGACGAGCACATCCAGTCCAGCGTCGACTTCTTTTTGAGAGCCTATGCGCCCCGTTGATCGCCCCCGGACGTTGGTGGCGATGACTTTCGGCACTGCGCCGGTTGGCAGCACGCGGCGATGTTGGATGCACCAGGCGCCCCACGCACCGGTAAAATGTTTGCCCCACCGCGTTGGATAACCGCACCATGACGATCGATTTCTCCCAAGCCCGCGAAAAGATGGTCGAACAACAGATCCGGCCGTGGGACGTGCTGGATCTGCGCGTGCTCGACGTGCTGGCGCGCATGCCGCGCGAAGCTTTCGTGCCGGAGGCCTACAAGACGCTGGCTTATGTCGATGTGGAAATCCCGCTGTCGGCCGGGCAAAAGATGATGAAGCCGGTGGTCGAAGGCCGCATGTTGCAGGCGCTGGATCTGCAGCCGGGCGAAGACGTGCTGGAAGTCGGCACCGGTAGCGGCTTTGCCACGGTCTGTCTGGCCGCGCTCGCTCGCGAAGTGGTGAGCCTGGAGATCGACCCGACCCTCGCTGCTGCGGCGCGCGCCAATCTGGACAGCACCGGTCTGGGCAGCAACGTGCGTGTCGAAATCGCCGATGTGTTCGGCTGGCAGAGCGAGCGTCGTTTCGATGCCATCTGCGTGACCGGCGCGGTCGATGCGCTGGCGATCCAGTGGCTGCAGTGGTTGCGCCCGAGCGGCCGGCTGTTTGTCGTGCGCGGTCACGAACCGGCGATGGAAGCAGTGCTGGTGCGTGGCGACGTCAACGCCCCGCGCATCGAATCGTTGTTCGAAACCGACCTCGCCTATCTTCAGGGCGCCGCACCGACACCCCGATTCCAATTCTGACTTCCAAGGAAGCTTCCACGATGATCCGCCGATTCCTCGTTCTGTCCATGGCCACCGCCCTGTCTCCGATGGCTGCGCAGGCCACCGACCTGCTGCAGGTCTACGAAATGGCCCGCAACGGCGATCCGCAGCTGGCAGTAGCCGAGTCCACACGCCTGGTGAATCGGGAAGGTCAAGTGCAGGCGCGTGCGGCGTTGTTGCCGCAGCTCAACGGCGCTTACGACTACAGCAAATCGCACCGCAAAATCGAGGGTCAGGATGTTCGCGCTACGACCTCGTCGCGTTCCAGTCAGATCCAGGGCTCACAAACGATCTTCAACTGGACTCAGTTCTCCAACCTGCGCGCCCAACGCGAAATAGCCAAAGCAGCCGAGTTCACGCTGGCGTCGGCCAATAATGATCTGATCACTCGTACGTCGGCAGCGTATTTCCAGGTGCTGGTGGGCATCGAATCGCTCGCCGCGGCGGAGACCAACGAAGCAGCGGCCAAGAAGCAGTTCGACTATGCGGACAAGCGCCTGGAAGTGGGCCTGGCACCGATCACCGACGTGCACGAAGCGCGTGCCCAGTATGACCAGGCACGTGCCGACACCATCACTGCCCGCAATACGCTGAAGGATTACTACCAAGCGCTGACCGAGCTCACCGGCCAGCCGGTTGTCGGCCTGCGTGCGTTGCCCGAAGAGTTCCGCCCGGAAGTGCCTGCGGCTTACAGCAATGTCGATCAACTGGTGGCCACTGCCATCGCCGACAACCCGGCATTGAGGGCGCAGCAACTACAGGTCAGCGCCGCCGAAGCCAGCATCACGGCAGCACGCGCAGGTCATTTACCAACAGTCAGCCTGACCAGTAGTCTGGGACGTAGTAATAGCTGGGGTGCCTCAGCTGTCGAGAGCGGCGTGCTGAGTACCCAGGGCCGTAACATCGACACCGACGCGATCGGCGTCACCGTGTCGATCCCGATCTTCGCTGGCGGCGCAACGCAGTCGGCGGTGCGTCAGGCGCTCTCGCAGCGCGATATCCAGCAGGACACTTACGAACAGCAGAAGCGCGCGCTGGATCGCAACACACGCAACGCCTATCAGACCGTGGTGGCCGGCATCAGCGAAGTGGAAGCCCGCCGTCTGGCAGTGGTCTCCGCGCAGGCTGCATACGACGCCTCTCAGGTCGGTTTGGAAGTCGGCACGCGCACCGTGCTGGACGTGGTGCAGAACCAGCGCACGCTGTTCCAGGCGCAGCTGAACTACGCTCAGTCGCGCTACAACTTCCTGCAGAACCGTCTGCTATTGGGCCAAGCCATCGGCAAGCTCGACATCACTGACCTGCAGGATGTCAACCGCCTACTGTCGCAGGATGCAGAGTCCAAGCTGCAGGGCAGTGGTTCGTTGCAGTAAGAGTAGCTAACAGGTAACTCAGAAAAGCGGGCTTAGGGGCGCGCCATTTTGGGGCGTCATGCAAACGCGTCTACGTGGCTGCGTGCGATAGCTGCGATGACTACCGCATTGCGTGACTGAAGTGACTGCGATGACAGCCACAACTACAGCGACTTGATGACGTGCGTTAGCACGACTGCGACAAGCTCTAATTCACCGGTGCGGCAAGCACGCGCGCCCTTCAGGGCGCCGTACCATCACTCACCACTGGCGGTAGATCCGGCGCAATCTGCATCAGCGTGCGCGCCACCGCGCCCTTGCCATTGGCAACCAGCGCCAACCCATTGGCTGCCATCGTCTCGCGCCGCGCCTGGTCGCCGAGCAGGCGTGCCAGATCCTGATACACGCAATCGGCGTTCTCGCAGATGGCGACCGCATCGGCCTCGTGCATGCGCCGAGAAATCTCGGAGAAATTATGCAGATGCGGGCCGGTCACCGCCGGAGTGCCGACCGCAGCCGGCTCCAGCAGATTGTGCCCGCCGATCGGCTGCAGGCTGCCGCCGACGAAGGCGACCTGCCCACAGGCATAGAAACTCATCAGCTCGCCTAACGTATCGATGACAAACACCTTATCGCGCGCCTGCGGCCATTGCTGGGCCTTGCGCGTGGCCAAACTCCAGCCACGTTCGCGCGCCAGCGCTTCGACCCTGGCAAAACGCTCGGGATGGCGCGGCGCCCACAACATCAACAGGTCTGGAAACTGCAGCAACAAGCGCGCGTGGATATCGGCTACCGCGGCCTCTTCGCCTTCGTGCGTGCTGGCCGCGATCCACACCGGGCGCGTGGCCGGCACCTGCCTACGAAACTGCTCGACCACCGCCTGCAACTGTACAGGCGCTGCGATATCGAACTTGAGATTGCCCAGCGCGATCACTTGATCGGGCCGCGCGCCGAGGGTGATGAAACGTTCGGCATCGTCGTGCGACTGCGCCGCCACACAGGTGACTGTGCGCAACGCGCGGCTGATCAGCGGTGCCAACAGGCGATAGCCGCGCAGCGAACGCGCCGACAAGCGCGCGTTGAGGATGTACACCGGAATCTGCCGGTCGCGGCACCCGAACAGCATGTTCGGCCACAGCTCGGTTTCCAGGATCAGTGCCAAGCGCGGGCGGAAATGCTCCAGGAACCGGCCCACGCTGCCGGGCACATCGTACGGCAGATACACATGGTCTACCGCATCGCCCCACACCGCGCGCACCCGCTCGGAGCCGGTCGGGGTGATGGTGGTGATGACCCAGCGGACATCGGGGCGCTGCGCACGCAACGCATTGACCAGCGGCGCAGCGGCGTTGACCTCGCCCACCGACACCGCATGCACCCACACGCGTGGGCGACCGCAGGCATGCGTGTACGACGCATAGCGCTCGTTCCAGCGATTGAAGTATTCGCGCACACGAAAACCACGCCACACTAGGTGGTACACCGTTACCGGCAGCAACAGGTACAACAGCGCCGAGTACAGCCCGCGCAACAGCCATTCGATCGGGTCTTTCCGCATCGATGCAGGATACGGGAGCGTCCGTGCGTGCGCATGTGCACGCTGCCCGATGCGTGCGATCCCTTGCGCGTGTCATGCCATTTACGGCCGACGCATCTCATCTCAAAAGGCAGAACACGCACTAGAATTGGCACATGCCCGAGTCCGCCAACGTCGCCGTCCGCCCTTCCCTGCGCAACCCAAAGTACTGGCCGATGTATCTGGGCCTTGCCGTGATGGTGCTGGCTGGACGCCTGCCCTGGATGCTGCAGCGCGCGCTGGGCCGCGGTGCCGGCTGGATCGCGATGCGTCTGTCGGGCACGCGTCGACGTGCTGCCGAGGTCAACCTCAAGCTGTGTTTCCCCGAACAGGATGATGCATGGCGAGCGCGGCTGTTGCGCGATAGTTTCGATGCGCTGGGCGTGGGCCTGTTCGAATTCGCGCGCGCCTGGTGGGGCAGCATCGATGCCATTCGCCCCGGCGTCCAGATCGACGGCCTGGAACATCTGCAGCGTCTGCAGGAACAAAAGCGCGGCGGGTTGCTGGTGTCCGGCCACTTCATGACGTTGGAAATGGGCGGGCGGCTGCTGTGCGATCACCTGCCGCTGGCCGGCATGTACCGCAAGCACCGAAATCCGGTGTTCGAGTGGGCGGTCAAGCGCGGACGGCTGCGCTACGCCACGCACATGTTCGCCAACGAAGATCTGCGCGCCACCATCAAGCATCTCAAGCGCGGCGGTTTTCTGTGGTACGCGCCGGATCAAGACATGCGCGGCAAGGACACCGTGTTCGTACCGTTTTTCGGACACCCGGCCTCCACCATCACCGCCACGCATCAGCTGGCGCGCCTGACCGGTTGCGCAGTGGTGCCGTACTTCCATCGTCGCGAAGGTGGCCGCTACATCCTCAAGATCGCGCCGCCACTGGCAGACATTCCATCCGACGATGTGATCGCCGACACCGCGCAGGTCAATGCGGTGATCGAGGACATGGTGCGCGAGGCACCGGACCAATACTTGTGGATCCATCGGCGCTTCAAACGCCAGCCGGGCGGGCGTAGCGATTTCTATCGGTGATTGCGGTTCATCGGATGCATGCGACGCGCATGCGCAGCGCCGCTTCAGACAGTGAAGCGCGTTACCGCGGCGGCGTTTGATCCGCATCGTCGTTGAGCAAGGCGCCAGCGTACAACCCGGCCAGCATCAGGCTCAGGCCACCCCAGAAGCTGGAATAGAACGCCAGGTGCGTGTTGAGCGGGAAGACGGTTGCCACCAGCGCGATCATCGCCGGCCTCGCCTGCTCGCGTGCCGCCAGGCTGGAATAACGCCATGCGCGCCATGCCTGCGCCGCACCGGCCAGCCACAGCAGCAAACCGATCACCCCGGTTTCGGCCAGAATTTCCAGCACGATCTGATGCGCATGGAAGGCAGGCCCATCGCCCCACGCCGGCGCCTGTTCGGGTGCCGGATTACAAGCCGGATACGCCTGACGGAACCCGCGCGCGCCCACGCCGTTGAGCGGGTGCTCGCGGATCATGCACAGCGCCGCGCCCCAGATCTGTGCGCGTCCGGACAAGGCTTGGTCGACGCCTTGTTCGCCATTTCGGAAAGCCAGCATGGTGCGCTGAATCCGCTCGCGTGCCTGGGGCGCCACGGCCACCACCCCGCCTGCCAACAGCGCACCGACCACCGCAGCGGCAAGCAAACGACGGCTGCCCAGTAGCTGCCAACCGGACAGCAGCACGATCACACCGTAGGTGATCCAGGATGCACGCGAACCAGCCAGCACCAACACCACGCCGACTGCAGCCGCAGCGCCTGCCCAGGCCCAGGCATTGCGTCGTCCCAGTGCCAGCAAGAGGAACGGCGACAGGCTGGCCAGGGTCTGCCCGAATTTGAGATTGCACGGGCCCAGTGCACCGCTGAGGCGATCGACCAAGGCCAGCTCTTGCGCCGTGCACAGGCTGTGGCCGCTGACCAGTTGTTTGATTTGATCCATGCCGAAGAACAACGCGCTGGTACCGAATGCGGCCTGTAGCAACGCGTCCAGCGTCCACGCCCCACCGATCACTGCCAGGCCGGTGAAGGTGCGACGGCGCCGCTGCGCGTTGGCCACCGCAATCGCGCACAACCACATGAAAGGCAGATAGCGCAGATCGGTGGCCAACTTGCGCAGCGCCACCCCCACGTCAACCGCATCGAACGCCGACAGCATTTGCGGCAACCAATACGCGAAGAACAACACGCTGGTCAGGGCCCAGGCCGCGCCACTGAGCAACCGCGTGCCGCCGCGAAAGCGCGCGTCCAGCAAGCGATACGCCGCAAAGACCGCACCTAGCGACAACACCGTCTCGGCCAGCCCGGGCGTGGGCCACAGCGCCACGAACAAGATCACCCATAGCGGTGCCCAGCGACCTGCGTCGGGCGTCAACACGAGCGCGTGCGTAATGGCCTCAGCGGTGGAGTTCGTCATAGACCTTCAGGGTGGCCGATTGCATGGCCTGCAACGTGTAGCCGCGCACGGCCGGCGGTGTTGGCGCCTGCTGCAACAGATGGAGTGCCTGCCTGCGCAGGGCCTGGGCATCGAAAGCGGGAACCGCGCCACTGGGCTGCAACTCGGCCAGCAATTCGCCGACCCCGCCATGCGCCCAGCCTAGCACCGGCCGGCCCACCGACAGTGCCTCGACCACGGTACGACCGAAGGCTTCCGGTTTGCGCGACAGCTGCAGCACCAGATCGCTGGCGGCGTAGGCCTCGGCGATGCGCGCGGTGGGCTCAGTGAAGGCAACAGCGTCAGCCACGCCCAGCATGGCGGCCTTGGCCTCCAGTTCGCGCACATAGGCTTCGCGTCCCGGCTCGCGTGCGCCCGGCAGCCACAGCCAGGCAGGCACCCCGGCGGCACGTAGGCCGGCGAGCAGTTGCAGACCGTCGGCATGGCCTTTCAGTCGTGTGCCGCGACCGGGCAGCAACAGCAATGGCACGTCGGCGGGCAAGCCTGGCAGCAGGCTCTGTGCCCACTTGCGCGCGCGGCGATCAGGATGCGGCCGACGCGGGAACTGCGCGGTATCGACACCGCGCGCAATGGTGCGCAAGCGCGCAGTGTCGGCCTGCGGATAGTGCATGCAAACATACTGGCGCACCGTCTGCGAGACACAAATGACCCGCTCGCCATATGTCATCACCGCGCTGTAGCGGCTGGGCGAATTAAGCCCATGCACAGTGGTGACAAAGCGCGGCCGCGTGGCCTTCGGCATGCCACGCAACGCGTACCATCCCAGCCATGCGGGAAGGCGCGAGCGCGCATGCACGATGTCGGCACCGAGTTCGGCAAACAGCCTGCGCAGGCTCACCACATGACGCAGTGTCAGCAGCGACTTGCGGCCGATTTCCACAGTGAGATGCTCACCGCCCACCTCCAGCAGCGGCTGGACCAGACGACCGCCCGCCGACACGACCACGGCGCGGTGGCCGGCGCGCACTAGCGCGGCGGCGATTTCCAGGGTGGAGCGCTCCACGCCGCCGGACTGCAGCGCCGGCAGCAGTTGCACCACGGTCAGGCGGTGCATCCGGCGAAGATCAGTCGGCGAGCACGAACAGCGCGCCGCAATACGGGCACTTGGCTTCGCTGTTGGGCTCGTCTTCGATCGGCAGGTAGACGCGTGGATGCGAGTTCCACAGCGCCATCTGCGGCGTCGGGCAGCTCAGCGGCAAATCGCCGCGGTGCACGGTGTAGCGCGTTTGGGCATTGGCGGGCGCGGTGGCGGTCTGGCGCATGGCGTAAATCGCTAAGGAGAACTGACCGCATTCTAGCAGCGGTAGACGCTGCAGGAGCGGCCGCCTCGCCAGGGGACAACACAGCACGCGGCCTTGCGCCTCAGTCGTGCTACTTGCCGAAATTCGAACTTATCAGATTCGCACGCACGCCGGAGGACGCCGCAATTGCTGAACAATCCGACCTTGCTCGAGCACGACCACGCGGTCGGCATTGGCGTTGTCTGCGAGGCTGCCGACAACTGATTGGTCGTCCTGGAAAACGCTGCAGCTGACCCGTGAGGCACTTGCGCGCCTGTATCTGGGCAGCGAAATTTGCCAGGGCTAAGCGGGCGACGAAGATAATGGCGAGATGTCAGCATGGTGTCTGTTAGCTGCGCTCGGGTTATATCCGTTGTGTATGTGCACGCTGGAGTATGTGACCGGTAAGCGCTCTGCCCCACTACAGGATCTGCTCGGTGAAGGCGCACGCATCGCGCCGGCAGATGGTGGTGATGTGGCTGCGTTGCATGACGACGATGCGGGCACGGTTGCTGCGGAGCCGTCTGCGTTTGCGCCGACCTTGAAGGGTCTTGAGCACGGCGCTGCGACCCTCTATGCATACACCCATGGCAATGCGGCGATTGCTGCCAGTGGTTGGACGTTGGAGGCACGGGCGGCTGGTGGCGCCTGGAAGGTCGTCGATCAGCGTCGCGAGAAAGCCTTTGAATGGCCGCTGCAGACCCGGCCTTTCCGTATCGCTACGCCTAGTGTGTATGCAGCGTATCGGCTCCGGTTGAACGCACCTGAGAAAGTGCAGTTGGCGCAGATCGAGTTGCTTGGTGTAGCGGCTGCGACGCGTTGAGGCGGGATGTTGTCCAGAGCGACAGTCGCAAGTTTTGCTTGAGAATACGGTAGTTGCAAAAGACCGCCGTTATGCAATCGAGCTCCGCTGCATCAAACGTCCAACGCAATGTCACGTAGGCAATTCTGGTGAACTGTCTCGTGTCACCCCCGCTCCGCGCCCCGGCCCGCGCTTGCGGCGCGGGCGCTCCAAGGAACGCGCGCCAGTGGCGCGCAGACAGTGCTTTCTCGTCCCGAGGGGAAAGGAGCTTTAAGGCAACATCTAGCAACCTCCGCTGCTGCTCTTTTCAGCAGCGCTCTTCTCGGCATCGCGCTGCTTGCGGATCTGCGCGTCTACCGCGGCGATGGCGGTCATGTTCATCACCCGGCGTGAGGTGGCGCTGGTGGTGAGGATGTGCACCGGTTTGGAGATTCCCATCAGGATCGGGCCGATCGCTACGCCATCGGTAAACACGCGCACCAGGTTGTAGGCGATGTTGGCCGCTTCCAGATTCGGCAGCACGAACAGGTTGGCGCGGCCCTTCAAGGTGCTATTTGGCATGATTTGCTTGCGCAGCGCTTCGTCCCAGGCAGTGTCGCCCTGCATTTCGCCGTCGATGTTGAGCTCTGGCTTGCGTTTGAGCAGGGCCTCGCGCACCTGGCGCATCTTCAGCGCGTCGCGCGAGTCGTGGCTGCCGAAGTTGGAATGCGACAGCAGGGCGATATTGGGCTCGATGCCGAACAACTTGAGGCGATAGGCGGCCTGCAAGGTCGCCTCCACCACTTGCTCCACGGTCGGGTCTTCCTGCACGTGCGTATCTAGGAAGAAGAACACGCCCAATTGGTTGATCACGCCGGTCATCGCCGAGGTGGAACTCACGCGCGGTTCCAGCGGAATCACGCTGCGTGCGTAACCCAGCTTCTTGTGGAAGCGGCCGACCACGCCCGAAAGCATCGCATCGGCTTCGCCGCGCGCCACCATCACCGCGGCAATCAGTGTCGGACGCGAGCGCATCAGCTCCTTGGCGGCGGTGACGGTCACGCCGCGCCGCTCGGTGAGCGCGTGGTAGTACTGCCAGTATTCGTTGAAGCGCGGGTCGTCGAGGATGTTGGTGATTTCGAAGTCCACCCCCGCGGTCAGGCGCAGGCCCATGCGCTCGATACGCGCTTCGATGACGTCCGGGCGGCCGATCAGGATCGGGAAGGCCAAGCCTTCGTCGACCACGTTCTGCACCGCGCGCAGCACCACTTCTTCTTCGCCTTCGGCATACACCACGCGCTGCTTGTCGGCGCGCGCGCGGTCGTAGACCGGCTTCATCATCAGGCTGGTGCGGTAGACGAACTGGCCAAGCTTGTCGCGGTAGGCCTCCATGTCGGCGATCGGGCGCGTGGCCACGCCCGAATCCATCGCGGCCTGCGCAACGGCGGAGGACAACTCCACCAACAGACGCGGGTCCAGCGGCCGCGGAATCAGGTAGTCTGGGCCGAAACTCGGAGTTTCGCCACCGTAGGCTGCGCCCAGGTCGGAGGCCTCGCGGCGCGCCATCGCGGCAATCGCCTTGACGCAGGCGATCTTCATTTCTTCGTTGATGCCGGTAGCGCCCACGTCCAGCGCACCACGGAACAGATACGGGAAACACAGCACGTTGTTGATCTGGTTCGGATAGTCAGACCGACCAGTGCCGATGATGCAATCCGGACGCACCGCCTTGGCCACTTCCGGGGTGATCTCCGGGTTGGGATTGGCCAGTGCGAAGATCACCGGCTGGCGCGCCATGGTGGCGACCATTTCCGGCTTGAGGATACCGGCCGCCGACAGACCCAGGAAGATGTCCGCGCCTTCGACGATTTCGGCCAGCGTGCGCTTGTCGGTGTCGCGTGCGTAGCGCTGCTTGTCGGGATCCAGATCGGTGCGGCCGGCGTGGATCACGCCGTCGCGGTCCAGCGCCAGGATGTTCTCCGGCTTCAAGCCCAGCGAGACCAACATGTTGACGCAGGAGATTCCGGCTGCGCCCATGCCGGTGGTGGCCAGCTTGACCTCTTCGATCTTCTTGCCGGTGACCACCAGCGCGTTGAGCACCGCCGCGCCGACGATGATTGCGGTGCCGTGTTGGTCGTCATGGAACACCGGAATATTCATGCGCTCGCGCAGCTTGCGCTCGACGATGAAGCATTCCGGCGCCTTGATGTCTTCCAGATTGATGCCGCCGAATGTCGGCTCCAGGCTGGCGATGATGTCGACCAGCTTGTCCGGGTCGTTCTCGTTGATCTCGATATCGAAGACATCGATGCCGGCGAACTTCTGGAACAGCACGCCCTTGCCTTCCATCACCGGCTTGGAGGCCAGCGGGCCGATGTTGCCCAAGCCCAGCACGGCGGTGCCGTTGGTGATCACCGCCACCAGATTGCCGCGTGCGGTGAGCTCGCTGGCCTGGGTGGGTTCTTCGACGATCGCCTCGCAGGCGAAGGCCACGCCCGGCGAATACGCCAGCGACAGGTCGCGCTGGGTCAGCATCGGCTTGGTCGCAGTGACTCGGAGCTTGCCGGCCGGCTGCTGGCGGTGGTATTCGAGGGCGGCCTGTTTGAAGTCGTCGTTGGACATCGGCTGTGTGGTTCTCAAAGGCGCAGAAGGACTGGATTCTACCCTCCTGCCTGAACAAGGGACTGTCACGCAGCTGTCAGCGCGACAGGGAGATCGCATCCTGCCGCGCATCGCGCGGTGCGGCCAAGGGCGTGATCAATACGAAAACGGACGTACATCCCGCCGACATCACCGACGGGACACAGGGCCGTAGGAACCATCAGCGCACGCTGATCGGTGCGACGATGTCGCGCGAGGCCACCGGTGCCTGCAGCGACGGCGAGCCACCGTCCAGCACCCGCTTGAGCTGGTCGCGGTCCAGCGCATTTTCCCAGCGCGACACCACCACCGTCGCCACCGCATTACCGATGAAGTTGGTCAGCGAGCGGCACTCGCTCATGAAGCGGTCCACGCCCAGAATCAGCGCCATACCGGCCACCGGCACGTCCGGCACCACCGACAGCGTGGCGGCCAGGGTGATGAAGCCGGCGCCGGTCACGCCCGCCGCACCCTTGGAGCTAAGCATCGCCACCGCCAACAAGGTGATCTGCTGACCCAGGGTTAGGTCAACGTTGGTGGCCTGGGCGATGAACAGCGCGGCCAGGCTCATGTAGATGTTGGTGCCATCCAGATTGAACGAGTAGCCGGTCGGCACCACCAGGCCCACCACCGACTTCTCACAGCCGGCCTTTTCCATCTTTTCCATCAGCGACGGCAATGCCGACTCCGACGAAGAAGTTCCCAGCACAAGCAACAACTCGGCCTTGAGGTAGCGAATCAGTTTGAGCACCGAAAAGCCGCAAAACCGGCAGACCAGGCCCAGGATCACCAGCACGAAGAACAGCGATGTCAGGTAAAACGAGCCCACCAGCCAAGCCAGGTTGATCAGCGATTCCACGCCATATTTGCCGATGGTGAAGGCGATGGCGCCGAACGCACCTATCGGCGCGGCCTTCATCAGCATATGCACAAGGCGGAACACCGGGGCGGTCAACGCTTCCAGGAAGCTCAGCACCGGGCGACCACGCTCGCCGACCAGGGCCAGCGCGATACCGAACAACACCGCCACGAACAGCACCTGCAGGATGTTGCCGTCGACGAACGCGCCGATCAGCGTGACCGGGATAATGTCCATCAAAAAGCCGACCAGGCTCAGCTCGTGTGACTTCTGCACGTAGGTGTTGACTGCACTCTGATCCAGCTCGGCCGGGTTGATGTTCATGCCGGCGCCGGGCTGCACCACGTGCGCCACGATCATCCCCACGATCAACGCCAGCGTGGAAAAGAACAGGAAGTAGGCCATCGACTTGACGAAGACCCGGCCCACTGTCTTGAGGTGGGTCATACCGGCGATGCCGGTGACGATGGTCAGGAAGATCACCGGGGCGATGATCATCTTCACCAGCTTGATGAAGGCGTCGCCCAGCGGCTTGAGGCTTTCGGCGAAGGCCGGCTCGAAGTGGCCCAGCAGGGCACCCAGAACGATCGCCACCACCACCTGGAAGTACAGCTGGCGGTAGAAGGGGACGGACGCCGGCAGGGGGCCGGCAGGCTTGCTGATGTGCATGACATCACTCCGAGTGAACACAATAAGGCGCCTGAGCAGGCACCCGGTGCATGTATTCTGGCCGGACGTTGCAGCTGGGGCCGATAGCCCATTGGTACTATTCATTGCCCACCGGCTGAACGTCGGCTTACACTTCAGCCGCGCCGCTGCCGGCCGTTGATCCCGTTCAACGCAGACACCGATTCTGCACCGTCGTCGTCTGGACCTGCGCGCTTGCTGAAGTCATTCATTGCGACGGCCATGGCAGGATGCCCGGCCCCTTCTCATTGCCGAAGAATATTCCTATGCGCATCAATCCGCTCCTTCTTGCGTTGGCCATCACCGCCGCGCCCGCTGCCGCCAACGCAGCCACCTCGCTCGAAAACTGGCCAACCAAGTACACCTTCGATGATGGCACCGAAGTTGGCGTGTTCGGCACGTTCGCCTACGACGACAACAACTTCTACAATGATGACCGCCTGGAAGACCGTACCGACTTTCGCCGAAAGGAATTGGGAGCCACCATCAAGAAAAAGGGCGTCTACGACGCCATGGTGAATTTCGACTTCGAAACCAAGCTGTGGCTGGACGTGTTCTTCCGCGTCGAGACCAAGGCGCTGCTGGGCCAGGATTACGGCCGCGTACGTCTGGGCTACATGAAGGTGCCGGTGGGTCTGGAAGCGGTGCAGAGCTCGCGCGTCGGCAGTTTCATGGAACTGGGCCTGCCGGTGCAGGCTGTGTACCAGGGCCGCCGTACCGGCATGGAATGGACCCTGGAACGCCAGGAGTACCTGCTGCAGGCCGGCGCCTACGGCGGCAAGGATCTGCAGGGTGACAATCCGGGCACCACCCAGGCCGTGCATACGGTGTGGACCCCGATCAAGGCCGAAGGCGAGGTGTTGCATCTAGGTATCGCCGGCTCGGTCGAGAACCCGCGCGGCTTCAGTGACGGCCGCGGCGTGTCCTTCAGCCCGCGTGTACGCCTGCGTGCCCGCCCGGAAGCCGGGCTGACCGACGTGCGTTTGATCGACACCGGCACCATTGTCGATGTGGACCACGTAGTCCGCACCGGCCTGGAAGCGGTCTGGATCCACGGCCCGTTCTCGCTGCAGAGCGAAGCACTGCGCGCCGAAGTGGCGCGTAACGAAGGACTGCCGCACTTCATCGCACAGGGCCAGTACGTTTATGGCACCTGGACGCTGACCGGCGAGTCGCGCACCTACACCAGCGGCTTACCGGGCAACATCAAGCCGGCGCACGACTACGGCGCGGTCGAGCTGACCGCCCGCTACAGCCGCCTGAATCTGGAAGACAACAACGTCCATGGTGGCCGTCAGCACGACACCACCATCGGCGCCAATTGGTATCTCACCAGCCACTTCAAGTTCCAGGCCAACTACAGCTGGGTGGATGCCTCGCGCAATGGCGTCCATGAGACCCCGCACGTGATGGAACTGCGTGCGCAGGTGCAGTTCTAGGCGTCGCTAATGGCGATGCACTGCGCGGCTGACGCCGCCCAGTGTCTGCGCCCGCTGCAACGTGGTAACGCACACCAGCGCGTGTGCCCATGCGGCCGCATCCTCGCTGAGAGTGCGGCCGCAGTCGTTTGTGGCGGTTGTCTGTGATGACTGATGCGATGGTTGGCAAGCCGAGAGCTGCGCGATGCCGGGGCAGACCGCCATACTTGTCGATATGTACGCCTCGCAACGCCGCCGCCTGCTGCTCACCTCGACAATAGTGCTGGGCGGAATGTTCGTGGCCATGCTCGCGGCCGGGCACTTCGTCGAACAAAGTGCCTTGCACGACGAAAGCGCCACCGTGCGGCGTCAGCTACGCTTGTATGCGCAGGCGCTGCAGCAGCGCATCGATCGCTATCGCACGCTGCCGCAGATTCTAGCGCTGGACCCGGAGCTACGCGCTGCGGTCTCGGTCCCGTTGTCGCCCGAGCAGGTGGAACAGCTCAATCGCAAACTGAAGCGTGCCAACAACGTCACTCAGTCCTCCACGCTGACACTGATCAACCACGATGGCATTGCATTGGCGGCCAGCAACTGGCAGGCCGCACGCAGCAACGTGGGGGTGGACTACGCATTCCGTCCGTATTATCAGCAGGCGTTGGCCACCGGCAGCGGCAGTTTCTACGGCATCGGCATGACCACAAGCGAGCCGGGCTATTTCCTGTCGCAGGCCATCGCCGATTCCGCAGGCAAGGTGCAAGGCGTGGTGGTGATCAAGATCGCGCTGGCTGCACTGGAGCGCGAATGGCTGCAGACACCGGATATCGTGCTGGCTTCCGATGCGCACGATGTGGTGTTTCTGGCCAGCCGCCCCGGGTGGCGCTACCGCATGCTCGCCCCGCTGAACCAACGCGATCGCAGCGAATTGCAGAGCACACGTCAGTACGCCGATCAGGGCTTGCTGCCGCTGCGGCGTCGGCTGATCGAGCAGACCGGCTTCGGCGGTGTGCTGGCCGAAATCCGCGACCCGCCGCTCAGCGCGCCTGTGCTGTGGCAGACCCTGGACGTGCCGGAAAGCGGCTGGCGCCTGCATCTGTTGCACGACACCCGCGCCAGTGTCGCCGCCGGGCGCGCCGCCGCGATTGCCGCTGCAGGTGCCTGGTTGGCGCTGGCCTTGTTGTGGTTGTTCGTGCAGCAGCAGCGGCGGCTGTCGGCGTTGCGCCAGCGCAGCCGGCATGAACTGGAAACCTTGTTGCAACAACACGCCGAAGAACTGCGCACTGCACAGGACCGGGTGGTCACCGCCGCGCAACAGGCCAATTCCGGCCTGAGCCGCAGCCTGGAACATCTGCCGCAAGGCGTGGTGGTGATCGACGATGCGCTCAATCTGGTGGCGTGGAATTCGCGCTATGTGGAGCTGTTCCGCTTCCCGCCCGAGCTGCTCAAGATCGGCCGCCCGATCGAGGATCTGTTCCGCTTCAATGCACGCCGCGGCCTGCTCGGGCCGGGGCCGATCGAAGCGGCCATCGAACGCCGTCTCAACCATCTGCGTAGCGGCAAACCGCATATGCGCGAAAGCGAGAAAGAAGACGGCACGGTGCTGGAAATCCGTGGCAATCCGCTGCCCGATGGCGGATTCGTCACCAGCTACGCCGACATCACCAGCTACAAGAACGCCGCACGCGAACTGCGCTCATTGGCCGACGCATTGGAACATCGCGTCGCCGAACGCACCCGCGATCTGGCCGCGGCCAAGCGCGAAGCAGAAAGCGCCAACCGCTACAAGACCCGCTTCGTCGCCTCGGCCGTGCACGATCTGCTGCAGCCGCTCAACGCCGCACGCATGTTCGTCTCCGTGTTGCGTGGGCACGTGCATGAAGCGGGCAGCGCACGCGTGGTAGACAACATCGAAAGTGCGCTGGCTGCGCAGGACGCCATCCTCAACAGCCTGCTGGACATCTCGCGCCTGGAAGCCGGCAGCCTGAAAACGCAGGTGCGCGATTTCGCAATCTCCCCGTTGCTGGAAACGTTGGCGCGCGAGTTCGGCATCCTCGCCGAAGACCGCGGCCTGGTGCTGGATTGGGTGCCGACCTCCGCAGTGGTGCTGAGCGATGAAAATCTGCTGCGTCGCATCCTGCAGAACTTTCTGTCTAACGCCATTCGCTACACGCCGCGTGGGCGCGTACTGATCGGCTGCCGTCGCCGCGGTGGCTGGCTGCGTATCGAAGTGCACGACCAAGGACCCGGCATTCCCGACGCCTTGCAACATGAAATCTTCGAGGAATTCCGCCGCCTGGACGACGGTGTGGCCAACGATCGCGGCGCAGGCCTGGGACTGGCCATCGTCGAACGCATCGGCCGCTTGCTCGGCCACCGCATCGGCCTGCGCTCTACCCTGGGTGGCGGCAGCGTGTTTTCGGTCACCGTGCCGCTGGGCGAACGCGCCGCGATCGCTGCGCGGTTGCCGCCGCCTGCCACCAATGCAGAGCACGGCAACGACCCCATCCTGCACGGTTGCCGGGTGTGGTGTGTGGACGACGACCCGCGTGTCTGCGAGGCCACCCGCGCGCTGCTGGAACGCTGGGAATGCCGCGTGGATTTCGCTGGCGGCCCCGACGATGCATTGGTCAGCGCCAACGCCGACGACGTGCCGGAATTGCTTTTGCTGGATGTGCGCATGGGCGAGCACTACGGCCCCATGCTGCTGCCGCAGCTGATGGAACGCTGGCAGCGCGAGCCCCGCATCATCCTGGTGACTGCGGAGCCCGATCCGGCCTTGCGCGTACACGCACAGGAATTGGGATGGGGCTTTTTGTCCAAGCCGGTCCGCCCACCCGCACTACGTGCGCTAATAACGCAGATGCTGCTGTGGCGTAGGTGATGCGGCAGGCTGCGCGTGCTGTCAGGATCGCGATGAAAGCGGTTGGCCGATTTTTCTCCCCCCGAAAAATGGGAGTTACCATGTTCAAACACACCTATCTGATTTTGATCTTGTTGCCGGTTGCAGCCTGCGCGTTAGGCTTTACCGCGCAGGTGATACGCCCAGGGTTCCGTAGACACTCAAGACCCTCGTTGCGCGTAGCGCCGTTCAAACTCTACAGGGGACAGGTCGCCAGTTGAACCGTGGCGGCGGTTGGGGTTGTAGAACATTTCGATGTAGTCGAATACCTCGGCGCGAGCGGCGTCCTTGGTGGGATAGATCCGCCGCCTGATCCGCTCGCGTTTGAGCAGGCCGAAGAAGCTCTCCACGGGTGCGTTGTCGTGGCAGTTGCCACGCCGACTCATGCTGCACACCACGCCATGGGACGCCAGGAAACTGCGCCAGTCATCGCTGGTGTAGACAGACCCTTGGTCCGAATGAACCAGGCAACCAGCGTTGGGTTTGCGCCGCCACACCGCAGACAACAAGGCCTGCACGACCAACTCGGTGTCGGCCCGATCGCGCATCGCCCAGCCGACGACCTGCCGGGAAAACAGATCGATCACAACAGCCAGGTACATCCAGCCTTCATGCGTGCGGATGAAGGTGAAATCGCTCGCCCAGGCCGTGTCCGGCTCAGTCACGTCGAACTGTCGGTCAAGCAGGTTGGCCGCCGCCTTGCACTGCATTCCTCCATGGAAGCGCGGTTTGCGACCATAGCCCACCTGGGCACGCAGTCCCTCGGTGCGCATCAGCCGATGCACCCGATGGCGACTGCAACGCTCACCCAGATCGCGCAGATCCCTGGTGATCTTGCGATGCCCATAGACACTGCCGCTGGCCAGCCAGTGGTGCTTGATCAGTCCAAGCAAGCGCTCATCTTCCTTGGCGCGCTCACTGTTGGGCGAGCACAACCAGGCGTAATAGCCCGACCGGTTGACCCGACGTCCCCCCAATTTTGAGTAGCGCCTCAGTTTGGAGTCCAATTCCCTACCCCGAGGAGATTGGACGTGAAGAAGCGTTTTACCGAAGAGCAGATAATTGGCTTCCTGCGCGAAGCCGAAGCAGGCGTGGCGATCAAAGACCTGTGCCGGCGCCATGGCTTCAGTGAGGCCTCGTACTCCCTGTGGCGCAGCAAGTTCGGCGGGATGAGCGTGCCCGATGCCAAGCGACTCAAGGACCTTGAGTCCGAAAACGCGCGGCTGAAGAAGTTGCTGGCCGAGCAGCTGTTCGAGAACGACCTGATCAAGGATGCGCTGCGAAAAAAGTGGTGAGCGCACCGGCGCGTCGTGCGCTGGTGCGCGAGTGGATCGGGTGCGGTGCCAGCGAGCGTCGCGCCTTGGCGGCGATCGGCATGAGCGCCAGTGCGCTGCGCTATCGCCCGTGCGAAGACCGCAACGTTGAGCTACGCGAGCGCATTCTTGCGCTGGCGCATCGCCATCGCCGCTATGGCGTGGGGATGATCTATCTCAAACTTCGTCAGGAAGGACGCGTCGTGAACTACAAGCGTGTGGAGCGGTTGTACCGCGAACAGCAGTTGCAGGTCCGGCGCCGCAGGCGCAAGAAGGTGCCGGTGGGCGAGCGCCAACCATTGTTGCGGCCATTGCAGGCCAACCAGGTGTGGTCGATGGACTTCGTGTTCGACCGCACTGTGGAAGGTCGGGTGATCAAGTGTCTGGTGATCGTGGACGACGCAACCCACGAAGCGGTCGCCATCGACGTGGAGCGCGCGATCTCGGGACACGGCGTTGCGCGCGTGCTGGACCGACTGGCACACAGCCGTGGCCTGCCGCAGGTGATCCGCACCGAGCGCGAAGCCTGCCCTCGGGGCACAACAGCAAGGAGTTTTGCGGCAGGGCGATGGTCGCCTGGGCGCACGCCCGTGGTGTGCAGCTACGGCTCATCCAGCCGGGCAAACCGAACCAGAACGCCTACGTCGAATCGTTCAACGGCCGACTACGCGACGAATGCCTCAACGAGCACTGGTTCCCAACACTGCTGCACGCGCGCACCGAGATCGAACGCTGGCGACGCGAATACAACGAGGACCGACCCAAGAAAGCAATCGGCGGCATGACGCCGGCCGCTTATGCCCAACATCTGACAAACACCGATATCATCAGGCCCGGACTCTAAACCCGGCCGCTACTCAGGGCGGGGGGACGTCGGTCCCGCAATACCCGGCACATCGCACACACCCTGAATTCCCCACAGTGGGCTTGCATGAAGGCGTACTTTGCCCTTACCCCTTGGCAAAGTACGCGGCGGCCTTTTTAGTCGCCCCTGAAAAACCCCAACCACCCAACGACCGCAAGGCCTTGATGTCTGCACCGGCGTGCCAAAACTACCAGTGTTCGCTACGCTGAAGGCTGGTTTCTTGCAATTTGCGCCCATGCGTACACGCCGTCCTGCTGCCGAAGACAGACCCGCCGACGAGTTGTTTCGTTCGCGGCTGGAGAACTAGATCGATCTGCGTCATCCGCTGGCGCGGCTGAGCCAACGGATGCCGTGGACGGCGTTGGAGCAAGCACTTTCATCGCGCTTGCCGGCCACCCAGGCCGGTGGCGGTCGGCCGGCATTGCCGGTGCGGCTGATTGCCGGTTTGCTCTACCTCAAACACGCTTACGACCTGTCCGATGAAGCGGTGTGCGAGCGCTGGCTGGAGAATCCGTACTGGCAGTTCTTCACCGGCGAGGTCGTGTTCCAGACGCGTTTGCCGTGCGATGCCAGCTCGCTGACGCGCTGGCGGCAGCGCCTGGGTGAGGCCGGGATGGAAGAGCTGCTGGCGCACACCATCAACGCCGCGCACGCGATGCAGGCGGTGGACGCACGCGAGTTGTCGCGGGTGATCGTGGACACCACGGTGCAGGAAAAGGCGATCGCCTATCCGACCGACAGCCGTTTGCTGGAGGTGGCACGCAAGAAGCTGGTGTTACTGGCCAAGCGGCACAGCATCGGATTGCGGCAGAGCTACGCGCGGCAAGGCCCGGCCCTGAGCCGCAAGGCAGGTCGGTATGCGCATGCGCGCCAGTTCAAGCGGATGCGGCGCGTCCTGCGACGTCAACGCACAGTGCTGGGACGGCTCGTGCGCGACATCCAACGCAAACTCGATCAGGTAAACACCGGCGTGCGCGAGCGCATCGCTGTCTGGCTGGAACGTGCGCAACGGCTGTGCACGCAGCGTCCGAAGGACAAACAAAAACCCTACGCATTGCATGCCCCGGAAGTGGAATGCATCGGCAAGGGCAAGGCGCGTCAAGCGTACGAATTCGGCGTCAAGGTCGGCATTGCGGTCACCGCCTGCAAGGGATTGGTCGTGGGTGCGCGCAGCTTCCCGGGCAACCCGTACGACGGCGATACCTTGGCCGAGCAGCTGGAGCAGACACGCGGGTTGCTGCAGGATGTGAGCGTAGAACCGACGGTGGCGATCGTGGACCTGGGCGATCGCGGGCGCGAAGTCGATGGCGTGCAGGTCCTGCATCGCGGCAAGGCCAAGACGCTGACGCGACGGCAATGGCGCTGGATCAAGCGACGGCAGGCGGTGGAGCCGGTGATCGGACATCTGAAAGACGACTGCCGGTTGCGTCGCTGCAGGCTGAAAGGTGCCCAAGGCGATGCGCTGCACGTGCTCGGCTGCGCGGCCGGCTACAACCTGCGCTGGCTGCTGCGCTGGATCGCGTTTTTGCGTACCTGGATGCGGGCGATGGGATGGTCATCCTTGAGTACCGCGCCGCTGTCACCGACGGCACTTGGCGCTTGAAGGGGATTTTTCAGGGACGACTTTTTAGGATGTCGCGCTCCTCGGTCACTCGACGCAACTCTGCCTTCAGCCGCCGAACCTCGGCGCTCTGGTCCACCTCGGCGCGCTGCACCACGCCAGGCTTGCCGAACTTGCGCAGCCAGGCGTAGAGGCTGTGCGTGGTGACACCCAGTCGCTCCGCGACTTCTGCCACCTTGAAACCACGATTGGTCACTTGCCGGACCGCCTCGATCTTGAATTCATCCGTATACCGCTTGCTGCTCATAGACACCTCCGAATCGACCATTTTCGATGGCCTTGAGATGTCTAGGAAACCCTGGGCGTATCAGCAACGCCTGCCGACTCCGTGCAGCCCTCCGGGCCGGTCCGCGCCGACATGGATCCCTATACGGTCAATAGGTTGAACAACGTGCTGAACCAGGTCTCAAAGCATCGCGGCCTGAGCGCAGGGCATCTGATCGACGTGATTTCTGCAGAATTTCTCGACACGCCTTACCGAAGCCATATGTTGCAGGGTTCGGCCACGACGCCGGAGAAACTGATCATCGACTTCACCGGTCTGGATTGCTTCACCTATCTGGACTACGTCGAAGCTGCACGCAGCGCGTATTCCCAGCAAGATTTCATCAGTCGACTGATACTCACCCGCTACGTCAACAGCATCGTCGGCTTTACGTATCGCAAGCATTTGTTTTCGGATTGGGTCAACCGACCATACGAACTCGCCAACGACATCACCGCAACAATCAGCCCCGATGCGGTCAGTGTGGTCAAAATGCTCAACTTGAAGGCAGACGGCGGCAATTATCTGCCCGGGTTGCCGGTCGTGCAGAGGACCATCACCTACATCCCCACCGAACACATCGGCCGTAACGTCGTCCGACAGCTTCGCACCGGCGACTACATTGGCATCTACACGCACGAAACTGGGCTGGATGTCACCCATGTCGGCTTTTTCGTCAGGACCAACAGGGGTCCGATGTTGCGCAATGCCTCATCGCAGGCGGAAAACCAAAAAGTCGTGGACTCACCACTTATGGAATACCTCGCACGGGCACCCGGCATCATCATCTATAGGGCCAAGCAATAAGAGCGGCTGGAAAATCGCGGCAAGCTGTCGGCGGGTCGTGGTAGCCTTCGAAAACAGTCTGACTGATTGCAGCTCCTGATTCACCGGTTCGCATCGCACCCCTGCACGGGGCCGCATGCGGTCGCTACCCAGCTGCACTGCTGCCGACCGCGATACGCGGCGCACACTGGACGGGATCGATCAGACCTCGCCTTCTGGCTCCAGCGCCTTGACCAGCACCGCCGCTTGCGTGCGGCTGTAGCAGTCGAGCTTTTTCAGGATCGCGGTGACGTGGACCTTGACGGTGTTTTCGGCAAGGCCCAGTTCGTGCGCGATCTGCTTGTTGAGCAGGCCATCGGCCAGGCTCAGCAGCACGCGAAATTGTTGCGGGGTGAGCTGGGCGAGCCTGGCCGCCAGTTGCGCATCGGCCTCCGAGCGCTCGGCGGTCATCGGCGGGAACCAAGTACCACCATCCAGCACACTGGCCACCGCGGTGCCGATCGATTCGGCCGGCGTGGATTTGGGAATGAAGCCGGCCGCGCCGAACTGCTGCGCACGACGGATCACGCGTGGGTGATCGTTGGAGGAGATCACCACCACCGGAATGTCCGGGTGCTCGCCACGCACATGCAGCAGCGCCGAGAAGCCGCGTGCACCCGGCATGGCCAGATCCAGCAGCACCAGCTCGGCCTGGGGATGCGACCGCAGCATCGCGCTCAACGTGGCGGCGCTGGAAGCCTCAACCACATTGGCCTGCGGAAGGGTGTGCTGCAGCACGTGGATCACGGCGGCACGGAACAGCGGGTGGTCGTCGGCGACGAGAATGGTGAGAGCGGCCATGCGCCAAGTCTGGCACATGGCTGTGTCGGTTTATCGCATCCATGTGCGACTAGATGACGCCAAGCAGCAGGTGCTGCATGGGCGCGCCGGATGCTGGCGCGTTTGGGAAGACCGCCGACCTGCGCACCGTCGGGACCCGCTGGCGGAATTGCAGACCCATCGCCGCAAGGCCTAACTTGCGCGAGGGCGAAGCTGGCATGGCGATCAAGCACTTGTGCCGGCGGCTGTGTGTGCCACCTTCACTCGCACGCTGGTTTTGAGTGTTAGCAACGTTGCTCTCGGCGACACACACACCGTTGTTGCCTATGGCTTGAGCCGTCGAGAATTTAACGGCAATGAAAAATCTGGCCTCGCAGGACTCAAGTCATTTGCGTTTGTACGCACCGCTGTCGCCCACATCGGCGCGTGAAACGCGCATTCCCTGCCTGATCGCTCAACGTCACCAAACATCAGCTGCACGATGTCTCTTCACTCTGAGTCGATCGTGTCGCGTATCTGCGGGGCGTCGTTTGAAAGTCCGCTAACGCGGCGGCTGCGTACTCGCCCGCCAGGCTTCCAGAAACTGGCGGCGCTTGAGTTTGTCCAGATACACCAGCAGGCCGGGGCCGAGTGGAATCGGGCGGAACGGTGGCTGCGCCGAGTCGCCACGTCCACCGGCGGCTGGCAGGATCGGCATCAGCCGCGCCTCGCGCGAGAGCACCTGCTGGCCGCGTGGCGACAGCAGATAGTCGAGAAATCTGCGTGCTTCGGGCGCATGTGGCGCAGTCTTGGGGATCACCGCAGTACGCAGCGCCACCAGCGTGTAGTCCTGCGGCTGCACGATACCCAGCGCTGCGCCAGCATCGATGCGCGCCTGCGCATACGAGCCGAGCACGTTGTAGGCCAACAACAGCTCGCCGCGGCTGACGCGGTCGAGCAAGGTGCCGGTACGCTCTTCCAGTGCGACGTGGTTTGCCCCCAACGCAGCCAGCAGCGCGCCGGCGATGCTGCCCACCTGCCCGTCCTGGGTGGCGAACAGATAGCCCACTCCGCTGCGTTCGACGTCGTAGGTGCCCACTCGCCCGCGCAACGGTGCGTCGGGCGCGCGCAACAAGGCCAGCAATTGGCGACGCGTGCGTGGCACGCGTGCGGCATCCAACTTGCGCGTGTTGTAGACGATGGCCACCGGCTCGTAGCTGATGCCGAACACTTCGTGCCGCCATTGCGCCCAGGCAGGCAGCGCTTCGGTCTGTGCCGAGCGATGCGCGAGCGCGTAACCGTCATTCACCAGTTTGGTCTGCAGATCCATACCGGCGCTGATAAACATGTCCGCAGCATGCGTGCCTGCGCCTGGATGCAGATAGTGGTCATAAATGTCCCAGGCGATCACGTCTTCGTAAATCACCTCGGTACCCGGATGCAGGCGCTGGTAGTCCTGGATGACCGCACCGAACACTTCCAGATCGGTAGAGCCTTGCACGCGCAATTGCGCCCGCAGCGGGCCCTGCGCGGGAAAGCGCCGCACATTGCCGGGTGCGGCGTGAACAACGCTGTGGGCCAGTAGCAAGAGCATCGCGCACACCAGACGCATCACGTGGCACCTCCTGGAAAATGCAGCGCGGCGATCAGCCCGCCGCCGATGCGGTTGGCCAGATCGATGTGCCCCCCATGCGCTTCGACCACGCGCTTGACGATGGCAAGCCCCAGCCCTGCGCCACCGGCCGGAGCATCGGGCCCACGCACGAAGCGCTCGAACACGCGTTCGGCTTCGGCTGCCGGAATGCCCGGGCCGTGATCGGCGATGGTCAGCACGTGATGGCTCCCATCGCTGGTGAGCGCCACCTGCAGCGGTGCACCGGCGCTGTATTTGCAGGCGTTGTCGATCAGGTTCTTCAGCGCCTCGCGCAGCAGCAACGCATCGCCGCGCAGCAGCGCCGGTTGCGGGTCGATCGCCAGTTGCACGCGTGGCGCGCCATCGCCGCGTGGCAGCGCTTCGTGCAAGGCCTGGTGCAACACCTCGGCAAGATCCACGGTGGCGAAGCGCTGAAGATTGGCGAGATGGATCACGCTGGCATCGCTGAGCAATTGGTTGAGCAGCCGGCTCATATGGCTGGCGTTGCGCTCGATCGCCACCAGGCTGCGTTGCATGTCGCGCGGGTCGTCGTCGTCCATCGCCAGCTGCGCCTGCGCACGCAAGGCCGCCAGCGGCGTGCGCATCTGGTGCGCGGCATCGGCCATAAATGCGCGCAAGGTATCGTTGCTGGACGACAGCCGCGCCATGAAACGGTTGAGTGCGGTAACCATCAACTGCATTTCCTGCGGTGCCGGCACGCTGAGCGGTTTGAGATCAGACGGCTCGCGCCGCGACAGATCGCGCTCGATACGCTGCAATGGACGCAGGGCGCGATACACACCCAGCCACACCAGACCCAGCGCAAGCAGCGACAGCACGCCGATCGCCACCAACGCATTGAGCACCACATCGCGCGCCACCGCATCGCGCGCACGCCGGGTCTGGCCTACCTGCACCCGCACCTCGCCCTGCCCGGACGCCGATGCCACCCGGTGCATCACCACCGCAAAACGCACCGGCTCGCCGCTGTACTGCGCATCGAACAACAACGGGCGCTCATCGCGGAGCGAGCGTGGTGGCAGCGGCAGATTGTCTTCGCCGGTGATGGTGTGCCCCTGCGCATCGAACACGCGATAGAACACGCGATCCTCCGGTGCCATGCCGAGCAGATCCAGCGAAGCGTACGGCAGATCCACCTGCCAGTCGCCACCGACCAACGCCACGCTGTCGACGATGGACAGCGCCGAGGACACCAGCAGATGATCGTAGGAGCGATTGGCCGCACGCGCGCCGTAATTGCGCGCGGCAAAGAACAGCACCACTGCGCCCAGCAGCGACAAACTGCCCAGATACAGCAGCAAGGTGCGCCGGATCGACGGCGCCACCGTCAGCGTCTCAGCCATCGACACTTGGCTCCACCGGTGCATGCGGGTCGGCTTCTTCGAGCTTGTAGCCAGCACCGCGTACCGTGACGATGCGCAACGGCGCACCTGCCAACTTGCGACGTAGCCGCCCAACATACAGCTCGATGGCATTGGGCCCGGCATCGTCGTCGAAGCCGAACAATCCGTTGCCGATCTCGTCCTTGCCCACCACGTGACCCAGACGACCGATCAGGATTTCGAACAGCCGATATTCGCGATTGGGCAGTTCGATCGGCGCGCCCTCCAGCATCAGCGTGTGTGCGGCGTTGTCGAACACGAAGCCACCGATCTGCACCACCTCGCTGGCCTGGCCGCGATTGCGCCGTAGCAGCACGCGGCAACGCGCCTCCAACTCGCGAAAGTCGAACGGCTTACCCAGGTAATCGTCCGCACCGACATCCAATGCCTGTACGCGGTCCTCGATACCATCGCGCGCCGTCAGCATCAGCACCGGCGTGGTGTCGCCACGCTCGCGCATCCCGGCCAGCACACGCAAGCCATTCAGCTTGGGCAAACCAATATCCAGCACCACCAGATCGAAGCTCTGATAGCGCAACACGCTCGCCGCCGCCAAGCCATCGGACTGCCAATCCACCGCATGCCCGCTACGGCGCATACGCCGTACGATGGCATCGGCGAGGTCGGCGTTGTCTTCTACAAGCAGCAGGCGCATGGACGGGATCGGGGAGTCGGGATTGGGGATTTGCTACAACGGTTCCTTGCGGCCGGAAGGTAACAGGCCGCGCAAACAAAAGCTTCTTTATGCGCTTGCGAATCCCCATTTCCAACTCCCCACTCCCTGCCCCAACGACAGGTCCCTGACAGCTTCGCCGGACTAGGCTGCTGCCAACGCATCCGCGGCGGCTTTGCGGCGCATCCCTGAACGTGATTCACACATGCACCTGGGAGGGTCAGTGAGCAAAGATAACTTGCGTCTGCGCGCGTTCACTTCCTGCGCTGCGATCTGCCTGGCACCTGCGGCGCATGCCGCCCATGACGAGGGTCCGTTCACCGCCGAGGTAGGTGGGCGTGTGCATTGGGACTTCACCATGTTCGACAACGACGAACGCGGCACGCCCGAGCGTAACGACACCCAGTTTCGTCGCGTCTGGCTGGAGGTGGCGGGCACGTTCTATGGATTCAATTACAAGGCCGAAGCGGAATTTGCCGGCCTGCAGTACGAAGCCGGTAGCCGCGGCATCCTTGCGCGCGATGTCTATATCGCCAAGAAGTTTTCCGCCGGTACTCTGACCGTGGGCCAGTTCAAGCAATACTTCTCGCTGGACGATCGCACTGGCTCCAACTACGGCCCGTTCCTGGAACGCGGCTACGCAGCGACCACATTGGCGCCGATCTATCGCAAGGCGATCTCCTGGCAGGCCAATCGCCTCGATGCGACGTGGTCCACTGCGGCCTACAGCCTTGAAAGCATCGACAACTCGTCCACCAAGGGCGGTGCGCTCGGAACGCGCCTGACCTTCGCGCCGGAGATGGGCCAAGCACGTCTGCGCCATCTGGGCGTGTCGCTGGCGCACGAGCGCTATTCGCATCCTGGCAGCGGCGACGCAGCCTCATTGCTGATCCGTCCGCGGCCGGAAAACGATCTGGCCAACAACAGCCGCATCACGCTGGCGCGCTTTGCCGATGGCCGCAATACCGATTTCGACAAATGGTCGTTGGAATATGCCGAAGTGCTCGGCCCGTGGTCGTGGCAGAGCGAATTCAGCGGCGGCCTGCTCGACGACGGTGCGCAGCAAGCCAAGGTGATGGCGTCGTACGGCCTGGTCAGCTGGTTCGTCACCGGCGAGTCGCGCGGCTACGACCGCAAGACGGGGCGTTTCAGCCGCATCAAGACGCCTAATTATCCTCGCGGCGCGTTCGAGCTGGCATTGCGCTACGACTACATGTGCGGCGACCAGCATCTGGATGGCCAGCCCAGCTTCATCGACGCCAGCACGCAGTCGTGGACGCTGGGCGGCAACTGGTATTTCAAGCCGAATCTGCGCGTGATGCTCAATGTGATCGACAGCCGTAACCGCGACCGCATGGTCGATGCGCTGGTCGATCACACGCTGGCGTTGACCGGCCGATTTCAGTATGACTTCTGACGCTCTTAGATGACTTTCCACCTGTAATGCGTTACCGCGGCCGCGCTCATACGCAGCAGCGCGCTCCACCCTCCCCTTGCTGCACGCCTCAAAGGATTTGCCCGCATGCTGACCGCACTCGGTTTCGGAATGGTGATCACCTTCATGTACCTGATTATGAGCAAGCGGCTGTCGCCGCTGGTGGCTCTGATCACGGTGCCGATCGTGTTCGCGTTGCTGGACGGCTTCGGCACCGGCATCAACGAGATGATGCTCGAGGGCATCAAAAAAATCGCGCCGACCGGCGTGATGTTGATGTTCGCCATTCTCTACTTCGGGGTGATGATCGATGCCGGGCTGTTCGACCCTTTGGTCGGCCGTATCCTGCGTTTGGTCAAGGGCGACCCGCTGAAGATCATGATGGGCACGGCAATCCTGGCAATGCTGATTTCGCTCGACGGCGATGGTTCCACCACCTACATGATCACCGTGTCGGCGATGTTGCCGCTGTATCAGCGCCTGGGCATGAACGCGCTCAACCTTACCTGCGTCACCATCCTGGCCAGCGGCGTGATGAATCTGACCCCCTGGGGCGGCCCCACCGCACGTGCCGCCACCGCCTTGCATGTAGATCCGGCCGACGTGTTCGTGCCGCTGGTGCCGGCAATGGCAATGGCGATCGCAGGCATCATCGCGCTGGCGTGGTTGTTGGGCATGCGCGAGCGTCGTCGCATGGGTGTAGTGCGCATGCCCGCCGACGGCAACTGGCTGGACATCAGCATTCCCGAAGACAACAACGCACTGCCGCGCGTGGAAGACACCGAGGACATGAAGCGTCCCAAGCTGCTGTGGGTGAATTTGATATTGACACTGGCACTGATAGCCGCGTTGGTGGTCGGCGTGATGCCAATGGCGGTGCTGTTCATGATCGGCTTTGCGCTGGCGCTGATGATCAATTACCCCAACCTGGCCGAGCAGCGCCGTCGGCTGGTCAGTCACGCTGGCAATGTGTTGTCGGTGGTTTCGCTGATTTTTGCAGCGGGCATCTTCACCGGCATCCTGTCCGATACCGGCATGGTCGAAGCGATGTCGCGCAGCTTTCTGGCAGTGATCCCCAACAGCTGGGGCCCGTATCTGGCAGTGATCACCGCGATCGTCAGCATGCCGTTTACGTTCTTCATGTCCAACGATGCGTTCTACTTCGGCGTGCTGCCTATCCTGTCCGAAGCCGCCAGCCACTACGGCATCACCCCGGTGGAGATGGCCCGCGCCTCGCTCGCCGGCCAACCGGTGCATCTGCTCAGCCCGTTGGTGCCATCGACGTATTTGCTGGTCGGCCTGGCCAAGGTTGACTTCGCCGACCATCAACGCTTCACCCTGAAGTGGGCGGTGTTGATTTCGTTGTTGATGCTCGCCGGCGGATTGTTGTTCGGTGTATTTCCTTTGGCGCGTTGACCGCACGCCGGGATTGGGGTTTCGCTAAAGCGAAAGCCAACGCCCGCCTTTGCCAATCCCATCCTACTCATTCCCGAATCCCAACTCCGAAGGAGTTCGAAACATGACGCTTCGTATCGCATACGTCACCAGTGGCATGGGCAGTGTTGGTACCGCGATCTGCCAGAAGCTGGCTCGCAGCGGGCATACCGTGATCGCCGGTTGCGGGCCCAATTCGCCGCGTAAATCCTCGTGGCTGCGCGAGCAGCGCGAGCAAGGTTTCGACTTCGCTGCCTCCGAAGGCAATGCCGCCGATTGGGAGTCAACCGTGGCCGCGTTCGCCAAGGTCAAGGCCGAAGTGGGCGAGATCGATGTGTTGGTCAACAATGCAGGCGGTAGCCGTGACACCTTGTTCCGGCAGATGACGCGCGACGACTGGAATGCGGTGATCGCCAGCAACCTGCATTCGTTGTTCAACATCACCAAGCAGGTGGTTGATGGCATGACCTCGCGCGGCTGGGGGCGCATCGTCAACATCGGCTCGGTCAGCGCACACAAGGGGCAGATCGGGCAAATCAATTTCGCCACCGCCAAGGCAGCGATGCATGGCTTCAGTCGCGCGTTGGCGCAAGAGGTCGCCTCGCGTGGTGTCACCGTCAACACCATTTCGCCGGGTTACATCGCCAGCGCGTCGATCAGCAGCTTTCCGCCCGACGTGCTCGACCGCTTGGCCACCTCGGTGCCGGTGCGCCGGCTCGGCAAACCGGTTGAGGTCGCCGGCCTGTGCGCATGGCTGGCATCCGATGAGGCCGCCTATGTGACCGGCGCCGACTACGCTGTGAATGGCGGGCTCTACATGGGCTAGATTGGCTTAATACACATGTGCGTGATTGCGTTTCGCGCACACGTGCAAGCAGACTCCACTGCGCTGATCGATCCGTCTTTAGTGCGAACTGATTACACTTGGGTTTTTCCGCAGTGCGCTGCCATGGCCAAACCTTCAGAACGCGCCACGCTGGGTTCCCGCCCGCAGATGGCCGACATCGCCCGCATGGCGGGCGTGTCCGAATCCACTGTGTCGCGTGCATTGGCCGGCAGCCCGGTGGTGGCCGAACGTACCCGTGCCTACATCAAACAGATTGCGGCCGATGCCGGTTATCAGGTTGATCCGATCGCGCGCAGTCTGCGTGCAAAGCGCTCCAATACGGTAAGCGTTGCGGTGCCGATGATGCATGCGCTGGATCAGCCGCTGTCGGACCCCTTCATGATGACCATGCTGGCGCTGCTGGCCGAAGAACTCACCGGGCGCGGCTACAGCATGCTGCTGTCCAAGCTGGACCGGCACCAGGACGGTTGGGTGGAACAAATTGCGCGCGGCAGCCGCTCCGATGGCGTTATCGTGCTCGGGCAGAGTTCTGAACATGCAGCGCTGGATGAAGCCGCACGCGACGGGTTACCGATGGCAGTGTGGGGCAGCCGCATCCACGGGCAGTCCTACATCAGCGTGGGCAGCGATAACTTCCAGGGTGGCACGCTCGCCACCGAACACCTGATCGCCAACGGCCGTCGCCGTATCGCCTTCTTGGGCGACGATCAACTTCCCGAGGTTGCACCGCGCTTTGCCGGCTATCGCCATGCACTCGAGCGACACAGGCTGGAGTTCGATACGCGGCTACATGCATGCAGCCACTTCCTCAGCGAAGACGCCTACCGCCTCACCCGCGCCATGCTCAAAAAAACCGACCCGCCGGACGGGCTGTTCGCCGCCTCCGACGTGATTGCGGTCGGCGCGATCCGCGCTCTGGTCGAGGCCGGTCATCGCGTGCCGCAAGATATTTCGCTGGTCGGCTTCGACGATATTCCGATGGCCGCTCACAGCCAACCGCCGCTGACCACGGTGCGGCAGGATTTGGGGCTGGCCGCGCGGCTGCTGGTGGATCGGTTGTTGGCACTGGTCAGCGGCGAGGCAGTGCAATCAGTTGAGATGCCGGTGAAGCTGGTGGTGCGCGAGTCGGCCTGAGGCCGGGATTGGGGATGGTTGATTGAAAATTCGCAAGTCGCCGGCAATCCGAATTGTTCGCCGGCGACTGCAACAATCGCTACACCACCACGGCAGGCTTGCGCACCCGCACACACAGCATCGCCACCGCCGCGGCCAGCATCAGCGCGCCGGCAAGGCGGATCACGTTGCGCGGGTCGCCGTGCAGCAGCCGCTCGTAATACAGCGGCAAGGTCACGATCTGGATCAGCATCGGCAGCACGATGAACAGATTGAACAAACCCATGTACACGCCGGTGCGTTCGGGCGGAATGCTGTCGGCCAGCATCAGATACGGGTTGCCCATCATGCTGGCCCAAGCCAGGCCAATGCCGATCATCGGCAGCAGCAGCAACCAGCGGTCCTGGATGCCCGGCAACATCCACATGCCGATGCCGGCCACGACCAGACATGCCGCGTGCGTGTATTTGGGGCCGAAACGACGCACCACCGGCACCATTGCAAATGCGGCCAGAAACGCGATGAAATTGTAGAACCCACCGATCTGCCCGTTGACCAAACCGGCTTGGCGAAAGCCATGCGAATTGGCTTCGGTAGTGCCGAACAATGTGGTCGACAGCGACAGCACGATGTACTGCCAATAGCAAAAGATCGCGTACCACTGGAACAGCATTACCGGCGCCAGCTGACGCATGGTCGGCGGCATCGCACGCAATGCACTGGCGATCTCGCGCACGGTAGCGCCCAGGCCGGAACCGGCCTGGCGCATCCGCGCGATCTCTGCCGGCGAGATCACCGGTTCGCGCACGCTGCGCGCAGTAAGCAGGATCGACGCCGCAGAAAATCCCGCACCAATCACGAAGGCGGTAATGGTGACGTACGGAATGTGGTGCGCGTTGGCAGCATCCTGATTCATGCCCATCCACACCAGCAGCGGCGGGGTGAGATAGGCCAGCGTCTGCGCCAGACCAGTAAAGGCGCTCTGGGTGAGATACCCCAACGGCCTCTGCGGCGGCGCGAGCACATCGCTCACCAGCGCACGGTAAGGCTCCATCGCTACGTTATTGGCAGCATCCAATATCCACAGCAGGCACACCGCCATCCACAGCGCGGTACTGAACGGCATTGCCAGCAGGCACAGGCTGCACACCAGCGCCCCCAGCACCATATACGGCATGCGCCGGCCCCAACGCGTCACCGAGCGGTCGCTCCACGCACCCACGAACGGCTGCAGCACCAGCCCGGTGATCGGCCCGGCCAGCCACAGGTACGGCAGGCTGGCGTGGTCCGCACCCAAGTAGTTGTAGATCGGGCTCATGTTGCTCTGCTGCAGCCCGAAGCTGTATTGCACGCCAAAAAAACCGGCGTTGAGCGCCAGGATGCGCGCGAAGGAAAACGGAGGAACGGTCGACGGCATACGGGATCCAGGCAGCGGTGCGACTCCCAATGGCCGCAACGGGCTCTACCTTGAAATCTTTGCAATCGATTGTAACGCTGCGCCGCAGCATATTTCTTTTCTTGAATAAATTTCTTTAAAAAAATGGTCAAATTGTGCCGCGGCGTGCGCTTGCAATCGATTGTATTGCGGCGTATTACTGAGCTCGCTCTGCAAGCCATACGGCCATTCCCTGTGGGGGAGGATGCAGGCGTTGACACACCACCATCCGTGAGAGAGAGAGAGAATCGCGATGCCCACGTTGTATACCCTGCGCCTGCACGCTCTGGCCTGCGCTGTCGCTTCCTGCCTCTGCGTGCCTGCTGCGCTGGCACAAGACGCTCCTGCTCCTGCTCCCGCACCCACCACCCCGCCGGCCGCCGACAGCGCCGCGGTGAATCTGGATTCGGTGTTCGTCACCGGCACCTCCACTGCCACCACCAAGTTGAAGTCCAGCGTGTCGGTCAGCACTGTCGGGGCCGAGGCGATCGAACAATCGGCGCCGCGCAGCACTGCAGAAATCTTCCGCAATATCCCCGGCATTCGCTCCGAATCCAGTGGCGGCGAAGGTAATGCCAACATCGCCGTGCGCGGCCTCCCCGTCGCCTCCGGTGGCGCCAAGTTCCTGCAGCTGCAGGAAGACGGTCTGCCGGTGATGGAGTTCGGCGACATCGCCTTCGGCAACTCCGACATCTTCCTGCGCTCGGATTTCACGCTGGATCGCATCGAAGCCATCCGCGGCGGCTCGGCCTCCACGTTCACCAGCAATGCGCCCGGCGGCATCATCAACTTCATCAGCAAAACCGGCGACACCCAGGGCGGTAGCGTCGGTGTGAGCCGCGGCCTGGATTACGACAACACGCGTGTGGACTTCAACTACGGCGCGCCGTTTGCCGGGCAGTGGCAGTTCAACATCGGCGGCTTCTTCCGCCAGGGCGATGGCGTGCGCGATGCAGGCTATACCACCGACAAGGGCGGCCAACTCAAGGCCAACCTCACCCGCCTGTTCGAAAACGGTTATGTGCGCCTGTACGGCAAATATCTCAACGACCGCGCCGCCGGCTATCTGCCGGCGCCGGTCTCAGTGCGCGGCCGCGATGGCTCACCGGACCTGGGCGGCTTCGCCGGCTTTGATCCCGGCAACGACACGCTCTACAGCCGCAACTTCCGCACCGATGTTGGCCTGGACGGCAATAACCAACCGCGTCGCACCGACCTGGGCGACGGCATGCATCCGATCTCGCGCACCATCGGCGCCGAGGCGGGGTTGGACCTGGGCAGCGGCTGGAACCTGAGCGAGAAATTCCGCATCGCCGACAACAGCGGCCGCTTCGTCAGCCCGTTCCCGGCCGAAGTCACCGATGCCGCCTCGCTAGCATCCTCCATCGGCGGCGCCGGCGCGCAACTGGTGCAGGCCAGCGGCCCGGACGCCGGTCAGATTTACACCGGCAATGCGATCCGCACGCATCTTTTTAACGTGGCGATCAACGACCTGGGCAACGTCACCAACGACCTCAGCGTCTCGCGCGAATTCGGCGGCGACGGCCGCACGCTCAATCTGCGCATGGGCTACTACACCTCACGCCAGACCATCGACATGGACTGGACCTGGAACTCCTACGTACAGAGCCTGGGCCGCAATTCGCGCCTGCTCAACGTGGTCGATGCCAGCGGCGTTTCGCGCTCGCAAAATGGCCTGTACGCCTACGGCACACCGTTCTGGGGCGACTGCTGCATCACCCGTAGCTACGACGTGCGTTACGACGTCAACGCGCCGTACGTCGCGCTCACCTTCGACAGCGGCAAGTTCAGCATCGACGGCAGCTTGCGTTACGACATGGGCGATGCGCGCGGCAGCTATTCCGGCACCGCAATGGCACAGAACCTGGACGTCAACGGCGATGGCGTGATCCAGCCGGTGGAACAGCGCGTCGCCACGGTCGACACCGCCAACGCACGGCCGGTGGATTACGACTGGAATTACCTGTCGTATTCGTTGGGCAGCAATTACCTGATCAACGACAATCTGGGCGCGTTTGCGCGCATCAGCCGCGGCGCACGCGCCAATGCCGACCGCCTACTGTTCGGCGTGATCCGCGACGACGGCTCGGTGTCTTCCGATGAAGGCGTCAACGTGGTCCGCCAGGCCGAAGCCGGTCTGAAGTGGCGTCGCGACGGCTTGAGCCTGTTTGCTACCGCGTTCTCCGCACGCACCGAAGAACAGAACTACGAAATCACCAGCCAGCGCTTTTTCAACCGCAGCTACCAGGCCCACGGCATCGAGCTGGAAGCCAGCTATCGCTACGAAGGCTTCACCCTCAACGGCGGCCTGACCTGGACCGACGCAGAGATTTCAAAGGACCAGATCACTCCGGAAAACACCGGCAATGTGCCGCGTCGTCAGGCCGATGTGGTGTGGCAGCTCACCCCGAGCTATCGCGGCGATGGCTACCAATTTGGCGTGAACCTGATCGGCACCACCGATGCCTACACCCAGGATTCCAACCAGCTGAAGATCCCAGGCTATACGCAGGTGAACCTGTTTGGCGATTACCGCGTGACCGACGCACTCACCGTCGCGCTCAACGTCAATAACCTGTTCAACACGTTCGGTATGACCGAAGCCGAAGAAGCCACCATTCCGGCCAACGGCATCATCCGCGCGCGTTCGATTTCCGGCCGAACCACCAGCATCAGCCTGCGTTACGACTTCTAAGGACCCCTCGCCGGGTCCGTCCCGGCGCTTTCCAATGAGCACCTCCACCACCGGTTTCACTGCACTGCGTGCGGCCTTTGCCGCGCCATTGGACGCACAAGGTGCAGACGTGCTTTTGTCGCGCTTCGATCAGCATGCACCGCGCCTGCTGGATGCATTGCAGGCGTTGTATGGGCAGTGTCCCGACTATACGTGCTGGTTGACGCAGTGGTTGGGCGCGCTCGGCGCCAACGCACAGCAACGTCCGCAGGCATTGCGGCAGCTCGACACACTCCGCCAACCCGGCTGGTTCGGCGAGCAACACATGCTGGGCTATAGCGCTTATGTGGACCGCTTCGCCGGCACGCTGCAAGGCGTGGCCGAGCGGGTGCCATACCTGCAGGAACTGGGCGTGCGCTATCTGCATCTGCTGCCGTTCCTGCGCGCACGCGCCGGCGACAACGATGGCGGCTTTGCAGTCAGCGACTATGGGCAAGTGGAACCTAGCCTAGGTAACAACGACGATCTCATCGTGCTCACCACGCGCCTGCGCGAAGCCGGCATCAGCCTGTGCGCGGATTTCGTACTCAACCACACCGCCGACGATCACGCCTGGGCACAAGCTGCGCGGGCGGGCGATGCACACTATCTCGACTACTACCATCACTTTTCCGATCGCACCCTGCCCGACCAGTACGAAGCCACAATGGGGCAAGTGTTCCCGCATACCGCACCCGGCAACTTCACCTGGGTGGACGACACCGCGCACTGGATGTGGACCACGTTCTATCCTTATCAGTGGGATTTGAACTGGAGCAACCCGGCGGTGTTCGGGGAGATGGCGCTGGCGATGTTGCAGCTCGCCAATCTGGGTGTCGAAGCCTTCCGCCTGGATTCCACCGCGTATTTGTGGAAGCGCATCGGCACTGATTGCATGAATCAACCCGAGGCGCACACCTTGCTGGTGGCGCTGCGCGCAGTCACCGACATCGTCGCGCCCTCTGTGGTGATGAAGGCAGAAGCCATCGTGCCGATGACGCAACTGCCGCCCTACTTCGGCAGTGGTGCGGACCAGGGTCACGAATGCCACCTTGCCTATCACAGCACGCTGATGGCGGCCAATTGGTCGGCGTTGGCGCTGCAGCGCGGCGACATCCTGCACAACGTCATCGCGCACAGTCCACCGTTGCCGTCCAACTGTGCGTGGCTGAGCTATGTGCGCTGCCACGACGATATCGGCTGGAACGTGTTGCAGCATGAAGCTGCCGGCAACACAGCGCAGCCGCCATTTTCGTTGCGCGATGTCGCACGTTTCTACGCCAACGCTGTGCCGGGTAGTTATGCACGCGGCGAAAGTTTCCAGAGCAGCGGCGACGGCGTGCATGGCACCAATGGCATGGCCGCTGCGCTTGCAGGTATTCAGGCTGCGCACGACGCGGGTGATGCTGCGGCATTGGCTATCGCTGTAGATCGGCTGGTGCTGCTTTACGCAATCGCACTGGCAATGCCGGGCGTGCCGTTAATTTACATGGGCGACGAACTCGCCTTGCCAAACGACACCAGCTACCGCAACGACCCGCAACGTCAACACGAAGGCCGCTGGTTGCATCGCCCCGCGATGGATTGGCAGATTGCAGCGCAGCGCAATGATGACGATAGTTTGAGTGGAAAGGTCTATCGGCGGCTGCATGCATTGATCCAGCAACGCGCTGCACTTCCCGCACTTGCTGCCGATCGATCGTTAGGAAGCGTTGCGTTAAGCGATCCGCGACTATTTGCATTGACGCGTGGCGACAGCTTCATGGCCGTGCATAACTTCAGCGACCAGCCGCGAAAGATGGAGCTTGCGGCGATCGGGAAGGGGCGATGGAAGATATTGACTGATGGCGGTGACGCAGCTATCGAATCGCTGAGCGATGACATGCGCCTGGTGCTTCCAGCTTATGCAGTGCGCTGGCTGGAATGTATTGATTGAAGGAACCAGCGGCCACCTTGTGCACTTGCATTTTTGAGACCACGCTCAAACATCCATCGCGGGGGATTGCAGCTGATCCATGCGGATGCGATTGGCGAACAACGAAAACGCCAGCATGCCTGCCAGTCCGCTGACACGTCTGACCCACGGCGGCAACCAACGCGGCGCGACCAGCACGCCGCTGTCGAACAACGGCGCAAAGCGCGCCACATCGCCGAGCGCCATCTTGCCGGCGAACAGATACCGGCACAGCTGCAGCTGATCGCATTGCAAAGAGTGCCGGAAGAACGTGTGCACTGCCACCAGGCCACGCAGATACACGGTGTCCTTAGTGAAGGCACCACCACCCGAGGTGGGCACGCCGCGGAACACACGCTGCGCCGAGGAAAAACTCTCCGCCGCGCTCTGCCCGCCGTCGGTGAAATAGCGGAACACATCGATGAAATCCGCACCCGAACGCGCCATCGCGATCGCTTCGATGCGCAGGCTGATGCGCTTCATGCGTTCGATATCGATACTGCCGGTGATCTGCTCAGCAAACGTCGCCAGCCCTTCCTGCGTCGCCGTCGTGCGCGGCGAAGAGATCCCCAGGCTGGGCAGATGCACCTGCGCGCGCCCGTTGAGCGCGGTCAGCGAATGCACCAGCGCTTCGTGATGAAACAACTGCGCGCGGTCGTAATCGCTGAAGGTGGCGCCGCTGCGCAGGCGGATGCGGTGCGCGCCTGCGGCGGCCTTGGCGAGCAGATCGGGATCCAGCGTGACGGTGATGACGCGCCCTTCGAAAAACGCATCCAGATCGTTCTGCAACTGCATGCGCAAGGCCGTCGCCGACACCGGCACCTGTTCTTCGGGCGCCAGCAGTTCGCGGTCCAGTTCCTGCGCGATCTGGATGAAGTGTCGCGCCGCCTCGCGCGTGGTCGGGCCGTTACCCGGCATCGGGTCGTCGGGCACGCCGAACAGCTGCGCAGAGTAATCGCTGACCGCCGTGGTGCCCAGCGATTCCAGCAAGCCGGCCGCCAGGCCCCAGCTATGCGCCGAGTCGATCAGATACGCGCCCAGTGGATGATGCGGATCGGCCGCTTTTGCAATGGCCGACAGTTTGCGCCGGGTGTCGCCGAAGTCCAGCACCGGATACTCCACCTGCGGCAATGCCGGCTGCCCGCGCGCCACGCTCTGCAGGAACGGCTCCTGCAGCGAACGCGGCCAGCTCGCCAGCGCGAGCAGGCGCACGCCGCGCACCGCCTTGACCAGGCGCGCATCCAGCGCCGCGTGATGGACGATGTCCGGCGGCCCCTTGCGCGATGGCATCAGCGCCGTCCGGTGCGGTCGACGCTGGCAGGCCGCCTGCCCGAGCCCTTGCCGCGATTGTTCTGCGCGACGCGGGTGGCAAGTTTTTCGGCAGCAGCGGCCACTTCCACCCGTAGCTTCATGTAGTTGGCGACGCGCTCCGGATCCAGCGTATCGGCCTCGATCGCCGCACGCACCGCGCAGCCGGGCTCGGCGATATGCGCGCAATCGTTGAAACGGCACTGCGCTGCCAGCGCCTCCACATCGGAAAAACCGCCTTCGGCCAGATCCTCTTCGCCGGTGGGCTTGAGCTCGCGCATGCCCGGCGTATCGATCAGGCACGCACCCGACGGCAGCGGAATCAACGCGCGATGCGTGGTGGTATGCCTGCCGCGCGAATCGTTTTCGCGCACCGCATTGGTCTTCATCTTCTGCGTGCCGAGCAAGGTGTTGGTCAGCGTCGACTTGCCCGCGCCCGACGACCCCACCAGCACCGCCGTACGCCCATCGCCCAGCCACGGCCGCAACGCCGCCACGCTCTCGGGATCCTTGGCATTGACCGCGCGCAAGGGGATGTTCTGCGCCGCCAGCTCTTCCAGCACCGCCACCGCGTCTTCGGCGTATTCGGTCTGGTCGGCCTTGGTTAGTACTACCACTGGTTCCGCACCGCCACCGCCGACCAGCAGCAGATAGCGCTCGATGCGACGCGGATTGAAGTCCGCATCCAGCCCGCACACGATGAACACCGTATCGATGTTGGCCGCGATCACCTGCTGGTGGTAATGCTCGCCGGCCGCACCGCGCTTGATCGAGGTCCGCCGCGGCAACAAGGCCACGATGCGCTTGCCCTCCATCAGCACCCAATCGCCCACCGCTGCCCGCTCATGGCTGGGAAACCGCGGCCGCTGCCACTCCGGCAACGACTCCGCCTTGAGACCGGCCTCCGGCGTATCGGCCACCACATACCCGGTGCGGTGCTGCTCCACCACCCGCGCCGGCATGGCCTGCGGATGCGCGGCAAAGACCGCCTGCCAGGACGGGTCCTCAGGAGGGCCGGGCCAGGGCCAGCCGATGGACTGGAGGGTGGGGTAATCGGGGGGTGCGTTGCTCATGGAGCGATTCTAATCTGAATCGCTGCATCCCTACCTAGCCACCTTAGATACAGACTGGTGCAGCACCACAATCAAAGCTATCAAACTATAAACACGTCAACTGCCATTTATTCATGTGATTTCGGGATGAAATAATAAAAATCTCAAACTGCCATAAAAAAGCCCCACATGAGCGGGGCTTTTTGTTTACCAGCTAGCAACAATCACTGGAACTAGCTTTTCGTACTCTGGCGATCCTAGAGCGTGTTATGAACTTTGCCCTTGTCACGCTAACGTATACGGATGAAGCCTCGTAAGCCTTATTCCACCGATATTTCCGACGAAGAATGGGCCTTTGCGGCTCCCTATTTGACGCTGATGGACGTGCAGGCACCGCAGCGCAAGTATGAGCTACGCGCGATGTTCAACGCACTGCGGTGGATCGCGCGCGCCGGCGCACCATGGCGATTGCTTCCCAACGATTTTCCGCCCTGGGAAGCGGTGTATCAGCAAACACAGCGCTGGCTGCAAGCGGGCTGCTTTGAGGCCATGGTCAGTGATCTGCGCTCACTCTTGCGTGTGGCGCAAGGGAAAAAAGGCCAGCCGAGCGCGGTCATTTTCGATGCTCGCACGCTGCAGTCCACCTGCGAAAGCGGGCCGCGTGCTGGATACGATGGCTATAAACGCAAGAAAGGCAGCAAGGTACACATGGCCGTCGATACGCTTGGACATCTGCTCGCTGTCCAGGTGACGCCGGCTAATGAGCAGGAGCGCGCGCAAGTCCGATCGTTGGCACAAGAGGTACAACACGTGACCGGTGAAACGGTCAAGATCGCCTTTGTTGATCAGGGCTACACCGGTCAAGAACCGGCGCAGGCGGCCACGGAAGAAGGCATTGAGTTGCACGTGATCAAGCTGCAAGAAGCGAAAAAAGGCTTTGTCTTGCTGCCGCGCCGTTGGGTTGTCGAGCGCAGCTTCGGATGGGCCAATCGTTTCAGACGGCTGGCACGCGACTACGAGCGATTGCCGGAAACCTTGGCCGGTTTGCACTTCGTCGTCTTCACGATCCTGATGCTTGGAAATGCAGCCACCCTCTTTCAAAGTTCATAACACGCTCTAGTGTCATCTGCCCACCAACTGGCGCATTGTAACTAGACATCGCCGCCACCAGATTCGTCAGTTCGCTTGCATCAAGTATTTTTCCATCAGCCGTCTGCAACTGATCTACCTGATAACCAGAGTCATCGAACCAGTTTGCGATGGATAATTGATCGTTCGTCCCTGCAATTGAAAGAACAAGATCATTACCGGAACGCGCCAGCCAGATTTGATCGATAGCGACCCCACCTCCAAAGACGACCTTGTCATTGCTAGAAGAGTAGTCGTAGCTAGAAATACGATCGCTGCCAGACGCACGACCAAAGCGATATACATCGTTGCCATAGCCGCCATCGAGCGTGTCGTTGCCCGCGCCGCCATCCAGCACATCGTCGCCATCCTCGCCAAACAAACTGTCATTGCCGACACCACCAAGCAACAGGTCATTGCCTGTGCCACCGTTGAGCCGATCGTTCTGGTCGCCACCATCGAGCGTATCGTTACCCGCATCAGCAGACAACGTGTCGGCGCCGATCCCGCCTTGGAGGACATCATCACCCTCACGGCCGGACAAGGAGTCATCACCCAGACCACCGTTGAGCGTATCGGCACCGGCATAGCCGGTCAGTGCATCGTTGCCGTCTGTGGCCACCTGGACCAGCGCCTTGATTGCAGCGATATCCCAGGTCGTGCCGTCCGCAAAGCGGACCTCTTCCACCTGGTAGCCGTACGTGGCATCAGCGTAGAAGTAGCTGTTGACGCGCACGGTGTCAGACGTGCCCTTGAGATTCAGCACCAGCGTATCGCCATCCCGTGCTACCGCTACATCACCGGCAGAGATCCCTTCACCCATGACGATCGCATCGCGCTTGCCTGCAGTCCAATCGTAGTTGACGATGAGGTCGCTACCAGAGCCACGTCCGAATATGTAGACATCGTTGCCGAAGCCACCGTCAAGGGTATCGTTGCCTGCGCCACCATCTACCAGGTCGTCGCCATTCTCGCCAGACAAACTATCATTGCCAACGCCGCCAAGCAGCAGATCGTTCCCGCTGCCGCCGTAAAGGCGATCGTTCTGATCACCGCCATCAAGTGTGTCATCGCCCTCATTGCCATAGAGCGTGTCGGCACCGATTCCACCTAGGAGACCATCGTTTCCACCCATGCCGGACAAATTATCCTCACCCAGCCCGCCGCTAAGTGAATCGGCACTCGCATATCCTACCAATGTGTCGTTGCCATCCGTTGCCACCTGGACCAGCGCCTTGATTGCAGCGATATCCCAGATCGTGCCGTCCGCAAAGCGGACCTCTTCCACCTGATAGCCGTAGGTGGCATCTGCATAGAAGTAGCTGCTGACACGGACACTGTCCGAGGTGCCCTTGATGCTCAACACCAGGCTGTCGCCGTCCCGTGCTACTGAAACATCTCCGGTAGAGATACCTTCGCCCATGACGATCGCATCGCGCTTGCCTGCGGTCCAATCGTTATTTGTGATGATGTCGTTGCCGGAGCCACGACCAAAGCGATACACGTCGTTGCCGTATCCACCGTCGATCGTATCGTTGCCGGCCCCGCCATCCAGCACATCGTCTCCGCCGCACCCATATACATTATCAAGCGACGACGTACCCTGGAGGATATCTGATTCGGCCGTGCCATAAATGTAGCTCTGCGTAGCTGGTTGCTGCATTACTAAATTAAGTACGTCCGCATAGGCCCAAGAAGTTCCATCAGCAAAATTGATCTTTCCGACTGTGTAGGAAGTGCTTCCAGATTCATAGAAATAGCTACCCACTGTGATCTGCGCATTTGTCCCCTTAATTGCTATTATCAGGTCGTTGCTATAACGCCAAACCATAAGGTCAGCCACAGCAACATCCGCAGCCAGCTCCAGCACGTCAGTGGAGCCACTGTCATAGCTGTAGTTGCTAATCGTGTCCTGCCCAGAGGTGCGACCAAACACATAGGTGTCACCTCCGACGTCTCCGCTCAGGTAGTCATTGCCGGCGCCGCCATCTAGACGGTCATTGCCTTCTCCACCGTACAGCCTATCGTTTTGGGCACCACCGAGCAGCAAGTCATTGCCGGCTTCACCATAAAGGCTATCCGAGCCCTCACCGCCATCGAGTAGATCGTCTCCACCTTGGCCGTTGAGGGTGTCATCGCCACGCCCCCCAGAAAGGCTATCACTGCCCTGGTAACCGATTAGCTGATCATCCCCTGCTGTAGAGGCCTGTACCAACGCTCTGATCTGTGTGGCATCCCACACCGTTCCATCGGCAAAACGCACCTGGTTGATCGCATACAACTCTCTACCATCATTGTAAAAATGACTTCCAACCCGAATCTGCGCATCAGTTCCTTTGATAGCCAGCACGAGATCATTGCTGTAGCGCCAGATGGTGACATCTTCCACAGCAACATCCGCAGCTAGCTCAATGACGTCAGTAGACGTAGTTTCATAGCTATAGTTGCTGATCGTATCTTGGCCTGAGGCGCGACCGAATACATAAGTGTCGCTTCCGGCATCCCCGCTCAGATAGTCATTACCGGAACCACCCTCAAGACGATCATTGCCTCCACCGCCATACAGGATGTCGTTGTTCGCTCCACCATCCAGCTGATCATCGCCCTCGCCGCCGTAGAGCGTATCGCCCTGTGCGCCACCGAACAGTCGATCGTCACCCGCCTCACCGAATAGATTGTCGGCACCCTCACCACCGTCAAGTAGGTCGTCTCCGCCTCGTCCGTTGACGCTATCGTCACCACGCCCACCATAAAGACTGTCATTCCCTTGATAGCCGGTCAGCTGATCATTCCCGGCCGTAGAGGCCTGCACCAGTGACTTGATCTGTGCAGTATCCCAGATCGTTCCATCGGCAAAACGTATCTGATTGAGCGTATACGGACCATTGGCGTCGTTGTAGAAGTGACTGCTAACCGTAACGCGCGCCTCCGTATCCTTGATCGCAAGCACAAGATCATCACTAGAACGCCAGACCGTCACGTCTGAGACGGCAACGCCAGCAGCCAACTCCAGTACGTCAGTCGACATATTGTCGTAGATGTAGTTGAAGATCGTGTCCTGACCGGAGGTTCGGCCAAAAACATAGGTATCGCTTCCGACGTCTCCGCTTAAATAGTCATTTCCGCTATCGCCATCCAAACGATCATTACCGCCACCACCGTATAGCGTGTCGTTATTTGCCCCTCCGTCAAGTCGATCATCGCCCTCACCACCATAAAGCGTGTCGTTTTGTGTACCACCAAACAATTGATCGTTGCCCGCTTCCCCGGAAAGGTTGTCAGCACCTTCGCCGCCATCAAGCAGATCGTCTCCGCCTTGCCCACTGATGGTGTCATCGCCACGTCCACCGGAAAGACTGTCATTGCCTTCATAGCCGGTCAGCTGATCATTCCCGGCCGTCGAGGTCTGCACCAATGACTTGATCTGTGCAGCATCCCAAACCGTTCCGTCGGCAAAACGCACTTGAGCGAGCGCGTATGGCCCATTGGCATTGTTGTAGAAGTGGCTGCTTACCGTGACGCGAGCATCCGAGCCCTTGATCGCCAGCACCAAGTCGTCGCTATAGCGCCAAATCGTCACATCTGAGACGGCAACATCCGCTGCCAACTCCAACACGTCAGTGGAACCACTGTCATAGGTATAGTTGCTGATCGTATCCTGCCCAGAAGTGCGACCAAAGACGTAGATGTCGCTTCCTGCATCCCCGCTCAAGTAGTCGTTGCCGGTGCCGCCCTCCAGGCGGTCATTGCCGCCGCCACCATAGAGCGTGTCGTTGTTTGTCCCGCCATCCAGCTGATCATCGCCCTCGCCACCGGAGAGCATGTCGTTCTGCGCGCCACCGAACAGCATGTCATTACCCGCGTCGCCTGACAGGCTATCACCACCCTCGCCACCCTGAAGCAGGTCGTCTCCGGCTTGGCCATAGATAGTGTCATCCCCACGTCCACCCGAAAGGCTATCGTTGCCTTGGTAGCCGGTCAGCTGATCATTCCCGGCCGTCGAGGCCTGAACCAATAATTTGATCTGTGCAGCATCCCAAACCGTCCCATCAGCAAAACGCACCTGATTGAGCGCATATGGACCGTTAGCATCGTTGTAGAAGTAGCTACTGACAGTAACGCGAGCATCCGTCCCATTGATCGTCAGCACCAAGTCATCGCCATAGCGCCAAACCGTCACATCTGACACGGCAACATCCGCAGCCAACTCCAACACATCAGTGGAACCACCGTCATAGGTGTAGTTGCTGATCGTGTCCTGTCCGGACGCGCGACCAAACAGGTAGATGTCGCTTCCTGCGTCCCCGCTCAAGTAGTCGTTGCCGGCGCCGCCCTCCAGGCGGTCATTGCCACTGCCACCATAGAGCGTGTCATTGTTCGCTCCGCCATCGAGCTGGTCGTCACCCTCACCACCATAGAGCGTATCGTTCTGCGTACCACCGAATAGGCGATCATTGCCAGCCTCGCCAGACAAGCTATCGCCCCCCTCACCACCCTCAAGCAGATCGTCTCCACCTTGTCCGTTGATGGTGTCGTCACCGCGCCCACCAAAAAGGCTGTCGTTGCCTTGGTAGCCGGTCAATTGATCACTTCCGTCACCTGCGACCTGCATCATTTCCCTGAGCTTTGCAACGTCCCAAATTGTACCGTCGGCGAATCGAATCTCTTTTACCGAGTAAGGACCGTTTCCATCATTGTAAAAATAGTTCGATACGGCCAGGCGGTCGTTGGTTCCAGCTATCTCAATGATGAGATCGTCACTGTAGCGGGATACCTTGATATCAACTGCAGACAAATCGTCTGCAATCAAAATCCGATCCTCCTCGCCTGCTGAGTGGTAGTTGGATACGGTATCCCTACCAGAACCTCGGCCGAATAGGTAAACGTCACTACCAGCATCGCCACTTAGGTAGTCGTCACCCGCACCACCGTCAAGAAGGTCCGTACCAGCACCACCGTACAGCGTGTCGTTTCCGACCCCACCATCCAGCAAGTCATTGCCTTCCCCACCGAATAGCACATCATTGCCATCTCCGCCGAACAACTTATCGCTTCCGGCCTCGCCGTAAAGCGAATCATTGCCAGGTTCACCGACAATGAGGTCGTCCCCAAGTCCTCCTCGCAAATCATCGCCGCCAGCACTTCCCCAGATAATGTCATCGCGTGACCCCAGCTGCGCGACCGCAAACACGAGGTTAATATCCGAGCTTACCAGTGCAGCAAGTCCTTCTGGCGAAACTTTGGCTTGAGCGATCATTGCCCGAAGAGCATCGACACCGTTCCAGCCTGTGTCCGCAAGAAAACCTCCGCCGTAGCGATACAAATCGATAGCGTCTTGCAGAGCCTCGCTCTTACTTTCTTGCCACTTATCCGAAAGCTTGGCTGTCAATCCAAGGACATCGAACCTGAATTCACCATCCACGAGCTTAATGCTAACGCCGTCCAAATAACTTTTCAGACGCGTCTCCATCACCAAGCCTGCATACACCGACTCTTTTAAGCTGGCATAGGCAGCTCTGAGCGCTTCGACCTGCTCGGGCTGCAATAAAATACTCATAGAAAAAAGCTTAGTTCCGTCCAACTTGGACAACTCGCTCCATGAATAGGAACTGCCCCCGGTCGACGCTTGATCATAACGATAGCTGATCAGACTGGAGCCATTGAATTTTTCCAAGATGGCAATCATTGGACCAAGCTCTGCATGCTGCTGCTTGATCCAAGCATCTATAGCTTCGGCGCTTTGGGCCGCGACATCGGATGGGAGAACGCCACGATAATGAAGCTCGCGCGCTCCCCCGACAGATTCAAGCATCTCTTCACTGCTTTGCATTGTGGAGGTCGCCGCCCATTGGGCAAGAATCGTGTCGAGCAAAGCCCTCATCGAATCACGAGATGTTCCGGGAGATATCACTTGTACAGAAGCGAGCAATTCTGAAGACAGGCTCGCAGCCTCTTTCAAATCCCGCACTGCTCCGCTGCCCTTTAGACTTGGCAATACATCCGCCTCATCAGTTACTTCAATGGGACTTAATGACCCACTAAAATCACGGAAAAAATTGTTCATAGCCAACTGCAGATCGCCGGCCAAGCCCTTACTCCCATCAACCTGGGTATAAGATCCACGATTGTCAACAACGTTACCGTTACCGAGATCGAGATCATCTGCAGTGGAAGGGGTAAGCTCAATTGATGCGACCCCAACACTCTCCAGAGTGGATAGCTCTACCGCCTGAGAAATACCGTCTTGATTGAGATCGCGCCAGATTCTTACTTGCGAAAAACTCGAATCAAATCTGTTAAATACCCCATCTCCATTGGAGTCGAGGCCACGCAACGCTTCAAATCCTGACGTTGCTTTTTGTCCATTAGCGAGCACAGTGTCTGCACCGAACAATTCACCACCATTATCTATGACGCCATTTCCATTTCTATCTAAAACCAAAAGCCCGTCGTGCGAAGATACCCAGCCGGTACCAGTTTTTACTCCATCGCCATCATGATCAAAAAGTACGCCATAACTTGCTGCAAGGGTCTCGATCCCATCCCCATCCAAATCAAGTGTCAGCGGATCTCTTCGCGGGATAAATTTCGCCGCATCATTAAATTTGTCATTGACATTACCTGGAACGCCTTCTGGATTAGGATGTAGCAAATCATAAAGCTCAGAACCCAGCCAACCACCAAATTCACCGAGACCTTGAATGAATGCGCCGAGGCCATTATCCATAGCCTTTTCCATCAAATAATCTAAACCAATCCACTTTGTAATGCCGCTATCATAGAGCACGTTACCGATTACGCCACCTACGAAGCCGGCAGCAACGACCGCCGCTCCTGCTGCAACTCCAGCAGTAACAGCCCCGTAACCCGCAGCCGTTAAGGATGCAGCTATTGCAGGTGCTAGATAAGCCTCAGCTAAAGCAGCCGCCCCTAGACCTGCAGCTATGTTGGCACCACCTTTTCCGGCCCCTTGCAATCCATCGCTTACGCCATTCATTGCCAACCCATACAAGCTGGCAGCAGCACCCACTGCACCACCTATCGCCTTTAGCGACTTTGCAGTAGCTCCACTTTCCAACGCGCTTCCAATATAGGTATTTGCCTGCCCTAAAAAAGCATCTGCACGACGGAGATTATTAATTATCATAGCCTCTTGAGTTGTTGAGGCTCCACCTGTCTGCGAAACCGCATCAGCCATACTATTCGCTAATCGACGCATAAAGGCAGCTGACTCGGCATTCTGGGCAGCCATCTGGGACCAGCGTGCCTTTTCAGCTAAAGCGGCCTGCTCGGATGGGAGTAGTGATGCCTGGACAAGTGAAGCAGCCCCGTCGACGTATGAGTCTTGAATTTGTTTTTTTATGTAATTATTTAGCTCCTCAGCGTTCATATCTTGTGGCGGCTTTGGATCTCTAGAGCGTGTTATGAACTTTGAAAGAGGGTGGCTGCATTTCCAAGCATCAGGATCGTGAAGACGACGAAGTGCAAACCGGCCAAGGTTTCCGGCAATCGCTCGTAGTCGCGTGCCAGCCGTCTGAAACGATTGGCCCATCCGAAGCTGCGCTCGACAACCCAACGGCGCGGCAGCAAGACAAAGCCTTTTTTCGCTTCTTGCAGCTTGATCACGTGCAACTCAATGCCTTCTTCCGTGGCCGCCTGCGCCGGTTCTTGACCGGTGTAGCCCTGATCAACAAAGGCGATCTTGACCGTTTCACCGGTCACGTGTTGTACCTCTTGTGCCAACGATCGGACTTGCGCGCGCTCCTGCTCATTAGCCGGCGTCACCTGGACAGCGAGCAGATGTCCAAGCGTATCGACGGCCATGTGTACCTTGCTGCCTTTCTTGCGTTTATAGCCATCGTATCCAGCACGCGGCCCGCTTTCGCAGGTGGACTGCAGCGTGCGAGCATCGAAAATGACCGCGCTCGGCTGGCCTTTTTTCCCTTGCGCCACACGCAAGAGTGAGCGCAGATCACTGACCATGGCCTCAAAGCAGCCCGCTTGCAGCCAGCGCTGTGTTTGCTGATACACCGCTTCCCAGGGCGGAAAATCGTTGGGAAGCAATCGCCATGGTGCGCCGGCGCGCGCGATCCACCGCAGTGCGTTGAACATCGCGCGTAGCTCATACTTGCGCTGCGGTGCCTGCACGTCCATCAGCGTCAAATAGGGAGCCGCAAAGGCCCATTCTTCGTCGGAAATATCGGTGGAATAAGGCTTACGAGGCTTCATCCGTATACGTTAGCGTGACAAGGGCAAAGTTCATAACACGCTCTAGCAGGCAACCTTTCTGACTCCAAAACAATTGCACTATATATTCCATCTCTCACGGGAGTAGTCGAAGTCATTTCATCTTCCTTAATTTTGAGTAGGCCATGCCCCAGACAAAGATGCATAAGCTAGAGGCGTAGATAAGACAGAAAATTGCAATGCGCGAAATTACAAATATGATAGGGTTTTCAGATATACACATTCCTCCGTTACAGAAAATAGCCATATCTACAGGCCCTCCAATAACCACAGCCAATGAGATGACTGAGGTAATCAAGGGGGCCAATAGGCCAGAAAACCTATAAGGCATTCCTTCTTTATGTAGAGACACCATAATGGTGTCTTTAAATATAGCCAACTTAACAAGCGATATTCGAGAAACGGCAACATACAAAGGAACATACGAGATCAGCAGAGCTAGAAGCCCGGAAATAGTCAGTACAAAGGCACTTTCCGGAAAGCTAGTTTCCAGAGCCCGCAACCAGATAAGGTTATTTGAGCCAGCCATGCTGGATGCAATGGAGTTGCTATAAAAACCCGATATTGAGAAACCCACCATTGGTAGAAAACAGTTAATTAGCGCCCCAAGTGATATCAACCGAGCAGAGCTTATTTTTTCAGAGCCCCCATGGCCACCACGCCTATTTTTATCTAATTTAATATTCACAATACATTCCCCCGAAATTATTCACGTATGCATTTCACAAAAAAAGCACTTCACAATAACTCAGTCCAAAATCACTTGCGTAACCGGATGAGATTTATTTAAACCAATAATTATGCAGGCAGCCACCCAATCCAAGCATTAGAATTACTTGCAATAGATATTTTTCAGCGCTCCCTCAAAGACTCCGATCCGTGCTGATGCAAAGGACTCAACAAATAATCAATCACCCGCCGCTTCCCCGTCTTCACTTCCGCACTCAAGCTCATCCCGGCACTCATCCGCACCTTGACCCCATCGATCTCCAGCGTGCTGCCGTTCAATTTGATGCGCGCGGGGAATACCAGGCCCAGCTTTTCGTCCTGCGCGGCATCATGGGAGACGCTGGCGACCGTGCCGGTCAGATAGCCGTAGCGGGTGTAGGGGAAGCTGTCGACCTTGACGGTCACCGATTGGCCCGGGCGCATGAAGCCGATGTCCTTGTTGAGGACAGTCACCTCGACCTCCAGTGCTTCTTCGGCTGGCACCACGACGAGTAACGGCTGTGCGGGCGTGACTACACCGCCTACGGTGTGGACGGCCAGTTGCTGGATGGTGCCGTCGACGGGCGCGTGCAGGGCCATCAGCTTGTCGCGCTGCCCGGTCTTGGCAACGTCCTGGGTCAGCTGGCCGGCTTGCTCGCTTGCCTGGCGCAAGGCATCCAGTGCCTGCTGGCGTGTGTCGGTGACAAGCACGCGCAATTCCTCTTGCGCCGCGCTGATCGCGGAGCGGATTTCCTGCAAGCGATTGCGTTGGGTGGCGAGCTGGCTTTCTGCGGCGATGCGCTCCTGTTCGCGTAATAGATAGTCGTGACGGCCGACGTATTTGCCTTCGACAAGACGACCGTAGTCTTCTGCGCGCACTTTGGAGATGCGTGCGGATTCGGCCAGCGGTTCGATCGCGTCCTGGGTGGTCTGCAACTCGGCCTGGCGCTGGGCGATGCTGGCTTGCAAGTTATGTCGGCGCGCCTGGAAGGCGTCGAATTGGCTGCTGACCAGTTGCTGCTCGTTGGCGACGCGCTCTGCGGGTAGATCCGGTGCCGCCCCCAGCTGCGGTGGCTGACCCGTGGAGATAGCGGTTGCCAGTGCGGCCTGACGCAGCGCGGCGAGCCGTGCATTGACCAGGGCGTCGCCGGCCTGGGCGAATTCGGCGCCGGTGGCCGTGGCATCGAGTTCGACCAGCAACTGACCTTTCTTCACCGCCTGGCCGTCGCGCACCAGGATCCTGCGTACCACCGCGGTTTCTGCGGTCTGCACCACCTTGGTCCGCGAATCGACCACAGTCTTGCCCGGTGCCACGGCGACGATGTCGAGCTTGCCCAGGCATGCCCACAGCAGCGCGACACAGAAGAAGCCGATGATGATGCGCATCGTCCAGCGCGCGGTGGGCGAGACAGGCGTTTCGGTCAGCTCAAGATGCGCGGGCAGGAACGCACGCTCGTCGGCGCTGCGCGCGGGCGGGTCGAGCTGGCGGCGCACCGCCCAGGCCGATTTGAAGATCTTGAAATAGCGGAGAAAGAAATCGCGCCATCCCTGGAGCAGGTGCTTCATGGTGTCCCCTGTTGCAGTCTGTATAGATGCGCGTACTGGCCTTCCGGCCGGTCGACCAGCTCGGCATGCGAGCCGCTCTCGATGATGCGTCCCTTCTCCACCACGACGATGCGATTTGCCTGCCGCACTGTGGAAAGGCGGTGCGCGATGATCAGCACGGTGCGCCCCTTGCAGATGGCGCGCATGTTGCTCATCACTGCATGTTCCGATTCGTAATCCAGGGCGCTGGTCGCTTCGTCCAGAATCAGGATGCGTGGATCGCCGATCAGCGCGCGCGCGATCGCGATGCGCTGCCGCTGCCCGCCAGACAGACCAGTCCCGTGCTCGCCAACCTTGGTGTCGTAGCCTTCTGGCAGTTCCAGAATGAAGTCGTGCGCACCTGCCAGCTTGGCCGCATGGATCACCCGCTCCAGCGGCATGCCGGGATCGGTCAACGCGATGTTCTCGCGTACGCTGCGATTGAACAGGAAGTTTTCCTGCAACACCACGCCCAGCTGCCGGCGTAGCCAGGCCGGATCGGCCAGCGCCAAGTCCTGGCCATCGATCAGCACACGCCCGCGCTCGGGCGTGTAGAGCCGCTGCACCAGCTTGGTCAGCGTGCTCTTGCCGGAGCCCGAACGGCCGACGATGCCGATGATCTCTCCCGGGCGGATATCCAGCTCGATCCCGTTGAGCACCTCGGGCGCGTCCGGCCGGTAGCGGAACGTGACCCGCTCGAACGTCACCTGCCCGCGAATCGGCGGCAATGCGAGGCGGCTGCCCGGCACCTCGGTACGGGTATTGAGGATGTCGCCCAACCGCTCGACCGAGATACCGACCTGCTGGAAGTCCTGCCACAACTGAGCCAGCCGGATGATGGGCGCGGTGACCTGACCGGACAGCATGTTGAAGGCGATCAGCTGGCCGATCGACAGCTTGCCTTCCATCACCAACTTGGCGCCCCAGAACAGCACCGCCACGGCGGTGAGTTTCTGCACCAGTTGCACGCCTTGCTGGCCCAGCGTGGCGATGCGGGTGACGTTGAAACCGGCGCTGACGTAGCCGGCCAGCTGGTTGTCCCAGGTGCGGGTCACACGCGGATCCACCGCCATCGCCTTGACCGTGCCGATGCCGCTGACCGTCTCGACCAGGAAGGACTGGTTGTCGGCGCCACGCGCAAACTTGTCGTTCAAGCGCTTGCGCAGCACCGGGGTGATCAGTCCAGAGATCGTGGCGTACAGCAGCAAGGACAGCACCACGATCAGGGTCAGCCAGCCGCTGTACCAGAACATCACCGATAGAAAGACCACCGTAAAGAACAGGTCCAGTACCGAGGTCAGCGCCTGCCCGGTGAGGAAGTTGCGGATGTTCTCCAGCTCGCGGACGCGCGCGATGGTGTCGCCGACCCGCCGCGATTCAAAATACGCCAACGGCAGCGACAGCACATGCCGGAACAAACGCGCGCCGAGCTCCACATCGATCTTGCTGGTGGTGTGTGCGAACACATAGGTGCGTAGACCCGACAGCAGCACGTCAAACACCGCCATCGAGACCAGCCCGATCGCGATCACGTCCAGCGTGGTCAGGCCGTTGTGCACCAGCACCTTGTCCATCACCACTTGATAGAACAGCGGTGTGATCAGCGCGAACAGCTGGATGAAGAACGAGACGATAAAGACCTCGAGCATCAACTTGCGGTACTTCACCACCGCAGGAATGAACCAGCTGAAGTCGAACTTGGCCAGGTCGCCAAGCACCGAAGCCCGCGAGGCCACCTGCAGCAACCGCCCCTGGTAACGTGCTTCGAACTCGGCGGGAGAGATGGAGCGCGGCCGCTTTTCGACCAGATCGTGGATCAGGATCTGGTCCGCCCCGACCTTGGCGACGATAAACGCGTCGCCATCCGGCACCAGGGCCAGGGCCGGTAACGCCGCCATGCCGATCCGTGCGGCCGGCTGGGCCACGACTTTGGCTTTTAGCCCCAGTTGCTTGGCTGCCAGCAGCAGCGTGGTTTCGTCGAACGGCTCGCCGCCACGGCCGAATCCGTGTGCCAGTTGTGTCGCATCGGCAGCAACACCATGAAATTGCGCTAGCAGAACCAACCCCTGCAGCCCCAGATCCGGTCGGTCTTGCACCGACGGGCCGCCCTCGAGCAACGAGAGCGACGCACTTCCCCCTGACATAACGCGATCCTTGCTGAGAGCCGGCAGGCTTAAGTGACGGAATAGAATCTGGGAATGTTAAGAAACAGTCAATCAGTCAATCCCCCGACGACGATCAATTTTCTCAATCGCGCGTCTCTCAGGCTGAGACGCCATCACTCACTCGGGTGCAGGGTGTCCAGAATTTGGCACTTCCCACCAGACGGTGAAGATCTGCCAGCGGCTTGACATCGTTGCCGATGCAAGCATGCCCGCCTGTCATATTTCCGCTACCATGCCAAGTCTCACGCCTACAAACGGCCCGCCGCATGTCCACTGCCCCGCAAAAGCCGCTCGCCATCCGCGAGCGTCTGTCCGAAGTCCGCTACGAAATTCGCGGCGAGCTGGCGCGGCGAGCGCGGGAGTTGGAGGCGCAGGGGCGCAAGTTGATCAAGCTCAATATCGGCAACCCGGGTGCGTTCGGGTTCCGTGCGCCGGAGCATCTGCAGCGCGCGATCGCCGACGACATGGGCCGCACCGATCCGTACACCCATCAGCAAGGCCTGCCCGAAGCGCGCGAGGCGATCGCGTCGGCGTATTCGCGGCGCCAGCATCCAGATGCGCATCCAGACCGCATCTTCATCGGTAATGGTGTCAGCGAGCTGATCGATCTGTCGCTGCGCGCGTTGCTCAATCCCGGCGACGAAGTGCTGGTGCCCTCGCCCGACTACCCGCTGTGGTCGGCGGCGACCATCCTCAACGACGGCCGCCCGGTGTATTACCGCTGCGCGCCGGAGAATGGCTTCCAACCGGACCCGGTGGAAATCGAGACGCTGGTGTCCTCGCGCACCCGCGCCATCGTGCTGATCAACCCGAACAACCCCAGCGGCGCCAGTTATTCGCGCGAGTTGCTGGAGCGCATCGTGGCGACCGCCACCAAACACAACCTGTTGCTAATGGTCGATGAGATCTACGACCAAGTGCTGTACGACGATGCCGGGTTCGTGCCGGTCGCGCCGCTATCGGGTGCGCATCCATGCATTACCTTCAGTGGCCTGAGCAAAGTGCATCGCGCCTGCGGTTGGCGCGTGGGTTGGGCGCTGCTGTCTGGCGAGCAGTCGCGCATCAACGATCTGCGCAACGCGATGGATCTGTTAGGCGCCTTACGCCTGTGCGCCAACGTGCCGGGCCAGTACGCCATCGATGCGGCAGTGAACGGGCCGGACACCATCTCGGCACTGTGCGCACCCGGTGGCCGCTTGTACGAAACCCGCCGCGCGGTGATCGACGCTTGTGAGGCCAGCGCGCATCTGTCGCTGGTGGCCCCGGCCGGGGCGCTGTACGCGTTTCCTGCGGTAGTCGGCCCGGCGGCACGCAATTTCGACGACCATGCATTTGCGCTCGACCTGATGAATGAGGAAGGCGTGTTGGTGGTGCCCGGCTCCAGTTTCAACGTGCCGTATCGCCACCACTTCCGCGTGACCTTGCTGCCGGAAGCGTCGGTAATGCGCGATGTATTCGCACGTATCGACCGCGCACTGGCACGGCGCGCCGACGCGGTGACCAAGGTGGTGCCGCTCAAGTCGCGCAGCGTGGCGTGACGGCGGCGCTCGGCACGCCGCTGCGCTATCTGGCGCTCGGCGATTCCTACACCATCGGCGAAGGCGTTGCGCTGTCGCAACGCTGGCCCGCGCAATTGGTCGATGGCTTGCGTGCCCACGGTTGGAACGTTGCGCCGCCGCAGATCATTGCCTCCACCGGCTGGACCATCGACGAGTTGCAGGCCGGCATCGATACGGCTGCACCGCACGGGCCGTTCGATCTGGTGAGTTTGCTGATCGGTGTCAACAATCAATACCGTGGGCGCTCGCTGGACGAGTACCGCAGCCAGTTCGATAACGTGTTGCAGCGCGCGATCGCGTTCGCAGGTGGCCACGCAGCGCGCGTGTTCGTGTTGTCGATGCCCGATTGGGGGCTGACGCCGTTTGCGCGTGCGCAAAGCGCCGATGAGGCGCTGATCGCCGCGCAGATCGATGCCTTCAACAGCGTGGCTGCCGACCGCTGCGCCGAACGTGCCGTGCGCTTTGTCGACATTACCGCTACCAGTCGCGATGGCGGCGACGCGGCGGATATGTTGGTCGACGACGGCCTGCATCCTTCCGGTGCGATGTACGCACGTTGGGCAACGCTGGCACTGCCTGCGGCGCGCGATGCGCTAGGGGCTGTGAGAACTGTGGACACGATTGCGCGAACCGCGGCAGTGCCAGTCCGCACGATGCATGCCACCTTGCCTGGCTCCGACGTGGCTAGCGAGACCGGATCCCGCAGGTACAGCGCAGACGTCGATCGCGCGACACTTGGACGTCGCAACACGCACGATTTCGGAACAACGGCAAAGAGCAGCACTGTTGCCTGCGCATCATCGCACTGCAAAACAGCCAACCGGGCCTAGCCCAATCGTGTCATCAGGCCCTAAGCTAGCCGCGCTCTACGCCTCACTGCCAAGGAACGACACTGCACAGCACCGCCACCCAACCCATGAGCCGCGCGCAGGCGCTGGCAATCGCGCGCGCGTTTTTGCCACCGCATCCGTTGGGCAATCGCTACGACTATTACTACACGCAGGCCAAGCTGCGCACCGACCCGCTGTATCCGGGCGTGTTGGCCGAGCTACGTGGTACTTCTGCACCGGTGCTGGATCTGGGCTGCGGGCTGGGCCTGCTCGCGCATGCATTACGCGCCGATGGGCAAACGCTGGAGTATTGCGGGGTGGATGTGGATGCATCCAAGATCCGCCGCGCGCAACACATCGCGCAGCGTTCGGCGCTGGGTAACACGCAATTCGCCGTGGTCGACCTGAGTGTGGCGTGGCCGCAGCATCGCGGCAGCGTGACCATCCTGGACGTGCTGCAATATCTGCAAGCCGACAGGCAGGCTAGTCTGCTGCGCAGCGTGGCGGCCATGCTGACGCCGGGGGCCAAGCTGGTGATGCGGAGTGCATTAGGCGATACCAGCAACCGCGGTCGCACCAGCCGGGTGACCGACGTGTTAGCGCACCTGAGCGGCTGGATGCAACGTATGCCGCGCAGCTATCCCACCCGCGACAGTCTGCAATCACACCTGGATGCCGCTGGTTTGCGTGCTACGTTTGCGCCGCTGTATGGCAATACGCCGTTCAACAATTGGTTGATTGTGGCCGAACCGCGTTAAAGCGTACGTGCAACGTGTTTACGTCGATCTAGAGCGATAGAAAACGGCTGCGCATCACTAGGGAGGCTCTGGACAATTCTTCCATGAGCTTTCAATCAAAAAATGAGGCGATCGCCGCTATGCGTAATTGCCTGATTTTCAGCATGGACGATCGTCGCGTTTGAGCAAAATTCCAAGAGCGGCTAACAATAGATCTGTGCGCCACGCACGCTGCTGACGGCGGCAATTGGCGTCTGTTTGGTCGCTTTGTCGGCGTTTTCAGTCCGGCCGCCGCCCCATCAACCCGCGCGTCTGCATCGCTTCCAGCACGCCGCGCAAGATTGAGAGTGTGTGGCCGTGCGCGGCGCCTTCGTGTAACAGCACGATCGCGCCGGGGCGCAGGTCGCGCACGATGCGTGCCACGGTGGCATCCGGCTCGCAGCGCACGCCGTCGAAACCGCGCGCGCTCCACGCCACGCGGGTCAGCCCATGCGCACGCAGCGGCGAGGCGACGAAGGGATTGGTCATGCCGACCACCGAGCGATATAGCCGTGGCGCTTGCCCGGTGATGGTCGCCAGCAAGCGCTGCGCCTGGCCGATTTCCTGCGCCATGCGGCGCGGCCCCAACGCCCAGAACCAGGCTTGCGGATGCGTGTGGCTGTGGTTGCCGACGCCATGCCCGCGACGCATGATCTCGCGCACCAGTTCGGGCCGCTGCTCGGCGCGTACGCCGACCACGAAGAACGTCGCCTTGGCGTCATAGGCGTCCAGCAGCTCGAGGATGGCCAACGTGTCGTCAGAGGGGCCATCGTCGATGGTCAGCCACACCTGCGGCGCGCTGCCCGGCAGGCGTGCCAGCACCGGCGCGTACAGACGCGCACGCGGCAGGAACACCGGCACCACAAACAGCACATGCGACAACAGCAGCGCTGGTACGCCCCAGACCCAGCCTGACTGCCACCACAGCAGCGCGACCGCTACCTGCGAGAGGGCCAGCAGGCCGACCCAACGGTACGGGTGCGAGGGGGTGCGATACAGCGTTTCCAGCGTGGTCATGCCGCATGATGCCATGCGGCGTAGAATGCTCGGACTCCACGATCTGACCAAAGTGCTGCCATGTCCCTTGATCCCGCCCTGCGTTCCCGCATCGATACGCTGCTGCAATCCAGCCGCGTGGTGCTCTTCATGAAAGGCCAGCCCGGCATGCCGCAGTGCGGTTTTTCGGCCAAGGCGGTCGGCGTGCTGGATGGTCTGGGCATCGACTATGCCCACGTCAACGTGCTGGCCGACCAGGAAATCCGCGAGGGCATCAAGGCTTACGGCGACTGGCCGACCATTCCGCAGCTGTATGTGGACGGCGAGCTGATTGGCGGCAGCGACATCATCCTGCAGATGGCCGACAGCGGCGAGTTGAGCGGCATGCTCGGCCTGCAGGCGCCAGATCGCAGCCCGCCCAAGATCACCATCACTCCGGCGGCGATCGAGATGCTCAAGGGCGCATTGGCCGAGGCGCCGGATGCTTCGCTGACGTTGGCCATCGATGCCAATTTCCAGCCGAACTTCCAGCTGGCACCGACCAACCCCAACGCCATCGCGGCTGAAACCAACGGTCTGCGCGTGCAGTTCGATCTGGCCAGCGCGCGCCGCGCCGACGGCATCACCATCGATTGGGTGGACGACATCCGTGGCCGCGGCTTGTCCATCGACAACCCCAATGCGCCCAAGCCAGTGCAGGAGCTGTCGGTGCGCGATGCCGACGACCGCCTCAAGGCCGGCACGCTGACCCTGGTGGATGTGCGCCCGGCCGACGAGCGCGCACTGGCCACGGTCGCTGCACCCTTCCGCACGCTGGACGCACACGAACGCGCTGCCATCGAACAGTTGCCCAAGGACACCCCGCTGGCGTTTCTGTGCCACCTCGGCGGCCGCAGCCTGCAGGCGGCCGAGCACTTCCGCGGGCTGGGCTTCAGCAACGTCTACAACGTCACCGGCGGCATCGACGCGTGGTCGGACGAGGTGGACAACGGGGTCGCAAAGTACTGAGCAAAAACGCACCGCACCGGTGTCACCAGCGTGGCGACGTTGAAACGGGCGCTCCAGTGAGCGCTCGTTTTTTTGTTGCACACGTTTCTTGTTGCGACGTCCCCCCGCCCTGAGTAGCGGCCGGGTTTAGAGTCCGGGCCTGATGATATCGGTGTTTGCCAGATGTTGGGCATAAGCGGCCGGCGTCATGCCGCCGATTGCTTTCTTGGGTCGGTCCTCGTTGTATTCGCATCGCCAACGTTCGATCTCGGTGCGTGCATGCAGCAGTGTTGGGAACCAGTGCTCGTTGAGGCATTCGTCGCCTAGTCGGCCGTTGAACGATTCGACGTAGGCGTTCTGGTTCGGTTTGCCCGGCTGGATGAGCCGTAGCTGCACACCACGGGCGTGCGCCCAGGCGACCATCGCCCTGCCGCAAAACTCCTTGCCGTTGTGCCCCGAGGGCAGGCTTCGCGCTCAGTGCGGATCACCTGCGGCAAACCGCGACTGTGTGCCAGTCGGTCCAGCACGCGCGCAACGCCGCGTCCCGAGATCGCGCGCTCCACGTCGATGGCGACCGCTTCGTGGGTTGCGTCTTCCACGATCACCAGACACTTGGTCACCCGGCCTTCGGCGGTGCGGTCGAACACGAAGTCCATCGACCACACCTGGTTGGCCTGCGATGGCCGCAACAATGGTTGGCGCTCGCCCACCGGCACCTTCTTGCGCCTGCGGCGCCGGACCTGCAGCTGCTGTTCGCGGTACAACCGCTCCACACGCTTTTAGTTCACGACGCGTCCTTCCTGACGAAGTTTGAGATAGATCATCCCCACGCCATAGCGGCGATGGCAATGCGCCAGCGCAAGAATGCGCTCGCGTAGCTCAACGTTGCGGTCTTCGCGCGGGCGATAGCGCAGCGCACTGGCGCTCATGCCGATCGCCGCCAAGGCGCGACGCTCGCTGGCACCGCACCCGATCCACTCGCGCACCAGCGCACGACGCGCCAGTGCGCTCACCACTTTTTTCGCAGTGCATCCTTGATCAGGTCGTTTTCGAACAGCTGCTCGGCCAACAACTTCTTCAGCCGCGCGTTTTCGGACTCAAGGTCCTTGAGTCGCTTGGCATCGGGCACGCTCATCCCGCCGAACTTGCTGCGCCACAGGTAGTACGAGGCCTCACTGAAGCCATGGCGCCGGCACAGGTCTTTGATCGCCACGCCTGCTTCGGCCTCACGCAGGAAGCCAATGATCTGCTCTTCGGTAAAGCGCTTCTTCACGTCCAATCTCCTCGGGGTAGGGAATTGGACTCCAAACTGAGGCGCTACTCAAAATTGGGGGGACGTCGCCGCTTGGCCAGTAACACCAGCTTCTTGCGTGCCACCTCCAGCAAACGGCTGTCGGTCGGATAGGCGATCGCCTTTTCCTGCACCGTGGTGTCCACGATAACCCGCGACAACTCGCGTGCGTCCACCGCCTGCATGGCATGTGCGGCGTTGATGGTGTGCGCCAGCAGCTCTTCCATCCCGGCCTCACCCAGGCGCTGCCGCCAGCGCGTCAGCGAGCTGGCATCGCACGGCAAACGCGTCTGGAACACGACCTCACCGGTGAAGAACTGCCAGTACGGATTCTCCAGCCAACGCTCGCACACCGCTTCATCGGACAGGTCGTAGGCGTGTTTGAGGTAGAGCAAACCGGCAATCAGCCGCACCGGCAATGCCGGCCGACCGCCACCGGCCTGGGTGGCCGGCAAGCGCGATGAAAGTGCTTGCTCCAATGCCGTCCACGGCATCCGTTGGCTCAGCCGCGCCAGCGGATGACGCAGATCGATCTGGTTCTCCAGCCGCGAACGAAACAACTCGTCGGCAGGCATGTGCTCGGCAGCAGGACGGCGTGTACGCATGGGCGGAAATTGCAAGAAACCAGCCTTCAGCGTAGCGAACACTGGTAGTTCTGGCACGCCGGTGCAGACATCAAGGCCTTGCGGTCGTTGGGTGGTTGGGGTTTTTCAGGGGCGACTCTTTATTCACGGAGCACAGTAGCGCCGATATTTGAAATCCCATATCGGTGGGAATCTACGGTTGCCGGCCCCGGGACCATTGGTTGCTCAACCCGGGGGCGCCTGAGCAGCGCCAGGCCGGCATCACTTGAGCGCGCAGCAGGCTATCAGGTTGCCACCGATGTGACGCCTGTCCGGCAATGACGGACGAGTTTATCCATAATCCGATTTTTGCCAATTGATGAGAAAAATCATGGAACGATGCCCAACCCAGCCATCCTGGTTCGCCTACTACAAGGAAAACATGGAGGCCCTAGGCCTCGCCGCGCCGGGCCTCTACGGCTCCGGCACTGCGATTGTGGGGAGTATCAGCGCCATGCTCACCTTGGCAGAGAAGATGGGGCCCAAAGTGACGGTGCTTGAACTCGTCAAGGCCGGCACCAAGGTGGAACTCGCCACGACGATCGGCGCGCTGGGCGCTTCCTGGTATCTGGGCGCCGCGGTAGGCAGCGCCGCGGTGGCCGCGGGCCGGACCCTGTCCTGCGGCACCAGCCTGGTCGACGTCCTGGCCTACTCCAGCCGCAATGGTCTGAGCAGCGACCGCGTCCGCAGCATCCTGATTGCCCACCCTGAGATCTACGATTACAAGCGCCCGGGTCGTCGTTACTACGCTTCCCTGGCAGCCGCAGCATGAGCGGCAAGGCGAAGGACGGAGCGCTGTTGTTGATTGTGGGCCTGATGGTCTCGGCGATCGCCTGGGCAGCCTCCCACTACATGGGTGAGGCTGCGATCTGGGTCTGGTCGGGCCTAATGATCTTCGGCCTCATCCTGCACAGTTTCGAGAAGCGCCGGAAGGCTGCTAAGGGTCCGCCCAGTGATCAGGTAGGTCACTGAGCGATCGCGCGGCGAAGTTACTGCAATCGAGGCTGCCAGCCCCCGACACTGCGGCGCTGGGATCGCAAAGGTTGAACATGCTGAAACACTCATTCAGGACACCGCGATGCCCACAGTCGTCCCCGTCTACTTCGGATCCCCCGCAGCCGCGCAGCTTGCCGATGACCTGCGCGAGCATGGCGTGGTCGCCGTGGACACCATGCGCACTGCGGCGCGCCAGCGCGCCGCCGAAGTTGAGCGGGAGTTGGGGCTGCCATCGGTTTTAGAGGACGAAGGCGAGTTCCTGCTGCACCTCTCGTGCGTAGTCGAGCCGGCGATGGAGATCGGCTCCATTGACTATTACGTCTACCCGCGCGCCTTTGAGCGGGACGCCATGGATGCCCGGAGAATGGTCGAGGCTGCTATGCGGCAGTGGCACTCTGCAGGTGAGCCCAGCCGCTTCGCGGCCAAGCTCAATATTTGAAACAACCGGCGTGGGCCTCACAGAGCGCTGGGCACCCCTCTGATAGCGGAAATCCAATATATCAGCCACGCCGGACCTGGAGTCTGCGGTCGTCCACTCCCGCGGCGAACGGTGCAGACCTACATCCCGATCCTGGCAAAGTCGCGCAACAGATCGCGTTTGTCTAGAACTCGACCGATGGCACTGCTCATTTCTCCGAGACGGTCGCAAGAGCGGGGGAGCAATGATTTCGCCCGCTATGTGTAAGGGCTATGATGCGCGGGTGCGACTTCCAAAAAAGGATATATGTACGAAAAGCCAACCAACTGGACACTCATCGGCGACGGAACCGGACACCGCCGCCAAATGAACTGAATGCGAGCGCCAGAAGCGCTGGACAGCGCAGCCAGTATTCACTTCCCGGACTTGGCCGCCTTAGAGCGTGTTATGAACTTTGAAAGAGGGTGGCTGCATTTCCAAGCATCAGGATCGTGAAGACGACGAAGTGCAAACCGGCCAAGGTTTCCGGCAATCGCTCGTAGTCGCGTGCCAGCCGTCTGAAACGATTGGCCCATCCGAAGCTGCGCTCGACAACCCAACGGCGCGGCAGCAAGACAAAGCCTTTTTTCGCTTCTTGCAGCTTGATCACGTGCAACTCAATGCCTTCTTCCGTGGCCGCCTGCGCCGGTTCTTGACCGGTGTAGCCCTGATCAACAAAGGCGATCTTGACCGTTTCACCGGTCACGTGTTGTACCTCTTGTGCCAACGATCGGACTTGCGCGCGCTCCTGCTCATTAGCCGGCGTCACCTGGACAGCGAGCAGATGTCCAAGCGTATCGACGGCCATGTGTACCTTGCTGCCTTTCTTGCGTTTATAGCCATCGTATCCAGCACGCGGCCCGCTTTCGCAGGTGGACTGCAGCGTGCGAGCATCGAAAATGACCGCGCTCGGCTGGCCTTTTTTCCCTTGCGCCACACGCAAGAGTGAGCGCAGATCACTGACCATGGCCTCAAAGCAGCCCGCTTGCAGCCAGCGCTGTGTTTGCTGATACACCGCTTCCCAGGGCGGAAAATCGTTGGGAAGCAATCGCCATGGTGCGCCGGCGCGCGCGATCCACCGCAGTGCGTTGAACATCGCGCGTAGCTCATACTTGCGCTGCGGTGCCTGCACGTCCATCAGCGTCAAATAGGGAGCCGCAAAGGCCCATTCTTCGTCGGAAATATCGGTGGAATAAGGCTTACGAGGCTTCATCCGTATACGTTAGCGTGACAAGGGCAAAGTTCATAACACGCTCTAAACACCGCCATGGTTCAACTGGCGATCTGTCCCCTGTAGAGTTTGAAGGCGCTACGCGCAACGAGGTCGTGAGTGTCTACGGAACCCTGGACGTATCAAATCCGCCCACGATTAAATTGGCTTTCAGAAAATTAATGTTCAGGAGGATTCGATGTTTGAGGTACTGCGAAAGCTGTTTCGACGCTCGGCGACAACGCCCATTGCTGTAGCCACCACTCCGGCCACCCCAACGTTATCCTCAACTCCCGCTGCTTTACCAGCGACGAACTCAGTTCCCCCTATCTTCGTGGACACTGAAACCACAGGTTTGAATCAGGATGGCAGGGATGAAATTTTGGAAATTGCAATTGTCAATGCCGACGGCACCATCTTGCTTAACACACTGGTGCGTCCGGCGCGAAATACCGCTTGGCCAGAAGCTCAGGCCATTCATGGGATCAGCCCGCAGGATGTGATCAGTGCTCCCAGTTGGAGCGAATTATTGCCAAAGATCGCTTCGATCTGCGCCGGTAAAACGGTCGTATTCTACAACGCCCCCTTTGATACGAGCTTCTTCCCTACTGGCTTTTTCCCACATGTAGACTGTGCCATGCGTAGTTATAGCGAAGTTCATCCTGGCCATAGCGGCTGGGTGAAGCTCTCGGATGCCGCTGCGGAATCGGGACATGCATCAACAACAGGGGCGTTCCACCGCGCGCTTGAGGACGCTCTCGCCTGCCGCCACATCTGGCTATTCGGTATTCCGGTTCTGAAAAAAACCTATCCACCACTGACCAATCCGCGAATCAGTGCCGAACTGGCCTTGGAAGCGGGTGGCCGCATACCCCTGGTGTTTAAAACGCTATTCATAGATCAACTTCGGTTTGTAGCCATCAATGACGTCTGCGTACTCTGGACTAAAGATGACCGCGAGGAGATCAATGTCTATCGCCGAGGCACCCTGGGAGGCAGGGGAAAGATTGCAGCCCTGTCCAAAGCGGACAATCCGGAAATAGCCAAGTCTCTAGCGACAGGCTGGAAAATCGAGATGGGGCTAAGAGAGCGCAGTAACGATGTACTGACGTTCGAGGTCTCCATTTATCGACCAGTCTATTGAAACCACAGCAAAAAGTAGGCTCTGTGGGCGGTACTAGGGATTCCGCCGAATGGGGAGATCCGCAACCGGGATGAGGTAATCATCCTTGCACCTCGGGCGCTTAGCCAGTTTTTGGCCCTGGACGTAATGAGTCGCCCCTGAAAAACCCCAACCACCCAACGACCGCAAGGCCTTGATGTCTGCACCGGCGTGCCAGAACTACCAGTGTTCGCTACGCTGAAGGCTGGTTTCTTGTTCCGCCCATGCGTACACGCCGTCCTGCTGCCGAAGACATGCCTGCCGACGAGTTGTTTCGTTCGCGGCTGGAGAACCAGATCGATCTGCGTCATCCGCTGGCGCGGCTGAGCCAACAGATGCCGTGGACGGCGTTGGAGCAAGCACTTTCATCGCGCTTGCCGGCCACCCAGGCCGGTGGCGGTCGGCCGGCATTGCCGGTGCGGCTGATTGCCGGTTTGCTCTACCTCAAACACGCCTACGACCTGTCCGATGAAACGGTGTGCGAGCGTTGGCTGGAGAATCCGTACTGGCAGTTCTTCACTGGCGAGGTCGTGTTCCAGACGCGTTTGCCGTGCGATGCCAGCGCGCTGACGCGCTGGCGGTAGCGCCTGGGTGAGGCCGGGATGGAAGAGCTGTTGGCGCACACCATCAACGCCGCGCATGCGATGCAGGCGGTGGACGCACGCGAGTTGTCGCGGGTGATCGTGGACACCACGGTGCAGGAAAAGGCGATCGCCTATCCGACCGACAGCCGTTTGCTGGAGGTGGCACGCAAGAAGCTGGTGTTACTGGCCAAGCGGCACAGCATCGGATTGCGGCAGAGCTACGCGCGGCAAGGCCCGGCCCTGAGCCGCAAGGCAGGTCGGTATGCGCATGCGTGCCAGTTCAAGCGGATGCGGCGCGTCCTGCGACGTCAACGCACAGTGCTGGGACGGCTCGTGCGCGACATCCAACGCAAACTCGATCAGGTAAACACCGGCGTGCGCGAGCGCATCGCTGTCTGGCTGGAACGTGCGCAACGGCTGTACACGCAGCGTCCGAAGGACAAACAAAAACTCTACGCATTGCATGCCCCGGAAGTGGAATGCATCGGCAAGGGCAAGGCGCGTCAAGCGTACGAATTCGGCGTCAAGGTCGGCATTGCGGTCACCGCCTGCAAGGGATTGGTCGTGGGTGCGCGCAGCTTCCCGGGCAACCCGTACGACGGCGATACCTTGGCCGAGCAGCTGGAGCAGACACGCGGGTTGCTGCAGGATGTGAGCGTAGAACCGACGGTGGCGATTTGCGTCGCTGCAGGCTGAAAGGTGCACAAGGCGATGCGCTGCACGTGCTCGGCTGCGCGGCCGGCTACAACCTGCGCTGGCTGCTGCGCTGGATCGCGTTTTTGCGTGCCTGGATGCGGGCGATGGGATGGTCATCCTTGAGCGCCGTGCCGCTGTCACCGACGGCACTTGGCGCTTGGCGCTTGAAGGGGATTTTTCAGGGACGACTAACCAGCAAATCCACCTTCATCGAGAAACTGCTGTTCCTCGCCAGTGGTCTCGCGGCCCAGCACTGCATTGCGATGCGGAAAGCGTCCGAAGCGCTGGATGATGCGCCGATGCTCTACGGCCCAGTGCGTGGTGTCTGCCTCGTCCAGCGCGGTGATCAGCTGCACCGCGCGCGTCTGCTCGTCCAATGTTTCGGCGTGCTCGAACGGCAAGTAGAAAAACAATCGCAATTGTGCGGACACCTGCTGATCGAAGCCGCTGGCGACTGCCTGCTTGGCATAGCGCAACGCCAAGCCGTCGGTGGCATACGCGTGCGCGCTGCCACGGAAGGCATTGCGCGGAAATTGATCGAGCAGGATCAACAGGGCAAGCGCATCTTCGGCACGTTCCATCCAGTGCGCGTATTCGCCGCGTGCGGCGGCGAAATGCTGTTCGCCGAAATGCTGACGAAAGTTAGCGTCGAATGCATCGTTGTGCGTGAACCAGCGGGCGGACCCGGCCAGCTCCCAGAAAGCCAATACCACATCGGCCTGTTTGTTGCGCTCTGATTTGGCAATCATCGACGTTTCCCCTGACAAATACGGCATAGCATGCACCGCCGAATGTGATGAGGCTGCTGGCATGGGCCGCCTAGCACCCGGTCCGGTGTTGGTCCAGCACGCTACGGCTCAACGGTACCGGCCAGCGGCTTGACGATGCCGACGTGTTGCTGCACGACGGCAAGGTAGCCGCGGTCGGTCGCGCACTCGAAACGCCAGCGGATGTGCGCCGCATCGGCGGCACTGGCAAGTGGGTGAGTCCCGGCATCATCGACGCGCACTCGTATCCGGGCGTGTATCCCAGCCCCGGCGTCAGTGCGCACAGCGATGGCAACGAAATGACCGCGCCGGTAAAACCGAAGGTGTGGGCCGAGAAGGCGGCTTCAACTCTGGATCGCAACACCAACGTTTGTGAAGTGATCAAGGCGACCTGACATGAGCGACTTCACCACGAATGTGGAGTTGCTCAGGTCAACCAGCCGGCTGGACCTGTCAGAACGAGACCGTCTGCATGCCTTGTATGAAAGCGGCATGTCGATGCATGCCATCGCCAGTGCATTGGAGCGCGCGCGCAGCACGATCAGCCGCGAACTGCGCCGCAATCAGCACGCTCGGCAATATCTGCCAGATTATGCGCAGCGCATCAGTGAGCGACGGCGCGCGCAGGCCAGCCAGCGTCCACACATCGACGCTGAGGCATCGCCCAGATGGAGGTCTTGCTGAATGAGGACTTCAGTCCGGAACAGATTGCCGGTCGCGCCGGATTGGCCAGTCACGAATGAATCTATCGACACATTGATGCCGACAACGGTAAGCAGTTCGCCAATCATCTGCTCATTAACCTCTTGGAGTGGCTGACAAGCTTTCGCGAGTGAGTAACAGGCCGTCGCGAGCGATGCAGGAATCGGCGTGTTCGTTTTGCTGCACGCTGATTTCGAACACCGCCCGCACCAGCCTTTCAGCTAAGCGGCAGGTGGAGCGCCATGCTTACTGCGCATCCAGCGTGGCGCTCACCTTTACCCAGCCATTGCCGCGTACCACTTCGAAGCCGGCTTCGGCCGCGTGCAGATACATGCTGTTGTTGTAGCGGCCATCCTTGGACCGATTGGCCTGCAACCAGTTGAGGAAAGGCTTGGCATCCACGTTGAGGCTGCCGCTGGTCTTGAGCGTGGCCTGGCCGGCAGTGCCGGTCGGGATGAAGGTGTAGACGTAGTAGCCGGCACCGGAATTGAGGCCTTCCCATAAATCGAAGGTTCGCCCGCTGGCGTTGATCACTTTGCTCGCAGTCAGCGTGCCGATCGGCCAGGAATTGTGGTCGCCCCAGATCATCACTTCCAGCTGCGGGTTACCCTTGGCCGCATCCCGGCGGAAGAAGATGTCGTGGGCAAAATCGCCGGCCAGGTTGGTGCCGCCTGCGCTGTAGCTGAACTTGAGCGGGATCTTGCTCAGCGAAGAAATCTGCCGCGGAAACAGCGTGTCGCTGGTCGAGTTCCAGTCGTAATGCCAGCCACGCACGATCGCCGGATAGCCGTAAAGGTTGTAGTCGGCGAAATTGAAGGTGACGGTCAACTCCGGCGTGCTACCAGTGCCGAAGGTGCCCTGGATGATGTTGTCGGGATCATTGAAATTGTTCACCCACGCGTAGTGGTTGCCGAAGATCTTATAAGGCCCGGCCAGCGCCGCCGGTGCGGCTGCCACCAGACTGACTGCCAGCGCTGCTTTCCACCAGCGCGATGCGCGCCGCCGTGTGGTGGGCGCCTGCACGCCGGTCTGAATGAGGTTGCTGGATTGGCTGTTGTGCATATTGACTCTCCGTGTGGTTCAGCGCGGCGGCACCGGTGCGGTGTCGTCGAGATCCGCTTTGCAGCGGTCGCGTCGGACCCTAGCAGGGGCGTTGCGACAGGAGCTATAGCGATTCCGACAGGCCTGCCAGCGGTGCGCAATAGCGGGCGCCACCTTGCAAGGCAAGCGTGCGCCCGTCCTCAATTGGTGACCGTTATCGGCGTTTGGCGGCATGTACCATTCAGAAATGCAAGGGCGCGAGGTAAGGGGATGGGGCATAGCCACAAGCGTAGGGATGATCGGCGCCGCGCCAGACAGCGTAGCGGATATCGAACCAGCGCTGCGCGCCTACCGCAACGTCACCGAGCGGTGGCCAGGCTCATGGGCTTCGAGCCGCCGGCCGAAACGCTGTCCGGCTTTAACGTGCGCAAGATTGGCGAGGGCGTGATGACGCCCACCATATGCGTGGACCACGGCGGCGAGCTTGCCGAGTTGCATGCCCTGCCCGGCTACACTGCTTTGCAGACGGAGCTCTCACCGCCGCTGTACTAACGTGCCGGCGTCATCCACATCCACCAGAGTCTTCGCCCATGCCTGTCAACTATTCGATCAGCCTGCCCGACCCCAAGCTCGCCCGCGGCGGCGAGCCGAGCGTGAGCTTCAGCGCCCACGGTGCCGACGCCTTTGCCGAACAGTTGCAGGCCGCCCTGCGTGATCCGTCCTGGTTCGATCGCTGGCGCCAGTTGCAGGCCAACCCGGACGCAGTCGACCCGAGGCTGGGAGTGACCGATCCGTCGGCCACGGTGACCGGTAAGCAGGGCGACCTACGTATCGATCTGGTTGCCATCACCAGCATTCCTGGCGAGCTGCTCAAGCAGCGCATGCAGGTGCTGGCCGGACATCATTGGGAATTGCGCGACGTGCATTGAATCCTGCCGCCGCCGCGCGCGCCGCGCGGCGGCACGTCTGCTACTGCACCCTGCACCCTGCACCCTGCACTCAGTCCTACGCATTTCAACGACGCACTCAACCAAGATCAACCACGCAATGCGGCAGCGTGATGCGCAATGTGCTCGCCGATAAAACTGGCGATGAAGTAATAACTGTGGTCATAACCTGGCTGCAGTCGCGCAGTGATCGGGTAACCAGCGGCCTTCGCCGCATCTTCGAACAACCAGGTTTTCAGCTGGTTTTCAAGAAATTCGTCAGCGTCGCCCTGATCGATCAACAGTGGCAAGCGCTCCTGCGCCTGTGTGATCAGCGCATTGGCATCGTAGGCTTTCCACGTTGCACGATCCGGCCCCAGATACTGGCCAAACGCTTTCTCACCCCATGGCACTTGGCTGGGCGCGAGAATCGGCGAGAACGCCGAGACGCTGCGATAGCGTCCCGGATTCTTCAAGGCGATGATCAAGGCGCCATGCCCACCCATCGAATGGCCGCTGATCGCCCGCGTACCGGTGGTGGCGAAATGGGCTTCGATCAACGCCGGTAATTCTTTCACCACATAGTCGTACATGCGGTAATGCGCCGCCCACGGCTGTTCGGTGGCGTCCACGTAGAAGCCAGCGCCCTTGCCGATGTCGTTGCCGTCCGCATCGGCCACATCGTCGCCACGCGGGCTGGTGTCGGGCGCAACAAGAATCACGCCATGCTCGGCCGCATAGCGCTGCGCACCGGCCTTGCTGATGAAGTTCTGTTCGGTGCAGGTCAGGCCGCTGAGCCAGTACAGCACCGGCAACCGGCCATCGGCCGCTTGCGGCGGCAGATACACACCCACCTGCATGCTGCAGTTCAAGGTCTGCGACTGATGCCGGTAGACATCTTGCCAGCCGCCGAAACAAGCGCGGTGTTCGATACGTTCCATGAGATTCCTTCGATATAACCTGCGGCAGACAGTGCATGCCGGCCGTAGGGTTGGCGATCAGTGCAGCAGGCCCTTCTTGCGCTCTGCATTGGTAGCCAGTGCGTCCATCAATCCCGGCGACAGGCAGTCGTGCAGGATCGGGCCTAACGCGTTGATGCGCGCGCATGCCATCCATCTGCTCCGGCGGCGTGTCGGTACCGTCATTTTGTCGCTGGCGCAGTGACATTCAAGGGCTCCCCCTTGAAAACTTTTTGCACCTCCACGCGCAACACCGCTGTCTACCGAAGGATGTATCGACACGCTTGTCATCATGCCCCTCCCGGAGGATCGATCGGGTACCGCGTGCGCGGGAGCGGCCGCGCGCCGAGCCCGGCCGTACGGTCAGAAATGAATCACGGTGCGGATCGACTTGCCTTCGTGCATTAGGTGGAAGGCTTCGTTGATCTCTTCCAGTGGCATCGTGTGGGTGATGAACGGATCGAGATCGATCTCGCCCTGCATCGATTGCTCCACCATGCTTGGCAATTGTGTACGTCCTTTGACGCCACCAAAGGCCGACCCGCGCCACACCCGGCCGGTCACCAGCTGGAACGGCCGGGTGCTGATCTCCTGGCCTGCACCGGCCACGCCAATGATGACGCTCTCGCCCCAGCCCTTGTGGCAACACTCCAACGCCGAACGCATCACGTTGACGTTGCCGATGCACTCGAAGCTGAAATCCACGCCGCCGTCGGTCAACTCGACGATGACTTCCTGGATCGGCTTGTCGTCATCCTTCGGGTTGATGCAATCGGTGGCGCCCATGCTGCGGGCCAGATCGAACTTGCCCGGGTTGGTGTCGATGGCCAGGATGCGCCCGGCCCTGGCCTGCACCGCGCCCTGGATCACCGCCAAGCCAATGCCGCCCAGGCCGAACACCGCCACGCTATCGCCCGGCTTGACCTTGGCGGTGTTGTGCACGGCGCCAATGCCGGTGGTGACGCCGCAACCGAGCAGGCAGACCTTTTCCAGCGGCGCTGCCGGGTTCACAACGGCCAGCGAAATCTCCGGCACAACGGTGTATTCGCTGAAGGTGCTGCAGCCCATGTAGTGGTAGATCGGCTCGCCGTCGTAAGAAAAGCGCGTGGTGCCGTCGGGCATCAACCCCTTGCCCTGGGTAGCACGCACGGCTTGGCACAGATTGGTCTTGCCGGACAGACAGAATTTGCACTTGCGACATTCGGCGGTGTACAGCGGAATCACGTGGTCGCCGACCTTGACGCTGGTCACGCCATCGCCGATTTCTTCGACGATGCCGCCACCCTCATGGCCCAGCACGGACGGGAAAATGCCTTCCGGATCGTCGCCGGACAGCGTAAAAGCATCGGTGTGGCACACGCCAGTGTGGGTGATGCGGACCAGCACTTCGCCAGCCTTGGGCGGTGCGACGTCGATCTCGACAATTTCCAGCGGCTTGCCGGGTCCGAACGCGACTGCTGCACGGGATTTCATTTGATGGCGCTCCTGACGATGCGGTTCAAGGACGGGCACGGCATGCGCCGACGACCCGGTGGGAGTTCATTTGAGGTAGGAACGTACCAAGCCAAGCAACGCCTGCACCCGTTCGGCGCGTTGGGCATCGGAGGCGGCGGCATGCCCGAGGTCTTCTCGGATATGCGCCTCAAGCACCTGCGACATCAGCCCATTGACAGCCCCCCGGATCGCGGCGATCTGCTGCAAGACAGGTGCACAGTCTGCGCCCGCCTCCAGTGCACGCTCAAGCGCATCGCACTGCCCGCGCAGGCGACGCACGCGCGCTAGCGCTCGCTTTTTCTCCTGCGGCGAATGCGGCATGACGGCTCCGGCCAGATACTGGGGGGCAGTATATGGATTCAAACGGAAAAAGCGATGGGCGAGGTTGCCGGATGCAGCACCGGTTGGTTGTGCAGGGCAATGAGATGCGTATGCGTGCAGCGCGTGAGGACAAACCTGGCGAGCGGGTAACCTGCCTCACTGGGAACGCCGACATCCCGATGTTGGAGATCGCCGAATCGCAGGCCCGGCCCCCGCCGACGACCTTGCTACAGGTGACGCCGCGCTACAGTGGCGTTGCGAATCGGGGCAGCGGCTTCAGGGAAACCAAGCAACCACGTCTACCCATCATCCTCATCCATACGCATGCTTTCCGACACCGGCAGTTCGATCGTGCAGCGCACGCCGTCCGGCCCCAGCACATAGGTGGTGTCGGCCTGCAACTGATACGGCAGCGCGCGTTCGATCAACTCGCGGCCATAACCCGAGCCTTGCGGGGTGACCCCAGGCGTCGGCATCGACACGCCGGTCTCGTTCCATTCGATGCGCAAGCGCGTTCTGTTGCTGGTGCGCAGCAGGCACCAACGTACCTGTAGTCGGCCGTTGGGTTGTGCCAGCGCACCGTATTTGTTGGCGTTGGTCGCCAGCTCATGCAAAGCCAGCGCAAAGGTCTGCACGGTGCTGGAGCGCAGCCGCACGCCACTGGGTCCATCCAGCACCACCCGATCGCCGCGACCCTGCGCATCGATCGCACCCATGGCCGAAAGCTCGACGTCAATCAACTCATCGAACAGGATGCGATCTCCCTCGTTCAAACGCGATAGCAGCCCCTGCACACGTGCCAATGCGTCCAGGCGGTCGTTGTAGATCAACGCCAACTCAGCGATATTTTTGCTGCTGCGTTGCGTGCGATTGAAGACAACGCGTACCACGCCCATCAAGTTGCGCGTGCGATGTTGCAGCTCGGCCAGCAGCACCTGCTGGCGATCTTCCCATTGCCGGCGCCGGGTAACGTTCTGTCCGATCTTGAGATAGCCCAGCGGCTCGTCGCTGCCATCGCGCAGCGGCCGTGTTGCGTCTTCGATAAACACGCGGCGGCCGCTCTTGCATTGATGCCAGCGGATATTCGATGCAACCCCGGTGTAGCGCGCTTGTTCAAGCTCGCGTTGCGGTACTCCCGTCAGGCGGTCTTCGGCAACGAATGTCATCGCCACGTCCTGACCCACTGCTTCTTCAGCGGTCCAGCCGAACACCGCTTCGGCACCCGGCGGCCAGGTCTGGATGTGCCCGGTCGTGTCGGTGGTAAAGATCGCGTAGTCGAGCGCGTTCTCCAGAATCAGGTGATGGCGCTCTTCGTTGTCGAGCAGCGCGCTCTGTGCACGTGCCCGTTCCACCGAGACCCAGGTGCGCTCGGCGGTTTCTTCGACCAGCCGGATCTCCCCGGCAGTCCAATCGCGCGCAGTGCGCTGATTGACGACAAAGGTGGCAGCCAACTGTCCTTGCCTGATCAGCGGCACCACGATCAGCGCGCCGATCTCGTTGCCAAGATAGGTCGCACGCTGGTCGTCTGGCAGCGCCAGATCAGCGGCAGTGTCGCGTACCACCCAGGTGCGTGCGTCGATCAACCAGGGCATCGGCCAGTCGGACAGCGCAACGCGGCGCGCGTGACTGGTTTCGCCGGGTTGATGCCAGTCGCGCTCGACTACGTATTGTTTTGCGTCGTCATCCACTTCCACGTAATAGGCGCGACCGGCATTCAAATGCTCGCCCAGCACACGCGCGGCTTTGCCCTGGATCGCTAACGGGTCGGCCAGCGGCCGTAACGCGTCGGAGAGTTTCAACAGGAACGCATTGCGAGTTTGCACTTCGTGCAGTGCCGCTTCGGCCAATTTGCGATCGGTGACATCAAGTACGAATTCGAAACCGGTGCCATCGGGCAACAGCTTGGAAGCAAATAGCGCCCAGCGTTGTCTTCCGTCCTTGCACAGATACTCACGTTCGTACGGTGTGGTGCCGCCCTTGGTCTTGAGTTCGTGGAAAGCGTGCGCAGACAATGCGCTCGATCCGGGCGGGGTCAGTTTCTGCCAGGTCAAGGCGCCTGCTTCGACATCCGCGCGGCTGTAACCGGTCATCTTCAAGAACGCATCGTTGGCATCGGTCATGCGACCGTCCATATTGAAGTAGGTTGCGCCAACGGTTTCGATGGTCAGCGCCGTGCGGAAACGCTCTTCGCTGGCACGCAGCTGTTCTTCGGCATGTTTTCTGTCGGTGATATCGCGAAAGTACACCGACATGCCGCCATCGCTGGTGGGATAAATGCTGATGTCGGCCCAATGCCCGCGTACCGGCGATGCCGCATCCACGCGCACCATCTGCCGCGTCTGCGCTGCCTGCAGATGCGCCTGATGCACCGCAGAGCCCAGCGTGTCGGGAAATTCATCCCACAGCACCTTGCCAAGCAAGTCTTTGCGCGGACGCGCCCACAGCGCTTCGGCCTGACGATTGATATAGGTAAAGCGCCACTGCGCATCCACACCGTAGAACGCATCGGAAATACTTTCCAGAATCTCGCGGTTACGCTCGGCCAGCCGCCACAGCTCCGATTGCACGCGCCGTTGTTCGGTCACCTCCTGCACGACAGTCAGCCCGCCGATCACCTTGTCGCCATCGCGTAACGCAACAGCGGTGACCCGCTGCCAGCGCTCTGTCTCGCCGTCGAGATGAAGAAAATCCATCGACAAGCTCACGTCCTCGCCCCGCAACGTGCGCGCGCCGGGGAAGTCCTGTTGCGCTACCGGCCGACCCTGCTGATCGAAGCCTTTCCACCGCCCGCCATGCACTTGGTCGTGCGACGGAATGCGCTCGCCGAGCTGATCTTACAGCTGCGGATTTTTATAGGTGAAGCGGCCCTCCAGATCGAACAAGCCCACCCCAAGGGGAACCTGATCGAGCACGTACGCCAGCCGCGCCTCGCTGTTACGCAGGCGCTCTTCGGCCTGTCTGCGTGCGGTGATGTCGACCGCCGTGCCCGACCATTCGGTAATGCGGCCATCTGCATCCAGCGCCGGCACCGCCTTGGTCGCAAGCCAGGCGATGGTGCCGTCTGCGCGGCGCACGCGATGCTCCAACACAATCGCGCTTTTGCTGTGGATGCCTGCGTCGATGTTGCGCTGCACCAGGCTTCGATCCTCTTCAGGAATGTAATCCATGATCCAGGAACGATTTGGGCTGACCGTATCGGCCAGAAACTCCTTCCCGGTCAGCGCTTGCATTTCGCCCCAGTCCGGGCTCATCCGATAATGTACTTCGGAACTCGCCAACGACAGCGCCACAAGCCGCGATTCGCTGGTGCGCAACGCACGCTCGGCGCGTTGGCGCTCGACATAGTCGGCAGCTGTCCATGCCAGCAGTTCCAGCAGCCTCAGCGCGTGCTCCGCCGGCTGATACGGCACGGTGAATTGGGTCCCCAGCAACCCCAACAAGACGCCGGCACGATTGAACAGCGGAGTGAATTGAGCAGCGCAAATACCACTACACAGCGCCGCCTCGCCATCCGGTGTGCCCTTGAGCGGGATAAAGTTGTCGACATCTTCGATCACCAACTGGCGCCGTTCGCGGCGCACGGTATCGCAAATCGCTTGAAATTGGTCCTCCAAGAACTGCTGCACGAACGGACTGCGTTCGTCGTGCCCGCGATACACCCGCAACTCCATGCCGCAGCTGTGCTCATCGACCAGCTGCAGGCAGCCGCACTCGGTGCGCGCAAATGCGCAAGCAAGCGCGGTGATTTCCTCCAGCGCGACACGCGAATCGACCTGCGCCGCCAGCTTTACCTGCAGCGCATGCAGCCGGCGCATGCCGTCCAATTCCTCGCTCAATGTGGCGGCGTTCTCCAGGCGTTCGCCAGGCGAATTCTTCATTTTGACCGGGTCTTTGCTGCGCAGACCATTGTCGATATCTCGCAATGAGTGAGCGACAACAGTGCGTGATAGGTAGCGAAGAGGTTGTCAGCAGCGTGCTCGACACACGCGTTAACAGCGGTGGCGGCTTCAACACTGGATCGCACCACCAACGGTTGTGACGTGGTCCAGGCAACCTGACCTGAGCGACTTCACCGCCAAGTGGAGTTGCTCATGTCATCCAGCCGCCTGGACCTTTCAGAAAGATACCGTCTGCATGCGTTGTACGAAACCGGCATGTCGATGCGTGCCATCGCCAGTGCATTGGAGCGCGCGCCCAGCACACGATCAGCCGCGAACTGCAACGCAATGCAACGCAACCAGCACGCTCGGCAGTCATGGAAAGGCCGTGGTGGTCAGCATGACCGAACCTCGCAGTCGCCTGCATCTGCTGGCCTACTCGCCTGACGGCACCGCCTGAGAACGTGCGCAACGCCATCGTCCAGCGGCTGGGCGGCCTACGCGCTGGGCGGCCTACGCCAGGCAGTGCACACCCTCACCGCCGACAACGGTAAGGAGTTCGCCAATCAAAGGAGTTCGCCGATCATCGGCTCATTGCTGCTTGCTTGCAGAGCGATTTCTATTTTGCAGATCCGTTTTGCGTAAGGCAGCGTGGCAGCAACGCTATCGCGCGCGCTAAACGTAGCGAGCAATGGCCATGAGATACAGACCGCGCGCAGCAACCGCAGCGGCCGGATAGAGCATGCGCCGGTACGCAGCAACCACTCCGGCGTGGCGGAAGCGTAGCCGGTCTGACAGATGCCCTTACTCGCGCTGGCCAGCCACCCAGGTAGCCAGCACTCGGATATCGGCATCCACCAGCACCAGATCGGCTTGATAGCTGGGTGCAATGCGACCGAGGCGCTCTCCCAGGCCGATGCATTGCGCAGGATACGTGGACGCCATGCGCGCGGCTTCGGCCAGATCAACACCCAGACACTGCACGCTATTGCGTACGGCGGTGGCCATGTCCAATGCGGAACCGGCAAGTGCGCCGTCGGCATTGCGCACTACTCCGTCAACGGCAGTGATCGTCTCTCCGTAAAGATCGAAGCTGGGGCTGTCTGCGCCGACCATCGGCATGGCGTCGGTCACCAGCAACAGCTTGCCGCGCGGCTTGGCTGCCAACGCCACACGCAGGCTGGCCGGATGCGCGTGCACGCCATCGACAATGATCCCGCACCACACATTGGGATCTTCCAGCGCAGCGCCCACAGCATTGGGCTCACGCCCGGCCAGTTGCGACATTGCGTTGTAAAGATGGGTAAAGCCGCTGACGCCGGCAGCAATACCATCGTGCGCCTGCTCATACGTGGCGGCAGTGTGGCCGGCAAACACAATCGCGCCGCCAGCAACGAAGGCGCGAATATCGTCTAGCGGCACGCGCTCCGGCGCAAGGGTGATCAAGGTGACGCCATTGTCCAGCGAGGTATCGACCGCAATCTCGTGCGCGTCCGGCAAACGGAACTTGCGCGCGTCGTGCGTGCCCTTGCGGGCGGGGCTCAGATACGGGCCTTCCAGATGGATGCCGAGCACGCCGGGCACGCCTTGTGCGATGGCCTGGCGCGTGGCGTCGATGGCTTCGGCCATCACCTCGGCGGTGTCGCTGATCAGTGTGGGCAACAGGCCGGTGGTGCCGAAGCGGCGATGCGCGGCAGCGATCGTGGCCAATGCCTGTGGGTGGCGTGCGTTATTGAACAACACGCCGCCACCGCCATTGACCTGGATGTCGATAAAGCCCGGCAACAAGGTGGCGCCGCCCAGATCCAGGCGTGCGTGCGCCTGCGCAACGCGTGCATCCTCGGCTGGCACGATCGCCTGGATCTGCCTTCCAGCCAGCAGCACGACCAAACCATCCTGCACTCCATCGTCGGTGAGCACGCGTGCATTGCACAACGCTTGAATCGGGGAAGCATCCATGTTCAAACCGTTTCCGTGACCTTGTTCAAATGCGGGGGCAAATCGGGATTATTTCCACGCTGCAGCGCCAATGCATTGATCGCGCGATAGAAGCTTTGCACGGTCAGCAGCGGTGCGATAGCCGGATGTGCGGCATCGGCAAGCGGCAAATCGCCATCGGGGGCGGCCAGCCATACCTGCGCGCCACGGGCGCGGAATTCGGCAGCGAGTGAGCGTGTGCCGGCGCCGGTTTCGTCGGGCTGCGCAAACACCAGCACCGGGAAGCCCGGCCCCACCAGCGCCATCGGGCCGTGTTTGACCTCGGCCGAGCTGTAGGCTTCGGCATGCAGGCCGCAGGTTTCCTTGAATTTCAATGCTGCTTCCTGCGCAGCGCCCAGGCCCAGACCGCGACCGAGCACGAACAGATTGTGCGCCGGCACCAGTCCTGCGGTGAGAGCGGACCAATCGGCCTGCCAGGCGTTGCGCAACTGCTGCGGCAACGCATCGACCGCAGCGAGCAAGGCCGGGTCGTTCTTCCACACGGCGCCCAAGTGCAATACAGCAGCCAGCGAGGCGAGATAGCTCTTGGTGGCGGCGACGCTTTTTTCCGGGCCTGCGCCTAGCGGGATCACCACCTCGGCCAGTTGCGCCAGCGGCGAATCTTCCACGTTGACCAGTGCGACCACGCGCGCGCCGGCAGCTTTCGCGGCTTCGGCATTGCGCAACAGGTCCGGGCTCTTGCCCGATTGCGAAATCACAATGTACAGCGCACCACGCAGCTGCAGCGGCGATGCGTAGACCGAGCCCACCGACGGCGATGCCGACGCGGTGACGATGCCGAGCTGGGTTTCGAACAGATACTTGGCATACGTCGCTGCATGATCGGAACTGCCGCGCGCGCAGGTCACCACGAACGGGGGCGGCGTATCGCGCAGCGACTGCGCAAGCGCAGCGATGGTGTCTGCGTTGCGCGCGAACTGGGCAGCGACCACGTCTGCGGTCTGCGCCGCCTCGCGGAACATCAAGGTCTCGGTTTCGGTGGGAAGGCTCATCGGGCTCAGGTGGATTCGGGGGAAAGGGATTGGACGGTTGGCGGTTGCGCTGGTGCAGTGGAACCGCGCACCACCAACTGCGGCACGAAACCGCGGTTCTGCAATTGCGCGGGCTGATCGTCGTAGGCATCGCTGCGCAGCTGGCTGATCAGCAAACGCGCGGCATGCCGTGCGATGTCTTCGGTGGCCTGCTTGGCGGTGGTCAATGCCGGCCACGACTGCCGCGAAAACGGGCTGTCTTCGAAACCGGCAATCGACAACTGATACGGCACGTTCATGCCGGTGGATTTGGCCGCGGCCAATACGCCTGCGGCGATTTCATCGTTACTGCCGAAGATGGCGGTGGGCGGTTCGCGCAACGACAACAAGCGGCGCGCGCCACGGAACCCATCGTCGAAGGTGTAATCGCCTGGAATCACCAGATGCTTGTTCAGGGCGATGCCGTAATCCTTCAGCGCAGCTTCGTAGCCGGCGTAGCGCTCGCCGCTGGAGCGATGCTGCGGGCCGCCCCACAAAAAGCCGATGCGTTGGTGGCCAAGCTGGATCAGATGCTCGGTAATCTCGTACGCCGCGTCGCGGTCGTCGATATACACGCACGGGCCATCGCCGGGATCGTCGGTGGCCGCGATGATGCGCACGCTTTTGATGCCGCGCGCGGCCAGGCCCGCCAATAACTGCGGACGCTCGGACATCGGCGCGGTCAGCACCACGCCGGCCAGACGCGAGCGCTGCATCCACTCGGCGAGCTCTTCGGCCAGCAATGGCGAGGTGGAATCGCAGGGATGAATCTGCAGGCCAAAGCCGGTTTCGCGGCATGCGGCCAGCACGCCGTTCTGTATGCCGATGATGTGATACGGATTGGGGTTGTCGTACACCAGACCGATCACGAACGGCGTGCCGCTGCGCAGATTGCGCGCGGACGGATCGGGCTCGTAGTCGAGATCGGCGATCACACGCAGCACGCGCGCGCGCGTGGCCTGCATCACCGATGGCTCGTTGTTGATCACGCGCGACACGGTCTTCAGCGAGACCTTTGCACGCTCGGCGACGTCTTTGATGGTGGGCCTGCGCATGGGTGCACCTTGTTCGTCGGAACGCGTCATGCGGCGTCGCTCACTTGGCTTGGGCCGGCAGGCCCAGGCGGTGACCGCGCAGCGAATAGAACAGGATGTACAGATAGCACGGCACCATCAGCGCAGCGAACACGATCTGGAAGTCGTAATGCTGTTTGAGAATGGCGAACGCCTGCGGAATGATCGCGCCGCCAGCAATGCCCATGACCAACAATGCAGAGCCGATTTCGGTAAAGCGGCCGAGCCCGCGAATGGCCAGCGGAAAGATCGCCGGCCACATCATTGCGTTGGCAAATCCGAGCGCGGCCACCAAGCCCACCGACACATAGCCGTGGGTGAACAACGCCCCCAGCGAGAACAGCACACCGAGCACGGCCGACACGCTTAGATAACGTGCCTGCGAGATGACACGCGGAATCAACACCAAGCCGGCGATGTAGCCGAGCAGCATCGCACCCAGCGTGTAGGAGGTGAAGATCTTGGTGCTGTCCAACGGCAGATCGAAGCCGTGGCCATAGGTGCCAATCGCATCGCCAGCCATCACTTCCACGCCCACATAGACGAACAGGCACAACACGCCCAACCACAGATGTGGAAACTGGAAGATGCTGGATTTCTGCACGCCGGTAGCGCTACCGGGCGTGGCGTTGGCCTCGGAGGCTTTCAGTTCCGGCAGTGGCGAGAACAGCACGCCAATCGCCAGCAACAGCAGCACGCCGGACATCACCAGATACGGCGCGTGGATTTGGGCGGCAAACGCATTGAGCAACTGCAGCTTGGTCGCGGCATCGGCACTGGCCACCTGCGCGGACAGATCGCCGATACCGTGCAGCACCAGCGAGCCGATCAGAATCGGCGCCAGGATGCCGGCGATCTTGTTGCAGATGCCCATCAGCGCGATGCGTCGCGCTGCACTTTCGATCGGGCCAAGGATGCTGATGTAGGGATTGATCGCAGTCTGCAGCAGCGCCAGGCCGCTACCGATCACGAACAAGCCACCCAACGCGCCCGGGTACCAACGCTGGGTGGCAAACTGGCCGAACCCCGCTGCGCCCGCTGCCATCATCACCAGGCTCAGCGCCAGGCCTTTTTTCATGCCAGTGCGCTTGAGGATCCACGACGAGGGCAGTGCCAGAAAAAAATACGACAGGTAGAACACCATCAACACCAGGAACGCATTGACCTCGCTGAGGTCGAACGCCAGCCGCACGAAAGTGATCAACGGCCCGTTGATCCAGGTGAAAAAGCCGATGATGAAGAACAGCACGCCGACGATGGCGATCGAGACAACGAGATTTGCGGGCCTGGGAGTAGTCATGGATGGCTGGCTCTTGAGTTGTCGGTGGGGGACGCCGCGTTGGATCAGCGGCGCAGTTCGGCGACGAAATCGTAGAAATCGTTATGGCAATAGGTGTCGGTCAATTCGATCGCGCTGCCATCGCGCGCGTAGCCAACGCGCACCACATGCAGGATCGCCTCGCCGGTCTTCATGCGCAGGTGTTCGGCCAGCCGGGCCGGCAGATTGATCGCGCGGAAATACTGCAGCGCGCGCACCACCGGCGTGCCCTGCGCGTCCAGATAGCTGTAGAGCGAATCGCCGATCTGCTGCGGGTCGGCGACGATACGTTGCGGCAGCACGGCGTGTTCGTATGCCATGACGCGGTCATCGGCGCTGCGCAAGCGCGTGAGCGAGGCCACCGCCGCATCCGGCGAGAGACCGAGCCGCAGGATTTCTTCGCCATGCGCCGGGCGCAGGCGGCGCTCCAGCCAGCACGTGCCCGGCTCGTAGCCCTTGATGCGCAAAGTCTCGCTGAAACTGGTCAGGCCGCTGAGCTGGTGCTGGATCTGTGTGGTGACGAAGGTGCCAGCGCCCTGCCGGCGCGACACCAGGCCTTGTTCGACCAGCATATCCACGGCCTGACGCAGGGTCACCCGCGAGATCTGCAGCCGCTCGCACAGCTGGCGCTCGGCCGGCAGCGCTTCGCCGGCCTTCCACTGACCGCTGCGGATGGCGTCGGTCAGCTTGCCGGCCAGTTGCAGATACAGCGGGGTTGGCGCGGACGCGTCCAGGTGCAGCTCGTCCAATCGCGTGTCGGCATCTGCCTTGGCCTTGTCCATCCGTTGCTCTCGCCCGCCTGAATTCGATAGGTCCAATATAGTACCAATCGACAACTGGACACCAGCCCTGTGCTGCAGTGGCTTGCGATGAACGGCTTTAGGGCTGGATATGCGATGCCGCGCGGCACCGAGTGGTACTAGCCGAGGTGAGCAGGCGCGCCGGGGCGCGGCCCGCCGTTGAGGACGTTTGCCAGGTCGCACTGCCTGGGGCGTTAGCGTTCAGCGCAAGCTGGCGCTTGTTGACGGATCAGACCAATTCAGCGGCTGATGGAGACCAGGCGCTGTTGTCTGATTGCGGCGCCCCACGGACCCTGCGGGGCGAGTGGCTGGTCCGTACGGCGACAGCCAGTGGTCGCGTGCTGGCCTTGCCGAGGATTGGCAGCGATTCATGTAAAAAACAGCCAAAAGTGAGCTAACTCGCTGTCAAAAAAGGTTTTCTACACGAATCCCTGCCGACCCTCGACAAGGAAAGTGGCATCAAGGACGATCCGAACGAGTGGTGCCGAGAAAGTAACGAACCTGCCTACATCTTGAGCCTGCTCAAGCGCGTGATCCGCGTCAGCATGGAGACGGTCAAGGTCGTCGGGGGCCTGCCTTCGATTCAGTGATGTCAGTATTCATCGGAGCAAGGCTGCATAGATAGCTGAATCGCCCCGGGATTTGCGGAGGCTCAATCATCTGAGAGGATTGAGCCATGAACAAGTCGAAGAAGTTCTCACCAGAGGTGCGAGAGCGAGCGGTACGGATGGTGCAGGAGCACCGGGGCGAGTACCCCTCGTTGTGGGCGTCGATCGAGTCGATCGCCCCCAAAATCGGCTGCGTGCCACAAACGCTGTTGGAGTGGGTCAAGCAGTCGGAAGTGGACGCGGGAGCGCGGCCCGGCGTGAGCACGGCTGAGGCACAGCGAATCAAGGATCTGGAACGGGAGGTCAAGGAACTGCGCCGGGCCAACGAGATCCTCAAGGTGGCCAGCGCGTTTTTCGCCCAGGCGGAGCTCGACCGCCGGGTGAAGTGATGTATGCGATGGTGGAAGCGCACCGGAGCAGGTTCGGTGTCGAGCCGATCTGCGAGATGCTGCAGATTGCCCCGCCGGCCTATCGCCGACATGCCGCACGCCGTCGTGATCGGTCATTGCTCAGTGCCAGGGCGCATCGCGATGCCGAGCTGGCGCCGAAGATCGAGATGGTCTGGCGTCAGAACCAGCAGGTCTACGGCGAGGAGGAAATCCCTCTGATCGATGAGTTCTATCGTTGCTCGCGTGGTTTTGCCTGCCGGTATTGACGTTCATCTCCTTGCCGCAGGCCAGTTGGGTCAACGTTGACGCAAATTCGGTCGGCGCACACGATGGCGTCGGAAGCGTAAAACGCCTGCACGACAGGCACCGCGTTTTCATAGCGCTGGAGTTCGTCCTTTGTGGCGGCGAGTTCACGACGGTAGTAGCCCAAAACGGCCCAGCCGACGAGAAGAACCTGATACGCCCAGGGTTTCCTAGACATCTCAAGGCCATGGAACATGGTCAATTCGGAGGTGTCCATGAGCAGCAAGCGGTATACGGATGAATTCAAGATCGAGGCGGTCCGGCAAGTGACCGATCGTGGTTTCAAGGTGGCAGAAGTCGCGGAGCGACTGGGTGTCACCACGCACAGCCTCTACGCCTGGCTGCGCAAGTTCGGCAAGCCTGGCGTGGTGCAGCGCGCCGAGGTGGACCAGAGCGCCGAGGTTCGGCGGCTGAAGGCAGAGTTGCGTCGAGTGACCGAGGAGCGCGACATCCTAAAAAAGGCCGCCGCGTACTTTGCCAAGGGGTAAGGGCAAAGTACGCCTTCATGCAAGCCCACTGTGGGGAATTCAGGGTGTGTGCGATGTGTCGGGTATTGCGGGTCAACCGGTCGGGCTATTACGCCTGGTTGTGCTCGCCCAACAGTGAGCGCGCCAAGGAAGATGAGCGCTTGCTTGGACTGATCAAGCACCACTGGCTGGCCAGCGGCAGTGTCTATGGGCATCGCAAGATCACCAGGGATCTGCGCGATCTGGGTGAGCGTTGCAGTCGCCATCGGGTGCATCGGCTGATGCGCACCGAGGGACTGCGTGCCCAGGTGGGCTATGGTCGCAAACCGCGCTTCCATGGAGGAATGCAGTGCAAGGCGGCGGCCAACCTGCTTGACCGACAGTTCGACGTGACTGAGCCGGACACAGCCTGGGCGAGCGATTTCACCTTCATCCGCACGCATGAAGGCTGGATGTACCTGGCTGTTGTGATCGATCTGTTTTCCCGGCAGGTCGTCGGCTGGGCGATGCGCGATCGGGCCGACACCGAGTTGGTCGTGCAGGCCTTGTTGTCTGCGGTGTGGCGGCGCGAACCCAACGCTGGTTGCAAGGACGCCGCTCGCGCCGAGGTATTCGACTACATCGAGATGTTCTACAACCCCAACCGCCGCCACGGTTCAACTGGCGACCTGTCCCCTGTAGAGTTTGAACGGCGCTACGCGCAACGAGGGTCTTGAGGGTCTACGGAACCCTGGGCGTATCACCTGTCGCCCTTCGCGTGACTAGGAGTCTAGCCAAAGATGGACTCTGGTCCTACTTTCCTGCGGTAGGGATATTCCTACGCAGTCGTCAGAAACCCACCCGGCGGCAGTGAGGTGGAGCGAATTGCTGGTGTCTCGGACTGGGGACGATGGCCTGCACCCACTTCGCCCCCAGCACGGCGGAAGGCGCCACCAGTGCAGGCGAGCCATAAAAGGCGCGCCTGCCCATCTCAAGGCGGGACTTAGCGTTTCATCGTGGATAAGTCGCCGGTGGTTGGCTATAGCGCCGTGCCGCTGTCACCGACGGCATTTGGCGCTTGAAGGGGATTTTTCAGGGACGACTGATTGCCTGTGGCGCAGCAGCGCCAAGGCCGGCGCGGGCAAGTTCGGACCACTGCGACCTCTGCAACCGGCTTAACGTGCTTTATTTTCCGTTTTCTGAGATGACCCCAAATTGTTCTTATGCAGCAGTAACTTAGGTCATTTTTGGCTGTTTTTTTACACGAATCCCTGCCGACCCTCTTGCCAACTGCGGGGGCTACAACCGGCCCTGATCGAGTCGCACCAGCCAGCGTTCTGGCATCCGGGTGAAGCCGAGCAGTTGCAGGCCGAGCTGCAAGGCCGTGTCGTTACCCGGTTCCACCTGGGTGCGCCACTGCCAGTGGCCATCGCGCTGCAGGCGTAGCTCAGCGCTGAGTTGCACGCCTTCGGGCATGCCGCCGTCGGGCGTGAGCGCCAGCATCAGTGCGTGGTCCACGCATTGCGAGTGGCCACGCAACCGTAGTGGCAGCAGCCCTGCCGCTTCGCCGCCCTGGTTAGGCAACACCTGCACTGCCACCCCGCCGCCGACCTGCACGCAGCGCATAGTGTCGAAAATCGCACGCACATCGCGCAGGTGGATCGACAGATCCATCAACGTCACTCCGCCAGGTTTGCGCAGCAGCAGCCGACCGTGGGCCTGCTCCACGCCGTGGCGTGCGCCCTGCAGTGCCACCAACTGTGCGGTGGCCGAGGTCAGCTGCACCTGCCGTTCTTCACGCAACAGCGGCCAAAAACGCAAGCGCACGCCGACATCGCCCACCTCCATCGTATTCCAGGTCACCCCACGCAGGGTGCCGTTCCAGATCGAGCCCCTTACTTCAAGCGCAGAGAACGCACGCGTGTCGGCAGGTAACACCAGGCGCAGCGGCAGCGTGGCGATCACGCCGATCGCACACAGCACCGCTGCGGGCAATAGCCAGCGCAGTGCCCTCACGGTGCGACACCTGCGAATGCACAGCGCACCTGCAATTGGCCGTCGTGACGGGTAACGTTGAGGCCGCTCGGTGCCAGATCGTAGCGCTAACGCAATTGCTCGAATCAGGCGAGCAAGGTGACGCTGGCGACTGCATCGAGTTGCAGTTCAAGCCCACCGGTGGGACCACGGCCTTGGTTGGTGATGGCGATGCCGGCCTCGCGTGTACGCTGCATGATGGCTGCGAGCGCAACCTCTGCCCACTGCCACTGCACGGTTGCGCTGCACGCCGCGCGCATCCAGCAATGTTTCTGCGGCAATGTCGTCGCGTGCCTGTGCGCTGCTGCGCCAATGCCGCGAAGGCACCACCACTGCGTACCAGGCGACGACAGCAGCCACCGCGGCCAGCATGGCCTTCAGCATGATCCGCGCGCGCGGCGCGCGCGTCTGCCACCAGGCATGCATGCGCTGCTGCTGGTTGCTCATCGCGGCAGCTCCAATTCCAACGGGGTACGCACTCCATCGTCCGACGTTTGACTTGTGCCCTGCCGCAGCTGCCAACCGGCTAGAGCGTGTTATGAACTTTGAAAGAGGGTGGCTGCATTTCCAAGCATCAGGATCGTGAAGACGACGAAGTGCAAACCGGCCAAGGTTTCCGGCAATCGCTCGTAGTCGCGTGCCAGCCGTCTGAAACGATTGGCCCATCCGAAGCTGCGCTCGACAACCCAACGGCGCGGCAGCAAGACAAAGCCTTTTTTCGCTTCTTGCAGCTTGATCACTTGCAACTCAATGCCTTCTTCCGTGGCCGCCTGCGCCGGTTCTTGACCGGTGTAGCCCTGATCAACAAAGGCGATCTTGACCGTTTCACCGGTCACGTGTTGTACCTCTTGTGCCAACGATCGGACTTGCGCGCGCTCCTGCTCATTAGCCGGCGTCACCTGGACAGCGAGCAGATGTCCAAGCGTATCGACGGCCATGTGTACCTTGCTGCCTTTCTTGCGTTTATAGCCATCGTATCCAGCACGCGGCCCGCTTTCGCAGGTGGACTGCAGCGTGCGAGCATCGAAAATGACCGCGCTCGGCTGGCCTTTTTTCCCTTGCGCCACACGCAAGAGTGAGCGCAGATCACTGACCATGGCCTCAAAGCAGCCCGCTTGCAGCCAGCGCTGTGTTTGCTGATACACCGCTTCCCAGGGCGGAAAATCGTTGGGAAGCAATCGCCATGGTGCGCCGGCGCGCGCGATCCACCGCAGTGCGTTGAACATCGCGCGTAGCTCATACTTGCGCTGCGGTGCCTGCACGTCCATCAGCGTCAAATAGGGAGCCGCAAAGGCCCATTCTTCGTCGGAAATATCGGTGGAATAAGGCTTACGAGGCTTCATCCGTATACGTTAGCGTGACAAGGGCAAAGTTCATAACACGCTCTAGGCACTATCGGCATCGGCAATCAGCACATGCACTGCCTGTGTATCGGCAGCCAGATGCTCGGCCAGCTGCAGACGCACGGCTGCCATCGATTGCGCACTGCTGCGTCACGGCAAGCTCATCCAGCGCTGATGCACATCCATGCCCGGTACCACCAACACACTGCACGCGGAGGGTTCATGCAGCGCGCTGCCTGTGCCCCGCGCCAACACACGTCCTTGCGCATCCACGCGCACGGCGGTGGCCTCGCCTGCTGCATCGGCCGGCGGCAACACCAAAGTGGTACGCATTCGTCGGGACTGCATTGGCGTGCCACCCGCCGCCACAGCACGCGCCGGAACAAAGCAATGAGCGTCGACCAAACAAGCGCTGATCCACCCGCAACATCACCAAACGTAATGGCGTCCGCGCCAGGCATAACCCGGCCAGGATACCCAAGGTATCGGCGAGCGCATCGTAAGGATCGGCACTGCGATTGGTGGTCAGCGCACCCTGCGCAATTTCGATGCCGATGCCCAACAACACCAACCCGAGCGCAGCAAAAAGCAGCGCGCGGCGCGTGGCGAACAACTGCACCGCACCCCAGCACAACAACGCGAAGCTGAGGAAGTGTTCTGCCTTGTCGCTGTTGGATGGCAGTTCCGGAAACTCCGGCGGCGGGCCCATGCACACCGCAATCAGCACCACCATCGCGGCGATCCACAAGCCCACCCACAACCGCGGCCGATAAAACGGCCGCAGCACCGACCTCACAGCCGCCACGTGAGGTCGCCGGCTAGGAAGGCAGGCGAGAAATCGACATCGCGCGAGAAGCCCATCACCTGGAATCGCTCGCCCATTTCGCTGGGTAAGGTCAGCCGCTTGGTTTGTTCGCGCAGGCGCATGCGCCCCACTTCGTCGGTGCGCGTCTCGGCCTGCGCCAACAACCCATCCAATCCATTTTCCAGCAGGAAGCTCGCCTGCGTGCAGTAACCGGCCAACTCGAAACCTGCACCGGTGCCGGCCTCGGCCAATGCGGTGAAATCCACCGACGCGGTCAGATCCTGCAAGCCGGGCCAGCGATACAGGTCCTCGTGCATGCGATGGCGATAGAACGCACGCAAGGTGCCGTCCTGGCGCTGCGCACGATAGAACTCGCCGCGTGGGTAACCGTAATCGATGAACAACATCGCACCGCGCTTCAAACCGCCAGCGACTGCCTGAATCCAGTACGGCAGCTGCGGCAGCAACTCGGAACGGTAGCCATCGGCAAACGGCCGCTCCAGATAGCGCTCCAGGTGACGCACCGCTGCGCTGAGCAATGCATCGGCAGGCTGCTCGCCGCGCGCAAATCGCTGCTGCGCATCCAGCACCACGGTTTCCTCATACACCTCACCGTCGCGCAGTGCGAAGCGCGGCGTGGGCAGCGCATCGATGACTTCGTTGGCGAACAACACACCATCCCAATCATCCGGGAACGGGCCATCCAGCCACTCCACCAGATCCAATACCGGCGGGATCAAGCTGCGCCCCAGGCGCTCGCGCTGACGTTCGCGCAAATCGGCGCTGGGCTCTAGAATCGCGTAACGCTCGGGCAGCGCATCCAGTTCCAGCAGGCGCTTCAGTGTCACTTCGGCAAATGCGCCGCTGCCACCGCCGACGTCGAGCATGCGTGCGCCTGGGCCAAGTTGCTGCAACACCGGTGCCAACGCACCGGAGACGGTCGCTGCGAACAACGGCCCAAGCTCCGGTGACGTAACGAAGTCACCGGCTTCGCCGAACTTGCTGGAACCGGCGCTGTAATAGCCCAGGCCCGGCGCATACAGCGCCAGCTCCATGAAACGCGAGAACGCAATCGCACCGCCGGCGGCCTGAATTTCGGCGCGCAGATGCGCGGCCAGCCGATCGCTGTGCGCCAGGGCGTCCGGATCGGGAATGGGAAGGTCGGCGTGCATGCGGGCACCGGTTGCGGGGACAATGCACAGGATAGCCGAGCCCTTTGCAACGCCAAGCGAGTACGCCATGACAGACAGGTCCAAGGTGGTGTTGATCACCGGTGCAGGCCGCCGCATCGGCGCGCAGATCGCCACCACGCTGCACGCAGCCGGCTATCGCGTCGCCTTGCATGCGCACCGCTCCGGCGACGCACTGGGCGCACGCGTCACCGAGCTGTGCATGCAACGCGCAGGTAGCGCGCAGGCCTTCCACGCCGACTTGCGCCTGACGCATGCGCCCGCACAACTGGTTGCCGACTGCATCGCTGCATTCGGCCGCCTGGATGGCGTGGTCAACAATGCTTCGGCGTTCTATCCCACTGCACTGGGCAAGGCCACTCCGGCGCAGTGGGACGAGCTATTCGCGGTCAACGCGCGCGCTCCGTTCTTCATCGCCCAGGCCGCCGCCGCGCAGCTGCGCCAGCAGCGCGGCGCCATCGTCAACCTTACCGACCTGCATGCGCAGCAACCGATGCGCAATCATCCACTGTACGGTGCATCCAAGAGTGCGCTGGAAATGCTGACCCGCTCGCTCGCGCTGGAGCTGGCACCGGGCGTGCGCGTCAACGCAGTAGCGCCTGGCGCGATCCTGTGGCCGGAAGAAGGCAAGCCGCCCGATGCCAAGCAGGCGCTGCTCGCACGCACGCCCCTGGCACGCATCGGCACGCCCGAAGAGATCGCCGAGGCAGTGCGTTGGTTGTTGGACGAGGCCAGCTTCGTCACCGGCCATACCTTGCACGTGGATGGCGGGCGCCAGCTCAGTTAAGCGGTCGTCAGACGGACTGCGCTCAGCGTCGGGCGGCCGTGGCCGGCGCTGTTTGTGGGCGGCTGCAGCTCGACCATGACACACTCGGCCGCTGCGGTGCTGAGCGCGCGCCAGCACGCACCGGGCGACTGCTCGCGCTATGTCAGCCACGCGTTGGGCGCACTGCGGAACCGGGCGAATTTCGGAACTACGCTACTGCGCCATCCGCCGCCGCACGAGCCGCGTCCAATTCCACCGCCGTAAATGCGCCGCCATACTGCGGATGCGCCTGCCACAACGCGGCAAGTGTCTGGCCGCTCAGCGGATCGATAAAATCCGGCGCGATATCGGCCAGCGGCTTCAGCACGAAGGCGTGCTTGAGCTCGGGCCGCGGGATGCGTAGATGCCCAGGGCCTTCGATGATGCAATCGCCGAAGAACACCACATCCACATCCAGGGTGCGGTCGCTGAAACGCGGGCCGCTGCGATCGCGCCCATGCGCATCTTCCAGTGCATGTAACCAATGATCGAGCGCGTGCAGATCCAGATCGGTGTCGAGCCTCACCGCGTTATTGACGAAGTCCGGCCCGTCGAATCCCACCGCCGGCATGCAATACGCAGGGGAGACGTCAAGCGGGCCAAAGCGCGCGCGCAAGGCAGCGACGGCCGAGCGCAGGTAGTGGGTCGGTCGGACATTGCTGCCGAGGCCGAGAAGCACGGTAATCATGCGTTATTCGCTCATGCGGCCGGCGTCAGCGTCAACTGTTGCAATCGTGCGGTACTTGAACATGCACGGCGGCAGCGCGCGAAATCCTATCTCAGGCCACTTCGAGCGCGTGCGAGACCGCGCGGAACACGCGGCACATTTCCAGCGGTTTGCGCAGCACATGCACCGGGATATCCGGCGGAAAGTGCACACGTTGCAGCGGTGCGCCGACGTCTTCCAGCACGATCGCCGGGCCCTGGTAGCCCAGTTCCTGCATGCTCAACAGCACGCTGACCGCCGATAGCAGGATGATGTCGCTATCGATGATCACCAGATGCGGCATGGCGTGCTGCTGCACCAGATGCAGCGCCGCGGCGCCGTCGGTGGCCAGCTGCGGCTTATAGCCCTGGCTCGATAGCGCATTGCCCAGCAGCGACAAGCGCGTGGCTTCGCCATCCACCAGCAGAATGCGCTGCCCATGGCCCAGGGCAAGCGGCAGTTCGGTCTCGGCAACCGCAACCGACGTCGCATGCATCGGCACGATCACGTCGAAGCGCGTGCCCTCGCCCAGGCGGCTATCGACCGCAATGCTGCCGCCGTAGCTTTCCACGATGCGCTTGCACGAAATCAACCCCAGGCCGGTGCCGTCGGCTTTGGTGGTGAAGAAGGGGCTGAATAGACGTGCGCGCGTGTCATCGCTCATGCCCACGCCGGTGTCGGCCACGCTCATGCGCACGCGCGTGCCGGCGTGGCGATCGGCCGACAGGATCAAGGTGCCGCCGCCCGGCATCGCCTGGATCGCATTCAAGCCCAGGTTGAGTAGGCACTGCTGCAGTTCGGTGTAATTGGCCTCGATGGTCAGATCCGAGGCGATCGTGTCCACCTGCAAGCGCACGCCGTAGGGCAGGCTGCTCTTGAGCAGCATCTGCACCGCCTGGAACAAATTCGCGATCGACACCTGCTCGCGCGGCTTGTTGGAACCGCGCACGAACGACAGCATCGACTCGGCCATCTCATGCCCGCGCCGGCCGCACTCGGCCACCACGTTGGCAAGCTGACGCAGTTGCGGGTCGTCGGTGCGCCCGGCCAGCAGATCGGGCACGATCAACAACGGCTGCAGGATGTTGCGCAAGTCATGACTCAAACCGGCCGCCAGCATCGCCAGGCTTTCCAGCCGCTGTGCGCGCATCAGCTCGCTCTCGACGCGCTGACGTTCCAGGTCGGCACGCGCTTCGCGAATCGCGCGGATCACCGCGCTCGGCAGCCGCGTCGGGTTGTGCTTGATGATGTAGTCGTTGGCGCCGTCCTGCAGCGCCTTGACCGCGGTCTCCTCACCCATGGTGCCGGAGACGAAGATGAAGGGCGTGGCGCCGTTCTGACGCACCACACGCAGCGCCTGATGGCCGGAAAACCCTGGCATGCTCAGATCCGACAGCACGATGTCAGGCTGAAACGCATCCAGCGCGCTGCGCAGCGACGGCTCGCTGTCTACACGCTCGAATGCCGCATCGATGCCGGCATCGAGCAACTGATCGGATAACAGCTCGGCGTCTTCCGGTGAATCTTCCACCAGAAGAATCTTCAGCTGCTCCGGTTTGTCCCCCTCATGCGACATGGCTCAGTCTAGCTCCGGTGCCTGATTGATGACCGCCCAGAACGTGCCGAGCGTCTTGACGGCATTGAAGAACTGATCGACATCCACCGGCTTGACCACGTAGGCATTCACGCCCAGGTCCCAGCTGCGGGCCAGGTCGCTCTCTTCGCGCGAGGACGACAGGATCACCACCGGCAAGCGCTTGAGCGTCTCATCGCTACGCACCTGCTTGAGCACTTCCAACCCATCCAGGCGCGGCATCTTGATGTCCAGCAGCAACACCGCCGGCAGACCCTCCTCGCGGTCGGCGAACATGCCACGGCGCAGCAGATAGTCCATGGTTTCCACGCCGTCTTCGACATGCACGATGGGATTGGCCAGGCGAGCTTCGCGCAAGGCATCGACGGCCATTTCCGCATCGGCCGGGCTGTCTTCTGCCAGAAGAATGGTACGGATGGCGGTCATGCACTGAACTCTTGGTTGGGCGCTTCAAGCGCAGGGGGAAGCACGAAATAAAATGTGGCACCTTCGTCGACGACGCTTTCGGCCCAGACCCGGCCACCGTGACGTGTCAGCACGCGCCGCACGCTGGCCAGCCCGATACCGGTGCCAGCGTATTCGCTGGCCTTGTGCAAACGTTGGAACACGCCGAACAATTTTGCGCTGTATTCCATATCGAAGCCGGCGCCGTTATCGCGCACGCTGAATTGATGGCCGCCGTCGGGCATCGGCGCGTAACCGACTTCGATTCTGGCCACCTTACGCTTGGCGCTGTATTTGACTGCATTGCCGAGCAGATTCATCCACAACTGGCGCATCATGTTTTCGTCGGCCACCAACACCGGCAGCGGCGCGATACGCCAGTCCACGCGGTGACCGGTGTTCTCGCTCTGCACGTTGGAATCCAGAATCGCGCGCGTTTCGGCGACCAACGATTGCATGTCTACCGCCTGCAGGCGCAGCGCACTGCGCCCCAAGCGCGAATACACCAGCAAATCGTCGATCAGCGACGCCATGCGCCGCGCCGAGCTGCTGATCACTTCCATGTAATGGCGCGATTTCTCGTCGGCCGCATCGCCCAGATGGCGCGCCAGCTTGTCGGAGAATCCGGCCACATGGCGCAGCGGTGCGCGCAGATCGTGCGAGACCGAATAGCTGAAAGCTTCCAGCTCGCGGTTGACCTCCGACACCTGCTCCATCTTGCCCTCCATCTGCCGGTTGAGCTCCTGGATGCGCAGCTGCGAAGCCTTCTGCAGGCTGATGTCGCTCACCGTCATCAACACCACGTCCTCGTCGCTGGTATCGGGCAACGGCATGCGCCGCGCGTTGATCAACATGGTGCGCAGCGCGCCATCGGCGCTGCGCTGCTCGTGTTCGTAGTCCCATAGCTCACGGTCGCGCAGCAACACATCGACCAGCCGCTGATGGATCTGCGGGTCGCGCCACACGCCCTCGCCCACATCCTCAAGTGCCATCAATTCATTGCCGCGCTCTTCCAGACCATACAGTTCGGCGAACGCAGGGTTGTGCAGCACGATGCGCTGAGCGGCATTGAGCAACACGATCGGCTCGCGCACGGTCTGCAGCACCGAGCTGGCGCGCCCATTGGCACGCAGATATTCCTGTTCGGCCGCCAGCCGGCGACGGATCTGCCGCTGCAGCAACCAGACCACAGTGCCCAGCAACAGCAACTGCACCGCCAGCGTCGCCCAGCTCAGCACCCCGTAATGCATGCGATCGGTTTCTACGCGCGCATTGCGCAGATCCAGCAAGTGACTTTCAGCGCCCTGCAACTCATCGATCAACAAACAGATCGGGTTGTTCAAAGTCATGTCGTTGATCAGCGCGCGAGTCTGTTCCGGCGCCGTGGTAACGGCGATGCGATCGGCCAGCAACAGACGGCGTTCGATGGTGCTCTGGATACGCCCCAAGCGCACTTGCTGCGCAGGGTTGTCTTTGGTCAGTTCGATCAATCGCTGCACCGCGGCCAGCGACTCGCGTCGCCCGCGTCGCATGCGTTCCAACAGTGACGGGCGCTCCACCCCGTGCGAGCGCATCAGCGCGGCCGATTCAGTATCGCGCATCGCCGCTTCCAGGCGCTGGGCGGTTTCCTGTACTTCCTGGCTATGCGACACCAACACCGCGGCCCGATTGGCGTTGCGCGCCACCTGCTGCAGCAGCAACAACGGCACCACCACAATCAGGAACACGGCAACTGCCAATAAAGGCAGGCGCCAGCGATCCCACTTGTCTGCTTGGACCGTCGTTTGCATTGCCAGGTCTGTATCCGCTCGCTGCGAGGTCCCAGGGACAAGCCGACATTATCTCCGATCAGGCCCATGGCTAAATTAATGATTCAGACTAATCACGACACCCCGCAACATAGCTGAATAGGCATATTGCCAGTGCAATCACCATGAAACCGGCGAGCGCACGCCGCCCGCTATCGGCGTATTGCGCTGGTTTTTCAGAAAGAAAAAAGGCGCACTCCGTAGAGTGCGCCTTGGTGGTCGCGCCCGCCGCCTCGCCTCGGCGGGCCCGGCATCCGCAGCGGCTGCGCTTATTCCTTCGCAGCGGTGACCTTCAAGCCAATCGACTTGACGCTCTTGACGCCTTCGATGCCCTTGGCCACAGCCACGGCCTTGTCGTGCTCGGCCTGGGTAGCAACCGCACCGGTCAGCGTTACGATGCCGTTCTTGGTTTCGACCTTCACGTCGGTACCCGACACGTTGTCGGTGGCCAGCAGATCAGCCTTGACTTTGGTGGTGATCCAGGTGTCGGTAACAGGCTTCTTGGACTTGTTGATGCTGGCAGCGTGATCCTTGTGAGCGCTGCTTTCCTGCGGCACGGCAAATGCTTGCGACGCGCCTAGCGTCAGACCGAGCGCCAAAGCCAGAGCCAGCAACTTGCTTGCATGTGTCACGTTCTTCATCGATAAGTACCTCCTGTTGAATGTGGATGAAGTTTGCGGTGGCGCTCGTCGAGCAGACGTGACCGTTGCATTCAGAAATTGTGAACCCTGCGCACACAGGTGGGTGCAATACCATGCAAGCCTCCTCCGTCGTTGCGATGACCCGTTTTAGATGCCTAAACCGTTTAATCTGGTCGTCGTCGGCTATGGCTATGTCGGCCGTACCTTCCATGCACCGCTGATCGCGAGCACCCCTGGTTTGCAGTTGCACTGCGTGGTGTCGTCCAAGCCACAACAGGCGCAGGCCGACTTCCCCGATCTGACTGTCCTTGCCGACCTCGACAGCGCATTGGCCGACCCGGCGCTCGATGCGGTGGTACTGGCCACGCCCAACCAGACCCACGCACCGTTGGCACTGCGGGCGCTGGCTGCCGGCAAGCATGTGTTGGTGGATAAACCCTTCGCATTGGATGCCGCACAGGCACGCGCGATGGTGGATGCAGCGGAGGCCGCCGGGCGCATTGTCAGCGTGTTCCAGAACCGCCGCTGGGACGCGGATTTTCTCACCGTACGCCGCTTGATCGACGAAGGCCAATTGGGCGAGGTGGTGGAATTCCATTCGCACTTCGACCGGTATCGCCCGCAAGTACGCGATCGCTGGCGCGAAAGCGATCTCCCCGGCGCCGGGCTCTGGTACGACCTGGGTCCGCACCTGCTCGATCAGGCACTGCAATTATTCGGCGCGCCGCAGGCGATCGGCGCGGATTTGCAGCGTCAGCGCAGCCAGGCTCGCAGCGACGATTATTTCCACGTCACCCTGCACTACCCGCGGCTGCGCGTGATCCTGCATGCGGGGTCGCTGGTCGCCGATAGCAGTCTGCGCTTTGCCGTGCACGGCACACGCGGCAGCTATCTCAAGCACGGGCTGGACACCCAGGAAGACCAACTGCGCGCCGGACGTCGCCCAGGCACGGTCGGCTGGGGTGTCGACCCGTTGCCGGGCACGCTGACCCGCGTGGACGATGAAGGTCGCGTGCACGCCCACCAACCCGACAACCAGCCGGGCGACTATCGGCAGTGCTATGCGGCTTTTCGCGATGCATTGGCGGGCACCAGCGCGGCACCGGTCAGTGGCGCAGACGCCGTGCAACTGATGCAATTGTTGGAGCTGGCGCAACGCAGTGCGGCGTCGGGCCAGATGCAGTGGCTCGCTGGTGCACGCGAGGCGTAGCGCGTAGGGATAATAATCGCGCTGCCATGCGCGCGTGACCGGCGATCGCCTCTGCATGCAGGACTGCCGCCGCTCATGCGCCGCGGTTCTTGCACGCGGCACACGGCCACTGTCGATTTCGATAGCGACCTTGCGTTCACCACTCTTGATGCCACCACCACAGTGCGCGCCGCTAAGCAGGCGCGCACTGCCGTCGCGCTGGATCGCTTATGCGTCCTTGCTGCCGATCGTCGGTGGTACCGATGTCGTGGTCATCACTGCATGCCCACCGAACTGGTTGCGCATTGCAGCCAGCAGTTTGTCGGTGAACGAATCCTTGTCGCGCGAACGCAGCCGTTCCATCAGCGACAGCGTGATGATCGGTGCAGGGACTTCCAGATCGATGGCCTCGGCTACCGTCCAGCGGCCTTCGCCTGAATCGGCCACGAACGGCGCAATGCCAGCCATGGTCGGGTTGTGCGCAAGCGCGTCGGCAGTGAGGTCCAGCAGCCAGGAGCGCACCACGCTGCCATCGCGCCAGATCTCGGCGACCTGTTGCAGATCCAGCGCAAAATCGGTCTTGTGCTGCATCAATGCGAAGCCTTCGGCGTAAGCCTGCATCATTCCGTACTCGATACCGTTGTGGACCATCTTGGTGAAGTGGCCGGCACCGCTCGGGCCAACCCGACCCCAGCCCTTATCCGGCGCGGGCGCCAAGGTGGCCAGGATCGGATGCAACGTGGTCACCGCCGCCTCGTCGCCGCCTACCATCAAGCTGTAGCCTTCCTGCATGCCCCAGATGCCACCGCTGGTTCCGCAATCGACGAAGGAGATACCGCTGGCCTGCAACAGCGTGGCGCGGCGTTGCGAATCCTTGTAATACGAATTGCCGCCATCGATGACGATGTCGCCCGCTTCCAACAATCGCAGCAGTTGCGCCAAGGTGTCATCAACGATCTTGCCGGCCGGCACCATCAGCCACACCACCCGCGGACTCGGCAGCGCAGACACCAGCGACGCCAGCGCATCAGCGGTGACAATGCCCTTGACCTGCGCGCCACTGCGCGCGCTCGCGCCTGGATCGTAGCCATGCACGCGATGCCCACCGTTGACTAACCGCTCGGCCATATTGGCCCCCATGCGGCCCAACCCCACCATACCCAGTTCCATAATCGCTCCTCATGATCTGATCAGTGCAGGGTGCCACGCCGGGCGTACGCCGGCGTCGCGGAAATTTCCGATGGGTTGTTTCGTCGCGGTGCTGGCGCTGCACTGCTTCAGCTGCCAATCGATCCATCGCCAGTACAAGGTGGTGCGCAGATTGTGCAAGGTCAGCTCGATGGCATACGGCGTGCGCGGGTTACGGTCGAGCAAGCGTGCCACGTGATAGCCGATCGGCTTGATACCCTTGGGATGCACGTACACCAAAAAACCTTGGTAAAACGGGTCATCCAGCAGCGTCTGCAGTTCTTGCAGCCGTGCTTGGTGCTGCCGGTCGAGCGTGGCGCGCAACTGCGCATCGCGTTCGTAGAGCAGGCGCTCGAAGCGGCGCTTGCCTGACCTGCGCAGATTCTTGGCCAATTCCCAGATCCGACGGTTGAGCGCATCGTAATGCGCAAAACCACCGTGCTGCGCCAGCGCCTGTGCTGCCGCATCGCTGACATCCACCACCACAAAGTTTTCCGCCTGATTGTGGATGTCATCCAGAAACGACTTGTTGAACACATGCGCGATGAAGCCCGGCGCACCGACAAATGCCTGCCGCCCCAACTGCGCGGTCTTGACCGCTTTGCCGTCGGCAAAGAATTCGCCGGCATGCGCACCGAGCACAATGCTGTCGGTGTCGTGCAAGGTCAAAAACGTGCCGATCGACAACTCGCCGGGCGTAAACACCTGATCGAATCCGGCATCGCCATATAACTCGCGCTGCGTGGCGAGCTGGGCCACCTGTCGGCCCACGCCGCACTCTGAGCGCACCTGGCCGCGATAGAACGCATCCAGTGCCTGCGCATTGCTGCGGTGTGGTTGATAGCCGCGTCCGAAGCTGCGAAAGCTGCTCCAGCCCTGCGCGGCTGCGCCGCGCCAGCCAAACCCGATCCAGCCTAGCTGCAGCGCCGAAAAACGGTAGTGCGCGTTGTTCTGCAACTGCGTCGCCGCACGCCGCGTGGCGGCGCCGACCTCGAACGCGTACGCGCAATATGTGGCGGAATCGTCCAGCAAGGCCTTGAGCGATGCGCCACGCTGTTGCGTATCCCAGCTGGCCGGCAGTATCAGTTGCAGATCCCCGGCTGCCTGCGCCTGCGCAAGCGAACCACGCGTACATGGCTCGCCACGCTGGATCGCCGGTGCGCTGACGGCTGCGCTGTGGATCTTCCAGCCAAGCCGCCGAAGCAATGCTTCTACGCAGTCCGCACTCGCTGCATTGGCGGACTCACTCGGTGCGGCGCCAGCGACCTGCAACACCTGCGTGCCGAGCAACGCGGCTGTGCACAACAGCGCGGTAAAACGGCCTGGCCGCGCGCGCCGCACGGGCGCGCACGCACGATATGCGGTGCTTGCCAACAGCGGCGCCCAGTGCGTCCGGAATGAACTCATCGATGCAGTGCGCAGTGGATCGGCGGCATGGCTCCTGCAGCCTCAGATGTAGAAAGCCCCGGCATGGCCGGGGCTCGTCGCATTCAACCCTACGAACTCAGCGACGTTCGCAGACGCGCTCGACCTGACGATTCCCGTTGGCTTGCTGGCGGTTGCCCTGGATGGTGCGGCCTGCCGCGCCACCAGCGACTGCACCGGCGACGGTTGCAAGTTTCTTGCCATTGCCGCCACCGACCTGGTTGCCGAGCAAACCGCCGATGGCAGCGCCGGCAAGAGTGCCGCCGATGCGATTCGGGTCGGTCGAATTCTTTTGCACTTCGACATTGCGGCAGCGAACGCGCGTGCCATCAGAGAACTTGCGGCCTTCGTCTGCTTCCGAATAGCGATGGTGATGCGAATGGTTCTGGGCCTGCGCGAAGGTGCTCGTCGCCATCAGACCGATCAGGGAAATACTCAGCAGGGAATTGCGCGTCGTCATCGTTGGTCTCCATCGTTCTCGGCCGCTCGGCGAGTCGTGGCTGCACTCTGGTCGCTGGATCGAGAACAGAACGTGAAGCGCTCAGCCCTCTATTCAGGCTTTGGAGCGAAGCGTGAACCACGCCATCACCGCTGCGTGGCGGGTTCGCTCTGCGGCACATTGGTAGACGCTGGCGGCGGGTACTGCGCTTCGACCGGCAACGGCGCCACTGGAGGCTGTGCGATGGTGCTCGACCCGGCTGCAGGCGCGGCAGCGGGTGCAGCCGCTGGCGTGGTCGCTGCCGGGTGCGCTGTGGCCGGCGCAGGTGCAGGCGCCGCTTCGGTCACCCTGGGCAGATACGAATTCAGGCGTTCGAAGAAGCGCTTGTAGAAGGCCGCATCCTGCACCGTGGTGCTCGACACGCGCACCAGCGAGTCGCCGCTGCTGCCGACCGGCAACGACAACGAGCCCAGCACGCCCACGCCGACGCTGGCCGAGGTCGTGCTCTTCTTCAATGCGTAGCGATCCTGCAGCGCGCTGACGAACACCTGCGCCTTGCCGCCATCTTGCGTGGCGCAGGAAATGCGCAGATTGAGCTGCTCGCTCTGGTCGGCCTCTTTGAGCTGAAAGTTCTTGCTGCCCTCCACGGCAGCGGCGTCCGCGCGCGTTACCGCATAGCCTTGGCTCAACAACACCCGCCGTGCGGCCTCGCAGGCTTGCGGCGAACTGGCCACCACGCTGCGCGAATAGGTGTCATCGGAATTGAACGACTCGCGCATCAGCATCGTGTCGCCCTTGCTGCCACCGCAGCCGGCCAAGGTTGCCAGCGCGCCGAGCAGCGCACCGCGCGCGATCAGGGAAGAACAAGACATGGGAAAGATTCCGGCATCCAAAACCGGCCAAAGCATAGCCGCAACCCATGTGCGCGCGGCGTCGCGTTGCCGGATCGAAGCAACGGCGGTTCATCCGCTGGCAATTGCAGGCCACCTGCAGGCAGCTTCCATCGGCGCCGATGCGCTCGGCGCGCAGATAGCGGTGCGCGCGCACCAGAGCCAGCGCGACCGGTGCGTCGCACGGCTCGCCCCACAAGCGAAGCGCGAAGCCCTGGGCCTGCACGGCCTGCAAACAACAGATCTGCCTGCGCACGGCACTACCGCAAGATCAGCGCGTAGTCGTGACTGCGACTACTCTGGGTGAGCGCATGCGCCTGCGCAGCGTTTGGCCGCTGTCAGCGCCGTACGCGCTCCTCGCGCAGCGTAAACAGGCTGCCCAGAATCCGGCCCAGGCTCCATGCCTGCGGCATCACGTGCCCACCGACCACGACCGTTTTCCGCCGTCGCCACGCCAATGCCAATTGGCCGCAATCGCTTTCGCAAAGCATGCAACACCGCACGCATGCCGGACAGATAACTGGCGGCATCGGCACTGTTATACAGCTGCCTGGGCACTGCCTCCCCACGCCACTGACATCCGAAATACGGCACGTTGGTCAGATCCAGAGCGTTCGTCTTGGCAGGCAGGCGTGGGGTCAGCAGGCTGCCGACTACCACCGGCGCCTCCAAGCCATGTCGCTGCAGGCGCGTGCGTGCCAACGATGCACGCGCGGGATCGATTCCATGCCATGCGCATGCGGCTTTCCACTTCAGCGGCCAGCAAGGCGCTGCCGATGCCGCAGAACGGGTCGAACAACACCTCGCCCGGCAGACTGAAGTGGCGCACGGATGGCGGCATCTGCTTGACCCACTTACAGTCGCGTCCGTTTAACGGGTCGGCCGTGCGCAGGTGGTCGTGCAGTGCCCAGGCCGAGTCGTCGTCCGGGGTCGGCGTCCACAACCGCGCTGATCGAGCTCATCCAACGACTGGACCAACGGGGCTGCTGCATGCAATCGGCCGGCCAGCTCTCCACGCCAATGCGGTGCTGCTCGACATAGCGCCAGGTGCCATTGCTGCGATACGCATCGTCCAGGCGCGACAGCTCGCGAAAGATCACCTGCGTGACGCCACAGTTGCGCGCCCAATCGATGGACTGCGCCACCGCATCGGCCATGCCTACACCATCACATTGCACGATGCAGACCAGCCGCACCGGCAGGCGTGCTGCACTGAGTAGTGCGCTGTGTACGAAAATCCCGGCATCGGCGATCGGCTCATCCGGACGAAACCGCATGATTGCCTCGTTGCAGTCCTGCAGTGGATGGCGGCGCGATAACTCAATCCACGACAACCCAAACGCGACCAAAGCATCGATCGACCGCGTTCCCTGCACACGCGCAAACCCGGCACCATTGCTTTAGAGCACGCGCTGCTCGACAGGCGGGCCGTTAGCCGTGGTCGACAAGGTGCGCAGCAATGCCTGCAACCCGTCCGGAGGATCGCGGGCATCACCAACACCTCGTCGCTGGGTGCGTACATGTTGGTGCCTGCGCGCCGACCATCAACGGCGCGCAGCGTCGGCGCGCGCACGCACCTGCTGCAATGTCCACTGCTGCTGCATTGCGCCGTTTTCCCACACCGTCACCAACGCATCTTCGCTATCGGCATGTGTCGCCACTTCGTCCAACAGCGCGCTGCGATAACTTCCATCGCGACGGTCGCGCACCAAGGTCAGGCGACCGCGCTTGCTCTGCTTGCCCTGATCGGTGATCGGGTCCTTGTAGACGTCGATCCATTGCCCGTCCACACGCACCGCCGAGCACTTCAGCGCGAATTTCTGCGTGTCGCGGTCCACCTTCTGCAGCAAGGCACCGCCCATGCCGAAGGCGACATTGTCGGCCGCATAACCAGCAGCGGTGACGCGTTCCAGGATCGCGCGCAGCGATTGCGGATTGATGCCATCGCCCTGGATCACGCGCACATGGTTGAGCACTTTGTAGCCCTTGCCATTGACCTGATGCCCGAACGCCTCATCGAGCAGCAATAAACATTGCTCGAGTACATCCACCGGCTCGCCCGAGTCCGGCCGGATCACCACCGTCGCGCCGGAGGCGATCACTTCCTCGCGCAGGGTGCTACCCCAATGCTCGCGGATGGCGCGATAGATGTCGTAGCTGTCCGACACCACCGCCACGATCGATCCCGGGCGCGCGAACTGCGTCAGCATGTTGCGATACGCATCCACCTCACGTTCGCGCCCCCAACTGGTGATGGTGCTGTGTTCGGCGGCAGGAATCGAATACCCCGCCAACGGTGTGTGGTAATGCGCACGTGCCAGCAATAACGCCGACAGGGTATCGGTGCCGAGAAAGTTCACCAGATGCGCGGCACCACCCAACGCGGCAGAGCCAAGACTGGAGACCCCACGCGCGCCGAAATCGTGCAGCTTGAACGGCAGCTGCCCTTCCGGATCGTCGCTGGTGCGCTGCAGGTAATCGCGCACGATTTGCTTCACCTGCCAGCTCACCGTGGCCACCGTCACCGGATACCACACGCGCAACAACAGCGTTTCCAGATACGACGGCACCCAGAACGCCTTGGCATCGGTGGACTCGATCGTCATCAACACATTGTGCGTGGGCACCAACGCACCTTCGGGCACCGCGCGGATGCGGATCGGCAACTGCCCACCGAGACGATCGACGATATCGCGCCAGCCTGCTTCGTTGAACGGTTCGCCGTGAGCGGCCAACAGTTCTTTCGCATCGTCGATATCGGCGTGCCTCACCGGCCGGTTGATCGCCTCTTTCAGGATCGATTGCAGGCCGAAGAACACGGTCTGGTCGTACACGCCGCCACGTGATTCGACATAGAAGAACGCCGCATCGGTACCCGGCGGATACTGCAACCAGTGGCTGGCCTTGTAGCTGTCGGTGTTGAGCAGCAGGTTATCGAGGTAATGCATGACGGAAACTCCTTCGCGTCGAATGAACCAGCAGTCTGTCCGCCGGTGGGAGGTCACGGTTCCAAGCCACTCAAAATTGCGCGTTGTCGCTCAGCCGCGCCCAAGGAAAAATTCAAGCAGATGCAGATGGCCTCCACACCAGCGCGGGCCCGAATCCAGTGCACCTTGTGGCCATTATCGCCGCCGCGCAGCGCAGGCAATTCACCGGCCGGACATTCAACGTGGAAGGCAGGCGTGATGGTGCGCCCCCACAGGCTGCGCTCGGGATGATCGAATACATGGCGACCGCCCGACGCGCCCTTGAGCACCGGCACAGCCACCTTGAGCCGGGTTTCCTCGCGCAACTCGCGCAGGCAGCCATCCAGCGCCTTCGTCCTGGACATAAAGCCGCCGGGCAATGCCCACAATCCCTTGCCCGGCTCGGCTCCGCTCGGCGCGACGACGCAGCAGCGGTACGTGCCCCGAATGCACAACTACCGCGTCAGTGGTGACGAAGGTCGGCCGATACGGCGCGTCTTTCCACGCCGCGCGGTACCGCTCGATGAAAGTCAAAGCGACAACAACGTTCGGTCCGTAGATGAGGTAGTCGTCCGCAAAATTAGGTAACGGTTTCTGATCGCAAACACGCGCTGAGGTTGCCCAGGCTTTCTTGACGCACCATGGCGGCAACCTACAAAAAGCAACCGCTGCATACCCGCTCCCGAGAAATACCGCCATAAAAAAACGCCACCGACTGCGGTGGCGTTTTTATCCAAACCATCAACCAGCGGTCAGTCAGCCCAACGTCCCGGCGCAGTGGACTGCGGCAACACCTGCACCGACAACGGCTGATCCTGCGACAGCAGGCCCAATGCGTCTGCCAGAATCGCGGCCGACTCGTGCAGTAACGGATCCGGACGCTTTTCAGCGGCCTTTTCGCGGGCAGCGTCCTTGACGATGTCGCGCTCGTTGCCGGTCAGGCCGTCGTCGCTGTCTTCGGCAAGCGGATCCAGCGGCAGACCCAACTGCTTGCGTATCTGCTGACGGTCCTTGCGCTGCTGGTCCTGCTTCTGACGCTCGGCCACGCGCTCGGCTTCGTTCAACGAAATGTACTTCTTGGCCTTCTCGTCGCGGAACTGCTTGACGTCCTCTTCCCACCACTGAAATTCCTTGTCGGTGGCAATGCGCGCGGTATGCAGGCTCTGCAACTTGGGCAGCAGCGGCGCGAAGTTACCGTACTGCGTGTGCGGGGCAGCCGCGATGCGGGTCCACGGCAGTGCGTTGTCGTATGTGCTTTCACCGAATTCGGTGGCATCCACGCTGGCCGGGAATGCGATGTCCGGCACGACACCCTTGTGCTGGGTGCTGGAGCCGCTGACGCGGAAGAACTGCGCGATCGTCAGCTTGACCTGCCCATAACGCTGACCCTCAGCGGCCGGCCAACGGTCCAGATCAACAATGTTCTGCACGGTGCCCTTGCCGAAGCTGGTTTCACCGATCACCAACCCGCGACCGTAATCCTGGATGGCGCCGGCAAAGATCTCGGAGGCCGACGCCGAACCTCGATTGATCAGCACGCCCAACGGACCATCCCAGGCGACTTTGGGGTTGCTGTCGCCGTTGACGGTGACGCGGCCACCGGACTCGCGCACCTGCACCACCGGCCCCTGCTCGATGAACAGGCCGGTGAGCTCGATCGCTTCATCCAGCGAGCCGCCCCCGTTGTTACGCAGATCCAGCACCACGCCATCGACCTTGTCTGTCTTGAAGCCGGCCAGCAGCTTGGCGACGTCGCGCGTTGCCGAGGCGTAATCGGTCGAATTGCGACGACGACCTTCGAAATCCTGATAGAAGCCCGGCAGCTTGATGATGCCGAGGCGGCGTTCCGGCTCGCTGCCCTTGGCCGGCAGCGTGATGGTCTCGCCCTTGGCGGCCTGCTCGGCCAGACGCACCTTCTGTCGGGTCAGAATCACGGTGCGGTGCTTGCCATCGATGCCCAACTCGGCCGGGACGTACTCCAGGCGCACCTGGGTGTCCTTGCTGCCGCGGATCTTGGCCACCACATCGTCGATGCGCCAGCCGATCACATCCTCGATCGCGCCATTCTTGGCTTGGCCCACGCCGACGATGCGGTCGCCCGGCTTGAGCGTGCCATCCACCGCCGCCGGACCACCCGGGATCACCTCGCGGATCACCACCATGTCGTCCTGCTTCTGCAACTGCGCGCCAATGCCTTCCAGCGACAACGACATCTGCTGATTGAAGGTCTCGGCGGTGCGCGGAGTGAAGTAATCGGTGTGCGGATCAACCGCATTGGTATAGGCGTTGACGAAGAACTGAAACACGTCCTCGCCCTTGAGCTGTTTGACCGAATCGGCCAATGCGACGTAACGCTTGTCCAGGGTCTTGCGGATGTCCTCGGGCTTCTTGCCGGCCAGCTTCAGACGCAACCAGTCGTTCATCACCGACTGGCGCCACAGCACGTCCAGTTGCTTGTCGTCGGCCGCCCACGGCACATCCTTGCGGTCATACTCGAACTTGTCGCTGCCCGTGAAATCGAAGTCCTGCTTGAGCAGGTCGCGCGCGAACTTGACGCGCTGATCGACGCGCTTCTTGTAGGCCGAAAAGATCTGAAACGCCGGCTCCAGATTACCGCCGCGCAGCGCGTCGCCCAACCCGGCCTGCAGCGGTGCGAAGCCGTCGATATCGGCCTGGGTAAAGAACTGCTTACCGCCATCCAGCGTTTCCAGATAACGCTTGAACACGTCCTTGGACATCGCCTCGTCCAGCGTACGCGGACGATAGGCATAGCGGCTATCGGAGAGCAGGCCGTAGACCAGCTTGGTCGCCGTTGCCTGATCGGGCGTGGCGGCTGCCGGCAACGCCGTATCGGCGCGAGCGAGCAATGCCACCGGAGTGGTCAACACCAGCGCCAGCAGGCCGGCCTTCATGGACGCAGAAACGTTGTAGGTCATCGAATGGCTCTCGGCACAGGGCCGATGAAAGGAAGGCAGTGAGCGGGTCAGACAGCATGACAGTGCCGAAAGTTGCTGGCGTTGTCATCCGCTGGCTGAATCAGCCTAGCGCCGGGCCTGTAGTAGATTGTGAACGAGACCGTACCTGCAGGGACACTAACCTGCCTATTGCAGCCTACGTCTGGGGCGTCGCCTCCCGCAAAGCCGGCGACCCGGCGCAGTTCGAGTCAGCCCTAGCAGTAAATTTGCTGATCTTCGTGGAGCTTTCACCGAAAGTTCGCATCCCGCTGTCGGAGAAAGACATCCATCGGATAAAGATACAGAGTGAGGCCTCACTGCGACGGGGATCTTGGCTTGGCCTGTCGATACTGGCGCTTGTTGCCGACACGCTTTCCATTCGGATCGTCGTTTGAGCAGATACGCCCATCGCAAACGACCGAATCGGAGGCATAGAACGCCTGCACGATGGGCACGGCATTTTCATAGCGTTGCAATTCTTCTTGCGTGGATACTAGCTCGCGCCGGTAATACCCCAGCACCGCCCAGCCAACGAGAAGCACCAGCAGTAGAATCGCGCCTGCGGCACCGAACCACATCCATACCGTCTTGTTCGCCTTTTGCAGTTGCGCAGACGTGGCCGATACGTCGCGGTCGTACTGCGCAGCAGTCGGGGCCACCGCATTCTTGGCTTCTTTGGCGATCTACGCACTGGCATCACCGACGATGCCATCAACGCGACGGTGTACTTGTGTCACTTCGCTTTGGAGCGCCAGCATCCGCTGATCGAAGGCAGCTTGCATGCGCGCTTCGCGTTGCTCGAATTTTGCCATCAGCGCCGATTGCAGCTTGAGCGTGTTTTGCAGAGAAGACAGCAGTTGCGATATCTGGTGCTCGCTGGACATGAATGGCCTTCAGTGATGGTGGGAGTCAGCGTGTCATCACCGGGCCCTGCACTTGGCGAGCCAGCTCTTGCTGCTGAAGTTCCTGCCGTTGCTCGAAGGCAACCAGGTCGCGGCCAAGTTGTTCATACGCCTGCACTGGCGACGATTGTTGGATATGCGCGTTTGCCTGAGAGATAGCGGCCTCATCGTCAGAAAAAATTGCAGCAGCCAGCCGGTCGAGGTCCGCATCGCCGTTACGGAAAGCCTGCTTTCCGTGCTGAATACGGTCTGGTTGAGCGGTGTCGTTGCTTTCGAAAAAACCTGAGCGGGATATGCCCTTCTCATTAGGATCAATCGGGACAACCGGCTTACCCGAGTGGGGAGGCTTGATCTTGCGATCATCGTCGTCACGCCACTGCTTGCCGTCGAACGAATAGCCGCTTCGGTTAGAGGCTAGGCCAACGTCCTGATACAGGTTTTCGCCGAAATCAGGCGCGTCTACCTGTTTCCCGTCCTTGTCTAGCGGCAGCGATGGGTTTATGTGTGCCGCTTTCAACAAAAGGCCCGTCACGCCGTTACTGTTGTTGTACAGCGGCGAATATTCAAGCTTGGCATCGTTAATTTGCTACCCCGCCGTCAGTGCAGAACTCAGCTTCTTTTCAAGCTCTTGATCTGTTCCTTTCCATACGACAGCTCGCTCGTGCTTCTCACCTGGAAGCGGCCAGTCCGGAGGGATCGCATCCTGGACATCAATCTTACCCTGCGCATCCTTACGGATCGCTGGATCATTAGGATCGGCTTTTTCCACAGGTATCGGACGGTCACTGCCGTCCGGTTGCAGTTGATAGGCAGCTTTGTAGGAAGGAACGTAAGGGGCGGTATCAAAATGTATACTGCCGAAGGTGTCGGAACCCAGCAGCGTGGATCCTGCAAAATTTGCAAGATCGTTACCTTCCGCTCTCAGGCTAGGCCCGCCGCGCAAGACGGTTTGACTGCCATCGGATCGTTCGAAAAGCAGATAGGTATGCCGCTGGTCGATACCGACCGGACTTGCTCCCACGATGATTTTGGCCTGCTCTTCTGGCATTGCTTGCTCCTCAAGGATCTGCTGGCGAACGCGATGCTCGGAAGCTGCTGACCGTCGCTCCATCTTTTGAATCCAGCACTACCAACCAATTGACGGGTGCCGTCGATGTAACCAGTCTCTGCTCTGGCGGGAGGGGGGGCGGGGCTTGATAGAGGCAAGACACCGACAATCGCACGCCTTGCGACTGCGGCATTGCCTCATGGCATTCAAATCCCTGCCCTTCAAGCGTCCGTGTCGCGTCCGAAATAGGTATGCCTGGGGCGATCCAACCCGCAAGCTGTGCCTTGGCCTCAGCGGTGGATTGCACTGGCCGGAAAGCTTCAGAGTGGGGCTCGTTGGAATCGTTCATAGCGGTACATCCTGTCGCAGCTGTTAGGGAGACTAGGAGAAGCAGCAAGGCGTAGACAGAGCCTGTAGTCGATCTGTGCATCATGGCCACCATGCGTATGCGAATGCTTGCCAGAAGAATAGGATGAAACGCTAAGCTCCGGTATTTAGCGCCGGATTCCAGGGAGCCCATGTGTGAAGGTGACGTCAAAACGTCTTCCCGAACCATACACCAAAGCGAACCGCACGCTGCGCCACGTCGTAGCCGTGCCGCCCTGATGCGATCAAGAATGACCTCCGCGAGCCGGATATATTGATTGCACAGGCTTGAGGGATTCCACAAGCAACGAAGTGAGGTGAATTTCGATGACCGGCTCATAGTCCATGGGCTTGGCGCACCGAGTCCTTCGATCCGCCAGGCCCTGCCTTCGTCGGGGATACCTTGATGGGCGGCATGCACTCGGACATCGCTCCATTCTGACCTAGCGACGTTCATTCCGATGGAGCGATTTATATTTCTGAGTCAGCGCTGGAATTCACAGCGACGCCGGCGCCGGCCGCCTGCTGATCGGCGTGGTACGACGAGCGCACCATCGGACCGGACGCGACATGGCTGAAGCCCAGTGCGTTGCCGTACTCCTCCAATGCCTTGTACTCATCCGGCGTCCAATAACGCATCACCGGATGGTGGTGCGGGGTCGGCTGCAGGTACTGACCGATGGTGATCATGTCTACCTCGTGCGCACGCAAGTCGCGCAAGGTGGCCTGCACCTGCTCCATCGTCTCGCCCAGGCCAAGCATGATGCCGGACTTGGTGGCGATCGACGGATGTTGCGCCTTGAAGCGCTGCAACAGCGTCAGCGACCACTGATAATCCGCACCGGGGCGCACGTTCGGGTACAGGTCCGGCACGGTTTCGATGTTGTGGTTGAACACGTCCGGCGGGCTCAGCGCCAGGATCGCCAGCGCGCGATCCATACGACCCTTGCCGCGGAAATCCGGGGTCAGGATCTCGATGCGGGTCTTGGGCGAGCTAACGCGAATCGCTGCAATGCAGTCAACGAAATGCTGCGCACCACCGTCGCGCAGATCATCGCGATCCACGCTGGTCACCACCACATACTTCAAGCCCATGTCTGCAACGGTCGTCGCCAGGCTCGTCGGCTCGCTGGCGTCCGGTGGCTTGGGCCGGCCGTGTGCCACGTCGCAGAACGAGCAGCGCCGCGTGCACACCTCGCCCAGAATCATGAAGGTGGCGGTGCCGTGGCTGAAACACTCGTGGATGTTCGGGCAGCTGGCTTCTTCGCACACCGTGACCAGGCGGTTTTCGCGCAGCTTGGCCTTGAGGTTCTGCACTGCGTTGCCGGAAGGGATCCGCACGCGAATCCACGACGGCTTGCGCAGCACCGGCGCATCGACGAACTGCACCGGCGAGCGATTGATCTTGTCGCCACCGATCTGCTTGACGCCGGTCTGCAGCGGCGCAGACGCGGCGGTATCGCCGGAGACGACCTGCAAGGAGATGGAACGGGCGGTAGGCTGGGTCATGGTAACGGGCGCTCAGGCCAGAAGCGAAAGGTCGGGCAACGTAGAAACAGGCTGCAACACGAGACCGAGCTGGCGCGCCAGCTGATCGAGCAGCACCGCCTTGACGGCGTCCATCCCGGAGGGGCCGCCCAAGTCTAGCACCGAGGTCACCTGCAGGCCCTCGTAGCCGCACGGGTTGATGCGGTGGAACGGCTCCAGGTCCATCGCCACGTTGAACGAAAGCCCGTGGAAACTACAGCCGCGCCGCACCCGGATGCCGAGCGCGGCGATCTTGGCCCCGCCCACGTAAACGCCGGGCGCTCCGTCGCGGCGCTCGGCGACGATGTTCCATTCGTCCAAGGTGTCGATCAGCGCTTGCTCGATCTTGCACACGTAATCGCCCACGCCAATCTTGAGCCGGCGCAGATCCAGCAGGGGATAAACCACCAACTGACCGGGGCCGTGATAGGTGACCTGACCGCCGCGATCAACCTGCAGCACCGGAATCTCGCCCGGCGCCAGTACGTGTTCGGGCCTGCCCGCCTGGCCGAGTGTAAACACTGGCGTGTGCTCTACCACCCATAGCTCGTCGGCGGTGTGCGCATCACGCGCATCGGTGAAACGCTGCATCGCACGCCACACCGGTGCGTACTCCTGCCGGCCGAGATCGCGTAGTTGTGCCGGCAGGATCGAGACGGCTCTAAGCGCTGGCTCGGCCGCTACAGCGTCCACTTCACTTCCGGGTGGTCGCGCAGGGCCTGATGTGCCGCGTCGAACTGCTCGCGGCTATCGGCGCGAAAGCCGATCTTGACCGAGACATATTTGCCGCTGGACGAATGCTTCCAGCTGATGCTTTCTTCCAGCAACTCCACGCCGGTAACGGTGAGCAGACGCGGAAGTTCGGTTTCCAGCCCGCGCTCGGCCGTGCCCATGGCGCTGAGCTCGAAGGTGCCGGGAAACTGAAAGCCGTGATCGGGGTGGTCGGTGCTGATTTCCATCTGCCCATTATCGGGTCGATGGTGGGTAAACCCAAGCTCTGCACAGCCAATTGATGAGATTGCCTGGGCCTTGATCATGTGGGGAATCCAAACTTTTCATAAAGTTACGCAGTTACATTGCTGGGTCAAATACATCTACGTGCGAATGGTGTTTTGCACAGAATGAGGCCGCTTCGGGACACTTCACGCGACGCAGCAGCGACCGCAGGCACCTTTGCTGAACACCGCCCCTCCTCAACTCTCCAGGCTTTCCATGCACCGACCGCGCGCGTTGTCTGCTGCCCTGCTGTTTTGTCTTTCCGGGCTGTCGATGCCGGCCCTGGCGGCTGACCAGTGCGATTCCGGCACACTGGGCCGCACCCCGACGGCGGTGAACTTCCGGGTCGATAACGACCTGTTCGGCGGTGAGGAGCAGGACCAAGGCTATTCCAATGGCGCGGTGCTAACGCTGGTGTCGCCCAACCTGGTCGATTACACCGACGACTCTTGCCTGCCGCGCACCGCGCGCTGGGTCAACAGTTATCTGGAACGCCTGCATCCGGGCGAGTTCGATCAGCAAAACATGGTGTTCTCGATCGGCCAGACAATCTTCACCCCCACCGACTCCACCCGTCGCGACGTGATCCCGGAGGATCGCCCGTATGCGGGCATCCTGCTGGCGAGCTTCGGTTACAACGCGCGCAACGAGGCGCATCTGCGCGCCACGCAGCTGCAGATCGGTGTGGTCGGCAAGTGGGCATTTGCGCAGCAAGCGCAGGACGCGATCCACGATGTGCTAGGCGATAAGAAATTCCAGGGCTGGGACAACCAGCTGCATAACGAGCCGCTGCTTAACTTGGTGCACGAACGTATGCGCCGCTGGCCGGCCGATGCCGCGGCCAACGCGGACGGCTTCGGCTGGGATTTCATTTCGCACTGGGGCGGCTCGGTCGGCAACATGGCCACGCATCTGAATGCCGGCGGCGAAGCCCGCTTCGGCTGGAAACTTCCGGACGACTTCGGCAGCACCCCGACCCGCCCGGCCGGCGAAAACACCGCACCCAGCCGGCTCGGACGCGCTAGCGGCTGGTCGGGTCATCTATTCGTGACCACCGATGCGCGCTGGGTGCTGCGCGACATCACTCTGGACGGCAACACCTTCCGCAATAGTCACAGCGTGGACAAGCGCCCATTCGTCGGCGACGTCGGTTACGGCCTGGCGGTGATGTACGGCCGCTGGAAGTTTGCCCTTGCCCGATACCACCGCACCCGCGAATTCGACACCCAGCGCGAGACGCCGGTGTATGGGAGCTTCACGATCAGTCGGTTGCTTTGAGGGCGGAGATTAGGGAGTTGGGATTGGTCAGAGCGGGGCTGCAACGTTTTGCTCTCGCTCTCGTTCTTGCCAATCCCAAATGCCGAATCTCGAATCCCCGCAAAAAAAAAGCCGGCTTTCGCCGGCATTTTTATTACGATTCCCACCACATCCAGAAGGCATCCCAGAGGCGCTTGAAGAATCCACCTTCTTCGACGGCGTTGAGCGCCACTAGCGGCGCCTGGGCGATGATATTGCCGTCCAGGCTGACCTTGACCGTACCGATTTGCTGACCCTGCTTGATCGGGGCCTGCAGGTTCTTGGCTACTTCCATGCTGGGCTTGAGGTCGTTGTAGCGGCCGCGCTGCAGGCTCACCAGCAGTGGTTGCGCCACACCGAGCTGCACTTCGTCCTGCTGCCCCTTCCACACCTTTTGCTTGGTCACGACCTTGTCGTGTGCATACAGACTATGGGTTTCGAAGAAGCGGAAGCCCCAATTGAGCAGTGCCAGGCTGTCGTCAGCGCGCTGCTTTTCGGAGGTGTCGCCCATGACCACCGCCACCAGACGCTGATCGCCGCGCTTGGCAGAGCTCAGCAGGCAGTAGCCGGCTTCGGAGGTATGGCCGGTCTTGATGCCATCCACCGCAGGGTCGCGCCACAGCAGCAGGTTGCGGTTGTTCTGCTTGATGGTACCAACCTGGAATTCCTTGATCTTGTTGTAGGCGTAGGTCTCCGGGTAATCGCGCACCATTGCACGGCCCAACATGGCCAGGTCGTAAGCGGTGGAGTGATGGCCTTCGGCGCCCAGGCCGTGCGCGTTGACGAAGTAGGAGTCCTTCATGCCGATCTTGCCGGCGTAGCTGTTCATCAGCGAGGCGAAGGCTCCTTCGCTGCCGGCCACATGCTCGGCCAAGGCGATTGCGGCATCGTTGCCGGACTGGATAGCCATGCCTTTTTCCATGTCTTCCAGACGTGCGGTCTGATTGACTGGAAAGCCGCTGTAGCTGCCGTCGGTGCCGGCGCCGCCTTCGCGCCAGGCGCGCTCGCTCATCATGACTTGGTCGTCGCGCTTGACTTTGCCGTTCTTGATCTCGGCCGCGACCACGTAGGACGTCATCACCTTGGTGATGCTGGCCGGGGCGAGCTGCTGATGAATGTTCTCACCGGCGAGCACTCGCCCAGTGGCGTAGTCCATCAGGATCCAGGACTTGGACACGGCCGGCGCGGGTGCGGGCGGAACCGGCACGACGGCCGGCGCAGCCGCCACGGCAGGAGCCGGCTGCGGCGCGGGTGTCTGGGCGCAGGCCAGGCCGAAGGCGAACGTGGCCACGGCAGCGGCGGCGAAGCGGAATTTCATTGAAGAACAACTCCTGACGGGCCCGAAGACTGGGCAATGTAAAATTGTAAGGCGCGAAGGCAATCAGGGCGACGCGTCATGAGGCCCGCGCTCTGCGCAGTTCAGCGATGGCGGCAGGGCGCGCGTCAACCGCGGCCAATCAAAGCGAGCAGCTTGTCGGTGCGCACACAAAGCGCGCCGTCACCAAAATGCTTTGAGAGTGCGTGCCGATTCCAGACACCGGCAATGTTCACCGGTGACTGGGCAGTCACTTGATCGTGCTTAATTGGCGACGATCTGTGGGCGGCCGAAACCAAGACCGGCAATGCGCTGGGCGATTTCCGAGGCATTGGCGTGGTCGCGTGCATTCACGCGCAACCGCCACAAGGTGCGGCCGCCGCTGACGATGTCGCTGACGCTGGCACCGGCGATACCGGCCGAGGCCAGCTGCGACAGTGCGCGATTGGCGTTTTCGCGGCTAGCGAAACTGGCGACCTGCAGCAGGATGTCGCCCAATGCGGCTTCGGCCACGCTTGGCGCCTTGGCAGGCACCGGCTCTGTTTTTAGCGAACGTGCGGGCGCGCTGGCCGGCGCTCTGACCACGGCAACGGCAACCGGCGTAGGCCATGCAGACGCAGCGGAAGGTGCCGGCGGCGCAGGCGATGTCGCTCGCGGCGTGGCAGCTGCTGGCTTGCCGGTGGCCACATGCACGCCGTGCGATTTCATCCAGGCATCGAAATTGTCGGCATTGCCGGGCTGGCGCGAATCGGCCACCCGGTAGCGCCACCGCTCGCCTGCAGCATTGACCGGCGCAGTGGCAGCCGATACTGCTGCAGGCCCGGCAACCGTAGCCGCCGACGTTGTCGCCACCGCCTGCGGCGGCACCGTGCGGGTGGGCAGGCGCTGCACCAGCCCATCGATCTGGCTGCCGTTTGCGGCCGGCTGCGCGGCCGCGACGGCCGTGTTGACTGGCGCCAGACCACTACGGCGCTTGGCCAGCAGATTGCCGTTGTCGGCTTCGGTCAGACCACGTACTTCGACGTTGCCGGTGCCCTTGCCGGTAATGCCCAGCTTGACCGCAGCGGCGTAGCTCAGATCGATCACGCGGCCATCGTGGAACGGGCCACGGTCGTTGACGCGCACCACCACCGAGTCGCCGGTGTCGGTATTGGTCACCAGCGCAAAGCTGGGCAGCGGCAAGGTCTTGTGGGCGGCGGTGAAGGCGTACATGTCGTAAACCTCCTTGTTGGAGGTCAGCCGGCCGTGGAACTTGCTGCCGTAGTAAGAAGCCGTGCCGCGTTCGACATAGCCGCCAGGGCCGTCCATCACCACATAGCGCTTGCCCAGCACTTCGTACGGTGAGCGATTGCCCAACGCCGAGCGCGGCTCGTTGGTGACCAGCGGCTCAGGGATGCAGGCCACGTTGGGCACGTGATCCGGCGTGGCGTCCTCGACGCCCGGTTTGTACAAGCCGCCAGCGGTGTAGTCGCCGCGCGTGGACGGGTCTTCCTTGGCTGCCGCATACGGCGAGGTCGACGGACATCCGGTGGCGCTCCCCTTGCCTTCGACCTTGATGCCCTTAGTCGCGCCGCTGGCATTGCTGCCGGCGCTCTTCTTCGGTGCACTGCTACAGGCCGCCAGGCCGAGCATCAGCGCCATCGGGATCAGCCACTTGGGGCCTGTCATGCTGTTCATGCCGGGGGTAACTCCTTGCCGGCGATGGCCTCGGACAGCTGAAACACGGCCATCGCGTACATCTTGGAACCGTTGTATCGGGTGATCGCGTAGAAATTCTGGAAGCCGAGCCAGTACTGCTTGCCGTTGGCGTCATCCAGTGTGATCGGGGTGGCGGTACTGCCGGCCACCACCGGCGCAATAGTGTGGTAGCCGCGCGCGGACAGGTCAGCCAGGGTGTACACCGGCGACCAATCGGTGGGGTTGAACTCCTCGCGCCCGGCCGCCAGCGTGGCCGGCACCGCAACCTCACCACCGCGCACCCAGCCGCCCTTCTTGACGAAGTAATTGGCGATCGAGGCAAATACGTCGTTGTGATCGGTGAACAAGTTGCGCTTGCCGTCGACATCGCCATCAACCGCGAACTGGCGGTAGCTAGACGGCATAAACTGCCCCATGCCCATCGCGCCGGCATAGCTGCCGATCAGCGTGGTGACGTCGAGTTGCTCTTCCTTGCCGAGCGCGAACAGCTGGCCGAGTTCGTCGCGAAAAAACAGCTCGCGGCGCACTTCGCGTTCGAGCTTGGCCGGGTCGCCGCTGCGCGGATAGCGGAACGCCAGCGTGTACAGCGCATCCAGCACGCGGTATTTGCCGGCGGTGCTGCCGTAGCTGGTTTCCACCCCGATGATGGCGACGATGACCTGCGCAGGCACGCCGGTGGCGGATTCAACCTTGCTCAGTTCGGCGCGGTGTTCTGCCAGGAACTTGCGGCCGCCGTCGATGCGCGCCTTGGTGATGAACATCGGCCGATATTCGTTCCACGGCTTGACCCGCTCGGCCGGGCGCGACATCGCAGTCACCAGGGCGTCCTTGAATTGCGCCTGCGCCAACACCGCTTCGATCCGGGCGGGGTCGATGCCGTATTTGGCGGCGGTGTCGCGCACGAAATTGGCGCGTGCGATCTCGAACGGTACCGGGGTCAGGTCGACCGGCGGCAGCGCGGGCGCTTCGGCAGCGGCGCTGACAGGCGCGACCGGCATGCTCGGCGGCTTGGCCGGAGGCGCGCTTGCGGTTGGCGGCGGGGACGGAGGGCTGGGCTGGGTCGCGCAGGCGACAAGGCCGAGGGTGAGCAGGCAGGTCAGAGTGCGTCTAATCATCTGCCGAGAGTAACAGAGATCAAATGAACTTCCAGCAATAAGACCATGAAACGCAACAACATTTAGCCAGCCGCTTTTGCGGCAGGGGATTCGCGAGTAGAAAGTTGGGATTCGTGAGCTGCCTAGCCACACGCAGAGTGCGCCGACGTCTGCTGGTGCCCGGCCGGCCTGGAGTCGCCGAGTGATTGATGCCAGAGCGCCGAGGACGCGGTGTATCTGGCGGCGATAACGTGGAGCCTGTGCTATCTGCAGCGGGAGAGCGGGTCCGGTTGGCTGGCCGTTCCCTTCCAGCCATGCCGGTCCAGCCATGCCGGTCCAGCCATGCCGGTCCAGCCATGCCGGTCCAGCCATGCCGGTCCAGCCATCAAGCGCGGCCGGGGGCGGCCGCGCTTGCTCGATCACAACGCCGGAAAGCTCGGCGCACCCGAGCAGACCGGAACGCTGCCGCTGAGTTGCACGTCCCGCGTGCTGACGTCGATACCGGTCGGCGTGAGCGCGCTGTTGCTCAGCCCGATTTGTGCATCGCTGGCAGTGACCGCCGTGTTGCCGGTCGCCACGTTGGCCAGCACCAGGTCCAGACGCGTCTGTGCGTCGTAACCCTTCAGAATCCAGCCCTTGCCGCCGACGCCATCTACGGCGCGCAGCCCGTTGACGACGATATCGCTAAAGCTCGGCTTGGTGCCGCTACCGCCGGAGGAATAAAACGGGTTGATCACCAACGGGCTGGTCACCCCGTACAGGCAGGTATTGCGATAGGTGACCATGCTGACCGGACCGCCCTTGGCGATGCTGGTTTTGATGCGCAGACCGTTGTTATCGGTGCTGCGATTGCCAGCGTCGTCAGTGGACACGATGACGTTGTTGTCGACCAGCACATTGCTGACGCCGGACATCACTTCGCTGCCGATCGAAATGCCGTGCGTGGCATAACACCGTGAGTTGCGCACGGTGATATTTGCTGACCTGGACGCGATGGTCTTGATCGCAACGCAATCGTCTCCGCTCATCACATCGCTGTCGTGGATGGTGGCGTTAAGCACGCTATCCAGATCCAGACCATCGGTGTTGGGGCTGGTCGCCGGCGACTTCACCCGCACACCCCAGATGGTCAGGCCATCGACGATATGCGCAAAGAAATGAAAGTACGCCGCGTTGATCAGATTGACGTTGTAGAGCGTAAATGCGCTTGAATTCTGCACCTTGATCAGATCCGGGCTGTTCTGCACCTGGTCGGAGGACTTGGCGTTTTCGCCAGACTCCCACCAGGTGGTGCTCTTACCGAGCATGGTCAGATCGCCGCGGCCGTCGATGGTGCCCTGATGCTCGCCACTGCGCACGCCCATCACGCCCGATCTGGCGCCTTTGATGCTGATCAGTGGCAGACATCCACCGCTCTTGGAGCCGGCAGTACCGCAACCGCTGCCGTAATCGGCCGGCTTGCGCGAGCCGTACAAGGTGACACCTTTATCGATGACCAAGGTGACGCCCGTGGGAATCGACAACGGGCCCGTGAGAAAAGCGTTGCCGGAGCCGGCTTTCAGCAGCACGCTGCCGTTCTTTCCCGTGCAGGCGGTGAGCGCGGCCTGGATGGTCTTCGTATCGGGCGGTGCGCTTTCCGATGCAGCGTCGAACAGGCGCCCGCTCGGCGTGTGGCTGGCGCTCACCGACTGGCAGATGGCAGGAATCGCCGGCTCGGAGACAGCGCGCATATCGCCCGACGCAAGCGTGATTGCGCCGGACTGTGCGGCAAATGTAAGACAGACACCGCCGATGGCGGCGGTGGTTAGCAATTTCATGGAAGAGGTCACCTGTAAAGAGAAATAGCCCGCGCCTGCTGAAGCGACGCGACCCGGCTGCGAAACACACTCCGGGGTGGCGGACTCTACCGATCGATACCCATGCGCGCAAAGGGCGAACGAACCGGACGCCGTACGAACGAAGGGCACTGCGCTGGTATGTCGGCATTGCAATGCAGCACGCAGAACGGTGCGTACTCAGCAGGTTGTCAGCCAAGCGACACCGGCGTGTCGCATACCGCATCCAGCGCGTTGTGCGCCTGTTGTTGCGCGCCACATAGCGCAGGTTTGATGCGCTGCCCTATGCGAGCAGCGCGCGCTCAGTACCCATGCACCGGGCGATGCGTCTTGACCGCCATCACCAGGCCCAATCCGGCCAGCAGCGAGACCGCCGAGGTGCCGCCATAACTCATCAGCGGCATCGGCACGCCGACCACCGGCAGCAGGCCGGAAATCATGCCGCCGTTGACCACTACGTAGACGAAGAACGCCAGCCCGGTGGCACCGGCGACCAGGCGCGAATAGGTGTCGCGCGCTTGCGACGCGATCCACAGGCAGCGACCGATCACGATCAGATACAAGGTCAGCACGGTCGCGACGCCGAGCCAGCCGAATTCTTCGCTGAGCACCGAAAATGCAAAATCGGTGGTTTGTTCGGGAATGAAGTTCAGGTGCGACTGCGAGCCCAACCCCCAGCCCTTGCCTTCCAGGCCGCCAGAGCCGATCGCGATCTTGGACTGGATGATGTTCCAACCTGCACCGAGGGCATCGTTCTCGGGGTTGAGGAACATCATGATGCGGTCCTTCTGGTACGGGCGCAGCAGCCAGAACCAGGCCACCGGCGCGGCCGCGGACACGCCGCCCACACCCACCGCCACCCACCACCACGGCAGGCCGGCCAGCAGCAACACGAACACGCCGCTGGCGGCGATCAGCACGCCGGTGCCGAAGTCCGGCTGCAACATGATCAAGGCGGTGGGCACCCCGATGATCGCCCCGACCACCAGCACGGTGGAGATGCGCGGCGGCAACGGCATACGGTGCAGATACCAGGCCGCCATCATCGGCAGGCTGATCTTGAGCAGCTCGGCCGGTTGCAGATAGAACACTTTCAGGTCCAGCCATTGCCGACCGTATTTACCGGTGCCCAGCGCGAACACCGCCAGCAGCGGCAGCATCGACAAGCCATACACCCACGGCGTCCAGGCGCGCAGGCGCAGCATCGACATGCGTGAAATGCCCCACATTGCGACGAAACCGACAATGAAGCGGATGCCCTGCGCCATCACCAAATGATTGCCGTTTGCAGCGCCGCTGGCGCTTTTGAGCACCAACAGGCCGATCACCATCAGCGCAGCCAACGCAAGGCACAGCACCCAGTCCAGGGTACGCGTGAAGCGCGCGGCCATGTCCACCAACCAGCGCAAGATGTCACTCAATGGTCGGTCTCCTGGACCACGTCCGGCACATCCGGCACCACCGGCTGCGCAGGCGTATTGGGGTCCAGCGCCACGGCGGTCTGGCCGATCACCACCTGCAGCTCGTCCAGCGGGGCGGCAGCCGCGTCGCCGGCTCGGCGCGCATCGGTGGCGCCGGCTTCGAACTGGTTGACGCCCACGGCGGTCATGCCGAGTTCGCTATCCAGCGGCTCCAGGCCGGCGGGCATCTTGCCGAGCAGCCAGGCGTCGAAAATCTTGCGCGCGATCGGCGCCGCCGAGCTGGTACCGAAGCCACCGCCCTCCACCGCCACTGCCACCGCGATGACCGGGTTGTCGGCCGGTGCAAAACCGACAAACAGGCCGCGGTGACGCAGATGCATGGGCAGGCTGCGCGGGTCCACCGCCGCCACTCCTTTACGGCTGACCACCTGCGCGGTGCCGGTCTTGCCGGCCATCTGATACGGTGCGCCGGGGGTGATGGCATAAGCGGTGCCGCCTGGGCGCATGGTGTCCATCATGCCTTCGCGCACCACCTGCAAATGCGCCGGATTCGGGCTGATCGGCTTGCCCGGCGGTTGGATCATCGGCTGCCACGGGTGATCGAAGCCGGTGCGCTCTTCCAGCACCAGATGCGGGCGCAGCAGCACGCCGCTGGCGATCCCCGAAATGCCGCGCACCAGCTGCAGTGGGGTGACCTTCCAGTCGCCCTGGCCAATGGCGATATTGACGGTGTCGCCGGGATACCAGTGCTCCTTGCGGGTTGTGTACTTGTAGGCCGGCGACGGCAGGATGCCGCCTATTTCGCCGAGCAAGTCCACCCCGGTGGGTTGACCGAAGCCGTACTCGCCCAGGTAACGGTCGAAGCGCTCGATGCCCATGTCCACCGCCAGGCGGTAGTAATAGGTATTGACCGACTGGGCGATCGACTTGCGCAGATCGGTCCAGCCATGCCCGCCGCGGTGCGAGTCGCCCCAGCCGCGACTGACGCCGGGCAGATAGAACATGCCGGTGGACAACACCCTGTCTTCCGGCCGGCGCAGGCCGCTATCCAGGCCGGCCAGCGCGATCAGCGGCTTGAGCGTGGAGCCCGGCGCCACGCCTCCCAGCACCAGCCGGTTGAACTGCGGCCGCGACGGGTTGTCGTTGAGCATGCGGAAATCGCTCTGCGAGATGCCGTTGACGAACAAATTGGGGTCGTAGCTGGGCAGGCTGACCATGCCCAGGATCTCGCCGGTGCGCGGGTCCATCGCGATCGCCGCACCTTCGTGTTCGCCGAATGCGGCCACCATCGCGCGCTGTAGGTCGGCGTCCACCGACAGGCGCAGGTCGGCACCCGACTGCGGCGCAACCCGGCCGACGGTGCGGATCGCGCGGCCCTGCACATTGGTTTCGACCTGTTCGTAGCCCACCCGCCCGCGCAGATCCTGTTCGTAATAGCGCTCCAGCCCGGATTTGCCCATGTGGGTGAGCGCGGCATTGCCCTCGCCCAGAACCGCCAGGTCTTTTTCGTCGATGCGACTGACGTAGCCGATGATGTGCGCGAACAACGGGCCATACGGGTAACGTCGGGTCAGATACGGTTCCAGCTCAACGCCCGGAAATCGCCAACGCTCCAGCGCGAAGCGCGCCATTTCCTCATCGCTCATGCGCAGCTTGAGCGTCACCGGCAGGAAGCTGCGGCGTGCGCGGCGCTCGCGATTGAAGCGCTCCAGATCCTCTGGCGAAATCGGGATCACCTTGCCCAGCGTGGCCAACATGGCATCCATGTCGGTGACCTTGTCGGGAGTCACATCCAGCCGAAATGCCGGCACGTTTTCGGCCAGCAGCCGGCCGGTGCGGTCATAGATCATGCCGCGCCCCGGCACCACCGGCTTGGGCTTGATGCGGTTGGCTTCCGAGCGCGTGGCATAGATCTGATGGTCGAGCACCTGCAGCTTGAAATACCAGCCAGCCAGGCCGACCAGGCACACCACCACCATCACAAAACCTAGCACCGCACGCCGACGGAACTGCTCGGCCTCCGCATGCGGGTTCTTGGGGTGACGGCGACCGTGCATGGCTTACGTCTTGCTCCGCTTGCCCAGCTGCACCGCGTCCAGCAAGACGAACAACGGCGGCCACAGCGCCATACTCAGCAGCGGCGCCCACCAGTAACTCCACGACAGGGTCGGCTCGCCGACGACCAGATGCACCGCCGAAGATACGATGCGGTCGTTGAGCAGCAGCCCGCCGATCGCCAACGCCTGTTGCGACACCGGGAAAAAGCGCATACGCGCGCGGAAGCGCTGCAGGATGAAGGTCATGATCACCAGCCGCAGCGCCTGCTCGCCGAGCAGCCCGCCGTACAGCAGATCGGCCAGCACGCCGGCCACGAAGGCCATGCCCAGCCCCACCCGATCCGGCTTCTCGATCACCCAATACGCCAGCACCAGGGCCAGCCAGTACGGACGCAGTGGCTGTACCACCATCGGCAACGGCAGCAGGCCCAGCACCAGCGCGATGAGGATGCTCGCCGGCAGGATCCAGGTGTTGCGCGTGCGGGTCATTGGTCCGTCTCCGGTGGGGACGGACGGGATTGGGAGTTGGGGATTTGGGATTCTGCAGGAGCGGTGCTTTGCGGCGGTGCAGTTGCTGCGCCCTGGTTGTTGCGGGGCCGGGAATCAGGAATCGGGAGTCGCGAATTGGCAGCAACAGCACCCTGCGACGATGCGGGTGCTGCGCCTTGTCCTGTCAATCTCGGTGCCGGTATCGACACAGCGCTGTTGCCGGTAACCATTACCGATTTCCCATTCCCGATTCCCGACAGCTTGGCAGGAGCAGCTCCCTGCGTCGGAACGGGGGCCACAGCTTGTCCGGTCGGCGTCGAAGACGGCATCGGTGCAGCGCCGTTACCGTTGCCCATTCCCGCCCCCGCATTCCCGATTCCCGGCACCACGCGCAGCGGTTTGCCGGCGCGCAGCAACAGGACATCGCGGCCGCGATCGAGCTTGGCGGCGGGGGTGAGTTCGCCGACCAAGAAGGCGTGGGTGTCGTCGGGATGCAGTTTGGAGACCTTGCCGACCGGGAAGCCGGCCGGGAAGCGGCCGCCCAGGCCGGAGGTGACGATGTCATCGCCTACCTGCACGCCGGCGCTCAACGGAATGTCGCGCAGTTCGAGCCGGTCGCCGCGGCCGTAGACGATCAAGCGCACGCCGTTGCGCGCCACGCTGACCGGCACGGCGTGGTCGGGGTCGGTCAGCAGCAGCACGGTGGAATGCAGCGGCGTCACTTCAATCACCTGGCCCATCAGGCCACCAGCATCGATCACAGCCTGGCCCAGCATTACGCCATCGCGGCTGCCGGCATTCAGCAGCAGACGTTGCCTGGTGGGATCCAGATCGATATCCAGAATCGGCGCCAGCTGCACGTCCAGGCCTCGGCGCTCGGCCACGTTGAGCAGTTCGCGCAGCTGCGCGTTGTCCAGCGCAGCGGTCTGCAGCCGGGTCAGCCGCGCATTGGCCACCAGCAATTGATTGCGCAGACTTCGGGTTTCTTCGACCAATTGCGCGTGTGTGGCGGCGTTGTCGCGCACCTGCGAACCGATCCGCCCCGGCAGCCCGACCACCGCCCAGATCGGCTGGATCAGCAGATTGGCCTGCATGCGCACCTGGCTCAACCAACCGCCGCGGCTATCCAGCGCGATCAACACGATCGCCAACACCAGATAGACCAGCAGCCGTAGCGTGGAGGTGACTTCGCCCGGACGGGAGGCGACAGGAGGACCGGCGTAGGAGGGCACTTTCAGGGCCGGGACGGGGGAGTGGGAATTGGGGAGTCGGAAAGCGGTTGGCTGCTCTCGGTAGGGCTAGGACTTGCACAAGCGGAACTGCACCGCAACCGGTCAGGGCCGGAGGCAGGGAACCGCCTTGCGAATCCCGCATGCCGATTCCCTAAGCGCCTCACTCTGGCGCGAAGAACTCATTGCCATGCATGTCCACCAGCTCCAGCGCACGTCCACCGCCGCGGGCGACGCAGGTGAGCGGGTCGTCGGCCACCTGCACGTGCAGGCCGGTTTCTTCGGAGATCAGGCGGTCCAGATCACGCAGTAGTGCGCCACCGCCGGTAAGCACGATGCCGCGCTCGGCGACGTCGGCGCACAATTCCGGCGGGGTCTGCTCCAGGGCCAGCTTGACCGCGGAAATGATCCCCGACAGCGGCTCGTGCAGCGCTTCGAGCACTTCGTTGGAGTTGATCTTGATCATCTTCGGCACGCCCTCGGCAAGGTTACGGCCCGAAATTTCCATCTCCTTTACCTCGTCCTGAGGATAGGCGCAACCGATCTGCAACTTGATGCGCTCAGCGGTGGCTTCGCCGATCAACATACCGTGGTTACGACGCACGTAATTGGTGATCGACTCATCGAAACGGTCGCCGCCCACGCGCACCGACTGCGAGTACACGATGCCATTGAGCGAAATGACTGCCACTTCGGTGGTACCGCCGCCGATGTCGATGACCATCGAGCCGCGCGCTTCGGTTACCGGCATTCCGGCACCGATCGCCGCAGCCATCGGTTCTTCGATCAGATACACGTCGCGCGCACCGGCCTCTTCCGCAGACTCCTTGATGGCGCGGCGCTCGACCTGGGTGGAACCGGCCGGCACGCACACCAGTACGCGCGGGCTTGGGCGCAGGAAGCGCGACTTGTGTACCTTCTTGATGAAGTGCTTAAGCATCGCTTCGGTATAGGTGAAGTCGGCGATGACGCCGTCCTTCATCGGGCGGATCGTGGTGATGTGTCCGGGGGTGCGGCCGAGCATCTGCTTGGCCTCCGCACCAACTGCCGCCACCGATCGCGTGCCGCCGATCGCGCGGTCCTGGCGCACCGCAACCACCGATGGCTCGTTCAGCACGATGCCCTGCCCGCGAACGTAGATCAGCGTATTGGCAGTGCCCAAGTCGATGGACAGGTCGTTGGAAAACATGCCGCGGAGTTTCTTGAACATCGAGGGAGCCGTTCCTGAAAGAGTCGCTCGCCCTGTCGCCAATGCAGAAACAACTGGTCGAATAGTGGGCACAAAACGAAGTCCGCTAGCCTAGCAATCCCCCCCGATACGGGCAAGGAAAAATCGGTTATCCCGGCACCGTTTTTACGTGCTGGTCACGCCGGGCATCACACGCGGTTGTGGCCCTGATCGTTCGCAGCCGTTACCCTTTGGCCGCGGCGTTGGCCGTCCCGCCGCCATGCTGGCAACTGGCGGGTATTTCCTTACGCAAGGGCCTGACTCGATGTCCGCACTGATCTGTGGTTCCCTCGCCTACGACACCATCATGGTGTTCCCCGACCAGTTCAAGAATCACATCCTGCCGGACAAGGTGCACATTTTGAATGTGTCGTTCCTGGTACCGCGCATGCGCCGCGAATTTGGCGGCTGCGCCGGCAACATCGCCTATAACCTGCATTTGCTCGGCGGCGCGCCGATCCCGATGGGCACAGTGGGCCAGGATTTCGGCCCATATCGCGAGCACTTCGAGACACTGGGCATCGACCTGTCGCGAGTGAAGATCATCGATGACCTGTTCACCCCACAGGCCTTCATCACCACCGATCACGACAACAACCAGATTACCGCGTTCCATCCAGGCGCGATGATGCGCAGTTACGAAAACCACGTGAAAGATGTGCCGGGCGTGACCCTGGGCCTGATCCGCCCGGACGGGCGCGAAGGCATGATCCAGAACGCGGAAGAGTTCGCTGCTGGCGGGATCCCCTTCATCTTCGATCCCGGCCAGGCGATGCCGTTGTTCAATGGCCCGGAGCTGCGCGAATTCATCGAGCAGGCCGACTACGTGGTGGTCAACGACTACGAGTCCAACCTGTTGCAGGAACGCACCGGCTGGAACGAAAAGGACATCGTCGCGCGCGTGCAGGCCTACATCACCACGCAAGGGCCAAAGGGCGCGCTGCTGCATACGCCGGAGAAGACCTACGACATCCCGCCGGCGCACGAGCGCCGCGTGGTCGACCCCACCGGCTGCGGCGACGCTTTTCGCGCCGGCCTGATCTACGGCATCCAGGGCGGCTACGACTGGCTGACGATCGGGCGCATGGGCAATCTGATGGGCGCCTTGAAGGTGGAGCATCCTGGCACCCAGAATCAACGGTTTGATTTCACCGAGTTCAACGACCAGTTCAAGCAGCAGTTTGGGTATGCGCTTTGAGCACAGCACCAAGAGGCACAGCCGCAGAGACAACGCTGTAATGCGCGTCGCTGCGAGTTTAGAGGCGGGTTGAGACGGCACGGTCCAAGTTCAATTCGCCTCTGCTTAACGTCGATTGTCAGCCTTCCCCCTGTGTTTGATCCCAGGTTTTGAACGCGCTCATCAATGCCGGGGCTGACGCCTAGCCTTTCCACTGCACAAGCAACTGCATGCAATCGTGCAGGCGCCAATCGGCAAAACCAGGCCAGGGGTCGCCTGGGGTGTTGACCAGCACTGTGCAGGCGCCGACGGCGCGGCCGCAGGAAAGGTCGTTGTAGTGGTTGCCGACCATCACCAATGCCGCGCCATCCACCGACCAACGTCGTTCGAAATATTGCAGGCCGTCAGGTGCAGGTTTGGGTGCAGCTTCGTCGCGACCGACGATATTGTCCCAGGCGAACGCATCGTCCAGGCCAATCGCCTGTAACGTGACCTTCGCCAGTTCGCGTGCGTTGCGGGTGAGCATGCCAAGCCGACATCCGGCCGCTTGCAGTGCACGCACCAGCTCCAGCGCGCCTGGCGCAGCACGTGCTGCCTGCGCAAGTGCACGCTCGTGGTCGAGTAACCACGCGTATTTGGGTGCGGCTTGGTCGGCTGGCAGCGATGCCAGGTGATGCAGGATGTCGGCGTCGGGCGGGATCTCCAACGCGTAGCGGATCAATGCAAAGTCGTGCACGGATTCGGTCAGCGTGCCGTCCATGTCGAAGACCCAGTGGCGGTAGTCGGACAACGCCGGACGTAGTGAACTGGCCATTGCGCCATCCATGCCTACTTCCAGCCTGGCATGTACGTGGCATCCAAGCCGCCCACTTCGAACTCTGCCGTGCGCGTGCCGCCTGCTTTCACCGGGAAAGCGATGCTGATGCGCTTGGCGTTACGCACCAACTTCCACAGTGCCTTGTCGTCGTCGATAAACATGGCGATCGCTTCGTCGGTATCTGGGCGATGTGCGGCCATCGCGCGTGGCGCGCCACCATCGGCCGAAACCTGCACCTTGCAGCCGCCATAGCAATTGAAATCGCCAGCCTTGAGCACGAGATAGCTATGGCGCTTCCACTGCGGGTGATCGCGGAATACCAGGCTCATCGGCTTCGGGCCGCTGCCATCCACATCCACACGCTGCTTGGCATCGATCATCGCCGAGCGTTGGGAGCCGCCCTTGGCAGGCACCTGCGAGTACTGCCACAACGCCTGCATGCGACGCAGTTCACGCGCTTGCTCACCCTTGGCCTTGATAGCGGCGTAGCCTGGCTCGACACGCGCGGCCGCAGCGGTGCCTGCGTAGCCCTCCAGCAGTGCGGCACCATGCGCACGTGCCATGTCCCATTGCTCGGCCTTGACTGCTTCGTCGTATTGCTTGGCGAGCGCATCGGCTTGGAGTTCTTTGGTCTGCGCCTGGGCGGTTACCTGCGCCTGAAGTTGCGCGTCGCGATCGGTGCAGGCAGTCAGGGCAACGACGCATAAGGCCGTGCTCAGCAGATACTTCATCGTCGACTCCGGAAGGCATGGAAAACAGGGGCAACGATAACAGCCTGACATTGCAGGCCGCCTGCATGACTGCAGGCGTTCGGAGTGCGGTGCGACGGAGCGTGCGCGAGGATGTCGCTGACGGGGCGTGTCGCGCACAGGGCGCGACCTGAGCCAAGCCCGCGGCGGATACGCGCAATGACGCGGCGCATATCGCAATGCAGCCGTCAAACAAAAAGGGAGCACGCGGCGCCCTTTTTGTTTGAACTCATAGTTTGAATTTACTGCTCAACTTTCCGCAGCAGTTCATTGCTGTGCCGGTGCAGGTGCCGGTGCCTTGGCCTTCGCCAACATTCTGGCCACCGATGCGGTGGTGATCGGGTGGTAGCTGGGCTTGGCCTTTTCGAACGCCTGTTCGGCAAAGGCGATGCCGTCCGGCGTCTTCAACAGTTCGGCATAGATCGGCAGCACCAACTTGCGGCGGCCGACGCGTTCGATGAACTGGCCTGCTGCCGCGCGCGCGGCGGTATAGCCACTACGAATCGCCAGCGGATACCAACGCATCGCGATTTCGCCATTCGGCGTGCCGGTGAAGTGATACGCGTCATCCAGCTGCTTGAGCTGTTCCGGCTTCAAGGTCGCCCCCATACCGTTGATGAACTGCACCCATTCCTGCGTACCCCATGCGCTGGTGACCTGCTTGCTGGGCAGCGTGCCGCTGCCGCTCCAAGCGATGCGGGCGGTGTCAGCGATCGAGAAGTTGCGCGAACGTGCCTTGCTGGCGAATGCCGGGATGCCCGGCTGCGTCAACCATGCATCCACTTCGGCCATTCTCACCATATTGGGATGCTTGGCCAGCAGGTTCTTCTGCAGATAATCGACGAACTGGTCGGTAGTCGCGCTCTGGAAGGCATGATCGTCGAACCAGCCGCGCAGGAACGGGTCGAACACCTCGCGCCCGACGCGCTGCTCCAGGAACTGCAGAAACCAAGCACCCTTGACGTAGGCGACGTGATTCAAGGCTTCTTCGGGGTCGCGCTCGGCCAGTGACTGCAGTGCTAATACCTGGTCGGCCGGCGGCATGTCCTTCACCTCGGCCAGCAAATCGCCCTGGTCGATCTCCCGCTCCATCTCGGCCATCTCCACGCCGTACAGCGCCTCGGTGATGCGGCTCTGCACGTAGGTGGTGAAGCCTTCGTTAAGCCAGATGTCCTTCCAGCTGGCATTGGTCACCAGGTTGCCGGACCAGCTATGCGCCAATTCGTGCGCGACCAATGAAACCAGCGACTTGTCGCCGACGATCACGGTCGGCGTGGCGAAGGTCAGCCGCGGATTTTCCATGCCGCCGAACGGGAACGACGGTGGCAACACCAGCATATCGTAGCGGCCCCAGCGATACGGGCCGTAGAGTTTTTCGGCGGCACCGATCATCTTCTCGGTGTCTTCAAATTCCTTGGCGGCCTTTGCGGCCATGGCCGGCTCGGCCCACACGCCCGAGCGCGCGGAGATCGGCTTGAACACCACATCGCCTGCTGCAATCGCCAGCAGATACGAGGGAATCGGCTCGGGCATCTTGAAGCTGTAATCGCCATCGCGCGCGGCCTTGGGGTCGTTGTCGGCGCTCATCAGCACCATCACATCCGGGCGCGAGGTCACATGCGCGCTATAGGTGAAACGCACGCCAGGGGTGTCCTGCAGCGGCACCCAGCTGCGCGCGTGAATGGCCTGCGACTGGCTGAACATGAAAGGCAGCTGCCTGCCTTCGGTCATCGATGGCTCCAGCCACTGCAGGCCCGAGGCGGTCGGTGCGGCGTGATAGGTGATCACCACCTTGGTCGGCTGGTTGGGCGCCTCGATGGTGAGCTTGCTGCCGAAGGTCTTGTGGGCCGGCGCCAATGCGAACTGCAGCGGCGACAGTGCGCCCTTGCCGTCATCGGCCTGCACCTGCGCAATGCTCAGCTCGCGCGTGTCCAGCACCAGTTGCTTGGCGGCCTTGTCCTTCCACTCCAGCGTGTAAGTCGCGGTGCCGCCGATCTGCTTGGCGTCGAAATCCAACTTCAGATCCAGCGCCAGATCCTTGATGACAACCAACCGCGGCTGCGCGTACGAACTCTCGTCTTGATTGCGGGCGTCTGCATTCACGGGAGCGGTGGCGGTGGACGCCGGCGGCGGGGACTCGTTGGAACAGCTGGCCAGCGCGATGGACATGGCCAGAGACAGCGACAGGAACGACAAGCGCATCGACGGCACCACAGAGGAGGAATTGAGCACTTTAGCGCCCTGCGCCACTGCCTGCCCGTGCCATCGCTGGTTGCTCAGGCTACCGGATGACTGCGCGGCGTATCATGTCCATCGCGCACCAGACGCCGGCCGCCGGAGAACTTGGCGCGATACATCGCCGCATCGGCGCGCCGATACAGCTCGGTCGCATCCAGACCCTGCTCGCAGACCGCGCTGCCGGCGCTCACATGCAACGGCGCTTCATCGGCATCTTCGCGTTCGAGTGTTGACAGCCATTGGTTGAACTTGAGCGTAGCTTCGTCTTCGCTGGCATGGATGCCGATCAAGAATTCGTCCCCGCCCCAGCGTCCGATCCAGTCCTGTGCGCCCAGCCAGCCGTACGCCGATTCCACCAGCCGCACCAGCACACGATCGCCGGCCAGATGCCCGAAGCGGTCGTTGATCGGTTTGAGGTTGTCCATGTCAAGCACGAACAACACGAACGGCCAGCCTTCGCGTTGCGAGGCGGTCATCGATTCGCGCATCGCCTGTTCGCAGCCGCGACGGTTCAAGGCTTCGGTCAGCGGGTCGAACAAAGCATGCTTTTTAAGATCGCGCATGCTCGCATCGATGCCGCGCAAACTGCGATTGATTCTACGCAGCAGACGCCCTAGCTCATCGTCACCATGCTCGGGTAAGGTAGGCAAGCGTTGATCGGCGTAATACGTGTCCAGCGCATCGGCGGCGATGCGCAGCGGCGCCAACAAGCGATATAGCGCTGAAAGCGTCAACGCAGTGCCGACCAAGGTGGCCAGCAACGCAACGATCACCACCAACCACAGCGGGCGCTCGCCCAACTCGCTTTGCAATGCCACCCACGCGATCAACAACAACAGCGGCAGATGGATGCCGGCAAAGGTCACCACCAGTAGCTTAGCGCTGAAGGAGCGAGGAAACACGCGCAAGAGCCCAGCGTACAAGCGCATCCAACTCTCCGGCAAAAGGGCGCCTAGTGTCGCCGACAGTGCGTGGAGCCAAGGCGACAGAAGTCTCAGAAATTCGTTGGTGCGCGCCTGTGCGCATACAGCAACGGCACTGCAAGCGAACACATGCGCAATATGCGCACGAAGTTCGGCGCGCGTTAAACGTACCGAACTCGATCGGGGGCCGCGTATCGGGTCAAATCTTGTAGCCGGAGTGGATCGCCACGATGCCGCCGGTCAGATTCTTGTAATGGCAACGCGCAAATCCGGCATCGCCCATCATGCCCTTGAGCGATTCCTGCGGCGGATGCTTGCGGATGCTTTCGGCCAGGTATTGATAGCTGTCGGCATCGCGCGCGAAAAGCTGGCCCAGCTTCGGCAGGATCTTGAACGAGTGGAAGTCGTAGATCGGCTTGAACCAGTCGGCGGTGACTTCGGAAAATTCCAGCACGCGCGCCTGCCCGCCCACCTTCAACACGCGATACATCTCGCGCAGCGCGGCGTCTTTGTCGGTGACATTGCGCAGGCCGAAGGAAATGGTCACCAGATCGAAGCTCTGATCCGGGAACGGCAGCGACTCGGCGTTGCATTGCACATAATCGAACCCGGACACCAGCCCGCGGTTGGTCAGGCGGTCGCGGCCCACCGACAACATGCCGGCGTTGATATCGCCCAGCACCACCGCGCCCTCGTTGCCCACGCGCGCTCTGAGCAGCACGGCGATGTCGCCGGTGCCGCCGGCCAGGTCCAGCACGCGGTCGCCCGGCTTCACCTGTGCGGTCGCGACGAAATAGCGTTTCCACGCGCGGTGCACGCCCAGACTCATCAGATCGTTCATCAGGTCATAGTTGCGCGCGACCGAGGTGAACACTTCGCCGACCAGCTTCTGCTTGTCCTTGGCAGCGACATCGCGAAAGCCGAAATGGGTGGTACCGGAGGTATAGGGAGATTCGCTCATGGCCGGATTATCGCACTGCTGACGCCACCATGACCGCAACGGGATCACAATCGTTGTCTCAACTGAGACCAGCCCTGCGAGCATTCAGTGCGCGACAAGTACGTCCAGCGCGACTGGCAGGCCACGAGAAGCCAACCCTGCCCGGGTCGGCTTCCACGCCGCTGCACCCCACCCGGCGGCGCATCCAGTATGGGCTGGTGGGCGGGGTGGTGGCGCTGACCGGCGGGCTGAGCAACGCGCTGGTCACCGCCAACCTGACTTATCTGAAAGGCACGCTCGGCGCCTATGCCACCGAAATGGCCTGGCTGCCGGCCGCCTACGTGATGACCAACATGTCGGCCAATCTGCTGCTGGTGAAGTTTCGCCAGTAGTTCGGGCTGCGCCTCTTTACCGAGATCTTTCTGGCGCTGTATGCGGCCATTGCCTTTGCGCATCTGTTCGTGCACAGCCTGAGTTCGGCCATTACGGTGCGTGCCGCGCATGGGCTGGTCGGGGCGGCGCTCGGTTCGCTGGGGCTGTATTACGTGATTCAGGCGTTTCCGACCAGGTACCGGCTCAAGGCGGTGGTCACCGGGCTAGGCCTGACTCAGCTGGCGCTGCCGTTGGCGCGGGTGTTCTCCACCGATTTGCTGGAATTCGGCGAGTGGCAAGGCCTGTATCTGTTCGAGTGTGGCTTGGCAGTGTTCGCGCTGGCCTGCGTGCTGGCGCTCAAGCTGCCGCCGAGTGATCGCTATCGCGTGTTCGAGCCGCTGGATTTTTTCACCTTCAGCCTGTTTGCGGCCGGTTCGGCCGGCTTGGCCGCAGTGCTCTCACTCGGGCGATTGCTGTGGTGGACCAGCGCACCGTGGCTGGGCGTGGTGCTGGCGGCCTCCATCGTGCTGCTGTGCGCAGCGACGTGGATCGAACACAACCGCCGCAACCTGATGATCAACACGCGTTGGCTGGCAAGTGCGGACCTGTTGCGGTTGGGCCTGGCGATCCTGCTGATCCGGCTGGTGCTGTCGGAGCAAAGCACCGGCGCGATTGGCTTCTTCCAGACCTTGGGGCTGGCCAACACGCAACTGCAGACCTTGTTTGCGCTGATGCTGTTGGGCGCGGTGGTCGGCGTGGCCGCCAGTGCCTGGCTGATTAATCCGGCGCGGGTTGCCGAGCATCTGATCATCGCGGTGGCCGCCATCTGCATCGGCTGCTTGATGGACGCCAGTGCCACCAGCCTCACGCGTCCGGAGCAGATGTATGTCAGCCAGTTCCTGCTGGCGTTCGGCAGTACGTTTTTCATCGGCCCGGCGATGGTTGCCGGCATCGGCCGGGTGATTGCGCAGCCGGGCAATCTGATCAGTTTCATCGTGCTGTTCGGCATGGCGCAGAACATGGGCGGCCTGCTCGGCAGCGCCCTGCTCGGTATCGTGCAGGTGGTGCGCGAGAAATACCATTCCAGCCAGTTAGTCGAGCATCTGGTGTTGACCGACCCGCAAGTGGCCGCGCGCGTGCAGGCCTACGCAAGCCTGTATGGCCGCAGCATCGACGACCCCGCACAGCGCCAGGCCCAAGGCATGCGTGCATTGAGCAGCGTGGCCACGCGCGAAGCAAATGTGCTTGCCTACAACGATGTCTTTCTGCTGATCGGCTGCATTTCCATTGCCACCGGGCTATGGATCCTGTCCGTGCTGGTGTGGCAACGCTATCTGCGCCCACCCCTGTCGGTTGCTCCCTCCTCCTGCTTCCACTGCGCGCCCATGAATACACCTGCCGACACCACAGCCATCGCCGAGCAACAACGCCGCCGCATCGGTGGCGTGATCGGCTTCGGCGGGCTTGCCCTGCTCGGCGTGGCACTAGTGTTGTATGCGTGGCGGCTGCCACCGTTCGTTAGTGCCATCGAGCACACCGAGAACGCGATGGTAAACGGCCAGATCACGGTGATCGCACCGCAGGTCAGCGGCTATGTCACGCAGGTGCCGGTGCAGGATTTTGCGCACGTGAAGCCCGGCCAGTTGCTGGCCAAGATCGACGACCGCATCTATGCCCAGCAACTCGAACAGGCCAAGGCGCAAGTACAGACTGCGCAAGCCAATCTCGCCAACTGGGAGCAGCAACGGCACAGCGCCGATGCGACGATTGCCGAACAGCGCGCAGCGCTGAGCAGCAACCAGGCGCAACGCGACCGCACCCGTTCGGCGTATGCGCGCACCCAGCAACTGGCCAGCCAGCAGCTGGTCTCGGAGCAGGATCGCGACACCGCATTCGCTGCGCATGCGCAGGCCGATGCCAGCGTCGCGCAAGCGCGTGCCGCGGTGCAGGCCGCCGAAGAAAACGCACGTAGCGTCACCGTCAATCGCGCCGCGCTGCAAGCGGCCGTCGCCAACGCGCAGGCCGCCGTGCGGCTAGCCCAGATCAACCTCGACAACACGCGCATTTTTGCCCCGCGCGATGGGCAGCTCGGTCAACTCGGCGTGCGTCAGGGCGCCTATGTCACCAACGGCACGCAGCTGATGTCGCTGGTGCCGGACACGCTGTGGATCGTCGCCAACTTCAAGGAAACACAGATGCCCAGGATCCGTGTCGGGCAGCGCGCCAGCTTCAGCGTGGATGCGCTGGACAACGCACGCCTGCATGGCCGTGTGCAGTAGATTTCCCCGGCGGCCGGCTCGGAATTCAGCGTGTTACCGGCCGACAACGCCACCGGCAATTTCGTCAAGATCGCTCAGCGCATTCCGCTGCGCATTAGCGTCGATCCCGACCAACCGCTGGCGCCACGCCTGCGCCCAGGCATGTCGGTGGTGGTGGCGATCGACACTAATAGCGCGGTCGACTGAGCCGACGCAGTCGCTATCATGCGGCGATGTCTTCTTCGCCCTCACCATAACTGCGCTGGCAGTATCTGCGCGTCGACGAACCAAGCACCACGCAACTGTATGCGCTGCTGCGGCTGCGCTCGGATGTGTTCGTGGTGGAACAGCAGTGCGCATCTCCGGAGCTGGACGGGTTGGCCTCATAGCGCCCTACAACTCGGCGCGCAAGCGCATCTACAAGCGTTCTATGCTGCACACGGTTTACGCCGTCTTCCGCAGCGTATCTGGCAGACGGCATCCCCCACATCGACATGCTGCGTCGTGCCGACGCCACCACCCAGGAGCTTGCATGATCACCACTCCCGACTACCGCGCCCTGCTCGACACCGCCATTGCCGAAGCCCGCCTGGGTCTGGCCGAAGGCGGCATCCCGATTGGTGCGGCGCTTTATCACAACGATGGCCGCTTGCTCGGTTGCGGTCACAACCGCCGCGTGCAGGAAAACGACCCGTCCGTACATGGCGAGACCGACGCCTTCCGCAAGGCCGGCCGTCAGCGCCGCTATAAGGACACCATCATGGTCACCACGCTGGCACCGTGCTGGTACTGCAGCGGGCTGGTGCGCCAGTTCAATATCGGCACGGTGGTGGTCGGCGAATCGGTTACGTTCCAGGGGGGCATCGCCTGGTTGCGCGAGCATGGCGTCAACGTGATCGACCTGCAGAGCCAGGAATGCATCGAGTTGCTCGATGGCTATATTTCAGCCAATCCGGATGTGTGGAACGAAGATATCGGCGAGGACTGAGCAACCGGTGCAAGGCGGCCTGGCGACCGGTGTTTGCCTATGGCGACAAGACCAAGCATGGCCGCTGTTTTTTTGCAGGTCAGCCGGTCCCTGTTGCCACACGCTGTCACGGTCATTCGAGCAACCATCAACACCAGCGGTCATGGAAGTAAAAATGTGGGGGACCATGCTGCGGCGCGGCCGGTGGTGGTTGATACGGCAGCTGTTGCAGAGCGATTGGGCCAAGCCGCCTCGGACGATGCAGTGACCTCGCACATGCAGTTATTCGACATCGTGGCGCACTCGGATGCGCCGCCTGCGAGCGCAGCACTGGCATTGCCCGTGACCTCCATGCACGCAAGCAACTCGGGCAGACATCCGACCAACACGCAGTGGCCGGCACTCATCGCTCCCTTCGCTCACGCCTACGCACAATCAGGCGCCATACAAATCCAGCGCTACAGCGCCAATCTGCGACAGGACCTACGCTGATCACAATGCCCGGTGATACACGAAAGACCCATCATCTGGCGGGTCTTTGCCTATCCGATACACACGCTGCCGTGCAGCAACATCAGAGGATGTAACGGCTCAGGTCCGGATCCTGCACCAGTTCGCCAAGCTGCGCGTCCACATAGGCCGCATCCACGGTGACACTTTGCCCATCGCGATCCGGCGCCTCATAGCTCAGTACATCGAGCAAACGCTCCAGCACCGTGTGCAGGCGACGCGCACCGATGTTCTCTTGCCGCTCGTTGACCTGCGCGGCGATCTCGGCCAACCGCTCCACCGCATCCGCGCCAAAGGTCAGCGTCACGCCTTCGGTCTGCAACAAGGCTTCGTACTGCTTGATCAACGCCGCCTTTGGCTCGGTGAGAATGCGTACGAAATCGGCCTTGGTCAGCGCAGTCAATTCAACACGGATCGGGAAGCGGCCCTGCAATTCGGGAATCAGATCGCTGGGTTTGGCCAAGTGAAATGCGCCTGATGCTATGAACAAGATGTGGTCGGTTTTGACCGTACCGTATTTGGTCGACACGTTGGAGCCTTCCACCAACGGCAACAGATCGCGCTGCACGCCTTCGCGGCTGACATCGCCGCCGTTAGAGCCAGCTTCGCCACGCTTGGCAACTTTGTCGATCTCGTCGATGAACACGATGCCATGCTGCTCGCAGGCTTCGATCGCCGCCGCACGCACGTCGTCTTCGTTGACCAGCTTGCCGGCCTCTTCTTCGATCAGCAGCGGACGCGCAGCCTTGATGGTCAGCTTGCGCTTCTGCGATTTTCCGCTCCCCAGGCTGGAAAACATCTGACGCAATTGCTGGCCCATTTCTTCCATGCCCGGCGGGGTCATAATGTCCATGCCTGCGTTGACCGCGACGTCCAGTTCGATCTCGCGCTCGTCCAGCTCGCCATTGCGCAGCATGCGGCGAAACTTGATGCGGGTTTCGTTTTCTTGCGACGACGGCTCGTTGCGCGCCGCTTCCGGGTCGAAACCAATCCCGGCCGCACGCCGCGGCAGCAACGCATTCAGGATGCGGTCTTCGGCGCGCTCTTCGGCCTGATTGCGCACGCGCACCTTGGCCTGCTCGCGATACAACTTGACCGAGGTGTCGGCCAGATCGCGGATGATCTGCTCCACGTCCTTGCCGACATAGCCCACTTCGGTAAAGCGCGTGGCTTCGACTTTGACGAACGGCGCGTTGGCCAGCGTTGCCAGACGTCGCGCGATCTCGGTCTTGCCGACGCCGGTGGGACCGATCATCAGGATGTTCTTGGGCATCACTTCGTTGCGCAGGTCTTCGGGCAACTGCATCCGGCGCCAGCGATTACGCAGCGCAATGGCGACCGCACGCTTGGCATCGTGCTGGCCAACGATATGACGGTCGAGCTCCTGCACGATTTCGCGCGGAGTCATGGTGGCGGTATCGATGTTGGGCATTGGGGATTCGAGATTGTTAAAAGCGGAGTAGGAAGGATCCAGGTGTCCGGGCGGCGATCAGAAATCAGGATTGCATTGGCAAATCCCCAATCCCGACTGCCGAATCCCGATTCACAGCTCCTCAACCACCACATTGCGATTGGTATAAATACAAATATCGCCGGCGATGTTGATCGCTTCAGTTGCGATGGTCTTGGCATCGAGTTCGGTGTGCGCCAGCAGCGCGCGTGCGGCGGACAAGGCGTACGAGCCACCCGAACCGATCGCGATGATGCCGTCTTCCGGCTCGATCACATCGCCGGTCCCGCCGATGATCAGCGAGGTCTCTTTGTCGGCAACGGCAAGCAATGCTTCAAGCTTGCCCAGGCGGCGCTCGGTGCGCCAATCCTTGGCCAGCTCCACCGCTGCTCGGGTCAACTGACCGTGTTTGTCGAGCTTGGCTTCGAACAACTCGAACAGCGTGAACGCGTCGGCGGCAGCGCCTGCAAAACCGGCCAACACCTGGCCCTCGCGACCGAGCCTGCGCACCTTGCGCGCATTGCCCTTCATGACGGTGTGGCCGAGGGTGACTTGGCCATCGCCGGCAACGGCGACACGCCCACCATGCCGAACCGAAATGATGGTGGTGGCGTGAACGATATTGGGATTCTGGCTGGGGTCCATGAGTCCTCCGAGGGTTTCCAATGAGGTGGGGACGCCCCTGCCGGGTTCAAGCGCGCTGCGGCGATGCGACGCAGCCGGCCGGCTCACGCATGCCTGAAACACATCCCGCGACATCAGGTTTGCGCTCTTGGCGATGACGAGATGCCTTGATCACCGCCGACGCAGGTTGATGCAGCGCGCTCAGGCGCAAGACAGCAGGCGCTGATGCTCGCAGCCGGCAACGTTGGCAACGAATCAGTGCAGGCCGGCGGTTTTGAGCAGGTTGACATCACGCGTCATTTGCTTAAAGCCCCTGTCTCCTCGCAAGAGCGCTTCAAGAGCACTGATCCGCGCCTAGCAATATCTGCGCAAGATGGTTGCCCGCCCGTCACACCCACCACTCACTCAGCAGCTTTCTTACGCTTCGCACGCGGATGCGCGGCGTCGTACACCTTGGCCAGATGCTGGAAATCCAGATGCGTATAAATCTGCGTGGTGGCGATATCCGAGTGACCTAGCAGTTCCTGCACGCCACGCAGATCGCCAGACGATTCGAGCAGATGACTGGCAAAACTATGTCGCAGCATGTGCGGATGCACGTCCTTGAACATACCTTGACGCACTGCAAGTTGCTTGATGCGGATCTGCACCGCACGTTGCGAAATCGCGCCGCCGGCACGACCGGGAAACACGTGCGTTTCGGCACGTCCGCCACTGTCGCGTTGCCACTCACGCAAGGCGGTGAGCGCATGCGAGCCAACCGGTACCAGGCGCTGTTTTTCGCCCTTGCCCAGCACCATGACCAGGCCACTGTCCATATCCAGATCGCGCCAACGCAGCGCGCACAGCTCGCTCAGGCGCAAGCCGGACGAATAAAATAATTCCAACAAAGCGCGATCACGCAAGCCCAGCAGCGCATCGGTCGGCACTTCCACCAGGCGCACGGCCTCGTCCGCGTCCAGCACCTGCGGCAATTTGCGCGGCGCTTTGGGCGCACGCATCGCCGCTGCCGGGCTGGCCGCAATGTGGCCGTGCTTGAGCAACCAGGCGTAATAACTGCGGCATGCCGACAGCCGACGCTGCAGACTCTTGGGCGACAAGCCGCGGCGATGCTCGGCGGCGACGAACTGCCGCAATTGCTCACTATTGAGCTGCGCACTGTCCAGTTGTGCGACATCCCACTGCGCGCCATCTCCACTCTTCTGGTCAGCCACCCAACCCGCCAAGGCAGCAAGATCGCGTCGATAGGCGTCCAGCGTATGCGCCGACACCTGGCGTTCGACCTGCAAATAGGACAGAAAGTTTTCGACCGACGACACGTTAGAGCCCCTGACAACGCGCCATCAGCGCAGCCACCCACTGCTGACCACACGCATCAACCCGCCCCGCAGCCGGCATCGAAGCGCTGCAATGCCACGTTCAGCGATTCGCCTATCATGCGCAGGAACAGCGTGCCCATACCGGGATAGAACCGGTTGGCATCGCTGCTGCCGACCGCAATCAGGCCGACGCCGGACAGCGGCAACAATGCAGTGGATTGCACCTGTGTTGCTTGCTCGGCGTACAGCAGTGCGTGTTTTTCAGCTTGCAACCGGCCGCAGATCGGTTCGCCACCGCTTAGGCAGTCGCGAAACGGCGCGAGGCGCGCGTCATCGGCGGCGATGATCTGCAGCCACTCTGCCTCCAGGCCGGCGACCGGCGTCAGCAACACCAGGCGCACCAGTTCGCCGTTGAAATCTTCCGCCAGCGAGGCCGCCATCGCCTTAAACGTGTCGGCCGCGCTGGTCTGGCGCATCAGCGCCAGGGTGAGCTGATGCGTGCGCACCGCCAGTCGCTCGTTGTCTTGCGCATTGCTGCCTAACTCATGCAAACGCCGCGACAGCTCGCGATTCTTGTCGCGCAACACTTCGAGTTGATAGGTTGCCAACGAAGCAGTGGGGCCGTCGTCGCGCGGCACCAGCAAGCTGACCGCCAGATCCGGGAACTGCTTGAGGAAGGTCGGGTGGCGTCGCAGCCACGTGGCGACCTCGTGCGCGCCGAATTTGTCCGTGTTCTCGCTCATCAGTTCCATTCTCCATCGAAAACGAACACGGCCGGGCCGGACATCACCACCTCATGCTCATCCCCAGGCCAGCCGATAAGCAGCTCGCCGCCCGGCAACGACACCCGCACGTCGCGCTCGACGCGGCCGCGCTGCATCAGCACCACGGCGGCCGCACACGCACCGCTGCCGCAGGCCAGCGTCTCGCCGACACCACGCTCGAACACGCGCAGGCGAACATGCGTCGGGTCCACCACCTGGACGAAGCCAACATTGACCGAATTGGGGAACGCCGCATTCTGCTGCAGCAGCGTGCCCACGCGCTCTACCGGCGCCGCATCCACGCGACCGACTTCGACCACCGCGTGCGGGTTGCCCATCGATACCGCGCCAAAGCGCAACGTCTCGCCGTGCACCGGCAGCGCGTATTCCTCGCGCGCATGTGCAAACCCTGCCAGCGGAATCTGCGGGGGCGCGAATTGCGGCACACCCATCGCAACCGAATAGATGCCCTCATCCAGACGCTCCACTGCGTGCGCAGTGAACGGGCTTTCGATGATGAACCGATCGCCTTGTGCGGTGCCGTCACGCACCAACCATGCCGCGACACAGCGCGCGCCGTTGCCGCATTGGCGCGCGGCCGAGCCGTCGGAATTCCAGATGCCGTAGGCCGCTACTGCCCCGCTGCTACGCGGGGCTTCGATGGTCAGGATCTGATCGCAGCCCACCCCAAAGTGGCGATCGGCCAAGTGCGCGACCAGCGCCGCATCCGGCGGCGGCGTGCCGTGACGCAAGTCCAGCACCACGAAATCGTTGCCGGCGCCATGCATTTTGGTGAAGCGCAGACGCCCGCTGCTAGCCTCAGCGCTCATTGCCGCTGCTAGCGGGATGGTTGGTGGTGGGCGCGGATTTGGTGTCGTTGTCGACCGGCGCAGCCGCTGGTGTGGACTCATCCAGCGATTGCGGCGCACCCGGCGGCGGCGGTGCGGGCTGGGCCTCCACCGGAACCGGCTTCTGCGGCATCACCAGCGGGCCCTTGTTGCCGCAGGCGACAAGCAGGACAAAGGTCGCACCAACCAGTGCGAGGCGAACAGACTGTCGGGACATGATAATCATGGGCCGAAGTATAGCCAGAACACCCTGACTGCCGTGCGCTCAGTGCTGCGCAGGCAGCGCACGTGGTGGCGGCTCAGGGCGCAGCCATAGCCAGATCGCCACCACGGCCATACTGCCGATCGACAGGCACTTGAACCACTTCATGAACTGCGGTGTCTTCAAAAGCAGGGGGCTGCTCTATTGTCTCAGCCGCATCAGCGCGCCAAAGCTGAGGATCATGAACATGACTGTTGAGGGGCAGGTTGTCGTACGCCAGCGCAGAGGATGAAAACGGCATCGATGTGCCGTTCCGAGCCGGATGCGCGCCCGATCCCTGCGCCAAACTCACAGCAGATGCATCGGTACGACGGCGCTTAGTCGGTCGAGCAGCCAGTTCACTGAGGACGCCAGAGGGCAACGACGTTCCGGACGCAACGGCGCCTCGGCTCCCTGCCCGGCCAGCGGTCTGTTCTGGCATGCTTTGGTGAGCGCTTTACGCATGCGTCCGCCGATTGCTTCTCTTTGGCCTCAGCATTTTTTTCGCTCCGCTCCATGATGGAAAAGACGGCTCGTTTCTGGATCTCGTCAAGCTGATGCAGCTCAGGGATATCTGCTGAACTCCGCCAGCTCTCGCGCATTGAAGCAAGTGATGACCTTGCTTCCAGCCTGGTCGAAGCGCTGTTGATCCAGCCCTCAAACATCGAGCATCGTGACCGATCCATCGCAAACCCGGTGCGCAGATGGCGAAGGAGTAGCGGGTTTGCCGCACATCAACGTGAGCGTCTAAAGGACGTGCGCTGGCTCCGTTTGTCGCGTGACGGCTTGGGCCTTGATGTCATCGGTTTCACCACGATGCGCAATGCAGAGCATCAGAACCTCCAGACGCGATCAAAAGCATCGCATCTTGACGTCTGTTTTGGTGGGGCAGATTCAAGCTGACCGATAAAATCCAAGGTCACATACTATTGCGATTCCCAAATCCCCATCCTCCAATCCCAGCTCAAGAACTACCTCGCACCCAACTGATCCAACACAAACGCATATGACTCGGCCAATTCGCGATAGCGACGGAAACGGCCGGATTTGCCGCCGTGGCCGGCTTCCATGTTGATGCGCAAGACAATCGGCTGCGTGCCGGTATTGTCGTCACGCAGTTTGGCGACCCACTTGGCCGGCTCCCAGTACTGCACCTGCGAATCCCATAAACCAGTACCGACGAACAGGGCCGGATAGGCCTGCTTGCGTACGTTGTCGTACGGGGAATACGACAGCATGTAGTCGTAGTAATCTCTCTTTTCAGGGTTGCCCCACTCATCGTATTCGTTGGTGGTAAGCGGAATGCTGGCGTCGAGCATTGTGGTGACCACATCAACGAACGGCACCTGCGCCAGCATCACGCGGTAATCCTGTGGGGCCATATTGGCCACCGCCCCCATCAACAGACCGCCAGCGCTGCCGCCGGATGCGGCGACGCGATCCTTGGCGGCGTAGCCCTGAGCTACCAAGCCACGGGTGGCATCGATAAAGTCGTTGAAGGTGTTCTTCTTGTGCAGCATATTGCCGTCGTCGTACCACTGCCGGCCCATTTCCTGGCCGCCGCGGATATGTGCGATGGCGTACACCACGCCACGGTCCAGCAGGCTGATCGCCGGCAGATTGAAGGCCGGGTCCGTCGATGCACCATAACTGCCGTATGCGTACTGGAACAACGCTGCAGTGCCGTCCTTTTTGAAGCCTTTCTTATAGACCAGCGACACCGGCACCTCGACGCCATCGCGCGCAGTGATCCACACGCGCTCAGTCACGTAATTGCCGGCATCGTAACCAATCACCGGTTGCTGCTTGAGCAGCTTGCGCTCGCCGGTCTGTGTGTTGAGCTCGTACATGGTTGCCGGCGTGGTCAACGAGGTGTAGCTATAACGCAGCCACGCGGTGTGAGGCTCGGAGTTGACCGCCAGGCCCATCGAATATGCGGGTTCATCTGCCTTGACATATCCATGACTGCCATCGCGCTTGAGCAGGCGCACACGTTCCAGACCGCCGGAGCGCTCTTCGATTGCAGTAAACCCATCGAATAGCTCGAAATTTTCGATATAGACGTTGTCGTCGTGCGCTACCCAGTCGGTCCACTGCTTGCGCGTGGTCGCATTGGTGGGCGCGGTCACCAGCTTGAAGTTCTTGGCGCCATCGGCATTGGTGCGGATCACCCAACGGCCGTCGAAGTGCTCTGGGTGATATTCGACATCGCGTTGACGCTTGGCCAGCATCGTGAAACGTTCGGGCTTATCGGCCGGCGCGTAGCGCGATTCGGAAGAGACCGTGCTTTCCACACCGATGACGATGTACTTATCGTCGCGAGTGCGGCCGATGCCGATGTAGAAGCTGTCGTCCTTTTCCTCGTACACGAGCACATCGTCTTTGGACGGGGTGCCGAGCACATGCTTTTTCACGCGCACGGTAAGCAATGTTTTCGGGTCGTTCTCGACGTAGAACAGCGTCTTGTTGTCGTCGGCCCAGACCACGTTCGGCGACACGCCTTCGACGGTGTCCGGGTAGATTTCGCCAGTCTCCAGATTCTTGAAACGAATCGTGTATTGCCGGCGCCCGACGGCGTCATCGGCCCAGGCGAGGATGCGATTGTCCTGACTGACTTCGGCATCGCCGACGCTGAAATAGCCCTTGCTCTGCGCCATCTGGTTGACGTCGAGCAGAATTTCTTCCGGCGCCTCCATGCTGTCCTTGCGCCGCGCCTGGATCGGATAGTCCTTGCCGGTTTCAAAACGCATGTAGTACCAATAGCCACGTTCGCAATACGGTACGCTGGCATCGTCCTGCTTGATGCGCCCGACGATCTCGGTATACAGCGTTTCTTCAAGCGGCTTGAGCGGCGCCATCAGCGCGTCTGTGTAGGCATTTTCGGCATTGAGGTAGGCCAGCATTGCCTTGTCCTCGCGCTTGTCGTCGCGCAGCCAGTAGTAATCGTCGTTACGGGTTGCGCCGAACGGGGCCTTGACCACATGCGGATACTTGGCCACATCCGGCGGCGACGGGAGGGCTGCGAGGGCGGAAGAAACAGATGTGGTCATCAGGGTGGCGATCAGAAGAGTGAGAACATGCTTCATCAGATTGGGTTCCGTTGGATGAACGCAATGCCATCCCAGCGCCCGAGTGTGGAATAGCTTATCGCGGGGCGTCATGTGTCCTAGGTCATGCTGGTCTATGATCGAATCGATGGACTTCCCACTTCCGCACGCCTCCGGCTACAGCCGCCGCAGCCAGGACATCGCCCCGTTCCATGTGATGTCGCTGCTGGCCCGCGCCAACGCGCTCGAACAGGCCGGCCACGACGTGATTCACCTGGAAATTGGCGAACCAGATTTCACTACCGCCGCGCCGATCGTCGCCGCCGGACAGGCCGCATTGGCAGCCGGCCACACCCGCTACACCGCCTCACGCGGTCTTCCCGCGTTACGCGGTGCCATCGCCGGCTTCTATGCGCAGCGCTATGGCTGCGACATCGATCCGGAACGGATCCTGGTCACGCCAGGTGGGTCCGGTGCGCTGTTGCTGGCCAGCAGTTTATTGGTCGACCCGGACAAACATTGGCTGCTCGCCGACCCCGGCTATCCATGCAACCGACACTTCCTGCGCCTGGTCGAAGGCGCCGCGCAACTGGTAGCGGTCGACGCAGACACCGACTACCAGTTGACCCCGGCGCTGGTGGACGCGTGTTGGAATGCTGCTAGCGTCGGCGCGCTGGTCGCCTCGCCGGCAAACCCCACCGGCAGCGTGCTTTCGCGCGATCAATTGGGCGCGTTGTCGCAGGCATTGCAAGCGCGCGGTGGCCACTTTGTGGTGGACGAGATCTACCACGGCCTGACCTACGGCCTGGATGCGCATAGCGCACTGGAAGTGGACGACAGCGCTTTCGTGTTGAACAGTTTTTCCAAATACTTCGGCATGACCGGCTGGCGCCTGGGCTGGCTGATCGCCCCGCCCAACGCAGTGCCAGAGTTGGAAAAGCTTGCGCAGAATCTCTACATCAGCGCCTCCACGATCGCCCAGCACGCTGCATTAGCATGTTTTACGCCACAAAGCATCGCCATCTTCGAAGCGCGCCGCGCCGAGTTCCAGCAACGCCGTGATTACCTGTTGCCGGCCTTGCGCGCATTAGGCTTCAAAATCGCCGTCGAACCGCAGGGCGCGTTCTATCTCTACGCCGACATCAGCGCATTTTCCGATGATGCCCAGGCCTTCTGCGCGCACTTCCTGGAAACCGAACATGTCGCCTTCACCCCCGGCATCGACTTCGGCCACCACCGCGCCAACCAACACGTCCGCATCGCGTATACGCAACGTCTGCCGCGTCTTGAACAAGCAGTGGAGCGCATTGCGCGTGGGTTGAAACGTTTGTGATTGCCTGCTGAGCGACGTGCGTTGTTCGCATCTGAAGTTGAGCTTCGACTGCCCAGCGCTTAACCCAGATGGAGTGGTCAGCTTGAGCAGTCGCTGGCATGCCAAGCCCAACGCGATCTGCTGAGCGAGGTCAACGGCGTCGGCGAGGTGACCGTGCCGACCCTGCTTGCCAGTCTTCCGGAGCTGGCCAGCTGGACCGCAAACGCATTGCGGCGTTGGTCGGCGTAACACCGCTCACCCGCGACAGCGGCACCCTGAGCGTCTGTCGCGACAACGACAACGACAACGACAACAAGGTGGCGCTGGTGGCGTGCATGCGCAAGCTGCTGACGATCCTCAACACCATGGTGCGCACGCGCGACGGGCTCACTTCTTCGCGGTGCAGCGATCCAAATCGAAAAACTGCCGTGCGACATCCAGCCGCTGATCTGACTTGGCCCGATACCACAATGCCTCGCGCAGGTCGGGCAACAGAAAATGCGCCGGTGCCGGTGCACCCGCGCGTGGCGCCTCGCTCAACACGCGATAGTCCGCATCCGTGCCGACGTAGCTGATATCGCCCAACAGACGCGGCCCGCCATCGGGATCGGGCGCATGCCATCCCGGCACAGTGACGTCGGTAATGGAGGCTATGTGCTGGCTGCCGTCGCTGCCGCCATTCCAGGGTAGAAACCACGCACCCTGAGCGCCGCGCGCGGGATGCACCCGCAACGCCACGTGCGCGGGCCACTGCGTGCCGCTGGCGACGTTACGGAATTCCACCTCCACACTTGGAACATCGCGCAGCACGTAATGCCCGTTTTCGGTTGCGCAACTGCTCACCGCCAAGGCGACCATCAACGCGAACATCGACCACGATCCGAACGCACTAACCACCCCCACAATCGCAACCGACATGGGCACGCTGATTGCTGCATGCGTGCCCGTGCAACCAACGCCTCAATCCGCCAACCGCTCCCACAGGAAGCTATACGCAAGCGCTGCCATATGCGCCGCCTGCGCGTTGTTGGCCGCACCGCCGTGGCCGCCTTCGATGTTCTCGTAGTAAGTTACGTCCTTGCCGGCTTCGATCATCTTGGCAGCCATCTTGCGAGCATGACCGGGATGCACGCGGTCATCGCGCGTAGAGGTCAGGAAGATCACAGGTGGGTAGGCCTTCTTCGGATCGAATAGGTGATAAGGCGAGAAGGTCTGGATGAATTTCCAATCGTCGGTATCCGGATTGCCGTATTCGGCCATCCAGGAGGCGCCGGCCAACAGATGGTTGTAGCGCTTCATGTCCAGCAACGGCACCTGCACCACCACCGCGCCGAACAGCTCCGGGTACTGGGTGAGCATGTTGCCGGTCATCAGACCGCCGTTGCTGCCACCCTGCACGCCCAGATGCTTGGTCGAGGTGATCTTGCGTGCAACCAGGTCCCGGGCCACCGCAGCCATGTCTTCGTAGGCCTTGTGGCGGTTCTGCTTGAGTGCGGCCTGGTGCCAGCGCGGGCCGTATTCGCCACCGCCACGGATGTTGGCCACCACATAGACGCCGCCCTTTTCCAGCCAGGCGCGGCCCAATCCGCCGGAGTAGTTCGGGGTCATCGAGATTTCGAAACCGCCGTAGCCATACAGCAGGGTCGGCGCACTGCCATCGAGTTTCAGATTCTTGGGGCGCACCAGGAAATACGGCACGTGGGTGCCGTCCTTGCTGGTGGCAAAGTGCTGCTCGATGATGTCCTTGCCGGCATCGAAAAACGCCGGCATGGTCTTGAGCGGTTGCGGCGCAGTCCCTACGTCCACCCACGACAAGGTGGTCGGGGTCAGATAGTCGGTGACGGTCAACCACAGCGCGTCGCTGTCGTCGCTGTCTACCGCGCTGACATCGACGGTGCCGAACGCCGGCGCACCGACGAAGGCGCTTTTTTTCCAGCCGTCCTGCGATGGCGTGATCACGCTCAGGCGGTTCTTGACGTCTTCCAGCACATTCAACACCAGGTGCGAACGCGTCCACGCTACGCTCGCCAGCGAGGTGCTGTCGGTGGGCTCGAACAGCACCTCGAAGCTGCGCTTGCCGGCTATGAAGTCGTCGAACCGCGTGGCCAGCAGCGAGCCGGCTTCATAGGTTTTGCCGCCCACCGTCCATGGCTCGCGCAGTTCCAGGGTCAGCCATTGCCGCTTGACCGACTTGCTGGCCGAATTGGGCACATCCACTTTGACCAACTTGCCGTCGGCGCCCTTGAGATACAGCTCGTCGTTGTAGAAGGCCAGCGTGCGGCTGACGAAATCGCGCTCGAATCCGGGCGTGTCATCGTGCATCGCGGCGACGTACATGTCGGTCGGCTTGCCTTCGTAGACCACGCTGGCGGCACTCAGCGGCGTACCGCGCTTCCACTGCTTGGCGATGCGCGGATAGCCGGAGCTGGTCATCGTGCCGGCACCAAAATCGGTGGACACGTAGACGGTGTCCTGGTCGATCCAGCCAAGCCCGCCCTTGGACTCGGGGCGGAAGAAGCCGTCCTTGACCCATTGTTTGCCGGCCAGATCGAACTCACGCGTGACATCGGCATCGGCACCGCCGCGCGACAGCGCAATCAGACAGCGCTGATAGTCGGGCCGCAGACAATCGGCACCGTGCCAGACCCAGTTTTCGCCTTCGGCCTTGTTGAGCGCATCCAGGTCCAGCACCGTTTCCCACTTGGGCGAGGGCTTGCGGTATTCGTCCAGCGTGGTGCGTCGCCACAGGCCGCGCTCGTGCTGTTTGTCCTTCCAGAAGTTGTAGTAGTACTCGCCGATCTTCTGTACGCCGGGAATCTTTGCGTCCGAATCCAGCACCTGGCGAATGCTGGTTTCGATTTGCTTGAACGCCGGCGTGGTGGCCAGCCGCGCTTCGGTCTTGGCGTTCTGGGCCTTGACCCAGTCCAGCGGCTTGGCGCCGGTGACATCTTCCAGCCAGGCGTAGGGATCATTGGACACGGCGGTTTCCTCTGCAGAGACGGCGCCAGCGGTGATCAGGCCGGTAAGCAGGCAGATCGAGGCGAACTTGGGCATGAATGTTTCCGGGAAAACGAATGCCCGAAACGTAGCACAGCGCTTTGCTCGCTCAACCCTGCCGAAGGTCAGGCCACCTGCGCCTGTGCCGCCGTGCGCGAGGTGCTGCGCCGGCGTTGCGCCTGCGGTCCGCGTCGGCGTGGCGCACCGCGGCGCACACTTGGCCCCACCGAGGCCGGCAACGCGAAGCGGTGCAGGCTCCACCATGCCAGCATCGGCATGCCGACCAGCCACAGCGGCAGCCAGCCGATCCACTCGCTGTGCCCGCGCGCGCCTGGCCACGCCAACACCAGGGCCAGGCCGGCCAAGGCGATCTGTCGGACTGGGCGCAGCAGGCGCGGGTCGGGACGTTCGGAACGACGGGAAGGACGATGCGACATGGCGGCACTCCGTGACAGGAAAAGGATCACAACAGGCCGGCACAATTGCCTGTGTCCATCTCACCGGCTGCGACCTGGGCGTGGTCGATAGGCTCCCGACCCGTGCACGCGGCGCCGCTGGTTGTGCATGACGCCACTACCGACGGCATACCCGACCGTTGACGCGAACTTGCCCCCTGCATGCGGTAGTGTGCTGCTCCAACTGCCCATTTGTGATGTTGCGATGCGCCTGACCGTTACGATCGCCCTCGCTTTCCTGCTCGTGCTCGGCCTACCCGTGGCACACGCCAAAGACACGCCCAACAATGAGCCGGCGGTCGACCTGTCCAAGATCATGGGCACTTGGTACGTGATTGCGCGCATGCCCAACCCGGTCGAGCGCGGCCACGTCACCAGCCGTGACGAATACACCCTGGTCGAAGGCGGCAAGGTGGCAGTGTGCTATCTGTATCGCGACGGTTTCGACGAGCCGGAAAAGGAAGTCAAAGCGCGCGCCTCGGTAGATGCCGACAGCGGCAATCGCGATTGGCGGGTGTGGTTCTACAAAGTGATCCCGGCCAAGCAGCGCATCCTGGAAATCGCGCCAGATGGCTCCTGGATGCTGATCTCCTACCCAGGCCGCGATCTGGCCTGGATCTTTTCGCGCAAGCCGGACATGAGCCGGGACCAGTACCGCCTGCTGGTCAACAAGATGCGCGATGACTATTCCATCTACACCGATAAGCTCAAGCGCGTGCCGCAGCTGCGCGAGCAGGTGGGCCGTCTGGGCTTTGAAGTGCCAAATAAGCGCTGAGGTTGGTGGGACGGGTGGCTGGCCAGAATCGGCGCTTTATCCGTCAATAGATCAGGGGCGCCAGTCGAAGAAGATCAGGCGCAATGCTTGGTCGTTAACGTCGTGATTCCTGGAGCAGCCGCACTCGGCACGATCGCACCGCGCAGCCTTTCGGCGACATACGCTTTTTTCCACATCGCCATCTGCTGCGCTGGGTGAGCACCTGCTTCACACGCGAGCACTTGTCACATGAGCACTCCCCACGCTACCCGTTAGCCGCCACGCTCAGTCGTAATTGCTCAATGCAAGCGACAACAGCGCCTTGGCCTGCTCGCGCAACGAAACCGGTTCGACAATCTCCGCATCAGAACCGTAATGCAGCACGTCCATCAGCAATTCGCGTGAGTTGCTGTAAGGCAATTTGAGTTCATAACGGCCATCGGGCAGAAAGCGCCCCTGTTGCTTGGAATGCCAGTGCTCGTCGGCGACCCAGCGCGCGGCCTTGGCGCTGAACACGATGGTTGCCCAGCCCTTCGGTACGCCTGAAAAAATGCCGTAACTGGCAGCCAGTTGCTCGTCCAATTCGCTGTCGGGCACGTCGCGCGGGACCGCATCGAGCAGGCGCGCGTGATTGATGCGGTCCACCGCAAAGCTGCGCACGCCGTCGCGACCGTGATCCCACGCGTCCAGATACCAGTTGTCGCGGTAGTGGGTGATGCGCTGCGGAGACACGGTGCGCTTGGTCGATTCGTCGGTGGAGCGCGCGCGGTAGTCGAAGCGCAATTGCTTGCGCTCCAGCACCCCGGAAGCCACGGTGCGGAAGCTGGCTTCGTCCAGCTTGCGGCCGCGGTGCGGAATCACCCGTACCCGGTCCACCGGCCATTGCGATACGCCGGCCTGGGCGGCCAGCAACCCTTCGATACGTTGCTGCAATGGCGCCAGCATCGAAGACAGCACTCCGCCGCCGGTGCGCGCGAGCAGTTGCTGCGAAGCCAACAGCGCGTGCAATTCTTCCGAGCTCAGCCACAGGCCGGGCAGTTCGAAGCGGTCGCTTTCGCCGGACAGATAACGGAAGCCCGATTCGCCGTCGCCTTCTACCGGCGCCATCAGCGCATCGCGCAGAAACGCCAGATCACGATAAACGGTTGCGCGAGAACAGCTCAGCTCATCCCGCAGCCGCGCCACCGTGACTGGGTAGCGAGCTGACTTGAGCAGACGATGCAAGGAGTTGATGCGTTCGTAGCGGTCCATGTGTCGATTATGTCCGAAGTCCTTGCGCGGTGGGGTGAGCGCGGCTGTGCGCCAGTCGCAGGAGCGTGCCAACCGGTGTCGGGGCTGCGCCTGCTTTACAGCTCGCTCGCATTCACCACGCGTCCGCTGCCGCTCGCACCTGGACACGTCATTCGGCTGCGATCTGCGCCCATCGCCCAAACCCTCAATGAAGCGCGACATTCACTTGATCATGACGCGGTCGCACAGTCCGTTATCATGAAATCGCTTCCACCCTCTCTAACCACCCTGCCCTCCAAAGCGAGCCGCCCATGTTCCGCCGTACCCTGTCGTCTGCCCTGCTGCCACTGTTGTTGATCACGCCCACCGTCTGGGCCCAGGCAGTGGCATCGGCGCCGGTGGATCCGGCCGCAGCGCTAATGCCCTCGCCCTGGGGCGGCAGCAGCGGGGAATTCGGCTACGCCGCGGCGCACGGCAATAGCACCACCGACAGCCTTAACGGCCGCGTCCGTCTGCGCTATACCGACGGCGACTGGATCCACAGCCTGGACGCCACTGCACTGCGTTCGAGTTCCGAATACACCAACACCGACGACGACGGCAGCACCGAACGCAAGCGCCAGACCACCGCCGAGCGTTACACCGGCAGCGCTGGCAGCGCATTGCAGTTGGGCGAACACCGCCAGCTCACCGCCACCGGCCGCTACGAAATGGATGATTTCGCCACCTATGACCATCTGGCCACCTTCGGTATCGGTTACGGCACGCGCCTGATCAACGCCGATCGTTTTTATCTGGATGCACAGGTGGGCCCTGGTGTCCGTCGCGCGCACAACCGCAACGAAGACCGCAACGAAACCGGCCTGATCGCACGCGGCCTGTTCGACCTCAAGTACACCGTCACCGACAACACCGATCTGATCAACACGCTGCTGGTGGAGTCGGGCGGATACAACACCTATGCGCAGAACGATTTCGGCGTGCAAGTCAACATGAACTCGCACTTCGCGCTGAAGGCTGCATGGCAGATGCGCCACAACAGTGAGGTCAGCGATGGCGACAACAAGACCGATACGCTGACCACGGTCAACCTGGTTTACAAGTTCAAGTAAAAATTAGCGGTTGTATGAGCGGCCATGGCCGCGAGAGGTTTTACTGGTGAGGCCTATCGCGGCCAGGGCCGCTTCTACGAGGATTCGGCACGACGCGTTTGCAACCTCGAGCCGGTAAGGCTAAGCCGCTTACGCATCGGTTGAGGTGTCGGTGTCGGTGTCGTTACAGCTCTGCCAGCAACTGTGCGGCGCCTTTGTCGAACAAGCCTCGCGCGACGCGGCGGCCCAGTTCTTCGGTGTCGTCGGCGCTGCCGTATGCGTCTGCGTGAATCAGCCGCCCGTCGCTGGCGTCGCCGACCATGCCCTGCAGGAACAGGCCCTTGCCTTCCCAGCGCGCGAACGCAGCCACCGGCACGTGACAGCTTCCATGCAGCGCGCGATTCATGGCCCGCTCGGCTTCCACGCAGACGCGGGTGCGGCCTGCGTCCAGCACCGCCAACAGACCATGGATACGCGCATCGTCACCGCGGCATTCCACCGCCACCGCGCCCTGTGCGGGTGCCGGCAACCACTCTGGCGCGTCCAGTCGCGCGGAAATGCGCGCATCCAGACCCAGCCGCTGCAAGCCGGCACAGGCCAGCACGATCGCGTCGTAACCCCCGTTGTCGAGTTTGGCCAGGCGGGTGTTGACGTTGCCGCGCAGGTCGATCAATTCCAGGTCCGGGCGCGCGGCGCGCAACTGCGCCTGGCGACGCAATGAGGAGGTGCCCACGCGTGCGCCCAGCGGCAGTGCCTGCAAGCTGGCGTAGAGATTGGACACCAGCGCGTCGGCCGCGTCGCCGCGGCCCAGGATGGCCGGCAGCACGAACGGCTTATCAATTTCCATTGGCACATCCTTGAGCGAATGCACCGCGCAGTCGGCTTCGCCACGCAGCATCGCCAGCTCCAGTTCCTTCAGGAATAGGCCCTTGCCGCCTATCGCAGCCAGCGAACGGTCCAGCACATCATCGCCACGGGTGCTCATCGGCACCAGCACGACCTCCAGGTCGGGATGATGCTGGCGCAAGGCGGCGGCGACGTGTTCGCTCTGCCAGAGGGCGAGCGGGCTCTTACGGGTGGCGATGCGGAGCGCGGTCATCCCGCCATTATCGCGGAGCAGACCCGTAACTCATACCTAGAGCGTGTTGTGCGTTTTGGGATGAGCGCATGACACCCTTTAGCGCAATTGCTCGCGCAGGCTGGCCACACAGCGACGGCTCACTTCCAAGGTCTGCGGCACGTTGCGCAGCACCGCGTGCACCTGGCCGTCGCCGCTGCGGCGCAGTTCCACCAGTTCGTCGCGGGCGACCAGGCAATTGCGGTGGATGCGCACTAGGCGGTCGGCGAACTCGTCTTCCAAGGATTTGAGCGACTCTTCGATCAGGTCCTCGCCACGGGCGTGGTGGACGATGACGTACTTCTCTTCGGCCTGCAGGTAGCGGATGTCCTGGATGGCGATCAGCCGCAGGCTGCCGCGCAGGCGTGCGCACAGATGCGTGCGTAACGGCGGAGGCGCGGCGCTGGGCGCGCGTCCGGCCAGGAAGGTTGCTACCTTTTCCAGTGCGGCGGCCAGGCGTTCCGGGCGCATCGGTTTCATCAGGTAATCCAGCGCGGCGGCGTCGAACGCCGACAGCGCGTGCTGGTCGTAGGCGGTGCAGAACACCACCGCCGGCTGTGGCTGGCTTTGCCGCAGCAAGCGCGCGGTTTCCAGGCCGTCGACGCCAGGCATGGCGATGTCCAGCAGCACCAGATCCGGGTGCAGGTGTTCGCACTGCTGCAGCACTTGTTGGCCGTTTTCGGCCTGACCGATCACTTCGACGTGCGGATGCTCGGCCAGCAGCATGCGCAGGCGCTCGCGCGCCAGTGGCTCGTCATCGGCGATCAGCACCCGCACTTGCGTGGCCGTCATGGACATCCCCTCGCTGCAGCGACTCTCCCTCACGGCAGCGGCAATGTTATCTCACGGACATAGTAGCCTTCGGCCCAGCTGGCCGCCATCCGTGGCCCGGCACCGAACTGGAGTGCCAGCCGGTGCGAGATGCTGGCCTGGGCATGTCCGGCTCCGACCAGCAACGGGAGCCGGGCACCGGGCTGCAGAGCCGGATTGACGATGCGGATCTGCAACTGGTTACCGCGCTAGCGCAGCGACAGGTGAAGCGCGACAGCGTGATGCTGCGCGCCGCGCCGACGTCGGGAACCAGGGTCACCACCAGCACCAGCACCAGCACCACCACACCACCAACTCAGCCGATCCAGCAGCGCGCCCAATCGCGGCAGCCGGCATAGGTCCGGCATCCAGACGATTTTTGTGGCGCGCGGTGGCCCATGGCCTCAGACGGCGGTGAAGCGCGCCTGCATCCAGTTGCGCAGGGCCTCGATTTCTTCCAGACAGATCTGATGGCCCATCGGGTAGGTATGCCAGTCCAGTTCGAAACCGAGCGTACGCAAGGTCTGCATGCTCGCCTGACTGGCAGCGAACGGCACCACCGGGTCGGCGGTGCCGTGGGCCATGAACAACGGTTGGCGGGTGGCGGCCGGCTGCAACTGGCTGGAGGCAGCGGCCGGTTCCGGCAGATAGGTCGACAGGGCGATCAGCCCAGCCAGCGGCTCGCCGCGCTGCAGTCCCACCGCCAAGGTCACCGCGCCACCTTGCGAAAACCCGGCAAGCAGAATGCGCTCGGGCGCGATGCCGAGGGTTTGCTCGTGGACGATCAACGTTTCGACCTGCGCCACCGATTCGGCGATGCCGACCTTATCGGCGCGCTGGGCGAAATCCAGGCTGACGATGTCGTACCAGCCGCGCATGCGCACGCCGTTGTTGATGGTGATCGGGCGGATCGGCGCATGCGGAAACACGAAGCGCAGTGCCGGCCACTGCGGTCGCACCAGTTCCGGCACCATTGGGGCAAAGTCGCTGCCGTCGGCGCCCAGGCCGTGCAACCACAACACGGTCCATTGCGGGTTTGGTCCGGTCTCGCGTTCGATCACTTCCAACATCATCCAGCTCCACTTGGGGGCTGGGCATTATGCCTTGCATGGTGAGCCGGCCCGATCACGGCGCCGATGAGGGAAGCGCACATATTTTGCCGCTCGCCAAGCTACTGACCGGACCTCTGCCGATCAGGGGCGGTGAACGTGAGCTGCCGTACTCAAATCAGCGACGGCTCCAGCGCGGCGGCGCGGCGCAGCGCGGCCGCCCGCACCAGAACCTTGGGCGGGTCGAGCTCTTCGGGAATGCAGAAGATGCCCGCGCGGCGCAGGCCCAGGCCGGTGCGACGCAGCGAGGTCAGTGCCACCACCGGGATCGACAAGGCCATACCTACGATCACCGGCGCCATCCAGGCCGCCAGCGATGGCGACACCGTATAGGCCACCGCACCCATGAACAGGCCGAACACAGTCAGCCCGCCATAGCTGCGCAACAGGTCCGGCCACGACAGCTTGCCATCGTCGCGCACCTGCGCATCCCAGCCAGAATCCTTGCCGGCCAGCACTTCGAACACGCCACGCGACTGCAGGTACATCACCACCGGCGCCATCAGGGCGGCCAGTACGGTTTCCAGCAGGATGCTCAGCAGCGCGCGGATGGCGCCGCCACAGGCGCGCAGTTCACGCGGGTTGAGCAGCAGCGCGATATAGCCGAGCAACTTGGGCGCGAGCAGCACGAACATGGTGCAGATAAAGATCCAGATCGCATTGCCCTGGCTGCTGCCATGCCAGTAGCGCGCGGGCGAGAACGGCAGATTGCCGGCCAGATCGATGCCCCCACCGGCCAGCGGTATGGCGATGCCGATCAACATCAGCAAGCCCCACATCGGCGCGGTGAAGTAATGCCCGATGCCGATCAGCATGTGCATGCGGCTGATCCAGTGTAGGCCCTTGGCACCGACGACTTTTGCGTGCTGCAGGTTGCCCTGGCACCAGCGGCGGTCGCGGATCAGCATATCGGTCAACGTGGGCGGGCCTTCTTCGTAGCTGCCCTGAAGGTAGGGCACCATGTGCATGGCCCAGCCGCCGCGCCGCATCAGCGCCGCCTCGACAAAATCGTGGCTGAGCACATGCCCGCCGAACGGCTTGCGCCCGCGCAGCGATGGCAGGCCGGCGTGATCGGCAAACGCCTGGGTGCGGATGATGGCGTTGTGGCCCCAATAATTGCTCTCGGCGCCATGCCACCAAGCCACGCCAAAGGCGATGATCGGCCCGTACACACGGCCGCCGAACTGCTGCATGCGAGCAAACAAGGTCTGCCCGTTGACCACCGCCGGCAGGGTCTGGATCAGGCCCACATCCGGGTTGTTTTCCATGCCGGCGACCAGCCGCACGACGGTGTCGCCGGTCATCAGGCTGTCGGCGTCCAGGATCAGCATCTGCGCATAGCTGCCACCGAAGCGGCGCACCCAGTCGGCCACATTGCCGGACTTGCGCGCAGCATTGTCGGCGCGGCGGCGGTAGAAGATGCGCCCGTGTCCATCGACGCGATCGCACAACTGATTGTAGACCACCTCTTCGGCACGACCGATATGCTCGCGGGTAGTGTCGCTGAGCACGAAGAAATCGAAGTGTTCCAGCTGCCCGGTTTCGGCCACCGATTCGTAGATCGCCTGCAGGCCGGCCAACAGCCGGCGCGGGTCTTCGTTGTAGGTGGGCATCAGCAACGCGGTGCGCGTCTGCAGCGTCGGCAGCGGTTGTTCGGGGTCGATGCCGAGCTTGCGCCCGGCGCGCGCCACTACGGTGATGAAGCCGGCCACCGCGCTGGCGAAGGACATCGCGATCCAGGCGAACAGCAGCACGAACAGGCCGAGCAGGCAGCCTTCCAGCACGCTGATGCCGTCCGGCCACAGCACGCTGAGCATCACCCACACCGCCACCGCGGTGGTGGCGAAGGTGCCGCCGATCAGATAGAAGCGCCGAACGCCAATGCCGGCCGGCGCGGTGCGCTGATGGCCGACCTGAAGGCTGCCTTCCTGCAAGCTTTGTTCGGGCATCGCCAACGGCGCTTCAGGCGGCAGCGTGGGCTGGCCAGCGTCGAGTGGGGAAATGGGGGGCAATGCGGTTGGTGCGGGGGGAAGGGTCACGGTGCCATCCATCAAGGCTGCCCGTCGCACGATCGCGACAGTGCGGGCTGAAACGGGAGGTCCATCCCGGCTATGCATAGCGATGTTGCTTGATGCGTCGCAGCGTGGGCGAACCCAACGGCGTGCGACAAAGACGATCTAAAACCAATCCGATGCACAAGCTCTCCTGGCTGCAACCTCACGTCGCAGCGCATTCTAAAGAATCGACCGTTAAAGGAAACGAAGGCCGCTGCGCAGGCCTCAGCCCCTCTTCCGACGCTGGAAGCGCGGCAGACTACGCCGCAGCGACCGAACACAACCCCAATAGATTGCAGCTTGGCACGCGGGCTGTCACGGGCGGCGAACCACGTTGTCATGCGTACCAACTGCCTTAATCGGACAGACCAGCAGCGCGCGGCCGTCTTCTTGCAGTTGCACCACATCGCACGCGGCCCGCGCACCTGGGCAAGTTGCGTACACATCTGCGCATCGTGGATCTCGGCTACCGTCAGCGACAGCCGGCCGTCATCACGCGGCCGGGTTTCGGCCATGGTGCGGCCATCCGGGGCGATGCGCAGCAGCGAGAGTTCTTCGGCCGCACAGACCACGCACCCGCTTTGCCGGCAACATCTCAGGGCAGCGCGGATTCCAGCGCGTCTTCGCCCAGCGCGTGCGCCTGTATCAGACGACGACTGCCGGCGTTCAAGCCCTTCACCTGCACGTCCAGATCGTGATGCCGCAGCCGCTGCACCACCTTGTCCAACGCCGCCACGGCGGTGATGTCCCAAAAATGCGCGCGGCTCACGTCGATCAGCACCGCACGACCGGGCACCTCACGTGCGTCGAAGGCATCGATAAACACATCGGCCGAGGCGAAGAACACCTGCCCGCGCACGCTGTAGGTACGCACGCCGTCGTCGCCATCGCTAGGTGCGATCTGTAGCAGCCCGGCCACCTTGAAAGTGAAGAACACTCCGCTCAGCACTACACCCACCGCTACGCCAGCAGCTAGATTGTGGGTGACCAAGGTCACCGCCACGGTGGCCAGCATCACCACGCTGGAGGTGCGTGGATGGGTGACCAGGGTGCGCCACGAGCGCCAGTCGAAGGTCTCGGCTGAGACCATCACCATGATCGTCACCAACGCCACCAACGGCACCTGCGACACCCACGGCTTGAGCAGTACCATCAGGATCAGCAGGAACACGCCAGCAAATAGCGTGGACAGCCGGCCACGACCGCCGTACTTCACGTTGCCCACGGTCTGACCGATCATGCCGCAGCCGGCAATTCCGCCGAACAGGCTGGCCGCCGCATTGGCGATGCCCAGCCCGGCGCATTCGCGGTTCTTGTTGCTTGGGGTATCGGTGAGTTCATCGACCACGCGCGCGGTCATCAGCGATTCGAGCAAGCCCACCATTGCGATAGCCAGCGCCGGCAAAGCGATGATGCTCAGAGTCTCCAACGTCAACGGCACCGAAGGCCATTGCAGGAATGGCAACGCATTGGGCAGCTTGCCCAGATCGGAAACGGTCTTCAGCGGCAATTGCAATGCCGTGCCGGCGATGGTCAGCAGCAGGATGCATAGCAGCGGCGAGGGAATCGCCGACAGGCCGGGTACGCGCAGACGCGGCAGGCCGTAGATGATCGCCAGGCCCACGCCCAACATGGCCCAGGTAGTCAGGTTGGCGCCGAGCAGATGCGGCAACTGCGCGGAGAAGATCAGCACTGCCAGCGCGTTGACGAAGCCAGTGCGCACCGAGCTGCTGACAAACCGCATCAGCACGCCCAGGCGCAATAGTCCGAACAGGATCTGCACCGCACCGGCAAGCAACCCGGCCGCCAGCAGATAGCGCAAACCGTGCGCGGCCACCAGCGGTGCGGCGACCAAGGCCACCGAGCCGGCTGCAGCAGAAATCATCGCCGGGCGTCCGCCACAAAACGCAATCACGATGCCAATCACAAAGGATGCGAACAGGCCCACTTGCGGGTCCACACCTGCCACGAAAGCGAACGCGATCACTTCGGGAATCAGGGCAAACGTTGCGACCGCACCGGCCATCAGTTCGCGCGCAGGTGAGGCGCGCCATTGCGCCAGTTCGGCACGCAAAAAGGACATCGGGAGACACTCCGGGGGCAGAAAAGACAGCCTGCGGACATTGCGCAGCGCCAATAGTGTGCAGGAAAGCGACACCGCCCGCAGCCTGTGTGTCATCGATGCGGCAATACGCTTTTCTGTGACTTGCATCACTCTAAGGAGCGCAGCCGTACACCAAGATGCCCCCACCGCGCTCGACTGTCGAGCTCGGTTCTCCAAGGAAACCACCATGTCCATTTTCAGGACTGCAAGTACGCTCGCGCTGGCCACGGCGCTGGCGCTGACCGCCGCACCGGCTTTCAGCTATTCCATCAGCAACAAGAAGATCGTCGACGACAGAGGCAAGGTGGTTCAGCTCAAGGGCGTCAACGTGTTCGGCTTCGAGAGCGGCAACCATGTCATGCATGGTCTGTGGGCGCGCAATTGGAAAGAGATGATCAACCAGATGCAGGGCCTGGGCTTCAACGCCGTGCGCCTGCCGTTCTGCCCGGCCACGCTGCGCGCGTCCACCACCCCGACCAGCATCGACTACGGCCGCAATCCCGATCTGCAAGGTCTGACCTCACTGCAGATTTTCGACAAGGTGATCAACGAATTCAATGCGCGCGGCATGTACGTGTTGCTGGATCACCACAGCCCCGATTGCGGCAGCATTTCCGAGCTCTGGTACACCGGCTCGTATTCCGAAGCGCGGTGGCTGGAAGATCTACGCTTTGTCGCCAACCGCTACAAAAGCGTGCCGAGCGTGATCGGCCTGGATCTGAAGAACGAACCGCACGGTGCGGCCACCTGGGCCAGCGGCAACGCATCAACGGACTGGAACAAGGCCGCCGAGCGCGGTTCGGCGGCAGTGCTGGCGGTGGCGCCGAAGTGGATCATCGCGGTGGAAGGCATCACCGACAACCCGGTATGCTCAACCAATGGCGGCATCTTCTGGGGCGGCAATCTGCAGCCGCTGGCCTGCACCCCGCTCAACATTCCGGCCAACCATTTGCTGCTGGCACCGCATGTATACGGGCCGGATGTGTACGTGCAGTCGTATTTCAACGATGGCAACTTCCCCAACAACATGACTGTGATCTGGGACCGCTACTTCGGTCAATTTGCCGGCACGCATGCGCTGCTGCTGGGCGAGTTCGGCGGCAAGTACGGCGAAGGCGATGCCCGCGACAAGGTGTGGCAGGACGCGTTGGTGAAATACCTGCGCAACAAGGACATCAACGCGGGCTTCTACTGGGCGTGGAACGCCAACAGCGGCGATACCGGCGGCATCCTGCGCGACGACTGGACCAGCGTGCGCGAAGACAAGATGGCGCTGTTGTGGACGCTGTGGGGCACGGTGAGCAGTACCGCGCCGGCTCCCACCCCGGCTCCGACGTCCACCGGCAGTTTCAGCACCAAGGTGATCGTGGACAGCAAGTGGAATGGCGGCTACTGCAACCGCATGCAGGTCACCAACACCGGCACCGTCAGTGGCACCTGGTCGATCTCGCTGCCAGTCACCGGCACCGTCAACAACGGTTGGAACGCCACCTGGTTGCAAAGCGGCACCACGCTCAAGGCTAGCGGCGTGGATTTCAATCGCACCCTGGCAGCGGGTGCGACTGCCGAGTTCGGCTTTTGCGCGGCAGGCTGAATGCCTGAAGGGGCCCGCGCTGCGTGCCCGCAGCCAATATGTCGTCAGAAGGTGGTCCCACTGTATGACGCCGCGTAACGCAACGGGCTGATCAACGCGGTTCGCATGCTGGCGTCCGGCATGTAGCAACGCTGCAGGGACTCCCTTTGGCGCGGTGAAGCGTGATCGACAACGCCCATCGCCCAAAGGCGCTCCTATATTGCATTGGCGCATTGCACGACTCAGCCTTGATGACTCCAAACAGGCCGACGCTGCCGCTAATAACGTTCAACCGACCTGTGAATCAGCCGTTATCCGTGCGCTAGCGCCTCAGCTCTTAGAACCTGTTCACGATCTTTCCTGATTGGTGCAGACTCTGCGGATGCGCCAAAAAACCTATCCGAGCGACATGAGCCGGGAGCGTTTCGAACACATCCTCCCGATCCTGGAACAAGCGCGCAAGCGCACCAAGCCACGCCGAGTGGATATGTATGAGGTGTGGTGCGCAGTGTTGTACGTGCTGCGAACCGGTTGCCAATGGCGAGCGCTACCCAGCGACTTTCCGAAGTGGCGGACCGTGCACGCGTACTTTGCCAAGTGGAGCGAGTGCGACGATGAAGGAGTGAGCCTGCTGGAGCGGGCGCTCAAAAAATCAGGTTGGCGTGGCCCGCCAGAAACAGGAGCGCAACATCTTCAGCAGGTTCTTGATCGTGGACGCGCAGAGCGTCAAGAACACAGACACAGCCGGGCAAAAGGGATATGACGCGGGCAAAAAGGTGTCGGGCATCAAGCGGCATATCGCTGTTGATACCCAGGGTGCCCTATGCCATCGCGGTGACGACGGCGGAGGTGACCGACCGCAAAGGTGCGCTGCGGGCGCTGGAGCGCTGTCAGTCAAACTTGACGCATGTACAAAGCCTGCTGTGCGACAGTGGTTACACCGGAGTACCGTTTGCCGAAGGCGTACGAGAGATTCTAGGCGAGCAGCTCACGGTGCAGATTGCCAAGCGCAGCGAACTGCACACCTTCAAGGTCATGCCCAAGCGCTGGATCGTCGAGCGCAGTTTTGCCTGGCTGGAGAAAAACCGAAGGCTGTGGAAGAACTGCGAGCGCAAACTCAACACCAGCTTGCAGTTCATCCATCTGGCCTTCTTGGCGCTTCTACTCAAAAGATCGTGAACAGGCTCTTAGAGCAATTAATAAAAAACGTAGCGAGCAGTCGTCACGTGGGTGCGGACGGCGCGGGCGAACCGCAGTTTACGAATGGTACCTGCGGATTCCGAGCACCGGCCGCGCCCGCCTGGCGGGCGCGCAGTAGTTTTGTTAGCCACTCTTAGTTGGATGTCCTTGCCAAGCCCATTGGCTCCCCGTTGCGTCGCGACGTTGCCAACTTCCCGCTCACCAGTAAGTTCGTCCTGTTGTGCGCGCTCCTGACAGTGTGGGTGATCCTGCTGGCGGTGGCCGCTGCGCGTCTGCAATATCTGGAACTGGTGGAGGCGCGCAAGCTCAGCGTCAAGACTGACGCATCTAGACGGATAGACCGTAAGCTCATCCGCTTTAGGGCATCTTCCCCCCATAAAGGGACCGAGGTCCCGCAGGGAAAAGAAACAGTGCTTACCGCGCGGAATCGCGTCCAGTGGTGGCTGTGTCGCTGCCGCAGCGCGCGCGTTTGGCGGCGTACATCGCTTCGTCTGCTGCGTGCATCAAACTGGCGGCGTCGACGTGCGTGCCGTGCTGCCAGGCGACGCCGATGCTGGGCTGGATCGGTAGGTGCTGGTCGCCGAACACTGCGCCTTCCGCTGCAGCGATGCGGATGCGCTCTGCGACCGCGGCACATGCGGTCTGCGGGTCTTGCAAGTCGTCCAACAGCACCACGAATTCGTCGCCGGCCAGACGTGCCACTAAATAGCGGTCGCCTGCCGCACGCTGCAGGCAGCGGCCGAAGGCGACCAATACGGCGTCGCCGGCGCGGTGGCTGTAGACGTCGTTGATACGCTTGAAGCCGTCCAGATCCAGGAACATCACTGCCACGGCGCATTGTTGTTGCTGCGCCTGCGTCACGGCGATCTGCAGCGCTTCCGACCAGGCGTGCCGATTCGGCAAGCCGGTCAAGGCGTCGCGGGTGGCGCGCTCGTGCATCAGCCGATGCAGCGTTTTATGCGCGGTGACGTCGTGCGCCATCAGGAAGAATCCCTGAGCCTGCGTCTGCGTCGATGCGCTCTGCGTCTCCGGCACCAAGGTGATTTCCACATCGCGTGGGGACGTGCCGCCGCGCAATACATGTTCGAAGCTGGCGCGTTGCCCGGCGACGACCTGCGCCAAGGCAGCGCGCGCGGCATCACTGAGGTCGCCGCCCAACACTTGCGTGATATGGCAGCCGACCAGGCTGGCCGGCTCGACACCGAGCCAGTCGCGATGGGCTTCATTGGCGAACAAGCAACGCTGCCCAGCATCGAATTGACCCACCAATGTAGGCGTGGCGTCGCTGATTGCACGCAGGCGCGCTTCGCTGGCGGCCAGCCGTTCGGCGGCAACATGGCGCTCGGTGACGTCCTGGATCTGCGAGACAAAATGCACCGGCGCACCGCTGCTGTCACGTACCAGCGACACCGACAATTGCGCCCTGATCACCGTGCCCTGCTGGCTGATATAGCGCTTGCTCAAGCTATAGCTGTCGCGCTCGCCCTCGATCAGCTCCTGCACCAGCCGCAGGTCCACATTCAGATCGTCGGGATGGGTGATGGTCTGAAACGTCGTGTGCAACAACTGCTCGCGCGGATAGCCCAGGATGCTGCACAGCGACGGGTTGACGTCGCGCCAGGCACCGTCCAGAGAGACGATCGCCATGCCTTGCGGCGCGGTTTCGAAAGCGCCGGTGAAATGCTGGGCGGCCAGCTGCGCGGCGGCTTGCGCCTGCAATTCGGCGGTGACGTCGATGGCCATCGCCAGATAACCGGCCAATCCCTGCTGCGCATCGTGGATGATGTTGAAGCACAGGCGCACGCGACGCAGTTCGCCGTCCTTACGCACCAAGGTCCAGATTTCTTCGGCAAGCACATCGCCGGCTGCGGCCGCAGCCAACTTCACATAGGACGGCGGCGACAAGGCCAACGTGGACATGTGCCGCTCCAGCTCGGCGGGCAGATGGAACTGCACTGGGCAGCTTCCCAATACTTCGTCCGCGGCATAGCCAAGCAGCCGCTCGGCGCCAGGATTGAACAACTCGATCTGGCCGTGCGGATCGAAGGCGATGATCGCCACATCCCGCGAGGCGTCCACCAGGGCCTGCAGGCGCGCGCGTTCGGCAGCCAGCGCGGCCGAGGCCTCCTTGAGCTGGGTGATGTCGTGCATCACGCAGACCGCACCCAACGGCGTACCCTGGTCGCTGACCACCGGGTCGGCATTGCACAGCACGCTGCGCGCCGGCTGGCCGGCGGTGGCACGGATCACCATTTCGGCGTTGCGTACGTGCTCGCCGCGCCAAGCGCGCACCAGGGGGATCGCATCGGTGGGCAGCACGGTACTGCCGTCGGCGTTGTAAAGGTCGAAGTACTGCGCCCATTGCGAAGGCGGCAGCGCACGCGGATCGGTGCCGTGCCATTGCCGCGCGGCGTGGTTGAATTCATGCAGCAAACCGTCGTTGCCGCACGCCACCACGCCGTCAGCCATGGCTTCCAGCAACAGGCTCAGGGTCTGTTGTTGCGCCTGTGCGGCCAGCCGGTCGCGGCGCACTTCCAGTTGACTGGCGGCCTGCCGCGCGAGGCGGATCAAGGCCTGTTTCTGGTGGTCATCGAGCACGCGTGATTCGGTGCTGAGCGTGCACAAAGTGCCGTATGTGTAACCACCACTACCGATCAGCGGCACGCCCACATACGAGCGCACACCGGGCGCAGCAGTCACCAGTGGGTTGTTGACGAAACGCGGGTCGGCTTCTGCATCGGGCACTTCCATCAGCTCGGTGCCCATCACCGCGTAGGAGCAGAACGAGGCGCTGCGCGGGGTTCCTTCCAGATCGGTGCCGCAGCGCGCCTTGAACCACTGGCGGTCGGCATCCAGCAGCGACACCAGCGCCATCGGCGCGTCGGTGACATGCGCGGCCAGCCAGGCGATGTCGTCGAATTCGGCCTCAGCCTCGGTGTCCAGTACTCCCAGCCGGCGCACTGCCTCCACGCGCAAGGCGTCGTCGGCTGGGATCGGCACGGGCGGCATCAGGGCAGTCATGGCTTGGTCGGCAGGCGTTTGGTCAACGTGGGTCGCACCATGTAACGGCGAAGCGAGGGTCGACTTGAGCAGATCTGGCTGGGCTCGCTTGCCGGCCATTAAGAACGGCGCTCAGCGTACCAGTGGAGCCGGCCTTGACAAGGTGATTGATCCGGGCATGGCAAGAACCGAATCCAGTGTACGGCCTACCCGCAGCCGTCGACAGCACGAGCTAGCCGCTGCTTGCAACCGCCGCCTCGCCCTTGCAGGTTGAACAATGCCAAGTCTGGTGCCAGGACGCAGCCAGCACCATGCCAGTCGCCACGTGTCCGGCGCTACGCCTCTAGGACGCGGCGCGCGGTTCTGTCGCCTTTACAGCAGCGCAACAGCTCCTGGACAGCGCCTGTGCCGAACAGCATTTGCGGCGCCGCCAAGCAGCCACTACCCTCGCCCGATTGCCATGCTCTGGAGTGTTACATGCTGCGTCCGCTGTCCCTGTTGATCGCCGGTGTGCTTGGTGTCGCCGCCAGTACCGTTGTTGCTCCCGCCGTCGCCGCCGCCCCGGCCAGCCTGTCCAAGAGCGCGGCCGGCAGCGCCGTCCCCGAGATCGCCTACACCCGCTTCACCCTACCCAACGGCCTGACCGTGGTCGTGCACGAAGACCACAAGGCGCCGGTGGTGGCAGTCAGCATCTGGTACCACATCGGTTCCGGCGACGAGCCGGCCGGCAAGACCGGCTTTGCGCACTTGTTCGAGCATCTGATGTTCTCTGGCTCGGAGAACAACAAGGGCAGCTTCTTCGCGCCCCTGGAAAAGGTCGGCACCACCGACATGAACGGTACGACCTGGTTAGACCGCACCAACTATTTCGAAACCGTGCCGACTACCGCGCTGGATACTGCGCTGTGGCTGGAATCGGACCGCATGGGCCACCTGCTTGGTGCCATCGGCCAGGAAGAACTGGATACCCAGCGCGGCGTGGTGCAGAACGAAAAGCGCCAGGGCGAGAACCGCCCGTATGGCCGGGTGGACCAGAACATCCTGTCCAACCTGTTCCCAGCCAATCATCCGTATCAGCACGAAACTGTGGGTTCGATGGAAGACCTGGACGCGGCCTCGCTGGCCGACGTCAAACAGTGGTTCAACGATAACTACGGCGCCGCCAACACCACCCTGGTGCTGGCTGGCGACATCACCGTGGCGCAGGCACGTGCCAAGGCCGAGCAGTATTTCTGCGACATCCCGGCCGGCAAGCCGGTGCCGCGCCAGCAGCCGTGGGTGACCCCGCTGGCCGCACAGAAGCGTGGGGTGCAGCACGACCATGTCTCGCAGCCGCGCATTTATCGCACATGGGCCGCGCCGCAATTGGGCAGCGATGCAGCGATCCAGCTGGATCTGGCGACCACCCTGCTCGGCGGCGGCAAGACGTCGCGGCTGTATCAACGCCTGGTCTACCAGGACAACCTGGTCGATGACGTGTCGGCGGCGATCCAGCCGTTCGCGCTGGCCAGCCAGGTGCAGATCCAGGCCGACGTGAAAGACGGCGTGGACCCGGCCAAGGTCGAGGCGATCATCGACGAAGAACTCAAGAAGTTCATCGCCCAAGGCCCCACCGCCGACGAATTGCAGCGCGCGCAGGTGGCCTACCGCGCCGGCTTCGTGCGCGGCTTGGAAAAGGTTGGCGGCTTCGGTGGCAAGGCGGTGATCCTGGCCGAGGGCCAGGTCTATCGCGGCGACCCGGGCGCCTACAAAAAGGATCTGCAGCGCGGCCTGGACGCCACCGTCGACAGCGTCAAGCAAACCGCCGCCACTTGGTTCGGCAAGGGCGACTATCTGCTCACCGTGCTGCCGGCCGGCAAAGACTTCGACCCCGTTGCCGAAGACAAGGCAGTAGTCGCACGCGCCGCCGAACCCGGCAAGCCGGTGCCCAAGCTGCCGGCCGCAGGCAAATACAAGGATTTCAAGGTCACCGCCTCCACGCTGGACCGCAGCAAGGGCGTGCCGGAGACCAACCAGTTCCCGGATCTGAGCTTCCCGCAGTTGCAGCGCGGTAAATTGAAGAACGGCATCGAGGTAATCCTGGCCGAGCGCCACACCATCCCGGTTACCCAAGTGGAGCTGCTGTTCGACGCCGGCTATGCGGCCGACCAGGGCCACAAGCTCGGCACCGCCAGCGTCAGCGCCGCGCTGATGAACGAGAGCACCGCCTCGCTGGATTCGGTGGAAGTGGCCCAGCGTCGCCAGCGCCTGGGCGCAATCACGGCGGTCGGTTGTGATCTGGACAGCTGCAGCGCCTCGCTGGACGCGCTCAACGACCAGCTGCAGCCGTCGCTGCAGTTGTTCTCCGACATCGTGCGCAACCCTGCCTTCAAGGCAGCGGACATCGAGCGTATCCGTGGCCAGTGGCTGGCCGGCATCGCGCAGGAAAAGACCCAGCCCGACAGCCTGGCGCTGCGTGCGCTGCCGCCGTTGTTGTTCGGCCAAAACCACCCCTACGGCATCCCGCTCACCGGCAGTGGGATCGAGGCGGCAATCAAGAGCCTGGACGCAAAGGATCTGCAGAATTTCCATAGCCAGTGGCTACGTCCGGACAACCTGCGCATCCTAGTGGCCGGCGACACCACGCTGGCGCAGATCATTCCGCAGCTCGATGCCGTCTTCGGTGACTGGAAGGCACCCGCCACACCATTGCCGAAGAAGAACCTGTTCAACGTCGCCGCGCAGCCCAAGCCTCGCGTGTATCTGATCAATCGCCCGGACGCGCCGCAGTCGGTGATCCTGGCCGGCCTGCTCGCACCGTCCGCCAAGGCGCCGGACAACCTGGCGATCGGCGTGGCCAACGGCGCGTTCGGCGGTACCTTCACCTCGCGTTTGAACATGAACCTGCGCGAAAACAAGCGTTGGGCCTACGGCGCCGGCACCCGCATGCTGGATGCGCAGGGCCAGCGGCCGTATTTGTTCTCGGCGCCGGTGCAGACCGACAAGACCGCCGAATCGGCCAACGAGATCCTCAAGGAAGCCACCGCGATCGTCGGCGACAAGCCGCTGACCACCGACGAGATCGAGAAGATCAAGAACCAGCGAATCCGCGCCCTGCCGGGCAGCTTCGAAACCACCGGCGCGGTGCTGGGTGCGATCGAAGACATCGTGCAGTTCGACCGCCCCGACGACGACGTGCAGACGCTCAAGCCGCGCCTGGAAGCGATCGATCAACCGGCCGCACAGAAAGCCATCAAGCAGATCATTGCGCCCAACGCGCTAACCTGGGTGATCGTCGGCGACCTGAAGAAGATCGAAGCCCCGGTGCGTGCGCTCAAGCTGGGCGAGGTACAGGTGCTCGATGTGGATGGCAAGCCGGTCAAGCGCTGAGTGCGATTGACCCATCGACTGCGCTGCTACCAAGCGGCGCGTTCGATGCTGGGAGCGACATGATCAGCTGCACACTGACCCACTCGTCCAATCGCGCACTGCTTCAACTGGCGGTCGGCGTACCACAGCGCGCGACGGGCGAGATCGTAGGCACTGTCGGCCTGACGCGGCAGCATTTGCGCGGCCATAACCGGGTCGGCACCGTTGTTCAAGGCATGCTCGGCGCGCTCCAGATCGCTCAGATGCAAGCGCACCGGCGACAATAGGGTTTTACGCGTGGACGCATCGCAATGCGCGCTGCGTTGTTCCAGCGCCGCCAACGCCTCGCGGATGCGGCGGCTGGCTTCGCCCGTGAGATCGGGCAGTGTTTCATGCGCGATCGGTGCGGCCTTGTAGCCATCGCCGGTCGCTTCACTCCCCATGTCGGCCTGATTGCCGGCCAATGCAGGATTGAAGCGCACGTCCGGCGGCGCTCGCGCCTTGGCTACCTGCGTCTGCGGCCCGTTGAGCATGTCGTTGAACTTCTTCATGCCGCGATTCATTTCCTGCACTGCCACATCGCCCAACGTGCCATCGCTCTTCCAGTCCTTGGCAAAGCGCGTTTCCTGGTACTGCACCGGGTTGACCCGCTCCATCAAATTGCGTGCCTTGGCCTGCGCGCGCGCGTCGGTCATACCCGGCGGCACCGCGCTGCCGCTCTGCGCCATCGGCTCCACCTGCGCATCGCGTGGCATGCGCAAACGTCCTTCGCGGGTGTACAGCTGGGCGGCCATGGATTGGTTTGCCGGCGCATTGGCGGCCGCTACCTGCCGTTGCGGCGACGGCGTACGCGTTGGTGGCGGCGCGCTTCGGGCGACCGATGCGGACGCAGATGCAGCGCGCGGCTGACGCTCGCGTTCCTGCGGTGGTACAGCCGGCGCCGGCTGGGTCAACTGCGGACGCGGCACGAAATACATCTGCAAACTGTCATCGTGTCGCAGGGTGTCGCGCGGTACTGGCATGTACAGCAACAGACAGGCAAGAAAGAACAAGATGGCGCCCGTGCATGCGACAGCGGCGACATGCGGGACAAGCGCTTCGTTCCTGCGGGTAGTCACAATGCGCGAGACCAATAAGATGAGAATGCGACCGACGCATCGTGAACCCCGATGCGGGGCGTGCAAATCTAGCCGGCGCGGCGCTTGCGCGCGTTTGAAATTCGTTGTATGGACGGAAAGGGCTAGCCGCCATTCACATTGAGCGCAAGGAGCGGAGACCCAAACGGCGGCGCTTGCCGCCAGACGCATGCGGCCCATGCTCGGCGCCCTTTGCGCTTGGTCGGCACTCCCGTTGCTGCGCCGTGCGCTGCGCTGATGCAGCTCGCCACGTTTTGTTATTCAGCCTCCTCCGGCCGGTACAGCCGCTGGCACACCTCGCAGAAAAAGGCGCGACGCCCGGTCTTGCCCAAATGCTTTCGGTACTGCAGCGGCGCACCGTCGCGCGGGCAACTGGTTTTGGTGTGCACCTGATAATTCTTCTTCAGCACGAAGGCCTTCTTCCAGGTGTAGAAATCGAAACTGTAATTGCGCGCCTGAGTGACCAGTTCACCGAGCTTGCGCGCCGGCAATGCGCCGACCTCACTCTCCGGATGCACGCGGACACGGTGCAGCACCTCGTTCTTGATGATGTTGCCTACGCCGGCAAAGATGGTCTGATCGAGCAAGGCATCGGCGGCGAGCATGCCGGGTGCAGCGCGCAGTTTGCGACGTGCCTGCGCTGCATCCCAGAGCGGATTCATCACGTCTGCCGTCCAGTCGTAGACCTCGTCCAGTGGGCGATCGATAAACTGCACCGAGCACGCGTAAAAATTCAATCGCTGGCCCTTGGAAAATTCCAGGCGCAAGCGCGGCACCGCATTGGGTTTGTCTTCGTTGATGCGATAACTGCCGAACAACAAAAAATGGATGCGCACGCTGCACTGCGCGCATTCGATCAAAAATGTTTTCCCCAGCTGCGCAGTGCCAGCACCTTTTGTTGATGCAGCCGTACGATTTCCTGCTTACTGTTGCCGGAGACATGCAGAATCTTGCGGCCGGCAAATGCGTCGGCTTGTTCGCGCAGGATGACAAGTGAGGGACCTTCTGGCATGCGCCTAGTATCGAAGCCGCACGTGAGTCGGTCGTGATCGCACTGCACACAAAACACTGACGGGCACGCATGCATAGAAGTGCTGCCCGTTCTCACTGCGCCCGCCATGCCAGCTCGTTCGTCCATCGCTGTTGCACGTGTGCGTTGTGGCTGCGCAGGCTGGTCGATTCCGGCCGCCGACCGCGCAACTTTTGGCGAGGGCGCCAGCGTGTTGCAGCGCTACGCCACGCGCTTGGATGCGGTGGAAATCAACTCCTCGTTTTATCGTACCCATCGCGCCAGCACCTACGCGCGTTGGGCAGACAGCGTGCCGGAGGATTTTCGTTTCTCGGTGAAGTTGCCGCGCAGCATCAGCCACGATGCGCGGCTGCAAGGGACCGGGCCATTGCTGGATTCCTTCCTTGCCCAGGCCGGCACGCTGGGCGCACGCTTGGGCTGCCTGCTGTTGCAACTGCCGCCCAGCGCGGCCTTCGATGCAAGGGTAGCCGCCACGTTCTTCGCAATGCTGCGGCGGCGCTGGAATGGCGGTGTGGTGTGCGAACCACGCCACGCCAGCTGGTTCCTGCCGCAAGCGCAGGCAGTGTTGTCGCGCCACCACATCGCACGCTGCGCCGCTGCGCCGAGCCCAACCGCCGGGCCACTGTACTAGCGCTGGCATGGCGCACCGCGCATCTACTACAGCAGCTACGACGACGGCGCACTGCAGGCACTGGCCGACGCGGTGAGTGGTGCCCCGGACAATACCGCTCAGCCACCGGCCGAACGTTGGGTGATCTTCGACAACACCGCTGCGGGGCTGGCAGTCCCCAACGCGCTGCAGTTACAGCGGCTGCTGGGAATCGATCGCGGGCGCTAGAGCGTGCGCGCACGTTGAGGTGAGTGCTAAATCGCGATCCCATGCACACGCAAGTTTCTAGGCCTGGCCGGCGGGCTCGCATACGCTGGCGACATTCCGTCACATGCCCAGTGGCGCGACTCTTGCAACGACGTCAACGACCCGACGCAGGCGCGCCATCATTCAAGCTGCATCGATCAATGCCGATAGGCCTGGATTGGTGAGCGATGTTGCATCGCGCCAGATCGCGTTGCTGAATCTAATTGCCTGCGTGCGAAGCCTGTCGGCGTTCCGGCGCCTCACTCGCTCCCGCCCGCCACTTCGGTCGTTTACCATGTCCTACGCTAATGCTCGTTCTGGAGATGCCATGAGTTCTGCCGCGCCCCCGTGCTGCACGTCGCTGCTTGGCCTGTCGATGAGCATGTTCGTTGCGCCGTGTACGTTGACTGCCGCGCAGCTGGACACACCGGTCGTCAACGCACCGGCCTCCACACCGCCCACGCCGGACTTGGCCTATCCGGAACTGTTCCGGGCAGTGCAGAGCGGCGAGCTATTCGATGACCAAAAGCACTTCGTCGATTTCCTGCCGCTGCGCGACCCGGCACTGATCAACGCCGACTATCTGGCCCAACACGATCATCCCGGCTTCGACCTGCGCCGCTTCGTGGACGCTAATTTCGAAGCGTCGCCGCTGGTGCAGACCCATGCGATCCGCCAGGACACCGCGCTGCGCGAACACATCGACGATCTATGGCCCAAGCTGGTGCGCAGCCAGACCCATGTGCCGCCGTATAGCAGCCTGCTGGCATTGCCGCATCCGTACGTGGTGCCGGGCGGGCGCTTCCGCGAGGTGTATTACTGGGACTCCTACTTCACCATGCTCGGCCTGGTGAAGAGCGGGGAGACCACGCTCAGCCGCCAGATGCTGGACAACTTCGCCTATCTGATCGACACCTATGGGCACATTCCCAACGGCAACCGCAGCTATTACCTGAGCCGCTCGCAGCCACCGTTCTTCTCGTACATGGTCGAGCTGCAGGCCGGCGTGGAAGGCGAAGCGGTCTACCAGCGCTACCTGCCGCAGCTGCAGAAGGAATACGCCTACTGGATGCAGGGTAGCGACAATCTGCAGCCCGGCCAGGCCGCGCGCCACGTGGTGCGCCTGGCCGATGGCAGCCTGCTCAACCGTTATTGGGACGAGCGCGACACCCCTCGTCCGGAAGCCTGGCTGCACGACACACGTACCGCCGCCGAGGCCAGCGACCGCCCGGCCGCCGAGGTCTACCGCGACCTGCGCGCCGGTGCAGAGAGTGGCTGGGACTACACCAGCCGCTGGCTGGCCGATGGGCAGAACCTACGCACCATCCGCACCACTGCCATCATCCCGATCGATCTGAACAGCCTGCTGTATCACCTGGAGCGCACGTTGGCCCAGGCTTGCGCGCAACCCGGCGCCGACTGCAAACAGGACTACGCCGTGCTCGCGCAGCAGCGCAAGCACGCCATCGAGGCGCATCTATGGAATGCGGCCGGCTACTACGCAGACTACGATTGGCAGGCGCGCAAGCTGAGCGATCAAGTCACCGCCGCCGCGCTGTATCCGCTATTTGCCGGCCTGTCGTCGGACGAACATGCCAAGCGTACCGCCAGCAACGTACGTGCACGCCTGCTCCGCCCCGGCGGCCTGGCCACCACCGCAGTGAAGACCGGCCAACAATGGGACGAGCCCAACGGCTGGGCGCCGCTGCAGTGGGTGGCAGTGGACGGCCTGCGCCGTTATGGCGAAGACGCACTGGCCCGTACCATCGGCGAACGGTTTCTGGCTCAGGTGCAATCGCTGTTCGCACGCGAGCACAAGCTGGTTGAAAAATACGGCCTGCAAGCCGATGCGGCTGGCGGCGGCGGCGGCGAATACGCACTGCAGGACGGCTTCGGTTGGACCAATGGCGTCACCTTGATGCTGTTGAATCTGTATCCCTCGCCTGACACAGCCAAACCGCCGGCCAAGGAGGCACGCAAGGCGGCACCGGCCGCGCCTTGAGCGTGACGCCGGTTCATTGAGGGATGCAGGTCGCCGCAAGCGGTTGGCGGTAGATGTAGAAATCGCTGACGCCAAGCATCCCACGCGCTGACTGCGCAGCGCGTGGGATGCGCGCAGTCGGTCGTGCGATGTGCCAGCGGGCTACTCCACCAAAACGCGTAGATCGCGATGGCTCGTCGCCACATTTGGTAGGGGGGGGAGAATCGCACTTCAAACGTCTTTTCGCATTTTGCTGCAACTGAAGCGGCCTGTGGTGCATCGAGGCATGGCGTGCACTGCGGCATCGACTTTCGGCCAGCTCAGGCAGCACGCTTCGGCTTGCATGGGCTACTGGCGCACAGGCCGCCGCGTATCATGCGCACTCTTTCAAGCCTCAGGACGGAACCATGGCCGTACGCACGCTCAACGAATTTCTCGCCCATTCCAAGGAAAAGGACGTCGGCCCCGATCCGTTCGAACTGGAAAACCCGCATCTGCTGGAAGTGCGCCTCAGCGGCATGGTGTGGTCCAAGGCCGGCGCCATGGTCGCGCGCACCGGCAACGTCAAGTTCACTCGTGAGGGATTGTTGGAGCAGGGCCTGGGCAATCTGCTGAAAAAAGCCGTCAGCGGTGAAGGCATGCAGCTGATGAAAGCCCAAGGACAAGGCCGTGTATATCTGGCCGATCTCGGCAAGCTGGTCACGCTGCTGCGCTTGAATGGCGAGGCGATCTTCGTCAACGGCAACGATGTGCTGGCATTCGAATCCGGTGTCGAGCACAAAATCACGATGATGCGCAAAGTGGCCGGCATGCTGTCGGGCGGCCTGTTCAACGTGCGCCTGAGAGGCCACGGCATCGTGGCGATTACCTCGCACTACGAACCACTGACGCTGCCGGTCACCGCCGCCAGCGGCCCGGTATTCACCGACCCCAACGCCACCGTGGCCTGGTCGGGCACGCTGACCCCGGAGCTGGTCGCCGACGTATCGATCGGCACACTGTTCGGACGCGGCTCAGGCGAAAGCCTGCAAATGCGCTTCGCCGGCGAAGGCTGGGTGGTGGTGCAGCCTTACGAAGAAGCCAGCTTCCAGGCCAAGAGTTGATGTACGTGTGGCCAGCTGCGCGGTTGTGTGGTTAGGCGACATACCGATCTCCAGAGCCTGTCAGGCACGAGAAGAAGACTGCCCGGTCAGTCCTGATACCAAGCCTGATTTGGTCTGTATGGTCGTTACGCTTGCTGTACTGATGGAATCGCAAGACCCGCAGTGGACTTGCAGTTGCGAAGACTCCGATCACTGGCATTACGTAAGTTCAGATGAAATCGAAGAGAGCGAGTCGCATCTGCAGGCCACCGGCCACACCCCGTCTTGCAAGCGAACAGATCGTATCGCGAAGATCATGGAGCAGGTGTACGGCATTATCTTCCCGGATCAGAAATTCGAGTTAGTCAGTCCAGTCGAACCTTGTTGAGAATCTGCCTGACGTCTACGAAAAATCGCTTTAGATTGGCTAATAAAACGTAGCGAGCAGTCCCCAAGCAGGTGCGCACGGCGCTGGGGAACCGCAGTGTACAAGTGGTACATGCCGATTCCAGGCGCCGTCCGCACCCACCTGGACCTGGCGACTGCGCAGTAGTTTTGTTAGCCACTCTTATACCCAACCGCGTCGGCGGAACCACGCCAGCGGAATCACCACGCTCAGCGCGATCACGCCCAGTGCCCAGAAGTAGGCGTCGTGCCCCTTTAGCTCGGGCATGTAGGCAAAGTTCATGCCCCAGATGCCGACCAGCACCGTGGGCGGAATGCCGACCACCGATGCCACCGCCATCACCTTCATCACGTTGTTCTGGTCCATGTTGATCATGCCCAGTACGCTGTCGAGCAGGAACTCGATGCGGTCGTCCATGTGCTGCTCGAATTCGCTCAAGGTGGTCAGGTCCTTGTGCAGCAATCCGATGCGTTTGGCCGCATCGGTGCCGAACCACTCCGGCGTGGCGCCATCTAGATAGGTGACCAGGCGCAGCATGCCTTGCCCAGCGTTGTGCAGCCCGCCCAGGCGGCGGCCCATGCCACCGACCTGATGCAGCATGCGCTCCAGATCTTTGGTCTTGTGCGGGTTGTCGAACACTTGCCGGGTAGTTTCGGTGACTTCGGCTTCGAGCGCTTCCAGCCGGTCTGCCAGACGCCCCACCAGTTGATCGAACATGCACAGCAGTAGGTCTTCCGAGCTGTGGCAGGGCTCGTGCTCCAGGCGCGCGGTCAATGCCTCCAGCGAGCAGATGCGCTGCTCGCGCTGGGTCACCAGCATGGTCGGCGACAGCGCAAAGCCCAGCGGCGCAGTGGGGCCGTCGTCGTCCTGAAAACGCGGCACGTTGAGAAACAGCACCTCGCCCTGGCGGCGCACCCGGCTGCTGAATTCGATCTCGCCGATGGCCGCGCGATCCTGCAGCGCAAACCCGACCCGCTCGGCCGCTTCGGCCAACTCCTGCGTGCTCGGCTGGCACAAGTCGACCCAGCAATCTTGCGTGTGATGCGTTCCGGCAATCGGGTGGATCGTGATCATGCGTAAGGATTTGATGACGAATAGATAGCGAGCATCCTCCGCGTCCAATCCGCCGTCAACGCCGGAGCAGGTGAGACAGCGATTGGCGCTGCAGCCGGTGTTGCGCGTAAACCCACCGATCCCCAGTACCGATCGCCTTTTCTTACTGCGCCACTTTCGCCGACTGCCGCATCAGTTCGGCATTGTGCCAGCGCAGCTGCAGAGATCTGCTCGACAGTGCACTCTCGCACCCCTGGAGCATTCACATGAAAACCCCGGCTATCGCTTCTCCGGCAACACACGCAGCAGCGGTTCCCCCGACGACACACGCAGCAACCGATGGCGTCGATCCGTCGCACAATCCCTTGGTCCACCAACGTGGCGCAACGCGTCCCGACGGGATGCTGGACAGCTTGCCACGCCTGCGCCGCACCAAGTCAGCATCGGCGATAGCACCGGAGTTCTCACTGGACAGTTTGCCACGCCTGCGCCGCACCAAGTCAGCCCGGGCGACAGCACCGGAGTTCTCAATAGACACAACACGCTTTGATACGCTATTTGGCAGCTCCCAGCCGGCACGCGGAAAGCTGCTCGAGACTGAAGACGGTATCGTGCACAGAACCCCGATCCAGAAGCAGGAAATAGAGGGTCTCGGCAACGGCAAGGCACGGGTGAAGATCAATTCGACCCGCCTGTTCGTCTCCACGGCCCAGGCGCTGAGAGACGCGCATTCCAGCGATAATGCTGCTCTGGCTGCGAAATTCAATATGAGCCAGGAGGAGATCGAGCGCATCATGCGCACGCCGACCTTCCATTCACAGACAGAGATAGAGACAGACCCTGCAACGTCGCAAGTGCCGCTCGCGCAGCGCCTGCGGCTGGGCGATCTACGCAAGAAACGCGTAGAATACAAATGGAACATCACCAACAATTACAGTCTGGTCATCGGCGAGGTGCATCCGGGCGTACCATTGGATGAGCCGATGACAACCAAACCAGCACGCAAAAAGAAACAGCCATTCGCACAAGGCCATGTCACCCTGGTCGGTGGTCAAACATGGCAAGAGCCTTGGCAAAGCAATCGCCAGATACCCGAATCCCGCATCTGCGGCACACTGTATTACAACAAAGACGGCAAGCTGTGCATCAATAACGATTCCGGCCGTTTTAGTGAGTATGAGGACCGCACACTTGAACACCTTGAGATGGTCGCCTCCATCTTCAAAAAGTACGGTGTGGAGGTGGAAGTGGAATGGATAGAAAAAGACCCTGTCGCGCTGCAAAATCAACCCGATCGATCACAAAAGGCCGCACCGGCGACAAGCGCAACCAGGCAGGGTGCCAAGGACGTTGGAGTCGATCCATCCACGAACTGATTCAATGGCACCCACCTGCGCCTGAGCAGTAGCGATTGCGCAAAGAGCGCAGCTACCTCCCGCGCTCGCACCGGATCGCTGCAGCGACGCCGACATGGGGTGCGCCATACCGCATCGAATGCTCGTTTGGCACGCAAGAAATCCGCGCATCGGGTCGGGCTACGACTTGACCCGGTAGCCGATCGCCAGAATCAAAAACCACACCGGGCTGGCCAGCAAGGCCTGGCGCGTATCCGGCTGCAAGGTCAGCAGCACGATGACGAAGGCAAAGAACGCCAGGCACACGTAGCACATCAGCACGCCACCGGGCATCTTGAACGCCGAGGCTACGTGCTGCTCAGGACGCTTGCGCCGATACGCGATGTAGGCGCACAGGATCAGCGACCACACGAACATGAAGAGCACTGCCGACAAGGTGGTGACCAGCGTAAAGGCGGTGACCAGATTGGGGATCAGGTACATCAGCATCGCGCCCAGCAACAGGCACACGCAGGAGAACAGCAGCCCGCGCGCCGGCACCGCCGCACGCGAGAGCTTGGCGAAACCCTTGGGCGCATGTTGCTCTTCGGCCAGACCGTAGAGCATGCGGCTGGTGGAAAAGATGCCGCTGTTGGCCGACGAGGTGGCCGAGGTCAGCACCACGAAATTGATCAAGCTCGCCGCCGCCGGCACGCCGGCCAGCACGAACAAATCCACGAACGGGCTCTTGTCGGCCACCACCTGCCGCCACGGCGTCACCACCATGATCGCGATCAGCGCCAGCACGTAGAAGATCAAGATGCGCACCGGGATCGAATTGATCGCCTTGGGCAGATTGCGGCGCGGGTCTGCGGTTTCCGCAGCGGTGGTGCCGACCAGCTCGATCCCGACGAAGGCGAACACCGCGATCTGGAAACCGGCGAAGAACCCGCCGATGCCCATCGGGAACATGCCGCCGTCGTTCCACAGATTCGACAGCGAGGCCTCGTTGCCCGACGGCGAGCGGAAGCCCCACACCACCAGGCCGGCGCCGGTGATGATCAATGCCGCGATGGCGATGATCTTGATCAGCGCAAACCAGAATTCCATCTCGCCGAACAGCTTTACCGTCACTAGGTTCAAGCTCAGCAGCAACAGCACGCACAGGATCGCGGGAATCCACGGCGCCAATCCCGGAAACCAGAACTGCGCATAGGCCGCAATGGCGATGACATCGGCGATGGCGGTGATGATCCAGCAGAACCAGTACGTCCACCCGCAGAAGAACCCGGCCCACGGCCCGAGCAGATCGGTGGAAAAGTCGATGAACGATTTGTACTCCAGGTTGGACAGCAGCAGCTCGCCCATGGCGCGCATCACGAAGAACAGCATCGCGCCGATGATCAGATAGACGAACAGGATCGACGGCCCGGCCAGACTGATCGTCTTGCCCGAGCCCATGAACAGGCCGGTGCCGATCGCACCACCGATGGCGATCAACTGCAGGTGGCGATTGGAGAGACTGCGTTGCAGATGATCGGGCGCGAACGGGTCAGACATGGGCACGGCACCGGCAAGTAAATAAGCCGTCAAAAATACGAGATCGCGGCAGCCTGTACCAGGGGTTTGCGCTGCCGCGCCGGGTAGGCCGGCGGATGCGCCTGCGCATGGTGGGCCGCTCGCCCCACCGTGATGCGTCCGTGCCGGTGCGATTGGCATCCGCTTCGACGCGAGGTGCGGTGTCAGGGCGCTGGGTCCCGTCAAGATCGATTGGCCATTCGCGAGCCACTGCCCGGCAACTGAACAGCGGTCGCCGGCTCGTGGTCGTCGTGGTCGTTGGCAAGGACGCGTACGCTGGCTTGCACCTCGTCCAAGCACGGAACACACAATCTGCGACCGCGATCCGCACAGCGTTATCGATGCGCCGCCGATCCGGCAAGATATGGGAGAAAACTGCTGCGCGTGCACCAGGCACGCCTTGCTTGATCGCCAGGTGGCTGATGCGTGACCGTAGTTGATCGATCACAGCAGCGAGCAGTCGCACTCCGACCATTGACCACCAGGCCACAGCATACCTTCGCGCAAATAACGGGACGTTAGTCCTGGAGGGAAATGCCGAGACGCAAAGCGAGTGCCGGCAAGCCACCGACGCAACACGACAAATGCCACCGGCATCCACTCAACCGCCAGCAAGCCCACCACCAACACGACCGGGCAATGCCTGATCATCGTCCTGTTCAAGATCACCAACTTCCTCGCTGAGGCCACCTTGCTGCGGCTCCTGCTCTTCCAACGGAATCTCTTCTTCGTTGGTGTCAGGATCGGGCGTGCCATGTGCCGACACACCTGCACTAGACATTGTCATCGGGCGAGCGGTGCGTGGATTGAGATGCATGAAAGACTCCGGTGCGTTCAACTGGTGCGCTAACGCTAGGTCGCGCAGCGCTATCGCACCGTGAGCCTGCGTGCGTTTGCCATGACATTTTGTTGACGAGCATGTACCGAAGCGCACCAAAACCGACTGGCTATACAACGCGCAGATAAATCGACCTGAAATCCGTGTGATCGAGCCACCCGGCGACACCAACGAAGCGTTCGCAAAGCGCCAATTGCCGCACGCGACTCTGCGCCTGTTCGCCGACAACACGACGATAGTTCCGGGAGCTGCTGGAAAAGCGCGCAGACGTCATGATCACCGATGCCTACGAGGCGCTATACCAGCAGGCCCGGCTGCCCGGCCTATGCGCGTTGGCACCCGAGCAGCCGCTGCAATACAGCAAATAGGTTTTTCCCGCGGTGCATCGTGCCGCAACTCAAACGATCTTGGTCCGCCGCCACCAACGCGACACTTGCTCTTCGCGCACCAGCGTGAACAAGCCTGCGCCCAAGATCAGCGCGATACCTACTGCCATCGGCCAATCCAGATCGTCGTGAAACAGCAGATAGCCGAACGCGATCGCCCACAACATCTGGCTGTATTGCGTCGGTGCGACCACGCTGACAGGCGCTCTGCGCGTGGCATACATCAGGCAGATCGCGGCCAGGCCAGCGAGCAAACCGTAGCATGCCAACAAGCCCCACTGGTACAGCGTGGGCCAGACAAAGGTCGGCAACATCATGCCCCCCCATCACCAGCGGGCCGACCACGCCGGCGCCATATAGCGTCAAGCGCTTTTCGCTGTGGCCGGCCATGCGCAGGGTGATGACCGAGATCGCACCGACCAGGCCGCACACGATCGCCGCCACATGGCCCTGGGTGAGATGGCGAAAGCCAGGCCGCAACACGATCAGCACGCCGATAAAGCCGACGATCACCGCCAACCAACGCCGCCATTGCACTTCTTACTTGAGAAACACCACCGACAGCACGGTGACGAAAATCGGCATCAAAAAGATCAACGCGAATGCCTCGGCCATCGGCAAGGTGGTGAAGGCAATCACCGAGGTCAGATTGCCGATGGCGCCGGTGAGCGCACGCAACAGCCACAGACTGGGTTGTTTGGCGATCACCAGTTCGCGCAGCTGGTCGTCCGGCTTCTTCAAAAATGGCACCGCCACCAGCATCAACAACGCGCCGAGAAACAGCACTTCGTAGACCGGCAGCGTGCCTTCAAGCAGCTTCACGAACGCATCGCTGATCGAATAAGCCGCATAACAGGCGAACCCTAACAACACCCCCTTCAGCATTGCCGACACTCCACGGTTGACGCCGATCGGACGAGGCCTCGATACGGACAGCGCCAAGTATGCGGTCCGGTGCGGTGCGTGTCAGCGGAACGCCGCGGCGTTGATCCAGATTTGGCTGCCGAGCGCGCTGACGGCCCGAACGCCACACCCGATGACCACCAGATGCCCAGGCGCAATGGGTCGGTTACGATGCTGGTCCCATCCTTGCATCGACGTTGCGCCCTCCGCGCGCCCGCACACAGACCTGCCAGCCGTGCCTCACTACTCCGGTCCCCTGCTCATACTCTCCGATGCCCAAACGCTGCTTGCCGCGCGCGGCAGTGGCCTTGCCCAATGGACCGGTTCGCTGGACCTGGGCCGCAGCACCGGCACCGCGCAACTCGACGCGCAGACCTGGCAATGGCGTGGCATGGGTTACCCGTATCCGGGCAAGCTCAAAGACCGCACGCTGTACTTCTGGGACGGTGATGATTTCGCGCCGATCTCGCGCTTCGGCGGTGCGCTGATCAAGCTGGTGCCCACCAAGTGGGGCGCGCCGACCTTCGAGATCGATGGCATCAAGATGCTGCCGTCGGCGCAACTGTCGCCGTTCGAAGATGCGCGCCGCAAAGTGGCGCTGGTGGATCCGCTTGGCAAGAGCGTGCTGGATACCTGCAGCGGCCTGGGCTACTTCGCGGCCTGCTGCTTGGAGGCAGGCGTCGCGCAAGTATACGCATTCGAAAAAAACGCAGATGTGCTGTGGCTGCGCACGCTCAACCCATGGTCGCCAGATCCGGAGGACGCCGCTGCTGGCGGGCGCCTGCAGCTGAACCATGCCGATATCTCGCAGCACATCGCCACACTTGCCGACGATTCGGTCGATGCCATCCTGCATGATCCACCGCGCTTCGGCATTGCTGGCGAACTGTATTCGCAGGTCTTCTACAATCAACTGGCGCGGGTGCTGCGCCGTGGCGGGCGACTGTTCCACTACACCGGCGCGCCCAACAAACTCACCAGCGGACGCGATGTGCCCAACGAGGTGAGCAAGCGTCTCGGCAAAGCAGGTTTCGCCACGCAACTGGCGCTGGATGGCGTGCTTGCGACGCTGCCTGTGCGGCGGTGATCGCTTGATAGACCGAACTTAGCCGCAGCAGACGGAGCTGCGATACTGCCCCGCTTTCGACATGGACGTTACTTGAGCATCCGCCTTACCGCTTCATTGCTGGGCTCGCTGTTAATGCTGCCCGGCGCGCCAGTCCACGCAAGGCACTCCAGGCAAGCCACGTAACCTGCCGCACGGCCGCTGCCGCCCCTGGATCGTTGGAGACGCTGTGACCTCATCCCTGCCCCGCCTGCTCACGCTGTTCACCGTCGCCCTGCTGTCAGCTTGCGCCACCCAGGCACCGCGTCCGCCGCAGCGCTCTCCGGACGCGGTCAAGGCCGACATCGCGCGGCGCCTGCCGGCCACGCTCACCGACCGCGCTGGCTGGGCCAACGATGTGTACCTGGCGCTATCCTCGCAATTGCTCGATGCCAGCCCAGAGCACATCTGCGCGGTGCTCGCGGTGGCCGAGCAGGAGTCGACCTACCAAGCCAACCCCGTGGTACCCAACCTGGGCAAGATTTCGCGCGCAGAGATCGACCGCCGCGCCAACGCACACCACATTCCCGGTTTCATGGTCGATGCCGCCTTGCGTATCGACTCGCCGGATGGCCGCAGCTATGCCACGCGAATCGCCGCCGCACGCACCGAGCAGGAGCTGAGCCGCATTTTCGAAGACGTCACCGGCAGCGTGCCGCTGGGCGCGCGTTTGTTAGACGGGCTCAATCCCGTGCACACCGCAGGGCC